>JAAEMK010000806.1 GCA_024225635.1 Desulfobacteraceae bacterium | reverse complement strand
TTAGCATATGTAGTAGCCAATTACCTCAGTGCTCAAATGAGCAATTCTTAAAGCAAGCAAAGTCAAATCAAACTACAGGGTGTTCCATTCAAAGCGGACTGAGGAAGGGGGCTGTTGTAAGCTTACTTTGGCACTTCTGAGGGCCCAAGGGGCTTCTATGTGACCCCAAGACTGGGCGCAAATTACTTTTAGGTCAGAAATTCACCTCAATGATTTTAACAATGAGTCAGGCAGTTAGTTAGAAAAAGGGAAAAATCAAGATCTGGTGATTTGAGCACAATATACAGGGTGTCCCAAACATGATTTCTTTTCCCTGTATTGAATTTTGACTACCATGGACCTTAACAACCTTGCATTCACATGAGATTCCTTCATTCTAACAACCTTGGAGGCCATAAATTAAAGTTACAAGGTGTATGAAGTGGTTGATTGAAGCATGAGTCGATTTTGGAACACCCTGTATATTGTGCTCAAATCACCATATCTTGATTTTTCCTCTTTTCTAGCTAACTGCCTGAATTAATATTAAAATCATTTAAGTGCATTTCTGACCTAAAAGTAATTTGCGCCCAGTCTTGGGGTCACATAGAAGCCCTTTAGGCCCTCAGAACTGCCAAAGTAAGCTTACAACAGCCCCCTTCCTCAGTCCGCTTTGAATGGAACACACTGTATTTTAACAAGATCAGAAAGATCTCCTAAATTTGCCTTTATAAGAGCTGTGAAGTTCTATACACTAACTGTGTTCTAGTTCTAGTTGAAACCCAGGTTGGGGCCAGGTTAAGGCCTCAGTTGAGGTCCAGGTTGAGGCTCAGGTTGAGGCCCAAGTTGAGGGACAAAGTTGAGGTGTGCTCACTCTGGTCAAGGTCCAACTAAGTTGGTAGCAAATTTAAAAAATGTTTTTCTCAAATGAAATTCCCTCTGTTTGGCTATAGCCCTACAACAGAAGATTTTATAAGATCGG
>JAAEMK010000805.1 GCA_024225635.1 Desulfobacteraceae bacterium | reverse complement strand
TGCTGCGTGAGACAGCTGCAGTTCAAAGACGATTTTGTATTGCCAGACGTACTCACCGCCCATATAAAGCCCCGCGCGATGGCACAAGCAACAGACGCCGAGTTGGAATTGCTAAAAGAGTCCTTTCCGTCAAGTATCGAGACTTTCCCCGCCGAGGCGAGGAAAGGGAGGGAGGAAGAGACGGTCATCGCAGAACCCAGAGTTATGATCGTCGGAGCGGCGTCGACAAACGAGGAGCAAAAGTCACAGTTGGATGCGCGGGCGCCGGAGTTTATTCCGAGCTTTCGAAGCAGGCAGAGATTGCAGCCGTCGCCGAGGGCAAGACTTCCGGTGACTCTGCCGCTCAATGAAGTGGACCCTGTGGTGCACCCGTTACCGCCGCGAAGGCTAGGGGGATGGCATTACCGCGCGTTGTCGGCGTCTACGTCGGTTCTTCCGCTTCCAAGGCTCGACCAATTCAACCCACTATCGATCCATTATCGGGTGCCGCCGGAAACGATGGGACCGAATTCGACGAGGGAATTCTTCCAAGGCTACCAAAACGGTGTCAGGGTTACGGCGGCCGAAGGGCGCGAGACTGTTCTGCTGTGCAGGCAAAAGTGGGAAGAGGAACTCGTCAAGACCAAAGAGAGCTTGCAACCGAGGAAGCCGACGAGGCAGGAGCAATCGGAAAAGCAACGACAGGATATGACAGTTTTAGTGGAATTCCTCGAGAAAGCAGAGGCGGGAAGGGTGACCGACGTGCCGCCGAGACTCCTCCGACTTATGATAGAGTTTATCCGACGTTATACGGGCAAAGTCACGGGAAAGCCGACGATAAAGGCCGTGGGACACTTGGGCACCCAAACAACGCCGAAGCCTCGAAAGGTAAAGCCGTCGCCGAGAGTCTCTCCCAAGCAAAGGGACGCGCCGGAGGATCCGTGGGAAAGGCCGCCCCAAAAGTGGTTTGGAGAAGGTACTCTAGTGATGGTTACCTCCAGAAGATGGCTGGAGAAGGAACGCTACATGGGCCCTTATAAAGTGGTGTTCGAAGAGAGAAGGAACGTCACTGTGGAGAGGGCGACCTTCAATGACGATGGGACGTGGAGCACGAGGGGATACCCTACTTGCTTCG
>JAAEMK010000804.1 GCA_024225635.1 Desulfobacteraceae bacterium | reverse complement strand
GTCTGCCACCAGACGCCTCGCGCTGAGGGATCTCCATCCCTTCATATTGATCACAGCTTCTACAAGCTCTGTAGTTGACGCTCTCCAACTTTAGTTGATGCTCTATTCGATAAGAGAGAGATAATGATGAAGGAGTCCCACCTTAAAGAGGAATGCGATCCTGAACGTGAAGAAGTGACGTCATCATCACGGAAGCGTGCGATAGCTTCCACTCCTCCGAATGAACATGAAACCGCATGCGAGCTCTGCGCACAGAAGCGAGTCGCACCAGCGCTTCCTATCTATCTCAAGCGTTGCAAGGGCGTCATGAGGCTGACTCGAGACAAGTACAACACCAGCATGAAGCACCCAGAGTCCTTCTTCAGGTAAGACAACTACTTGTGGCTGAAGTTAGAACTTACTCATACTTTCCAACTACTACTTATACTCCATCCAACAGGTGCCTAGCCGTTCATATAAACAACAACCAGATACCAGACAAGTTCCAGACGAAGGTGAACGAGCTGAAGGATAAGTATCGTCGTGACTACAACCTATCGGCTAAATGGAAGGGTGACATCAAAGAGAGCGAGCTGACGAGACTCGAATCAACGTTCGATGTGCGAGTCAATGTCTACGAGCTGCTGCCTGAGCTGGACAACACCTGCCGGCTCATGCGGCGAAGCGAGAGACAGAAGAAGGGCAAGAATGGGGACATGCGGATCGATAAGTCAGGCTACCACTACTCCTTGATCACCAACTTCATGTACTACGCCAAGACCTTCCGCTGCGAGCTCTGTCAGAACTACATAACCAAGCGCTTGAATAATTTCAAATGCCATAAGAAGATCTGTACTGGAGAAAGAATACGCACAAGTGGGGATCGCTACCTGAATCGTGTGAGTGTCTTCAATGAGCTGATCAAGTTTCCATCGAATGGTCAAGAGGCTGATCAGAAGGAAGAGAGGAGTGATGATATATTACGCACCATTCTCTCTACTCATCCACAACCCTCTCTCTGTAATGATTCGAATCATGCGTCTGCTTCGTTCGTGTGAGTGTGTGCGTTCATCCCATGATTCTGTGTGTGTGTGTGTTGTTGTAACACTTCTGTTTGTGTCGTTTCAAGTGAGCGCGTCACAGATATACAATGTGTGAACCAATT
>JAAEMK010000803.1 GCA_024225635.1 Desulfobacteraceae bacterium | reverse complement strand
ATCTGCGTAGCGGATGAATTTGTGCCCTCTCTTCTCCAACTCCTTGTCGAGATCATCCAGTAGGATGTTGCTCAATATCGGCGAGACTGGACTCCCTTATGAATAGTAACTCGTTATGGAAAGTAAATCGGGTAAAGCCACAGTTTTTATGACCAATACCCGAATTTACTTTACATAAAACGGTGAAGCAAATCGCTACAGACTAGCCAACCAAGTGAGTAAGGCTTCATCCTTTACCCAATGTGGTAGATGCGTGGTAACCATCTCTGGATAGGCATTTTCCAGGGCTTTTCGTTTCATTTCAGTATCGGCTCTCGCATAAGTTTCAGTCGTTGCAATATCCACATGCCCCAACAAATCGCGGATATGGATCAGACTGACACCGGCCTGAAGCCACTCCATCGCCTTGGTGTGCCTGATCACATGCGGGCTTACCTTATCTGGAATGATGGGTGATTTTTCTCTGGCTTGAGACACATACTTAGCCAGGATGTAAGCAATCCCCGCGCGTGTCAATTTCCCGTGCTGTCGATTAAAAAACAGCGGATGATCCGGCATGTTCTGAAGGCTCGAAAAGACTTCGTCCATGTATTGTTTGACCAGGGCCTGGGTATTCGACATGAGCGGAACCTGGCGCTGTTTACGGCCTTTGCCGGTCAGCGTCAGCAGGGGTGGCGGATCCAGTCGCACATCCTCAATGCAGAGATCCGCCACCTCCTGGACGCGCGCGCCAGTATCATAGAGTACACACAGCAAGGTTAAGTCACGGCGCCCATGAGCTTTCGATGCGTCTGGCTGGGCCAAGATCAGCTTTAAGGCTTCAGGCATCAGGTAATTGATGGTCGGCGCTGGCGCTTTCTTCATCGGAATCGACAAGATTTTCTGACAGGCCAACAGTTCGGCCGGCTCTTCGAGCTGCAGATACTGGTAAAATCCATGGAGACAGGCGAGTCGCTGGTTTCTGGTAGACACCCCGTTATGCCTGTCTTTCTCGAGCCACTGTAGAAAACCCAGAATCAGCGGCTTGTCGATGTGTCTTAGACAGAGTTTTTCAATGGCGAGATGGCAGTCCTGTTTACAGTAGCGCAGAAACAGCTTGAAGGTATCCCGGTATGATTTGAGCGTGTTGGTGCTGAGGTTGCGCTGTCCTGGCAGATGAACGCCCAAATAATGCGAGAGTGCTTTGGCAAAATCAGTCGGTGCCATGGCTATTGCCTCCAGTTGGGGGGACGACATCACCAAAGGCCTGTTCCATTTTTGCCGTGATATCAGGATACAGTTCAGCTGTCAGCCTCAGATAACGGGCCGTGTCACGAAACGAATCATGACCCAGGTAGGCTTTCAAAATCGGCAAATAGGCGGCCAGATCCTTCCCTTGCAACACCCATTGCCTCAGGCAGTGGACTGCATAGGTATGGCGAGCAAAATCCAAACGTTTGGATTTTCTGCGTTATCCAAACCTAAATAAAATCCAAACCTTTTTTCAAAACGACTGATATTTAAGGGTTTTAATCGTAAAAGGTTTGGATTTTTTATTTACTTTTTAATTGACTTAACACCACAGAATCGTGCCAGTCCACCTTTTGCATTTTTCCATTTCTTTGGTATCTTTTTGTCGTTCTCATCTTCAAGTGTGGCAAGGGCTTTAAATTCCTGCTCTATGGTAATGTCCATATAGATCATTGTTGTCTGTAACTGCTCATGCCCTAAAAGAAATGAAATCTGTATGATATTCATGCCGTCTTCTAACCAATGAGCGGCCTTGGCATGCCTTAACTGATGAGCATGAAGATCCTGTGGCACCTCATTACACATTTCATGTGCGGCTCTGGCATGTTTTTTCAGTTGCTTGTTTACTGCAGTCTGACTCAACTTTCCATATACTCCGGTATTCCTTGAATAAAAAACATAAGCCTCCGGATTTGGAGTATCACCATGAAATTCTTTCAGATATTTCTTTAAATGAGCAACTGCCTTAGGTAGAAGATACAGTGTTCTTATTTTGCTTCCCTTTCCAATGATGGTGGCATTCGGCTTTTGTGCATCCAAATGAAGTTGCTTTGTTTTTAAAGACAGAATTTCATCTATTCTGGCGGCAGTACTGTATATAATTATCATAAGTGCTAGATCCCTTCGCCCTGCTTTTGTGGATAAATCCGTAATCGATAACAACACATGTACTGCTTTTTTGCTCATCCCTTTTATTTTTTTGTGTATTTCCTTTTTCCGTGGAATTCGTGTTGCATCTTCAAAAAGATACAGCAGAAGGATTTCTCTATTCCCCAGGTATTTTAGAAATGCCCTTAAGGATGCTAAGCGGTTATTACAAGTTTCCGGGCTGCAGCCACGCAGTTCCATCAGCCATTGCAGCCATTCCTCGATAATGTTCCTGCTGAAACATCCACCACACAGGTGTTCAGCACTTATTCCTTTTTTTGTCTCCAGAAAACCGATGTATAAGGACAGTGCATACTGATAGGATTTCAATGTATGACTGCTGAGGCTTTTCTGGGAAGGAACATATTCATTCAAAAAGGCATTGATATGGCGTGCGATTATAACGGATTCATTCTTCGCTTTTTTCATAATCCACCTCCGGCAAAATATTTTCGAAATCCATTCCTGTTTTTTCTTCCAAGATGCCAGCCAAGCCAGGGACAAGGGAATAATAATACTTCGTGCTTTCCAGTGTACTGTGTCCCATGCTTTTACTGAGATAAAACAGTTTTGCGACAAATCCAAAGCCTTCACCTGTCCAGCGGTTAATGTTTTCTATGGCATAATGATGTCTGAGTTCATATGCAGTAGCATGAGAGCTGTTATATTTATCCCACAATTCACGAAAGTTTGTCTGTACCCATTGCCTTGTATGGAAAGTGTTGCCCCTGGCTGGGAAAAAATAAGCCCTGTGAGGGTGCTGTTTGTGTATTGCTGCATCATATATTTTTAAGACTTCAAGCATGGAGTCATGCAGCACGACATAATGCTGGGCATGACCTTTGGAATAACGGATGTTTAAAATCCCATGGCACAAGTCGACATCCTCAACCCTCAGTATTCTGGCCTCATTGGTTCGTATTCCACTACTGTAAAGAAGACGGAAAAATACAGGAATAGTTATCTTCCTCGAACGCTGTTCGGGAGTGTGGGATGCGGAAGGCAGATGGTCACAGGCATGGAAAAATTTTTCCAGTTCAACATCTGTAAAAGAATGAGGAATATATGTGCACCGCTCTTTGCGTGGAAGATCGGGCCCCATAACATCTGTTTTTTCGCGCATTCTCAAGTATCGTATAAAACTAGCCACAACAAAGATTCTTGATCTGCATGAATTGTTAGTTTCCGTGTCGCGTTTATGGCACCATCCATTCACCATTTCCTGAGAAAGAAGTGCCGCATTTGGATATTGTTTCTTGCAGTACCGGTCAAACAGGACGAGGTTGGGCTCATAAGATGCTTCATTCCAATGTCCAGATGCTTTCCTATAGAAAACATATGCCTGCATGTGCGGCGCAAGAAAAGAAGTAAATTTATTCATGGGAAAACACCTCCTTTGGCACAGGGAAACGTTCCATGTTGATGGCGCATTCCTTCAATTTCGGAAAATCTGCTCTTAGATATGATTCAAGGGAATCTGGCGAAGTGTGACCCAGTGTTCTGCTGATAACAGGCTGGGGGACTCCATTCTCCAAAAGTGCTGTAGCAAAGTGATGGCGGAAAATATGAAATCCTTTCCGATCACCTTTGGATTGGCGAATACCAGCAACTTTCATGATCTTTACTGCCACATTGCCAAGGCTTCTGTTTTTCAGTTGCTCGTATGGTTTATGTTGCGAAACAAAAATATATCTGCTTTTTGTGGAGGGACGCTCTGAGGTTAGATAGTCATAAATGGCATTACCGGTAACGGCTGTTAAAGGAAGTTCAAGAGGGATCTGTGTTTTTTGCTGTCTGATATCAATGAAATCACTGTCCCAGTTAATGGAGTCAAGTGTCAATCCTGCAATATCGCAACATCGAAGTCCTCTATAAAACGCAAGTATACCAATCGCTTTATCACGGAGCGTAAGTTGGTTGCCACCATCAGCCAGTGTGCCCTTAACTTTCTGGATTTCCTCCGGCGTAAGGTATTGTATATTTTTTCTAATTTCCCTTAACGCTGGAAGAAAAGACAAAACTTGGGGACATGTTTCTGAATGATAAGGGATACACGCTTTCAATACTGCAGCAACATTTTTTTTATAAGAACAACTCCTGAGTAGTGTGTCATCTGGAGACATAAATATTGAAAGTACGGCTTCTTCTGTAATTTTATCTAGACTGTTAATGCCTTTATGCTGGAGGGATAAGAAAAATGTTGATGCATTATGAGATTCTGTATAAATGGTAGTAAGTTTCTTGCCACGTTTCCTTTCCACTTCACAGTAAAGGTCGATGATGGATTTGAATTCCTGTGACAACAAGGGATAAGACCCCCTTTCGAAAAGTTCATGCCTGCGTCTTCCATCAGGGTATCTGCCATGAATATCAAACTGTTCAATGGCTCCGATGACAGTCCGTTTATAACGAAGAAAACCAGGAGAATGTGATTTTTTGGAGTACTCTTTATAGATATCTGTGTAGCATGACCATTTCTTTGAATCTACAAGCGTAAGAATTTTTTCAATTTCCCGGCTGAAGTTGTCAACGTATGATTTTGAGTAACCCTTGGTTTCCCCCTGTGTCAGGATAGATGTCGCCTCTCCTTGAGAGTCTTTGTTTGAACAAGGGGGCATCACTGGATGGGAGATTATTGTTCCGCTGGTGTCTCATGGGAAGGAGCCCGTAGGGCGACTGGACATGAGACACCAGCGGGCGCCGAGCGATTGGCCCGGCCTCCCACGATTGCCACTGAGAATGAGATCCATGAGACACTATTCTGAAGAGTTTAAATCCAGCATCATCGCCAAGATGTTGCCGCCGAACAATATCCCGATTCCAGACCTGGCCCGAGACACGGGGATCCCGAAAGATACCCTTTATTCCTGGCGCATCAAGCACCAACGCTCCACCGGGAATACCTCGGCCAAACAACAGGCGTCCTCGGGTGAACTGAGTAGCGCGGAGAAGTTCTCTGTCGTGGTGGAGACGGCCAGCCTCAACGAGGTAGAGCTCAGCGAGTACTGCCGGCGTAAAGGGCTGTATCCGGAGCAGATCAGCGCTTGGCGCGACACCTGCCTGCAGGCCAATGCCTCGGTGTCTCCCAAGGTCGATCGGGCTCAGCTGAGCGCACAGACCAAGCAGATCAAGCAATTGGAGGCCGAACTGAGACGCAAAGACAAGGCGTTGGCGGAAACGGCGGCCCTCTTGGTACTCCAAAAAAAAGTCCAGGCGATCTGGGGGGAGCCCGAGGACGAAAAATCGAGCTCTGGGAGCGACAGGAAGTGACGGCCTGTATTGATGAGGCTTGTGCCGCCGGCGCCCGGGTAACGGAGGCCTGTCGCGTGGTGGCGATCTCACCACGCACACTGCAACGCTGGCGTGAGGCGGGTGAGGTGAAGGCCGATGGCCGCCAGCAGGCGGGTCAGCAGCGAGCGCCCGCCAATAAGCTCACCGAGGACGAACGCCGGCAGATCCTGGCGATCGCGAATGAGCCGGAATTTGCTCGCATGCCCCCAAGCCAGATCGTTCCGATACTCGCGGATCGTGGCCGCTACATCGCCTCGGAATCGAGCTTCTACCGGGTGCTGCGTGAGGCCGATCAGCTGGCCCACCGCGGCAAGGCCAAGGCGCCCAGGCACCATCGTCCGACACCGCTGCAAGCCAGCGCTGCGAACCAGCTGTGGAGTTGGGATATCACCTATTTGGCCACCACGGTTAAAGGCTGCTTCTTCTACCTCTACCTGATCATGGACGTCTACAGCCGTAAGATTGTGGGCTGGGAGGTCTTCGAGACCGAATCAGCGGAACACGCCGCCACGATATTTCACAAGGCCCATCTGCGTGAAGGGGTGGGTGCTGATTCCCTAGCCCTGCATTCGGACAACGGCTCTCCCATGAAGGGGGCCACCATGCTGGCGACCTTACAGCGGCTCGGGGTCATGCCGTCTTTTAGTCGACCCTCTGTCAGCAACGACAATCCTTACTCTGAGGCCCTGTTCAAGACCTTGAAGTATCATCCTGGCTTTCCCGATAAACCCTTCGACAGCCTTCAGCAAGCCCGTGAGTGGGTTGCTGGATTCCAGCATTGGTACAACGAAATTCACCGCCACAGCGCCTTGAAGTTCGTCACGCCGGGTCAGCGCCATCGTGGTGAGGATATCGCGATTCTCGAGCAACGCAACATCCTCTACGCAACAGCCAAGGTCCAACGTCCCGAGCGTTGGTCCGGACCGTCTCGTAACTGGGAGCACGAAAATATCGTCTTCTTAAACCCGAATAAATCGACCGAAAAGGAGGGTAAACTCAAAGTTAAAGCGGCTTAAATAATGCGACATCTTCCTTGACAACTACCGCAGCGGTGACCTTTGTCATCGCAGGCACGAAGCAGAAAACTGCTGTGTTATATCTTTGCTAGAATAGGTACTCCATCCCAAGTCCGCGTAAGGTCTTGTATGTGCCACGCTGCTTACGTGCCGGCCCGGCCTTTTTGCTGTCGCTTTCCATGGTCTTTCTACGCATTTCCAGCCACTCAGGTGTCCCCCACCGGAGTGATGTGGATTTCAACAGTTCGAAGACTTCTATCAGATCATCCCGCAGCGCATCATCCTGGTAAAAGAAGCCCATTTCGTTATTATACAGGTTCGAACGATAATCAAAGTT
>JAAEMK010000802.1 GCA_024225635.1 Desulfobacteraceae bacterium | reverse complement strand
CTCTGAGAATTTCACGTTCGATTTCATTCTCGCAGAAGCCATCAAGAAGGAAGACAAGAAGCGTATTTCTGCGGCGGTGAAGGGAACGGTGGTGCCTTCGCAGGCATTGCCTCCTCAACAACGAGTCGGTTCAGGGCGGAATGCAAGCGCGGGATATGAAAAGGCCAGTTCAACTGATCAGGCAAACACTTTTTCGGTCAAGGATATGCGAACCTGTCGCAACTGCAATGCCTACCATCTGGACAAAGACTGTGCCCCTGGATTGAACAAGATCAAATGCCGGCAGTGTCAACAGTTTGGACACGTGCAATTACGTTGTCCGTTGATACATTCTGAATTTCGCCCAATCAAAAGGGAACGTCTACAACAATTTGGGACATTCCAAGGGAGACCAGAAATCCGTCCAACATTTCAAACAGCAACAGGAGTGGGTGGTGAAAGGTTCAATAACCCGCCGAGTTATCAAGGGCAGAGGTTCCCTGGACAAAACAACTACCGATTCCAGGGAATACAGAATGGCGGCAACAATTATGGCACGGGTTATCGAAACTCTTACCGCCCACGGATGCAAGGAACGTTTCAAGGGAATACCGGACAGGGCGTCGCACTCACGACTGGTGTAGATCCGGCTTTCGTTGATGCCATTGCGACAGCTCGAACGTTCAATCCACAATACCAACAGCAAGAAATGCAAGGAAATTGCGTCCAACCAAAGTCGGCCATGGTTCAATCTTCCCATCCAGAACAGTCGAGTATGGGAGCATCAAACCACCTCCCACCTCCTCCACAGACGACGTTGAATCCGCAGGCACAGGTGTTTGAGAATTCGAATCAGCGTCAGCCAAGCGCTTTCTATGTCACGGCTGGAGGGGAGAAGATCAACTTCTACAGTCAAGAAAATCAGGAACGCATCAACGAGCTGAAGATGAAGTACAAGAACATGTACACGGCAGACGGTTTCCAGTTCGACAACATGGGACCGCTTACGTGGAGTGCAGAAGATGTG
>JAAEMK010000801.1 GCA_024225635.1 Desulfobacteraceae bacterium | reverse complement strand
TGAGGGAGAGGAGAGAGACCTGGCCTGTAAGCAGAGATTTTCTGAAGCAATCCCCTGCTGTTGGTAAGACCAATGCAGAGGGGTCGGGGAGGGGGATAAGATCTGCCTCCCCCCCGAGCCAGCTTCAGTCAGGCTCAACTGATCAGCCAGACCCCCAGGCTCCTGCTGTCCATCTGATCCCCAAGGAGGAGTTGAGGAGCAAGTTCTACACCTTCGTCAACAACATCGCCAGCTTCACAAGTTTTTCCAGCCTCAAGAAAATTATGAACTACTCGGATAGTATGCTGAAGGTTCGTGGCATCATGGCCAGGTATATCATTGCCTCCCGCTGTAAGGACAAGAGGAGCATCTACGACGAGCTGAACGTGTTGGACTACGAGCGGGCTGACTACATGATGTTAGTCCTATCTATGGAGGAAACTATTGGAATGCTCACCACCCAGGATCTGTCTGGGTTAGCTGTATTCTGGCAAGGCTGTGTGTGCTGGACCAAGGGAAGGATGGGCCTGGCCATGAAGTCGCTCTTGGGACCAGAGAAGCTGGCCGTGTTGTCTCCCAAGTCCAGGTTGGCCAGGCTGTACATGATAATGGCTCACGAGGAGGACCACCGCAGGCATGCCGGAGACACGCTGTTCAGATCCAGAAAGTATGCTTGGATTGTCAGGGGCAGGAGCTTGGCAGAGAGTGTGGTAAACGAGTGCACATTCTGCAAGGTCCACCAGCAGCAGACCTTGAAGCAGCAGATGGGGGACCTCCCCAAGGAGAAGTTTGACATTCCATGCAAGCCGTTCACTCACCTCTGTGTGGACCTGGCCGGCCCTTACATGGTGAAGGCCATGAACAACGCCAGGTCCAAGCTGAAGGTATGGCCAGTCCTGTTCAATTGTCTCAACACCGGGGCTGTGGACATCAGGTTAGCCTACAAGCAGGGGACTGATGCCTTCCTCACAGCCTGGAACACATTCTGTGCCATCAGGGGGGATCCCAAGACTGTCTATAGCGATCGGGGGAGCAATCTCAAGAAGGCCGCCACATTTGTAGAGGAAGAAGATCCTGAAAAGTGGGGATGGGATGAAATCTCCAGCAGCTCTGCTAAGAGAGGGATTGCCTGGAGGTTCACTCCTCCTGGATGTCAGTTCAGGGATGGGTTGGCCGAGTCACGAGTAAAAATGATGAAGAAGAGCCTGATCCACTTGCATTCTGGGGGTGAGTTGAATTATGCCGAGTTTGAGAGTGTGCTCGCCAGGGCCGCCGATATCATCAATGACAGACCCCTGGGGGTCAGGGTCCACGGTAAGGCCGAGGGAGACCTCCTGCCTGTCACCCCCAACCTCCTGCTGAGAGCTAAAACAGCCACCCATGACCAAGACATTAACCTGTCTGCAGATGAGCCAAGTAGACTTGTCAAGAATCAGAAAAGGATGGAAGAGGTGGTGGGGGCTTGGTGGAACGAGTGGTACAGCCAAGTATTCTCCTCCCTGATTCCCTACAACAAATGGAAGGATGAGAAACCTAACTTAAGAGTTGGAGATGTTTGTCTTGTCAAGTATGATCACAAGGTGGGCAAGGCTGACTACCGGATCTGCAAGGTGCAGGAGGTGGAGATCGACAACAAGGGGCTCGTCAGGACTGTGACAGTGGGAATGAGGCCCAGAGACTCCAGAGAAAAATCCCTTCCTTACAAATCAAAGAAGCTGAAAGCCTTGAGATTGGCTGTCCAGAGACTGATCCTGATCTGCCCAGCTGTCGAAGCCAAGAAACTTCTTGATGATGCTAAACAAGAAGTCCCAGGTAACACTGTCGCCTTCATCGGTGGTAAGACCACTATGGTTGGCGAGCCGAGGGGGATGAGATCTGCCTCGCTGGATGAGCTCAAGAGGGATGAAGACACCGAGAGCCCTGATGATGACGCTGACGACGAGACGGACAGGCCCGCCGTGCCTAGGAACCAACCAGCCTGTGTACCTGCGCACTACGCTCACCCGGCAAAATGGGTGAGATTCTCAGGTACCAGATCTTCATCCGATTGGATTGATCGTTATAGTTCTGTACTAACTCGTCTAAACATGCAGGAGTGTGCACCTGGACCAGTCCAGGTGGTGGACAAGAAGCAGACTGAGAGGGACATGCTCTCCACGCCCCAGGACTATGAGATGCTCAAGGGGATCGAGAAGGTTTCCGTGAACACCGAGAACGACGCCCAGAGTAACGAGCAGGCCGTGCTCTCCGTGACTCAGTACCTTAATGTGCTCAAGAAGGTCGAGAAGGTCCCCGTGAATGCAGAGAACGCTGCCGAGTTCAACAAAGGACCCTTAGACTGACCTAAAGTGTGAAGCAAGAAAGTTTGGACAAACTTAAGAAGAATTCGATAGTCTGTGTCTTAGTCTTTGTAATCGTAAGCGCTGTTTAGGACACATGCACTTTTACACACGTACTCTAATTTTTACCAAAAAAGTTTACATTTTGAAAGAAAACTTTTTTCTCTGTCTTGGTGGATTGTCACCGGCAGTTTTTCACAAAGCCTCAATGATTTTTATCCAGCCCTGACTATTTTCAACGCGCAGCCGTTGTATTCATAACACAGGCAGCTCTAGAAATGTACAGCTGCATACTTCAGTGAAGTGGAACTTTTGGGTTTTTCTCTTTTTTAAACTCAATCAAATTTCAGACTTAAGAATATTTTTAAAGAGTACACCAGCACCTCAACATCACATTAGCTAGAAAGCGCGACATTTTCTTAGGTAATTTGTCATTTTTTAACCTAAAAATAGTTATTAATGTAATATTTTGTAGAATTTTCCTGTGAACGATAATAGAAGTTTGCCTGAAATTGTGTCTTCTTCCACGACCATTTTCGTTCTGAATATTCGAAGACTTGTCAGAAGTTTGCCTCCCTTTCACGCTAATTGGGTGCCCGGTGACATTCTAAGAAAATCTTCCCTGAGGAGAAACTATTCAAGATCTCTGAAGAACGAAACTGAAAATCCAGCATCCAGGAACCCTCTTCTCCCTAAGTCCTCAAACTGGCGAAGACCTGATCCTGGCAACCAAACCTCTGAGTTCTCAAGTCTGAAGATCTCAAGAAAACCCCGAGATATCAAGTTTGAATATCTCAAGAAACCTCCGGTTCTCAGGTCTGAAGAAACCAGCTCCTGCTGTGCTGCTACCAGCAAAAGAACAACCTCCGGTTCTCAGGTCTGTAGAACCCAGCTCCTGCTGTGCTGCTACCAGCAAAAGAAAAACCTCCGGTTCTCAGGTCTGAAGAACCCAGC
>JAAEMK010000800.1 GCA_024225635.1 Desulfobacteraceae bacterium | reverse complement strand
CACACCTATGACCACTCGTGCACTGCCGCAGTTGCAACCCCCCCGCCTGTGTTGTCATTGCGACTGCCTCAACTGAGGCCTGACGGGGACTTGCGGTGCTTTCCGCCATAAGGATTGCACACAAAGATTCGGGACTTTTTTTGCTTTTTTGATTTTTTGCTTTTTTCTTGCGCGCTGTGCTCTCTTCTCTCTTCTCTCTTTTTTGCTTGTTTTTTCGGGGGACCCGCTTTGGGCGGTTGGTTGGGTGGTCCCCCCGTCTTTTTGCGGGGGAATGCCTCCCGAGGGGTGGTCTCGGGTGGGCACCCCTGCTGCGTTCCCACAAACATAGGGGACCCATGCATGATTTTTTGCTGACGGCCGGATTGGAAAGCTGACTGCTCACTGCATTGTGAGTGCATTCACTGTGTCAGGTTGTAAAATGTTGGAATATTTCTCAATTTACAGAGCAAACATTGGCAACACATGAGTGTCGAGACATGCTTGCCTCTTCAGTCTTTCATGACTTCTGTTTGCGCTTTGTCAAAGCACTCTTCCCAGCTTTGATCCCAGCATTGGACTGACAAATCCGTCCTATTTACTGCCATT
>JAAEMK010000799.1 GCA_024225635.1 Desulfobacteraceae bacterium | reverse complement strand
GGGCCCACAGAGGGTCACCCCTAGATGCTATGTTGTTGGCGACACCCGCTCAGCTCGCTCGTGAAACGACAAAGAGGTCACAACAAACGCACAAAATATACATATACGCTCAGATATACATATACATATACAAAAAATAAGCAAATATACAGGTTTTGTATATTTGAATGTTTGTATATTTTTACCCAATTTTCCTCTCATTTTGCTCCAAAATTTAGCGTTGTTGCGGTCATACCAGCCAAATCTGTCGGGGCACATTCCAAAATGAGCAAAATTTTTGCGCTTCGCGCAATTCGGGTTGCAATTTCGTACTGCAGTCGACCATTTTGTGCAAAATTTCGTACAGTGCATACTACAATACTTCACAGGTACATACGTACTCGGCTGTACGGAATGGATGCACACAATCAACATCCCTGTTATCTACTGAGATCTGTGTAGACAGATCTACACAGACAGATCTACAAAGCTGTAATCTCAGTTCAAGGACAACTTTCTCACTTGAGGAACCTGGTCATGGTGTAGTTTCATTTCATCACTTCTTTCAGTTCCTCACTTAACAAATACCTCCCGATTTATCAGAATCTAATGAAGTTTTTACGCTAGTTCTGTTTGGAATTCAACATGGTGTCATTTCGCACACTCTAGACATCAGCTGCATCTCTTCTGGTGATCGGGGTTTTGTCTTATTTGGATTGTAGAAGCAAATTTGAAAATATACAATATACAAACGATATGCCATGTATATATAATATACATATACAAAATACAAACAGATTTTGAAATATTTCCCACTGTAGTTGCAAGACGATTTTTGTGCGTTTGTTGTGCTTG
>JAAEMK010000798.1 GCA_024225635.1 Desulfobacteraceae bacterium | reverse complement strand
GGGCCCACATGGGGCCTCTTCAAACTAAATCCCTCCGGTGGGGGTATCGAGCGGTCCGAGCATGATCCCGCATCTCTTCGCTCCTCGCCGACGGAAGAAGAGCCAACAGGTCGACATGCGGCGGCAAGAAGGCGAGAACAGGCGCAACCGCGACCCCCGCTGCAGGGGCGAAAGACCAGCTGGGCTCGCTGCAAGGTGAGTGTGCGCCGCCGGAAGCAGCTTGTATCGACGACAATCATCACATGACGGCGCGTCGTGTTGTTCAATAGGCCGTCGGCCCTGCACCGTCGCTGGCAATGCGCCGCGCATGGCACGCGCCGTGCGTGCGTTGCACACTCATTCTCGAAGGAGTTGCGATGGCGGCGGTCGAACAACACGACGCCCTGTCATGTGATGATTGTCGTCGATACACGCTGCTTCCGGCGGCGCACACTCACCTTGCAGCGAGTCCACTCAGCCGATCCTTCGCCGCTGCAGCGGGGGTCGCGGTTGCGCCTGTTGTCGCCTTCTTGCCGCGGCATGTCGACCTGTTGGCCCTTCTTCCGTCGGCGAGGAGCGAAGAGATGTGTGATCATGCTCGGAACCGCTCGAGACCCCCACCGGAGGGATTTAGTTTGAAGAGGCCCCATGTGTGGAGTGAACATGAGGGCGTACGGTGGCAAAAAGAGCGAAGGACCAAAGATCTCATC
>JAAEMK010000797.1 GCA_024225635.1 Desulfobacteraceae bacterium | reverse complement strand
GGCCTGTTCCATGTGCTCAACCACTGCATCAACTGCGGCAGCTGCCACAATGAATGCCCCTCCCAGGTGAACATCCCCAGGATGGTCATGGCGGCCAAGGCGGATTACGCCAAAAAGTTCGGCCCCGCCCTCACGGACCGCCTCCTCACCTCGGCGGACACGGCCGCACGGCTAACCGGCGGTAATTCCCAACTGGTGATGCCCTTGGTGGACAATTCCTTTTTCAAGCAGGCGGGAGAAAAGCTCCTGGGAATGAAAGTATATGTCCCGACCACCCACTGCTGCGGACTTCCCATGCTCTCCAAGGGAATGACAGGCAAATCCATTAGCGCCATTGAAAAGAACCTGAAACAGTGGGGGAATATGGTAAAAAGAGTGGACCACATTGCCGTGACCTGCTCCACCTGCGGCCTTGCCCTGAAGAGCAAATGGCAGTACCTCAACCAGACAAGCATAGTCCGGGAGGTGGCGAAAAAAACCATCCACGGCACAAGCCTCATCCAAAATCATATGCACGGACTGACGCTAAAGGAAACCAGCCGCAAAGTAGCCTATCACACCCCCTGCCACCTCAAGGTACAGCCGGAGGCCGCAAGCTCCATCGGGATGCTCAAGGCCCTTCCCGGTATCGAGGTGAATCCCCTGGAGTGCCACTGCTGCGGCATGGCCGGGACCTGGGGCATGATGGCCAAGAATTTTAATCTCAGCCAAAAGATCGGCTCAGGTCTCATCCAAAAGCTGAACAGTTCCGGTGCGGATACAGGCGCAACCGACTGCCCCACCTGCACCATGCAGATGCAGGCCTTCAGTAACAAACCGGTTATCCATCCCGTTGAGATCCTGGCCCAATGCCTCTAACCCATTTGCGGCATAAATGACAAATATGGTTTACAAAAGCTCTCCGGGATGAAGAACGACGAATACTTAGGGGAGCTTTTTATTTCAGCCTGAGATGTGTGCCGATATAGCCGACATAAATCTTTTTCGATTGATGATCCGGAAAAAAATGAAGCCGGAATCCATTGTTCAGCTTGACATGATTTTCAAATACCTCTTTTCGCCCCTGGGGCAGCCAGAATTCCCTCTCTCTTTTCAAACGGGGGTTGGTCAAAACCCTGTCCGATTCTCCGCTGACCTTGTGATTCAATCCAAGCTTCCTTAAAACCCCGTGGCTATAGCTTTGACAGGGTTCATCCCCCCAGAGGTCACAGAACCGGTTCAACACGGTCAGGGATTCCTTGACCTGGTCCAGAATGGTCTGGCTGGCCGACCAGTTATTCAGCTGCTGGGGGGCTTTACCGCAAAAGGTCAGATGGGGAAAAAATCGCTCCTTCCCATCCAGAATCGCTTTTCCTGAACGGATTAATGCGTTCCGTTTTTCCAGAAGCGAATCACGGTTCAGCTCAAAACTTTCCGGAGAAAAGAAATTGAACAGATCAAGATGGAGACTTATGATTTCCCCGGCCTGATCCAATGTTTCAATTTTTACGGTCAAAGGGGATTCTATCCAGGGACGACGGGTGGGAAAACCCGCCAGGGGAGCATCATGCCAGGCCGCTGCCCTGAGCGCTGCAAATGATGAATCCCCATCAAAACTCACCTCAAACAGGTCAACATTGTTTTCAATATCTTCCATACTGAAAAAGGGCTGACGCGTGGCAATACTTCGAAAGGCCCGGATTCTGTCCTTGTATGATTTATCTTCTCCCGCCTGAATTTTGTTATGCCAGTCTTGCCAGAAATACCGGCGGCACAATTCAAGACGAAACCAGTCCTTGTCCACGGATTCATCTACCAGGATAGTGGAAAACCCGATGTTATGAGCCTGAATACATAGTTTTAAAAAATCAGGGAGGGCTTCATCAGCCTTGCCGCCGGAGTCAAATGGCAGACTATGATGATTAAAAACCATGCAGGATGTCATAAAAGCTTCTCCAGCAATTGGTCGCTTTCATCAAAGAAACCCTTTGGCCAAATATCTATCCTTCCCTGCTCATCAATTTCAGGCATGACCACCAGGGTGTCGTGGACAGACACATGGCTTCTTTCCATATAAAAAAGGTTGACCTCCGTATTTGAAATATTCCCCTCTTTTACAGCCACCCGGATGCCGTTGAGAAAATGGTCGGAATGGGTTTCAATAAACAGCTGAACCCCGTTGGCCGCTGCAATGGAGCAAAGTCGCCCCAGGACCGACTGCCCGCCGGGATGGAGATGGGCCTCAGGATTTTCAATAATGATCATATCCCCGGGCTTGGCCCTGAGAACGGATACCAGGACCGGAAGAACAAAGGTCAGGCCGAACCCCACATTTTCCGGCTTGTATTCAGCCGTGACCTCGGGCCCCTGCTCAAAGGCATAGCTTAGGGAAACGGAATTCATGGCCGGGTGGAGCCGGGCATGAATCCGGATGCCCGGAGAAATCTCAGACATCCATTTATCCAGATTGTCCAGCAGGGATTTGGACGGGGATTTTTCATGCATTAATGCTTTTATGGGCAAGGGCTTCAACCCGTTTTCAGCAATGTAATGGGCCGTGTACTCTCCGTGATTGCCGATGGAATTCAAATCCTGAATATAATAGTCGGATGCATCATAGGCGGCCCTGGGGCTGATGCGGTCCGCCGACAGATACTGGAAGTCTTTTGTAAACAAGACCGGAAGCGGGTCCGGCAAAGCCACTTTTTGGTCCAGAGGCTGGAGATCGGATCTGGCGGAGTAATTGAACACAAAATTGACCGGCTCAGCCCCCTGCCAGGCCAGGGTGAACGCCATGGTTTCGATTTCCGCATTTTCCGATAGGATATCCTGCCCAATGCCCAGGGCCACATAGTCCCCTTTGAGCAGCAGGCCCCTATCCATCAAGGTGTTTTTTTCCATGGACTGTCTCAATAACAGCAGGGTCTGGATCAAAGAGGATTTGCCCATGCCGTTCAATCCGCTGAAAAGGTTCAATCCCGCCAAGGGAAAGCCTGCATCGTTCAAGGATTTGAACCTCTGGATTCTTATAAACTCAAGCATCAAGCACCTCCTTTATTATTTGGGCCACCTTGCTTTTCCTGGTGCGAAAATGGTCTTTTTTCTGTGTGGAATAGGTAATGGAACGAAAATAATCGTTATCATTTGACATGAGATCCAGGTGCTTTTGAGTCAGCATATTACTGTTTAGAATCAACTTGTCTGTTTCTTCTTCAGAAAGTCTCGCCAGGGCATTGGTCCAGACTTCAAAAAGAGTGGAATTTTTGCGCCGCCGCTTTGGAATTTGGCCGGTGGTGCTTTTTTCAAAAGCGTATTCTTGAAATACCTGCCAGCACCTTTTGGTGGCCGTTTGGAATTCCTCTTTATAGGAATCAAGGTCTTCATTGGATGCCTTCTCAAGCTTTTTGACCATTTCATCCAGGAAAGTGGCAATGTTCTTTCTGCTTTGCCCGTAATCCATAAACCGGAAGGCCAGAAACCGCAGGACCAGTTCCTGGTCAACCATGCGCCGGCTCTGATCCCCTATGGTGTTTTTTAAATATTCGTCAGATGCCAAATTTTCCAGGAACCGCCGGATTGCAGGCTTGGTCATGGCATTCCTGATCTCCTGGTCATTGAGAATGAGGCCGCCGGTATTGATCCGCCTGAAAATGGAATATTTCACCGCATCCGGAGTGCCCGGCTGAATCAAAAAAAGTGTCACCGGGCATTCATCAATGCGTCGCTGATAGGTTCGGGGCAGTTTATCATATCCAAACCCTCTAAAATCCTTTAAATATTCAAGGCTGCTGAGTTTGAGTCGTTTATCCACCACGAATTTCCGAATGGCGGACAAGCGCTGCAACCCGTCCACAACGAGCCATTTTTCATCGTCTGATGCGTCAAAATAAAATGCGGGCAAGGGAAAACGAATAAGAATGGATTCAATGAGGCGTGACATCTTGGGCTTGTCCCAAAGCTCTGCATGGCGCTGGAAATCCGTATTCATGTCAATTTCATCGTGCCGTAACCGTTCGATCAGGTTACGCAAGGTATCCACCTTGGAAATGATATTGATCTCAGACGGGTTGAATGGCTCCTCCATCACAAGATCGGGCCCTTCCCCTTCCGGGTCCGGGACCATGTCCGGGGTTTCCATCTCTACAATGTCTTCATCCTCTATATATTTTTTTTTATCAGGCATATCAAGGTACTGTTTCTTCAATTTTCTTTGCCGACATTTTCTTTAACATCCGGCATTGGGAGCCTATCTCCTCTTCATTGACAAGAACAATTTGCTGCTTTTGAGGGTCTCTTTTATTATGACCTTCATCCAGACGTAATATGTTTTGCATACAAAGAACAAAAGCGGCCTTGACTTCAAATTCAAGTCTTCCATTTGTCATGCCGTAATCGATCTCAATGCCCTTTCGCTGTTCATCTGTCAGTCCGGGATGGGGTTCAATAATGAAAGTGATTTCATTGAACCATTCAAAATCATAGGCATGGTCCATGGAATGGGATTTCGTTTTTCCTGTATCTAATATTCTGCCGAGTTTAAAATCCTTGTATACCCGGTTTTTATGGCAAAATGCCCTTGTATGCAATCGAAATCCGTCAAACCCGATTGCATGGGGGGTGATCCACCGTCGGCCAGGCCCACCCATGGATTGGTATTCAATGTAAATGGCGCTCTGTTCCCGTATATTGCGTAATACATATTTTAAGACCAAAGGACTGATCTGCCGTTGAATGCATGGAACATTATAAAAAGGCGGTATTGAGCCGCAGAAAAAATCGTTTTTTTCAGCATCACTTGAAAACAGTTGTTTCAGATAGGCTTCACTGTCCGGTGAAATTAAAACAGGTACAAATCCGGCGGGCGCGATATACTGCTTTGCTCTACCGTCATATTGAATATTCGCCGGAGCTATCTCCATATACGTTTTGATGTCTTTTGTTGCCTGGGGAATGGAAATATCGAAATACCCTGTGAGATCTTTTCTGCTGATCTTACCTTCCCAATAGAGCCGGGTTTCGATAAATTCGATTCTTTGTCTGGTACTCCACCGCATCTGTTTTCCTTGTACTGTCTTCCAATATAAACAGGAGCACATTACCACAAAAAACTATTTTGGTGTAGGCAAAAGATAAAATCTTAATATCCATTCAGATCCAAACATTAACATACTAAATATTCTCATCACTGTTGGTTTCATCTGTTTTTATATTCGAGCCATTTTTTTTGATCTCAGCCAAGGGTCTACTATTCATTTTCAATCGATTCCCACGGCTTTGAGAATGGATATCCTTTTGCTTCCTCTTTTGACAGTATACCAAGCATAATCAAGACTTTCCCCCATAAAAGAATCCCCAAGACGCAAGAAAGAATGATGACAGTCCCAAAAACCAATACGTGGGATATTTTATCTGCCATGTACCAGTCGGAAAAAAAATAAAACAACAGCCGAATAACACCATAGCCGACGAAGCAACCAATAATTGGGCCTGATAATTGAGTAAATATAAATTTCTTTTTCACAAGTTTCACCTTCCCATTCAAAAACTATACAATTTTTTTTGGGGATGCAACGTCTAAACCGCCTGTTCGACAGGTAACATAACGGAAACTGGCTTCAGACTACTAATCAGGGGGGCGCAGGTTCGCCCTCGCAGGGAGGGCGACTTGGGGATTCACGAGATGTCGTTATGTCAATTTGTTTCAATCCACGCCCTCGCAGGGAGGGCGACTTGGAAGAAGCAGGAGCCCAATTCAACCACCCTGTTTCAATCCACGCCCTCGCAGGGAGGGCGACCGGCAGAGCCGAGAGGTGGGCATCATCACTCATCGTTTCAATCCACGCCCTCGCAGGGAGGGCGACGTCATCTACGACGCCTCGTGGGAGGATGACGAGCTGTTTCAATCCACGCCCTCGGAGGGGGGGCGACGTTGCATTGGGTGACTTCTTCGTAGTTCG
>JAAEMK010000796.1 GCA_024225635.1 Desulfobacteraceae bacterium | reverse complement strand
ATTGCCCTACCTGTTTTAATGTTATTGAATGTTAGCTTTTTCGGTTACGTTAATGTGATTTAATGATCTTAAAAAGTTGTGTGTAGGATTCTCAAAGGTTATCAATTTTTTCTCCCCTTTTTAAATTTGATTTTAACGAATAAAAAATCAATAATGCTAACTTTGCAATTTAAAAGATATAGATTTTTGATGAAGAAAAGATAATTGTTCTTTATTTTGTAATCACAGCAAATTCATTAGTAGATACGTAGGTACGATTGTGTGGCGAAAATGCTTCAAATTATTCTTTGTAAAAAATCTTCAAAGGACCACCCTCAACGTCACAAGATTCTATTTTTTAATATTATAGCTTCCATAGGGCCTATATGTAAAATTAAAGACCAATTTGCCTAACAATATGGGGTCGTAGATTCCGAATCTGGCGTCCATTTTTATCTAGCTGACCTCCTTCCTGGTGAAAAATGGCTTCAAACTTGACTACCCTTCGAAAAATGCGGGAAACATTTAAAAAAAAACAGTTTTTTAAATAAT
>JAAEMK010000795.1 GCA_024225635.1 Desulfobacteraceae bacterium | reverse complement strand
TTATATAAGATATATGTATAGATATATTATTACTAATACTATTATATACTAGTATATTTAATATATCCTATATAATATTAATATATTGATAATATATATAAGTTATTAATAAAGTAATAGATAATATGTATAGGTTAATACTATTATATTTAATAAGTTATTAATAAAGTATATCTTAGATCTAACCTATTAATTAATACTTCTAATATTAATAGATATAAGTTCTAATATTATATAGGTCTTATATATTATTATTTATACTTAACATACTTATTAATAATAATAGCTATAGTAATTATATTATGACTGACTATTATATTAGATACAATAGTAGATATAAATATATTCATTAATATCTAACCTTATAAGATTAATAATTACTTTAACTATTACTTTATATATATCTTATAGCTACCTTAATGATTAATTATATTTAATATTTAAATAGGTTTAATAATATCTATTTAATCTAACATTAATATATGATGTAAATATAATAACCTAGATAGATTAACTAGTATAGAGTTAGATGTTTATAAATATAATAAATATACTACTGAATTAATAATACTTAAATATATTAATCCTTAATAAATAATTAATATATATTTAGATATAACATCATTAATATTATTATAACATCTATTGTAAGTTATAAACATATTATTAAATAATATTAATATTATAATATATAAACATAAACATATTATTGAGGAACTATTATTATTACATATAATTAATATAGATAGATATAGGTTAATATTAATAATTAATAATATCAATTAGATTTAGATTAACATTAATATAAATATTATTAATAACTTATATATTATTATCAATACTATTATCAATATATTATTAATATAAGATAAGATATATATATTTAAAGATATTATATAAGATATATGTATAGATATTAAAGATATAATTCAATAGAGATTATCATTAATTCTCTATTAAATCTTCTTATAATTCAATAGAGATTATCATTAATTCTCTATTAAATAATCTTATAATTCAATAGAGATTATCATTAATTCTCTATTAAATAATCTT
>JAAEMK010000794.1 GCA_024225635.1 Desulfobacteraceae bacterium | reverse complement strand
TGGGTTACTGTAGTCTTGGGTTACTGTAGTCTTGGCATGGATTAGTCAGCCATGAGCTTGGGTCCCCCTGTTGCATGAAAAAGCAGCTTGGTCCCCCCTTTGGGTCTGATGCTCAAAGTATTTTGCGCGTCAAATCCAGTCAGGAGTGGGCATGGATTAGTCAGGCATGAAAAAGCAACAGGGGGGACCCTTTGGCATGAAAAAGCAACAGGGGGGACCCTTTGGCGAAAATAGGCAACAGGGGGGACCCTTTGCAAAAATTTTCGGACTTAGTCGTTTTTTGTGTGACAGCCTGTTTGGGAGTGTACCCTGTTTTTGCGCCTGTAAATCAACCTAAAATATCCGCTTTATCGAAGCGGTTTACATACTACTGTCGTGTTTTCCTACAAGAACACTGCTGCGTGGATAGGGCGTGGCTGAAGTGCGTGAATGAGTGCCTGCATGCGTGCGTTTCAATTCAATTCAATTCCTCGATATACCTTAAATTCATGGTAGTACGCAAGTATCTGCCCCCTAACAAATTCATCCACGTTGTTCTTACTACTCCGACTCACCGCCTTCCACAAAAGTAAATACCGGTAACCTATACATTATACAAGATCTTCAACACAGCTGTACACCGAGCCGACAGTATTTCAGCCAACAATCACCTGCTAACGACGGCGCAGTCGTTGTCGTCGTCGTCTTGTAGGTGGTGGTAGTTGTAGTTCGTCTCGTAGTAG
Organism: Desulfobacteraceae bacterium; assembly: GCA_024225635.1. GTDB lineage: Bacteria > Desulfobacterota > Desulfobacteria > Desulfobacterales > Desulfobacteraceae > Desulforapulum. The sequence goes on along the minus strand of JAAEMK010000794.1, from coordinate 642 downwards.
TTCGCCTTGTTGTGGTTCGTCGGGTAGTGGGTCTTGCGGTCCGTCGCCTAGTAGTTCTCCGTGTGGTGCGTCTTCGTGTGGTCCTCCTCGTGGTCCTCCTTGTGGTGGGCGCTCGCCTAGTGGTGGTACCGACGGTGGTGGAAAGGGGCTTGCCGTCGCACAGGTATTGAGCCAGTCTCCTCTCACTCTTCAACAGGGCGTCTGGATTTGTCACCGCCCTGGTCTGGTTGCCGCCGGCCAGCACGAGCAGTTCTGCTCTGCAAGAGACAAGAGATTTGTCTCGATCGACTGACGTCAGCAAAATTCAATCCAATGGCATCGAATCTTTGCAACAATTCTTCTTGGCGCAACCGTCGGTCGACCTGTGGATGGAGTCGTGCAGGCCGACCGCGTAGAGCTCGATGTCCGAGCCGAGTGCCTGAATCTTCTCGACGACGGTCGACACGTCGTCCGCCGCGTATCCGTCCGTCACCGTCAGCAGAAGGGTCCTCACGCCTCGGCCCTTTCGTCTCGTCTTCAGGACAGCCACGGCCGACTCTGCGAAAGAATGAAGATGGGTCGAAGGAAATTCGGACACGGACATGGACCTTGCTATTGGTGTCATCAAGAATACATAAGGAACAAGAATGTGCAACTCCGCCA
>JAAEMK010000793.1 GCA_024225635.1 Desulfobacteraceae bacterium | reverse complement strand
TCGGTCAGATCCGATTCGGTCTCGACTACGATTCGACCTCGGCTCGGAGTCGACCTCGGCTTCGATTCACCTCCGATTCGTGAGAAGCGGACTTTGCAAAATCGTGTGTGATGCTGTGTGACGGTGCTGTGCGTTGGCTTTGTTCTCAGCCGTGCGTTGCGAGTCTCAATTCTCGTGAATTGGTCCCGCTTAAATATTCGCAATTTCAGAAGTAACGCAATTTCAGAAGACATCGTGGAACAAAGTGCGGTGTGCAGTGCAAAGCGAATGCGACAGACTGACTGGCCGGCGCTGCTCGCCTAGACAGAATGGGTTTGGATGAGGCGGACGTGGTTCGTTGTGTGCACTAAGAGCGCTTGCCTAGATTGGTGTGTTCAGAAGAAGACGTCGATAGGTGCAGTGTAACGTCTCCTACCGCCGGCCTGCGCCGACGCGAAAGACGCGCGCGTTAGTTTGTCGCCCAGGCGCTAGTAGCGTCAGAGATAAGTTTTCGTTCGCAAGAAGACACCAAAGTACGCGCTACAAACAATGCAATTGCCTAGACACGACGAGACGCAATCACGAGATACGTAAACGTACTTGAATCACATGCGCTTGTTTATCGCGAACAACCGAAGCCTTCCCAGATGCTTGTTCACGTCAGCGTGGTCACCACATAGGCGGTCGTCCCGTGTGCTTTCCGTTTCAGCGCCACCATTTCCGCCAATCCTCCTTCGATCTCGTCCATCATCTGGTGGGTGTCACAGCAGACCAAGACCTCGTCGAAGCTGCCGTCGATGAAATGCT
>JAAEMK010000792.1 GCA_024225635.1 Desulfobacteraceae bacterium | reverse complement strand
GCATGTCTGCGGCCGGCTGTGGGGGTGCCGATAACGATATCTTCCTGTCCGGCTAGTTTGGATAACAGGATACTGAAGTTTGCCAGCAAGAACATATATGGTGTGGTATTCTGATCGAGGGCCATCGTTTTCAGCCGGCGGCTCTCGATGGGATTGATTTCAAAGCCTTTTGTGATGCCCCGGTATCCCAGGATTGCGGGTCGCGGGTAATCCGTGGGTAGATTCAATTCAGGAATTTCCCCGGAGAAGCGCTGCTGCCAATGGGCTTCTTGTGCTTTTAGCCGGGTGTTTCCCAGCTCCCGGTTCTGCCAAAGGGTGTACTCTTTATATTGGATTCGCAGCGGTGTTAAGGTTTCCCCCTCATACAGTTTCAGGAAATCCTCTCCCAGTACTTTGACGGAGACTCCGTCGGATATGATATGGTGCATATCTATCATCAGTATATGGTAGGGTTTTTCCGGGGTTTTCACCGTTAGCATTCCCACCCTTAAAAGAGGTGGCTGTGCCAAATCGAAAGCCCGTACAAATTGTGTAGTAACGTTGTTAAAGGATTCTCCCGGTTCAGCTTCGTAGTTTTCGATCTCTAATGTGACGGTTCCCGGTTCATGGATTTTTTGAACTGTTTCTTCTTGGAGCATATGAAATGATGTGCGTAAACTTTCATGTTGTTCCATAAGACGGAGAAATGCTGTTTCCAGTTTTCCCGGGTCCGTTTCGCTTACCGGCAAATTTCGGGGCATATTATACCCTATGCCTTGCGGTTCCAGTTGGTGGATAATATAGAGTCTTTTTTGCGCCGAAGACATGGGATAGTATTCTTTTCTCTCTACCGGTTCGATTGATATGAAGGTGTATTTTTTCCTGTTTCGGATTAATTCCGCCAATTCCCTTACCGTGGATGCGTTAAATATTTCAACCAGTTGGAGGTTTACATTTAGTTCTTTTTGTAGTTTGGCAACCATTACGGTGGCTTTTAACGAGTGTCCGCCCAGTTCGAAAAAATTTGCATTGATACTGATTACGTTTTTTTCGATGTTCAGGCTTTCGGCCCATACTTCCGTCAGTTTTTCTTCGATGCGATCCCGTGGTGCGACATAGTCCCGGGACTGTTGCAATTGCGGCCGTGGTAAGGTTTTGCGGTCCAGTTTGCCGTTGGGGGTTAGCGGTAGGTTTTCCAGGTAGATATAATATCCGGGTACCATATATTCGGGCAGTGCCAAGGCCAGGTATTCTTTTAAGCCACGGTCTCCGCCGGTGACGTGGTTGTGGTTGTCGTGGTTGTCGAGATTGTCTTGGGTACCGGTTTGGGCATATTCGGTGGGTACGATATATGCGCAGAGGTATTTACCGCCGTTTTCGCTTGTGAGTACCAGTACTACCGCCTCTTTGATCTCCCGGTGTTCCAGTAAGCGCTGCTCTATTTCGCCCAATTCGATTCGGTAGCCCCTTATTTTTACCTGGTGATCGATACGTCCCAGGAATTCCAGTTTTCCATCGGGTAGTTGACGGGCCAGGTCGCCGGTCCTGTAGAGTCTGTCGTACGGTGATTGTATTTCTTCTTTTTCCAGTAGTGTATTGGGGATAAATTTTTCAGAGGTGAGGGTTTCTCTTTTAAAATAGCCTTTGGCAACGCCGGCCCCGCTGAGCACTAATTCCCCGGTTATTCCAGGCGGCTGCGGATTTTGGTTTTTGTCCAG
>JAAEMK010000791.1 GCA_024225635.1 Desulfobacteraceae bacterium | reverse complement strand
TCATAGGAGCTCTTTCCTGACGAATTTTTAAGTAAAGGTAGTCCAAGTCTCTATACCCACACGCCCGTTTTACAATGCGAGAAATTGTCGCGTTGAACGCCTCAAGTTTTGCCGAAGTTATCCGGTGCCGGATGAACGAGAGTATTTCATTTCTGTCGCGGTCAAGGCCGTTGGCAAAGGTGATCAGGGGCGCAAGCCCGGTTTCCTTCGCCCAGGCCACCCATTTGTCAAGAAAATTGCTCGCACACTTGGGATACACGTATACCCACAGGCTTTTCAGGCTTTCTTTCAAAAGATACGCTTTGAAAAGGGCCTCGTTGATTGCCAAAAGATCTTCCAAATCCGTTTTTTGTTCGGATTTCAGGTTTTCCGGATTTCTAAACAGGTTGTACCTCTGACCTTTGATGAAACTTTTGTCCTTGTCATCTGCTTTGCGCCATTCTTCTCTTCGCACCTGATCAATCGCCTGGTTATAGTTGGCTATCAAGTGAAATTTGTCGAACACAATGGCCGCATCGGGAGCATGCTCTCTGACAACCGCTTTGTATGCGCCCGCCCTGTCCATGCCGACCGCCTCAATATTGCGAATCTGCTCCGCAGTGAGTTTTTCGAAAAAACCCGCCAGAGACTCTTTCTTTTTCCCCTCGGCCAAATGAAGCACCTCACCGGTTTCGCCGTTGATAACGACAGTCAGATACTGATGGTGGGCGCCTATGGCCTTTTCGTCAACCAGTATGACACGCAGGTTGTCAAGATCGGAGTCCGGCATGCACTCGGCAAGTATTTTTTTGTCCCATCTTATTGCGGTGCTTGCGGGAACGGGCAGAAAGAAAGGAATTTTGTCCCCCGGCATAAACCGGCACAACAGGGAAACATAACGCATAAGCCTTCGCGTGGCTTTCGCCTTGTTGTCAATGCCCGGAGGCAGGAGCGTGAAATATTTGTCGCAGCCACTGCAATATCCCTGCACGGCCTCATAAATGATTTGGACCAATTTTACGACACCGAGAGGCAGGTCTTTGGCACTCTGCCACACTATTCTGTTTTTCCCCGACCTCTTGCCGCAGTGGGGGCATTTGATTTTG
>JAAEMK010000790.1 GCA_024225635.1 Desulfobacteraceae bacterium | reverse complement strand
GGCATGGCGCTTGGAAACCGACCTGTGTTGGATTGTCAGGTCACAGTCCTGGCCCCGGCCGAGCATAAACTTTTCGCCATCCAGGGGATAGGCCTCCCCTTTCAGGTCTCCTGCGACGCCGAGGAGCCTTCGCTCCACAGGGGCGCGGGATCGTTTTGTATCCACAAAGAGGGTTTCATCTGTGTAAGCATTAAAAACCGTTTCCCCTGTGTTTGCTTCCCTTTCCTCACCCGCGAAATCGTTCGCATCGGCTTCCGGGTCGCTTATAGCCCCGTCGTCTCTCCTGATCCTGGTCTCGGCGTCATCTTCCCCGTCCGGGGCAGAGGAGATTTCATCAACGGTGTCTTCGACTTCCGTGGCGTCACCCACGGCTTCTGCGTCCTTTTCCAAATCGGGTTCCATGGTCATTTCCTCAACAGGATCGTCCGGTTCCATTGCGCCCCCATCTGTTTCGGCCTTTTCTTGATATGAATTAGAGCCAGTTTCAAAACGTCCCCTTTTGCCTAATCCCCGCCTGCCGTCCGGCGGGCAGGTCTGCGTCTGGCTCAAATTTTAACCCGCCTGAGGCGGGTTAATCCTCGAAATACTCAATGTATTCCTGTGGTTAATCCCGCCGAGGCGGGACGCCAGCCTTGACCTTGAACAAAATTGAACATTTTGAAACTGGCTCGTATCTTCGCAATAAGCCGGGGTAAATGTTTCGACCAGTGCGGTTAGCTTTTTGATAAAATTGTTCAACATCCTCTTTACCTCATTGACACAGAAGGTGC
>JAAEMK010000789.1 GCA_024225635.1 Desulfobacteraceae bacterium | reverse complement strand
CATGAGAGAGGAAGGGTCAGTGTCGGCCGGCATGTCCTGCTGACTCTGGCCTGCAGGCCTGCCAGCTCCCTCCCCACCGTTCGAAAACGACGCCACCCTCGGCGTCGGATGGTGAAGAGAGTTGTGATTCTCCAACTGGATGGTGGTATTGTCGCGAGTGTCGGCCTTGCCCAAGTAGTCGATGCCATCCGGCCCAAGCAACGAGAAACCGAGGCGTCTAAGCGCGTGACAACCAATGATGACGCCGTCGGCCTTAGACATGAAGGGGCAAATGTAGATGGGCGTACGGATTTGTTGGCCGCAAACGGAGACCCAAGCGTACAACCACCCGTTGATCTTGAGTGGTGTGCCTTCCACTTGAAGAATGCGACCGTCCGGCGTCGGCTGCCAATTGTCAGCCAGATGAACGAAGCGCCCCTTGTAGATCTCTGGCAACAAATCGGAAGGAACAAGGATGGGCGGCGACGCACCCGTGTCCGGCAAGGCAAAGCAAGTGACATAGACGCCGTCAATTTG
>JAAEMK010000788.1 GCA_024225635.1 Desulfobacteraceae bacterium | reverse complement strand
TTCATAGAAATTACCATATGCCATTGTTATCTGCGTCATCATTGATGATTGGAATACGTATGATCTTGTCCGCACATTGCCTGCTTGCTTGAATATTGGTGAGTACGACGACCGATGGACCGTGCCGCCTCCATCCACCAATAACACACGGAAAGCGATTGCACGGTGTCAGCCACAATGAGACGCGTACAATATTTTACGCGTACAATATAACGAACGCCGAAAATATTCTGCTATATGAACAACGCAACGCAATCTTAAACTACGGTAGGGATCCGTGAATTCGTATTATTGGATGCGTGTTTCGAAGTAATCCCAGTCAAAAAGTCATCCCAAAAAGCAAAGATTGTAAAAGGTTTAGGTTTGCTGAATTTGGTAGCTAAATTTTGTGAAGAGTAATGTCTAGCATTGTGAGGAAGGCGGCAAGGGCCGTGACGGGCCGTGCCAGCAGCAGTTCTGCCGCTGCCGGCGGTTCAGAGATGGCAAAAAAGACTTGGGAACTTGCGAATCAGATGCAGTGCGTTGACGATCTGTATAGCTACAATGAGAAGCAACAGCAGGATATCCGAGCGGCCAAGCCTTGGGACAAGGAGTGAGTTGGGTTTGTTCAGTGGGGCGTCAGCAGGAGGTGCTGCCGTGACTGTGTGCTGCAGCACACAGCCACGACACGCACCTAATTCCTTCTTCCTGTGTGCAGAATCTGCACACAGCTTCCTTCTTGCACCCAGCCTCCTCCTTTCACACATCCTCCTTCCTAGCACCCAGGGAGTGCCCAAGGTAGCGACCAGGGAATCCACCTAGCGACCAGGGCCAAGGTAGCACCCAGGGAGTGCCCAAGGTAGCGCCCAGGGAATCCACCTAGCACCCAGGGAATGCCCGCGCCGAGTAGGCGCCCCGCCCTGCCGCCCGCCCTGCCGCCCGCCCCTCCGTCAGGGGGCAAGTCTGAGAACGGACAATGCGTGTGTACAGTGTTTCGCTCGGTTGTGACACAGTTCTTGCTGGTGCGTTTATTCGAAGATTCGGAGCGTTATTCGGAACGAGTGTGTTATTCGGAACAGCTTGCTCGGAACAATTGTATTATCGTTACAACACGAAGGCTAGTACGTATGTACCTAATTTTCAAATTTGCGCCAATACCGTACTTGAATTATTCATCCATTCCACCACCGACGCCTACAGTATCCGTGCTGCCCACACTGTGCAGTTCAATTTTCGGAAAATTTTGTCAAGAAGAGAAGTGCGACTACGGAGCGAAAGAAGCGAAAAAGTAAGTCAATATGGCGAATTATGAAGTGATGACTGGTAATTTCTTGTTCGCGTATGTCGAGAGCGTGGGTCACGCGCTCCCTTCTGTCTACGTACCGAACCAGCCGAATTTCTTGACTCAAGCTGACGTCGACGCTTTGCAGAACCATTTCCTACACTCCATTCCTCGCCACGCCGTCCTGTCCAATTTCAGAAACTCGGTGGGGGCCGGCAGCGCCTACCAGTTCCTCGTCGACACCGACATGGACCCTTTCGTCAAAGTCAGGACCAGCCTTTCGTGGCGGACGGTGGTGAAGATGCTCTTCCGAGAACTCGCCGCCGACGGCAGCCTCACTTGGACGCCGGTGGACGCCAACGACGGACACGGGCAACTGACCTACTTCGCGGTGACGGACGTGCCGCCGCTCGCCGGCGGCGACGGCGTGGTGGCGGACGACACGTACGAGCTGTCGTCGACGGAAGATGGAGACGACGACGAATTTTGAACTGTGGTGACTTTTAGATGAATTTCATTTTCTTTTTGAAATCTGTGAAATGTTATTGTTATGTGTCCTGTTGAGAAGACGTTGAGAGGTGAAATGTTGCGTTGCGTTATCTTGTCGAAAGTTCGAGTCTCGAGACCATCTCGAAGGCACTTCTGTCAGTCGATTACAGTACTTTGTAAATATTTTTTGCCTACAGTACCAAGTGGCACAAATTTGTTGCTAGACAATAAATTGTGCGGGCATTATGAGCTTTCAGTTGTCAGACTTATTTGGGAAAATTTTGGGAAAAAGGTGAGAAAGGAAATTTTCTTGAACTTTCAGAATGGACCCGCACACCGCCGATATTACCGCCGCTTTCCTCAATTGTTTTGCAGAGTCCGTCGTCGATGCCCCTCCCGTCGTCTTCTACATGCCCCAAGGACCACTCAAGAACTACGACATCAACATTCTCTTCAATCACTTCCTGTATCGGACGCCGCGAGTCTCCGTCCTCTCCAAATTCGCGCAGGAGGTGGGGTACGCCGAAGCTTTCAATTTTTTGTTAGCCGAAGACCCCATGATGTCAGTTAGGAAGGACGGCCTGTTGAAGGACATGCTCAGATACATCTACCAGAAGATGGCGAGACTGAAGTGTCTCACTTGGGGCGTCCTCGACGACGCCCACTTTCCCCAAGTTGTCTTCTATCTCCAGGACCCACCCAACTACGCGGACGGCAGCGACGGCGACGGCGACACGAGCAACGACGACGACAGCTCGTCGTGGTGGAGCAGCGATGAAGGCGGCGACGACGGCGAAGAGCAACAGATCATCATCGGCGGAAGTGAAGGGGACGATACCGAAGAGGTAGTCGTCATTGAATAGAAATTGGTGAATTTTTTTAAAATTAGTTGATGATAATATTGATGTTTCGCTTTTCGGTGAATTGTCGTTGCATTTTTTTCGGTGAAAATTTGATGTTGAAGTTGAGCTTTGATGAAATTTTTAAGAAAGCTTGTGGAATAATATTTGAGACAGTTGAATTCACCGCTTACAGTACCCCAAATCTGAGAGCGTAAATTTGTTGGAAATGTGCGGGCAGTGCCTGCACTGCCGGCATTTGTGTACGTAGCTTTGAATTCAGTCGCAAAAAAGTCGAAAAGTAAGAAAAGGTGAGAAGTTTTCTGAAATTTTGTCAAGTTATTTTCCAAAAATGTCTCAGTCCGAGAATATTGGTGCTTTCCTCGCTTGCTTCGCTCATTCCGTCAATGAATGCTCCCCTTCAGACTACTTCCCCGCCGGCCAGCTGAACAACGACGACATCGACAATCTCACCGCCCACTTCCTCTACACGACCCCGCGCGCAATCGTCATTCTCAAGCTGAGGGCGGCAATCGGCGACGCCGCCGCTTTGGACTTCCTGACCACCATCGATCCGATGGACAAGGTGAGAAACGAGACCACCTGGCGAGACACCCTCGTCGCCTTGCTCAAGAAGATGGCCGCCAACGGCATTCTCACTTGGGGCGTGATGAGCGAGCCGCAGCTCGGCCTTCCTCCCCTCACGATCTTCCATGTTCAGGTGCCGGAGGCGGCGTGAGCAGCGACGAGAACGACAAGTACGACGGGAACGACAAGTACGACAGAAACGACGGAGGAGAGAAAGTGAATTTTTTTTTATTGTTTTCAGTGAATTTTGATGTTTCGTTGATACGACGTTGAAGTTGTTGGGACGCGTTGAGAAAAAATTTTAAAAAAATCGATTGTGTTATGTACTATATGTACAATGTAGTTTTGATTTGAGGACGGACACCATCGCCGCCGAAGGAACATTGTCGACAACTCACCAAGACGAGGAACAGAAGTTAGTTTTTGGCGTATGTACTATGTTACTGTGAATGTTAGG
>JAAEMK010000787.1 GCA_024225635.1 Desulfobacteraceae bacterium | reverse complement strand
CTTATTGCGACATCCCTGATCAAACCAACAAAATGCCAATAAGCTAAGCCTGACCCCATCGATACGAGCGAAGCAAATTTAGCCTACGCCTTCCTACATCGAGGCCTATACCACCGCCTGTCCCTTATTACTGAATACGCAATTGGTTGACAAGGTTTTTCTCTGGGGCAGAGATCTGGGCGGCTGATTTTTTAGCGGGAAAGCAGGAACAGGGATCATCGCCCCGTGCATCCGGTTTGGCGCACGGGGCGATGTTGTTTACGGCTGGGTTTTGCAGGGGGGGTAGTATTTTGCGAGACCGGCCAGGGATGTTTCCCGGTAGCCGCATTTAAGATCCCGGCCCGTTTCCGCCATGGTGACCACCACCTGGTCAAAGCTGATGAAGTGCTGGCCGTCGGTGAACAGGGCGTACTCGGCGGCGTTGATGGCCCGGACCGCTGAGATGGCGTTCCGTTCGATGCAGGGCACCTGGACATATCCGCCCACGGGGTCGCAGGTCATGCCCAGGTGGTGCTCCAGGGCCATTTCAGCGGCATAGTCGATCTGGCTCAGGGTGCCGCCGAACAGGTATGCGGCCATGGCCGCCGCCATGGCGCAGGCCGTGCCCACTTCGCCCTGGCAGCCCACTTCCGCACCTGAGATGGAGGCGTTCACCTTGACCAGGTTGCCCACAAGGCCGCCGATTGCAAGGGCCTGGAGCAGCTCCTCCTCGCCGATATCATACTCCTCCTTGATGGAGCGGAGCACGGCCGGGATAAGGCCCGCCGAGCCGCAGGTGGGGGCGGTGACGATGAGTCCGCCCGCGGCGTTCTCCTCCGATACCGCCAGGGCGTAGGCAAAGGTGAGCCCCGTATACTTGAGCCGCTTGCTCTGGACCCTGGCTTTTTTAAGGAAGGATTTTGCCTTGCGGGGGTATTTCAGCTCCCCCGGGAGCACGCCGGTCTTGCCAAGGCCGCGCTCGATGCTCTCGGACATGGCTTCCCACACTTCCCCCAGGTGGTCCCAGATTCCGTTGCCCTCATGCTTTTCCACATACTCCCACAGCTCGATGTTTTCGGTCCGGCAGAAGTCGATGATATCGTCGAACTGTGTGAGGGGGTAAACCTTGCCTGCACCCACTCCTGTGCCGTCCTTTTCGGCGATGGTGCCGCCGCCCACGCTGTAAATCTCCCAGGAGTCCAGCACGGTGTCGTCGTTGCCAAGGGCCTGGAAGAGCATGCCGTTGGTGTGGAATTCCTGTACGACATCGGGCTTCCACACAAATTCCGTGGTAAGGGGTTTCAGGGTTTCCCTGATGATCCAGTCCGTGAGATGACCTTTTCCAGTGGCAGCAAGGCTTCCGTACAAGGTTACCTTATAGCTTGCAGCCATGGGTGTGCGTTCCCTGAACAGCCGGGCCGCCTTTTGCGGTCCCATGGTGTGGCTGCTGGAGGGGCCGTTGCCGGGTTTGAAAAGTTCCTTGAGAGAGTCCATCTGTTTTTTCCTTATCCGTTAAAGGAGTTCGTCAATCAAAGCGACAAAGAGGCTTGCCCCCACGAGCAGCAGCTCGTCGTTGAAGTCGTAGCGGCTGTTGTGGAGCAGGGGCGATTCCTCGCCGTTGCCGATCCACATAAAGCACCCCTTGGTCTTCTCCATGTAAAAGGCGTAATCCTCGGAGCCCATGGCCGAAAGGATGTCGGTGACGACGTTGCCTTTGCCCGCAACGGCTTCACCGGCCCGGACGCCGATCCCGGGCGTCTGGTTCACGAGCACCGGATGCAGGCGGTTGTAAGTAAATTCGGTTTCAACGCCGTACATTTTGGAAACACCGTCGATGATTTCCCTGAGGGAGTCCTCCACCATGTCCTGCACCCCGGGGTTGCAGGTGCGGACGTTGCCCCGTATGGTCACGCTGTCCGGGATGATGTTGTAGGCGCTGCCGCCGTGGACCTGGGTGATGCTCACCACGGCCCGGTCATGGGAGGGCACCTTGCGGGCTATAATGGACTGTGCTCCCTTGATGATGTCGGCCACGGGGGCGAATGGTTCGATGCAGCCGTGGGGCATGGAGGCATGGCCGCTCCTGCCGGTGACAATGATGTCGAAGCGGTCTTCCGAGGCCATGCATGGGCCGGGGTGTACGGCGATTTGGCCGGTTGCCATGCCCGGCCAGTTGTGGTAGCCGAACATGTAATCGATGTCGTACTTGTCAAACAGGCCGTCCCCGATGATCTTGAGGGCTCCGCCGTATCCCTCTTCCCCGGACTGGAAGAGCAGCAGCACGGCGCCGTCGAACTCCCTGTGGGTGGAAATATACCGGGCAAGGCCCAGCAGGGTGGCGGCATGGCCGTCGTGGCCGCAGGCGTGCATTTTGCCGCAGGTTTCGGAGCGGTGGGAAAAGTCGTTCTTCTCACTGATCTCAAGGCCGTCGATGTCGGCCCTGAAAGCAACCGTTTTGCCGGAAGCGCGTCCTTCAACCCTTGCGATCACGGAATTCTCACCGATATCTTCATGGCCGATGCCGTACTCGTCCAGCCGGGACTTGATGAACGCTGCGGTTTCCACGGTTTGGGTGCCGATCTCAGGAAAGGTGTGCAGCTTGCGGCGGATCGCCTTGAGGTCATCAAAATATTCCACAATGGTGGGGTTCAGGTTCATTTAAATCTCTCCCAAAAACTTCAGGACCACGTTTGAGATGCCTGCCGAGGCAATGAAGGTGGAGGCCATGACAACCAGGCTGACCACAACGATCCGCCATCCCGTCTGCCTGAGGCTGTTGATATCCTTGCCGATGCCAACGCCCGCATAGGCGAGGATGGGGGTGGTGAGGGCCAGGAAATTAACCTTGCCCACCCAGGCGGAAAAGGTTTCCGAGCCGGGAAAGCCGGGCAGGGTGATGACCATGCCCAGGGTGACCACGTAGAGAACCGTGGGAAGCTTGCTCCAGACGAACCGGTTGGCAAGGATGCCGGCAAAGCAGATGCCAAGCAGGACAAGCATGCCGGGCAGGGCCTCAACCAGGCCGAATTTGTAGCCGATGGTGTTGCCGACCAGGGTGATGGCGGCCACCAGCACCAGGACAATGGCGGATTCAATTAATTTGTTCATTTTCTAGTTCTCCTTGGCAAGCCTGCCGAATTTCAGGCGGTAGATGGCATCGTAAAGTCTGTTGGAAAGGGGCAGGGCAATGAGCATGGACATGTATACGCCGTCAAGCCCGGACAGGGTGTTGCTGGCCACGCCGAATGCCTGGATCTTTTCCGCCATGTCGGGATAGATGGCGCTCAGGCTGCCGACGGTGGCGGTCATCATGCTGGCGCTGCCGACCCCCGACGCCATGGCAAGGGCATAGGGATGGAAAATATCCATCATGGACATGAACGAGGCCATGAGGCCGTAGAAGATGGTGCCGAACACGGTGCCGCAGATGTAGACACCCATGACGCCCCGTCCCTCCGCCGTGTCAAGGCCGTAGATCTCGCCGATAAGGGCCACGTTGGGTTCCCTGGCAATGGAGTGGGCGGCCCCGATGGATTCCCGTTTCAGGCCGATGAACATGGCCAGGGGAATACCGATGAGCAGGGTGCCGATGTTGCCGAGTTCCTGGAGGAGCAAAGCCGGACCCGCGCTCAGGATCTCAAAGAATTTCGGGCCGACCAGGGTGCCGTAGCGCGCCATGAGCAGCAGCAGGGTGAGGCCCACCAGGGAACTTGCCTCCACCATGTCTTTCTGTTTCACGATCTTGAGAAAATCCGGGCCGAAAAACGCGCCGATAAATACGGCGTACAGCATGGGCAGAAGCACCAGCTTGCCTGGCCCTACGTTGAACGTGAGGATGCCGATGAGCTCGGAGGCGACAACGAGCCCGAGGACGATCAGGTGCACTTTTACATTTTTAATAGCGTCTGTCATAACCAATTCCTAAATAATAATAATTTTCGGCACTCCTTACAACCCCCGGCCCCACCATTGCCAAATGCAATGGCGCCATGAAACGGGGACGGTTGGTCCGGTGCACCCCATGAACGGTGAAGAATCAGCCATGGAGTCTTGATCGCCTTTCAACTTTTTCCGGGACAGGTTCACGGTGGACAGGAAATTGCGAGGGTGCCACAACCATTTCCGGGCTTTACCTGGGCAAAGGGGCCGGAGATCTTTTTCTCCCACCCCTTTAGCCCAATCAATTCAGCCTGTCAAACGAAAATAGCCGGGAGCTTTGATTATTTATTTACGAGGTTTCTTATCCATTTGCGGGATAAAAATCGTGGAATTCCGAGGCAGAGCTTGTAAATTTCTTCCGTGACAACCAGAGCCATGACCCAGTACACCGGCAGGTGCAGGATAAAAGCGCCGAAGAACGCCATGGGAACCCCGATGCACCAGACGCCGGTGAGATCCAGCAGAAATCCGAAACGGGTATCGCCGCCGCCCCTTAACACACTGACCACATTGGTGAAATTGGTGATCTTGATACACAGTACCGCGCCCGCCACGAACATCAGGTGATGGGCGTTCATGTACGCCCCTTCGGAAACCTTGTAAAATGAGAGAACCACATCCCTGGACAGGATCATGATAGCGCCGGCAAAGACTGCCATGACAAACTGGAGCATCAGGATGTACTTGCCGTACAGGTATGCTTCATCATTCCTGCCGGACCCGATGGTGTTGCCGATGATGATGGCGCCGGCATGGAACATGCCTAAGAAAGGAATCAGCATGAAATTTTCAATGGATGCAACGATATTGACCGCTGCAATGGATTCAGTGCCGATCCTTGCATATACAAGATTGTACAGGCTGATGCCGGTCACCCAGAAGAACTCGTTCAGGAACACGGGCCAGCATGTCCTGAAAATTCTTTTGAAAAACGGGTAGTCAAAATCCAGCATTTCCGAAATCCCGGCGGCAATGGGGTACTTTTTGCAATAGACGATGCCGACCAGGACAAATCCTTCAGTAAACCGTGAAATACAGGTGGCAATGGCCGCGCCGTTGACGCCTAGTGCGGGGAATCCCAGTTTCCCGAATATCAGGATGTAGTTCAGGACAATATTGAGGGTCACGGCGATCATGCTTGCGTACATGGGAAGCTTGACGATCCCCATGCTTCTCAGGTTATTGGTATAGGAATAGGTCACCACGGATATCACAAAACTCACCCCCACGATTCGCAAATATCCCGAACCCAGGCGAACCACCTCGGTGTCTTTGGAAAACAGGCCTATCAGGGTGTCCGGTGTCGCCAGGGCCCCAAAGGTGAACAGGGAACAGACGGAAAGACCGGCCATGAGGCCGATTCCCACAAGCTTTTTGATGTTGGCTGAATCCCTCTTTCCCCAGTATTGCGCGGTAAATATGGACACCCCGCTGTGGATGCCGAACTGTACAATGATAAAAATAAAGACAAACTGGTTGGCGATGCCCACGGCGGCAATGGCGGTCTCGTTTAATTGACCGATCATCAAGGTATCCATGAGAGCCATGGATGAATTGAGGAAATTCTGGAAAATGATCGGCAGGGCCAGCTTGAACAGCAGGTTGATGAAATCCATGTTGGTTTGATTAAGATATTTTTTTTCCATGAAACCCATATTTTACTCCAAAAAAAAGCCCGCTTCCTGATCGGAGCGGGCTTTTAGAAAATATATATTTTGACTATATTGACTACAAAAGGGCGCTCCCGTGCATATGGCAATGGTGGCTGCACGATCTGGAAAGATCGATGAATCCCGTTGCTGTATGATGCCGGTTGCCCCTGGTCATGGTTTTTTATCCGTTTCCTGTTATTATATTTGGTTTTTTATGACCGATTCCAATAGTTCTGTCAAGACCGTTGCAACTTTTATATCGGCTTTCCCTTGACTGACCTGAGTTCGGCAGGGCTAAATTCTCAGGACTTTAGCCCCTCGGATTCGTCTGGTCCTGAGTTCCACCAGGGCCGTGTTCGCCTCTTCCAGTGGAAATTCCTGAACCTCCGGTTTCAGGGCCATCCAGGCCGCCAGGGCCAGGAACTCCCCGACGTCCTTCCGGCAGATGTTGGCAACGCTTTTGATCTCCTTTTCCTGCCAGAGATGGCGGGTATAATCAAGATTCAGAAGATAGTTCCTGTCTGAGTTCTCCTTCCGGATCGCATTGATGACCAGTCTGCCCCCCGGCTCCAGATTCTTCAATGCTTCAACAACCGGTTTCCACATGGGGGTGGTGTCGATGATGCCGTCAAGCTTTTGGGGGGATGCCTCGTCTATCTCCCCGGCCCATACCGCCCCCAGCTCCCTTGAGAACGCTCTTTCTTTTGGGTTCCTGGCAAATACGAACACCCGGGTGTCCGGGTATAGATGTCTTGCCATCATCAGGACCAGGTGGCCCGACGCCCCAAAACCGGTCAGGCCCAGGTTCTGCCCGTCCCTGATACCCGTCAGTCCCAGGGCCCGGTAGCCGATTGCCCCCGCGCACAGGAGCGGCGCGGCCTCGGAGTCGGAAAAGATCTCCGGAACGGGGTAGGCAAAGTCCTCCGGAACAACCATGTACCGGGCATATCCGCCATTGGCGTCCCGGCCCGTGGCCTTGAAATCGGGGCACAGGTTTTCCTTGCCGTTGCGGCAGAATTTGCATTTCCCACAGGCTGAATAGATCCAGGCGATGCCGACCCTTTCTCCCGGCTTGAACCGGTTGGCCTTACCGCCTGTTTCCTCCACGTGCCCGATCACCTGATGGCCCGGAATGACCGGCAGATGCGGGGGAGGGGTTCTGCCCTCGATCTCGTCCAGTTCCGTATGGCACACCCCGCAGGCCGATACTTTCACCAATATTTCCTGCTCTCCCGGAATTGGAACCGGAACTTCCATGGGGTCCAGCGGGGTTGGATTCCCATGGAGTTGACTGAGCCTGTTCAATACCATTGCCTTCATTTTTCCTATGCCTCCCATTTCAGTTGGTCCATTGAGAGGTCATGCCTCTATCATTTATAGTCTTCACGATTTCAAAATGGTCAAGGGTTTCGGCCTTCCTGACAATGGGAAAAGTCCCTGCTTTTACGTTCATTTTCTTTTCCTGATTGATTTTTTGAAGAACTCTTTGTATAGAGCGTATGCCGCTTTCATTATTTTAAAAAGCGGTGGTTGTCTAGAAGGAAAAGGAATGGGGCCATTGATCGGACCACGGATCATGGAAACTGAAACGTTGGAGCTATGATAACTATACTTATGAAGAAAGAGGAGACAACCTGCCGCAATCCGCACTGACCTGTAATTCTTAAAGAGCGAAACGAGCATTGAAAGAATAGTTTTATTTCATGAAGAACATATGAGAAGGAGTATCAGATGAGCATCATTTCAGAGATCGAATTGTATCATGTCCGCATCCCCTTGAAAAAAACATTCTATCCCAGCTGGATTCCCGGATATCCCTCAACCGACAACAGGTTTGACCTGATCCGCATGGTCACCAAAAGCGGTGTTGAAGGATATTCCGCAGGTCCTGCCATCTCAAATGAAAGGCAGGGGCTGGGAGAGCTGATCGCTCCTTACCTCATAGGTGTGGATGCCCTGGATATGGATCTCGTTCTCCAGAGGCTCAGGGAGGTTTCCTACCTGGGCGTCCGGGCCAACTGGATCGAACCCGCGTTCTGGGATATCCGTGGAAAGATTGAACGCAAATCGGTGTATGAACTTTTCGGCGGCGGAACCAGGCCGGTGGAGCTCTATGCTTCCACGGGAGAGATCAAATCCGCTGAAAAGCGCATCGAGGAAGCGGAAAAGCGTTATGAAGAAGGATTCAGGACCATTAAGCTCAGGGTTCATGATTTCGACAGGACGGAAGATGTCAGGCAGGTTGAAGCGGTTGCCAAGGCCGTTGGCCATAAGATGAAAATCGGAGTGGACGCCAACCAGGGCTGGCGGGTAACCATTGTCAACGATGCCCCCCTGTGGGATCTTGGCCGCGCCATGTATTTTGCCGATGCCTGCCATGACCTGGGGGTTTCATGGCTCGAAGAACCGCTGCCCATGGACGACTTTGACGCCTTGACCGAACTGACCGGCTACAGCAGGGTGCCCATCACCGGGGGGGAGATCCACACCAACGGTTATCCTGAACTCAAGATGATGATCGAAAGAAAATGCTACGACATCTTCCAGCCGGACAGTATCATGACCGGCGGAATCAAGCAGACCCTGGATATCGCCGAATGCTGCCGGGAAAACGGCCTCGGGTTTACTCCCCATACCTGGACCAACGGCATCGGTTTTGCCGTGAACCTTCAGGTGATGCTGGCAAGCGGTTTCAATGGCGTCAAACCCCTTGAATATCCCCTGGACCCCCCGTCATGGACCATTGAAAAACGGGACGGCCTGTTGAGAAAACCCTTTGCCCACGACAATGGATTCATGAGGCCCCCGGCCCTTGACGGCCTGGGATTTGAGATCGATCAGGATCAGCTGAAAAAATATGGAAAGCGGTTCTTTCACATGAACAGGCGCAAACTGATCTTTCATACCATCAGGGACAAGGGCATGATAAACGCCTTAAAGCTTCAATACAACAGAAATAAATACGGGGTGAACAAAAATCAGTAATCCCCCCCGCCGTTCCCAGGGCCAAGGGAAACTTGAAACCGGCGATGCCCCTTGGGGTAACGCCGGTCTCGTCCCACGGTTTCCTTTGGTTAAAGCGCTTAAGGATTATTATTCACAGGCTGGTTCCCGATGGGTGCTTTCTTTGTTATTTTCATGACCAGTTCCATCAACAGGGCGCAGGCGAAGGCGGGAATGACCCAGGAGAAATCCGACCCGTAGAATGGCAGTTTTGATATGAGTTTACCCGCAAGACCCGTGTCGATCTTCAAATAGGCCAGCGCATCAAAAACGCTCACAACCAGGGCGCCCGTCACCGCGCCGCGATAGAAAATCGAACTGATTTTCCTGGAGGCAATGGTGAGCACGATCAGGACAATGACCACCGGATATGCAATGACCAGGAGGGGGATTGAAAATTTGATGATGTTCTCGATACCGCACACCGAGATCACCATGCTGAATGCGGTTGTCACAAGGACAACCAGCCGGTAGCTTAATTTCCCCTTGCTTTCCTTTTCAAAATAGTTGCCGACAACCGCGGTCAAGCCGATGGAGGTCGTCAGGCAGGCCGCTGAAACCGCAATGCACATGGCGGTGCGGCCGTAGGGGCCGAACAGGGTATTGGTAATGGTGATGAGAAGATCCGCCTTGGTGATACCGGCCTGGAACATATTACTGCCGCTGCCCGTGGCGCCCAGGTACAGCAGCCCTCCATAAACGAACATCAAACCCAGCCCTGCGATCAAGCCGGCATGACAGGCCATATTGATCTGCTTCCCGGGATCGGTATATCCTTTTTGGCCCAGGGAGGCCAGCACCAGTCCCCCAAACAGAATGGAAGCCAGGGCATCCATGGTTTGATACCCTTCGGAAAAGCCTTTTGAAAACGGGTGGGTAAAACCGGTATCAACAGGGATTCCCATGGGCGCTGCAACACCTTTGATGACAATCATGCTGATGATCAGCAGCAGCAACGGGGTCAAATATTTACCGATCTTATCAACAACGCCCGACGGCCTGAGGGCAAAAAGCAATGTGATGGAAAAGAAAATGGCCGAAACCAGTAACGGGTCCATATTTTGAAACAAGGGTTTGACGCCTATTTCGTATACCGTGGCGCCGGTCCTTGGAATGGCAAGGAAAGGCCCGATGGAAAGGACAATCACGGCGCCAAGCAACTTTGCAAAGCCTGGACTGACTTTCCCGGCCAGCCTGTCAAACGAACCTTCGTTCTTTGCAACGGCAATGACTCCCAGTATGGGCAGGCCAACCCCGGTCATAAAAAAGCCAAGCACGCATACAAGCCAGTTGTCACCCGCATGAAAACCCAGGGCTGATGGAAATATCAAATTTCCCGCACCAAAAAACATCGCAAAAAGAGCCGCTCCGACAACCGCAACATCTTTTTTTTCTTTCCCTACCAAATCTAACCTCCACATTACCTGTTGAACAGGAACCCGGCAAAAATATTAATCCATGCATGAATAAAGCGCGCCGCTCCCAGCCGGGCACGGCACACATAAATTCACGAATTGTCAAAATGATCCTGATATAATTGAAAGGCGGGCTGTTCCGTCAACTTCTCTTATTCAAGTTCCCTTTGTTACGTGATGTCTCCGGGGGCATTGGGATCATGCTTCCAGGAAACGCCGGGGCGTAATTATCATGTTTCTTTACATAAATACAGGGTTAATTTCAGTTTCTCCCAAAGCAGGATGCGCGGGGAGTGTTAATGGCAGGCCCCTGCCATCCCATTGAATCCTCCCGGCATCGAGTCCGGGCCCCGGTGCTTCTCTTCGATATGCCGTTAATTGGCGCGGATATTACATTTTTCTCATAATTGGTTTTTTTATGGGGAAATTAAATAACATTTTGTCTGGAAATATGAAAAAGATACCATAAGAAAATGGGTAAACCGGGTTATGATGATACCTTTTTTCAATATCTTGAATTTGTGGCTATTACTTTCAGGGGGGCGGTTTTCGCCTGGATAGATGATGGCAGATATGGGGTTTTGGAGGGAAAGAGGGGGCATCCCCCGGTTCGCACCGGGGGATGCTATGATGATGTCATGGAAAGCAGGTTAGCTTTTGGCGGTGAATCTCTTGCGGCTGTATCCCACCAGGCCGGCAAGGCCGATACCCACGAGCAGGACGGTGGAGGGTTCGGGTGTAGGCTCATATTGCGTTATCTGTTCATGTATGCCAATGGTCATGTCGTCAAAACCAAACCAGTCTCTGCCATTTGTATTGCTGAAGGAGATAGAGTTAAAAGCCAGATCCTTTTCATCTTCACAAAAGCCAAAATAGAGGACTGACCCATCCGTTGCGCCTATTGTATTGCCAATGCCTATGGTTTGGGTTGTTCCGTTTGTATAGTTCAGGATAACCTCTCCGCCGAAATCTCCTATATCGGTTCCGTAAAATCCAAATGCTGAAATCGCCGTGGAAAAAGTGATGTTGAAATTTGAATTTGTTTCCCAGTATTTCGTTCCGGATGTTGCCCATCTGCCGATACTCGAGTATGTTTTAATCCTGCCGATACCATTGAGTGTTGCCGTTCCGGCAACCCCGAAGTCGAGGGAGATCGGTGTGGAAGTCCCATAGTTAAAGCCTTCGAAATCCTCTGTACCCACACCGGTTAGGATTGACATGAAATCGGCGTGGGCGGCATCGGCATCCGCCCTTCCACCTGACAAGTCTTCTCCAAAAAAAGATACCACTGTTGCATATGCACTCCCAGTCATTCCTACGAACAACAACAAGGTTGCCAATCCGACTAAATATTTTTTTTTCATTTCCCTTCCCCCCTTAAAAAAGATTAATCGTATTTCCTCGCCGTTCACTTGTCCATAGCGGTTGCAATTATCGCGCCATTTTTAAATTGTCCGGGAGTCTGATTAATCTTCAGAAATGGGGGGTCGGTTATTGGGTCTGGCAAATCCGGTTGCGTCCCTGTTCCTTGGCACGGTACAGGCATGTATCCGCCCGCTCAATCAGCTGGGCCGTATCGGTTTGGGGGTCCGGAACCATACAGGCAAGGCCGATGCTCACGGTGACATGGTCGGACACGTCCGACTTTTCATGGGGGAGGGCAAGTTTTCTGATATTATGCTGCATCCTGACCGCCATCTCCATTGCTCCCTTCAGCCCGATGTTGGGCATGACAGCGACAAACTCCTCGCCCCCGTAGCGGGCAATGAAATCCCCCGGGCGGAACAGGGAATCCTTTAAGGCGCCGGCCACCTGTTTAAGGCAGTCATCTCCGGACTGGTGGCCATAGGTATCATTGTAGAATTTGAAACAGTCGATGTCGATCATGGCGATGGAAATGGGAAATTTATCCCGGGTGCCCCGGCGCCATTCCTTATCAATGAGCATATCAAAATATCTGCGGTTGGATATGCCGGTGAGACCGTCAAGAAAGGTGAGCCGTTCCAGCTCCTGGTTCTTCTCTTCCAATTTTATCAACAGCCGGTGTTTCTCCCGGGCCAGCTGATAATGGTCCCAGGTGTGCTCAATGGCATGGACAAAGGTATCTTCAATATTTTCATCCTTCAGCAGATAGGCGTTGGCGCCGCCATAGATGGCACTGACCGCGGTTTTGATTTCAAGGTTGCTTGTCAGCACAATGATGGGCAGGTCGTTACCCTCATCCCTGAGTTTGCGAATGAGCTCAAGTCCGTTCATCTCCGGCATGTTCATGTCGGTGATGATAAGGTCTATATCGTTGTCCTCGTAGAATTTTTTCAACGCTTCCTGACCGTTTTCCGCCATCTTTATCCGGTATCCCTTGTCCGAAAGGATCTGTTCGAGCATGGCGCGGGCAAAGGGATCATCTTCCGCAAGCAGAATGGTTAAATTTGGGGTAGACATGTCACATTCGCTCCTTGGCAATAATACTGAAAGGATCAAACTGCTCCCAACAAATTATCAATGGTTTCCAGCAGGTTGTTTTTATCAAAATCTCCCTTGACGATATATGCGCTGGCACCCGCCTCAATCCCTTTTTGCATATCCTTCCGGCTGTCCCTGGCAGAGATAAGGACGATAGGGGTATGGGCATGGATGGTTGTGGATCTGATTTTCTCGATCATGGCAAAACCGGTAAGCCCCGGCATATCCACATCTGAAACAATGAGATCATAGGCAAATTCCATGGCCCGGTTCAATCCGTCCACCCCGTCCTGTGCCAGGGTGACCTTATAGCCATTGGATTCAAGGATCGATTTTTCAATTTCCCGGGTGGTCACCGAATCATCCACCACCAGGAGATGGGGACGCATGGTTTCCCGGTCCTGGAAGTCCTGGAAGTCCTGGAAAAGCCATTCTCCGGTTTTATCGATTTTTTTGGCCTGTTCAATCATGTGGATCATATGCAGCACCAGAATAATGCCATGGGTATCGGAAATAATGGTTCCTGTTACCAGCTCCACCCCCCGCATATGCAGGGGAAGGGGCTTTACCACCTGTTCCTCCTCACTGACCAGGGTGTCGATCACCATGCCCAGGCGTTCCTCTCCCTGACCTGAAATAAGAATCAGCAGAAATGGGCTTTCTCTGAGTTTACCGTCCCGGGGGGGACAGCCCAGGACGTCTCCCATGGGAACCACGGGCACAAGCTCACCACGCAACCGCAGTACCGCTTTTCCCTGGGCATTGATGATTTTGTTCCCGGGTACCTTGACAATTTCAGTCACATGGCTTGCCGGAACGGCATATAGGACCGATTCCAATGTCACAATAAAGACATGGATAATGGCAAGGGTTTCCGGCAGAAGAATGTGGAACGTGCTTCCCAGTCCAGGGGTGGTATCAACGGAAATGGCGCCATTGAGATCATTCTCAATGTTTTGCCTGACCACATCCATGCCAACCCCCCGGCCGGAAATATCGGTGATGGTCTCCGCCGTGCTGAGTCCGGGATGGAAAATCAACTGAATCACATCTGACGGCCCCATCTCCCCGAGGGCTGATTCCGTGATGATTCCCCGGGTCAACGCTTTTTGGGCAACCCTGTCCACGGGAATGCCGCCACCGTCGTCGGCGATGACAATATGGACACTGCCGCCATCCATGGCGGCAGAAATCCGGATGGTCCCATGGGATGGTTTCCCCGCCTTCACACGGAGATCTTCCGCCTCCATGCCATGGTCGATGCAGTTTCGAACCATATGAATCAGGGGATCTTTCAGTTGCTCCATCATCTTTTTGTCCATCTCCGTTTCACCGCCGGTAACCTCAAGAAAAACCTTTTTCCCCGATCCGCGGCACAGATCCCGGACCACCATGTGCAGGGAATCAAAAATGGTGGACAGGGGCAGCATGCGCATCTCCAGCGAGCGGGTTTGCAGCTGTGACATCAGGGGCGCAAACACCCCCAGGTAGTCATGAATGCCCTGATTCAGAGTGTTTATCATGGCATAAATGGGGGCGAACCGTTTTTCAAAATCTTCCGGGCCGGTACCGGTTTTGTTCCGTTCCAGAAGGGTTTGAAAATCGCCGACGGCCAGGAAAAGCTCGCTGAGCCTGCGGGCATGGCTTTCCACTGTTTTATGGGTGGAAACCACTTCCCCCATGAGGTTGATCAGCCCGTCCAGTTTCTCCACCATCACACGGATGGTCTCCTGCTTTTTACTGTTTTTTTCTTTGCCGGAATCGGCTTTTTCAAGTAAAGGCTCCCCCGTACTCTCCTTTTCCGGTTGTTTGTCCGGGGCTGGTCCCTCCCCATGGCCGGGAATATCCCGTGCCTCGTTTGCCGGCGATTCGCTTTCTCCTTTGCCGGGGGCAAGGACGTCCTCCGGGGGATCATTATTTTTTGCGTCTTCCGGCAGGTCGCCTCCCGCCGCCCGTTTCAGCTGCTTGATGATCCCGTTGGGGCCGGCTGTTTCATCCCCCCTGGAAAGGGCTTCCATCATGCGGGACAGGGTGTCCATCCCCTCAAACAGCACATTGGAAATGGCATTGGAATAAGGGAGTTTCTTTTTTCTCAATCCGTCCAGCACATCCTCCAGCAGGTGGGCCATGTCGCTGATATGGATCAATTTCATCATTCGGGAAGAGCCCTTTATGGTGTGGGCCGCCCGGAATACAGCATCCATTACGGCCGGATCCGAAGGGGTGTCTGCCAGGGCAATCAGTCCCTTGTTCATTTCACGGAGATGGTCACCGGAATCTTCGATGAACCGTTGAATAAATTTGGATCTGTCAAATGCCATGGGTGGGGTTCCTGTGATTAAACGTTTAATGTCGACTGTTTCCGGCAAAGCTGAAGAATATCCTCCCTTGAAAAGGAAAAGGGAAAATAATCAAGACCGTGGTGGCTTTCCCGACCCTTCTCAAGAAGGCTGATCACAATGGCAGCCTGCCGGGAAGCCTTGTTTTGGTTTCCCAATGCCTGGTAGGTCTGGAACATCAGGAAATGGGCCAGCCAGTTCCCGGGATCAATATGGGTGGTTTCCAGGAAGCGCTTCAGGCCCTCCCGGGGGTGATGGTCCATGCCGGCAATCATTCCCAGAAGCAGACAGGCCGGAGCACAGTGCGGATTGGTCTCTATAAACTGCCGACACAACCGGCCGGCCGTTTCGGTATCTCCCTTCTGGATGAGCAGGCCTGCCCGCAAAATCCCGGCCTTTTCCATCATGCCGTCTTTTTTTTCCAGCACCGGTTCAAGCAGGGCCAGGGCATGGTCAAATTCTTTTTGCCGGGCCAGGGTAAGTGACTTTTCATAAAGGAACATTGAATTTTCCATGCTTGTCCCGTCCGTTGCGGGTTCACCCTCTTCCCCTGGGGGAGAATCCGGGCCGGGGGCGCTTTCCCATGGATGATCTTCCCCGGAACTCCCGCCGGTTTTGCAATGGGCGGGCGTACTCTTTGCCGGTTTTTGATAAACAAAGCAGCCATCCATTTCCACCAGGGGGAGTTGACCGGTATTATGGGAAAGGGTTTCGGTGGCTCCCATCACAAGATATCCCCCGGGTTTCAACATCCTGTCCAGGTGTGATAATACCTTCACCCGGGTGGTGGTATCAAAATAGATGGAGACATTGCGGTAAAAAATGAAATCCATGGCGTGGCGCATTTTCGCCATGGGCTTATCCATGAGGTTGTGATGGTAATAGACGATTTTTTTCAGGATATCCGGTTTCACAACAAATCTGTCCCCATGGATGGGATCAAAGTAACGTGACAGCATTGACGGGGTGAGCTGGCGCACTTTCCATTTTCCATAAATACCGGCGCGGGCCTTGGAAAGGGCGGTGCGGTCAATATCCACCCCTGAAATGTGAAGCCTTGCGAGAGCGGAGGGCCCATGGGCCTGGTCCAGGGCCATGGCGATGGAGCAGGGTTCTTCCCCTGTGGAACAGCCGGCACTGAGAATGGAGATTTCCTCTTTCCCTGTTTCCCCTGTCATAAGTTTTGGGACCACCCATTGGGACAGGCAATCCAGATGATACGCTTCACGATAAAAATAACTCTCATTTATGGTCAATCCATCCACAAGGTCATCAAAGAGTTCTTTGTTGCGGCTGATTTCATAGCAATAGGTTTCCATGTCATCCATATCCAATGCTGTCATCTGCCGGGAAATTTTCTCCCTGAGAATCATGGTGCGATAGGCGTCAAAGGTAAGGCCGGTTCGCTGGTAAACCAATTTTTTAATATTGGAATAGCTCATGATCCTTCCCTGGCCATGACATTCAGGCATCTGCCGATTTCGTTGAGGGACATCACCTGATCGATGCAGCCGCTTTCCACGGCTGCCCGGGGCATGCCATACACCACGGACGTGGCTTTATCCTGGGCAATGGTTGTGCCTCCGGACTGTTTGACTGCCTGGGCGCCTGCTGTCCCGTCATTGCCCATCCCAGTCAATACAATGGCCATGGAAAATTGCCCATGGGTCCTGGCAACGGATGTCAGCAGCCGATCACAGGAGGGCGTATAGATATCCGCTGGCCCGGGAGGATAGACCTCAATGGTGTTCCGGGGAGTGATTTCCATGTGCCCGTAGGAGGGGGAAAGATAGATGACTCCAGGCTTGAGCGTTTCCCCTGGAACTCCCTTTTTTATGTGGGCATTGGGGGAATTCCTGTTCAGCCATTTCACCAGGCCCGTATCAAACCCCCTGGCAATGTGCTGGGCCACCACCACCGGCACATCCAGGGAATGTTCAAGCCCGCCAAACAGCCAGGCCAATACCCCGGGCCCCCCTGTGGAGCTTGCGATGGCAATGATTTTGGGGCTTGCCCAGACAGGGCTCCTTCTTTTGGAATTATTATTTTTATAGCTTCCGCTTCGAATATGACGTACCACTTTTACCTTGGAAAGCAGTTTGATCCTTTGGGCAAAGGATTCGGCATTCAATTGCTTCATATCCGGTTTGGGCATCACTTCCAGTGCCCCCCTGGAGATCGCGTCATATGCGGTGCCGGAATCATCCAGGGAGGTCACCACCAGAATGGGCAGTGAATTTTCTCCGCCCATGATATGCTCAATGGCCACCATCCCGTTCATTTCAGGCATTTCAATGTCCATGGTGACAAGATCCGGCTTGAGCGCGGCTATTTTTTCCAGGGCTTCAAAGCCGTTGCCGGCATTGCCCACCACCTCAATCTCCTTGTCCGGCGCCAGGATCTCCGCCAGGAAATCCCGGACCAGGGCGCTGTCATCCACAATCAAAATCCGTACCGGTTTCATGGCGGCTTTCCTATACCTGTAAGTAAATAATCAAAGCTTAAATCCATGAATAAGTGTATCCAGCTGTTCCGCCAGCTGATTCAATGTTTCCCCGTTATCGCCGATCTGCTTGATGGCCCGGGTGGTATGCCGTCCGCTTTCATCGATCTCCCTCAGGGCCTGGACCACCTGGTCACTGGCGGTTTTCTGCTGCTGGGTGGAAAGGGTGATCTGTTGAGCCGCATCCCGGGTATCCTGGGACCTGCCGACAATGTTGGCAAGGGTTTCCCGGGTGTGGGAGGTAAAACTCAACCCCTCATTGATGTAACCGGTATTTTTTTCCGAAGCCAGCATCATGTTATCCACTGCATCCTGTATTTCGATTACCCTTTTTTCCGTCTCACGGGTGGAGGCTTCCACATTTTCGGCCAGACGCCTGATCTCAACGGCTACAACACCAAACCGTTTTCCGGCTTCACCGGCGCTGGATGCCTCAAGGGCGGCATTAAAGGCTATCAGCTTGGTCTGGTCCGCAATGTTGTTGATGATCTCCATGATCTTGGCAATTTCGCGGGTTTTGTTTCCCAGCTCATGGATTCCCTTTACCGTATTCTCATTGCCGGTGTGAATGTCTTCCATCTTACCCGTCACCAGGGAAACGGATTTTTCCCCTTCATTGGCCTGGTTAAGGGCCTCTTCGGCAATGGTGAGAACCGTATCGGCATGTTCGGCAATCTGCCTGGAGGATGCGGAGAATTCAGCCATGGTGGAAGTGATCTCGGATACCGATGCCGATTGTTCCGACGCGCTGGATACCTGGTCCTGGAGGGCCTTGTTGATCTGATCGCTGTTGGCGGTCAGACGGGTCACCACCTCAACGAGCTTGCCCACCATCTCCCGCACCGACTGTACCATGAAATTGACGGTTTCCGACAACAGGCCCATTTCATCCTTTGAGGTCACTTCAACGGTATTCCTCAAATCCCCTTTGGACAGTTGCTGGGATATGGCCATTATGCCGGACACCGGTTTTAAAACGGTTCTGGACAGAAACAGCGAACTGAGCACGCCCAGGGCAATGACAACCAGAAAAAGCATCATCACCTGGAATACAATAATATTTCTAACCAGGGCATATTCTTCAGTCATATCCGTTTCCAGGGTCATCACACCGATCTGGCTCGCCTTGTAATCTTTGATTGGAAAAGCAGCCATGGCTTTTCTTCCGTTCATTTGAATGGCGAAATCGGTCTTTCCCTGATTCATGAGGGACAGTGCCCATTTCCCGTCGGTTCCATCCTCTGTCTTCCGGCCCATGACCTGGACATAGCGATCTTTAACAACGGGGTATTTTTCCGCATCCTGAAGCCGGTGGGTAATGGAGAGAAACTGCTTGTTCATGTATAGTCGAACAAAATAATGATTATTCGCGAAAAGGGTTTTCACCAGGGGCGCAAAATCAAACAGCACCTCCACCGATCCAAGGGGCCGTCCCTGGGAGTTCATAATGGGTGAAAGCCCCCGGATTACAAAACCGCCCCGGCCAAGCTCTATTCCCCTGACCGGTTTCCCCGTGGTGTTGACGTCCAGAACCGTATGGCGGAAGTCGGAAATATCGTCGGACCTGTCCTCCCACTTCCCATTGATCCTGATCTGCCGCTGCCGCCACATGCGAACCAGGCTTCGGCCGTTTGGCAGGTGGAAATGAAGCTTCATCGGCCCGTTGCCGGTGACGATTTCATATCCGTCCATGGCGGTCCTGAGCTCCCGCCTCAGCATTTCCCGTGCCAGCTGGCCCTGCTCGTCCCGGGGATCATCGATGTCGCCGGAATGGGCAAGCTCAAAAGCCTTGATCACCTGGGGCAGCCTGGAGAAGAGCGACGATTTCTCCAGGGTCTGCTGGGCGGTGAATTCAACGCTTCGCAACAGCACCTCCATGGAATTCTCCATTGGCCGGGAGACGATGTTTTTTTTTAATTCGTTCAGTTTATTTACCGTTACCAACGATCCTACGGCGAAAATGGCGATCATGATAATGAAAGAAGGAATGGTGTTTTTCTGTCTTAAATTCATGGTCAATCCTCAAATAAAAGGTTAGACACTTGAGTTTAAACCTTGCACCCCGGGAATTCCATTCCCAAGGGTGGTTCATCAGGGATGAGTCACCGGCACATTTCAAGGGGATCCACCAGTAACAAAATTCGCTCTTTGAGGGGACATACGGCCCAAAGCGGTGTGGGGGTGAGGAACTGTTCAACCAGTACAGGAAAAGGTTTTATCTTTTCAATGGGAATAACAAGGGGCATATCCCGGGGGTTATCAATAACCAGCTGAAACAGTTTTTTTTCTGTTTCAATGTGTAGGGCCCTTGGAAAATTATATAGCACAGGGGGGCGGGGAAAATCAATTTTTTCATGGAACCAGACAACCCCGGATTTTTTGTCCGGAAGGGTGTCCAAATGCTCCATGGCTTTGACCGGTTCCACATCCATCCCAAAATCAATGCCCATGATATTGAATAAAAGAAGGGTCAAGTCACTTTTCACGGAAAAGTTCTCCTTTTTATTTCGCCCATGGCCGGATCAGTTTAACAGTGTTTTAAACAGTTGTTCCACACTCAGAACAATGACATAGCGTCCTTTATACAATTCCTCCCCGCCATGGGCATAGTTCCTTATGGCAGGGGATAATGTGGAGATGGCCGGTTTTATCTTCGCCTTTTCAACGGAGATCACATCCGCCACATGTTCCACCTGTATACCTGATAGCAGCTCCCCGGACCGGCCCAGGATAAACCGGGTTGCGGGGGAGACCGGAACTTCATCCAGTTCAAGAAGGGTATGGAGGTTTATCACCGATTCAATATCCCCGCGCACATTGATAATTCCCCGGATGGTCCGGGGACATCCCGGCACCTCGGTGATTGGCGAAAACGGCAGAATTTCTCTCACCTCTCTTCCCTGAAAGGCAAAATAGCGACGGGCCATGGTGAATATGACAAGCTCCACCGTTTCTTCCAGGATGTCCGGGGAGCTTTCTTCCACAGCCTTGTTCCGGACGGCATCCATAATCAACCGGGTCTTAGGCGGTTTTTTTTCGGGGGTACACATGATATGATCCGGCCCTCGATTTTTAATGGTATTATTCCGTTAACTTCAGCCGCCAGGCCCACAAGGTCATTGTGACATGGTCGTTTCCAAACGGCGTCGGGCGTGCTGATAACTAAATTCGGAGATCCCGGGGCTGTTTCGTTCATTTGTAAAAGGCTATCTTCTTCTTATAAAACAAATTGCCGGGGGTTTCAATGGTGGTGATACATTTCAAGGCGGAAAAGTCGAAAAGGCGTTTTTCAAAAGCATGCCGGGCAAAGGGATTGATTTTTATTGAATGCCGCTGATGGATTTGATACATTTACCTTTAGTGATTCAAAAAAATCCCGATGTTTCTAATAATGTCCGAGAATTGTTCCGGTTGTCCGGATAATATCCAGGTGTATTTCATGTCGTCTGTTTTTAATATATGAATTACTTCTTTGGGAGGTAGTCTCCATGGAACAGATAGCTGAATTTTTAGCCGGGATTCCGCTGTTCAGCGGATTCTCTCAGGAAGAATTAAACCGGTTGATCGAAGCTTCCCATCTGCGGTCATATGTTTCCGGAGACGTTATTATACAATTCGGCCAGCCGGGAAAGTTTTTAGGTGTGATGCTGGATGGAGAAGCGGAAGCCGTCGTTTCCGGAGACGCGGGAAAACGCATCCGGCTCGGTCTGCTGAAGCAGGGTGATATTCTGGGAGAAATGTCCCTGCTTACCGGCGAACCCACCAGTGCCGATGTCTTAGCCATTAGTAAATGTCATCTTTTTCTTATTTCCCATGAGATTTTTTCCACTTTTGTAGCGGTTAATGTCCAGGCGGTGAAGGTGCTTGCGCAAACCATAACCGCCCGTTTAAAAAGCCGTCAGGAGAATGAGGAAGAACAATCCCGGGTGAACGATGCCTGGAAAAGTCAAACAGATCCCTATGGACTGGGATTGTCCACAACTACTCCCCTGAAGATCCTGGTAATCAATTGCGGCCTGTTATCCATTGAGTATTGTTTTTTCAATACGGGGGACAGGTCCGGTAATACGGCCGGAGTCATTGAAAGGGCCGGTGACAAGTCGTATCATATCACCGGGGTTACTCCCAAAGGAGAGGTTAAAAAGAACCTGGGACTGGTCGGTTATGAAGACGCCTTTAAAGGCCTGATTGACATGCTGGTTGATCCTGTTCATGGCGTTATCCGGGACAGGGATGAACTCAGCGCAATCGGCCACAGGGTCGTGCATGGAGGAGACAAGTACGGTCATGCCGAGCTTATTGATGACAGTGTCTTAAGTGATATTGATAAATACGCGAAGCTGGCCCCCCTGCACAATCCGCCTAATCTCATGGTTATCAAAATGAGTCAAAGGCATTTTCCAAATGTTCCCCAGGTGGCTGTTTTTGATACCGGTTTCCATCAAAAAATGCCGGCCCATGCTTGCGTCTACGGGCTTCCCCATGAATATTTCGAGAATGATAAAATCCGGCGGTTCGGATTCCACGGCATTTCCCACAAGTACGCCATGCTTCAAGCCGCTACGTATCTGAAAGAAGATTATCGGGAGTTGAAACTGGTGACGTGTCACCTGGATCAAGGCGCCTCCCTGTGCGCTATCGATCATGGCCGTTCGGTGGACACCAGCATGGGAATGACGCCTTTGGCCGGATTGATGATGGATACCCGGTGCGGGGATATGGATCCTTCCATTGTTACCCATCTTTGCCGGGAGAAAGGATTGTCACCGGATGAAGTGGATGAACTGCTCAACCTTCATAGCGGATTGAAGGGACTGTCCGGGATTTCCCGTGATCTCAATGACATTGAAGCGGCAGCCAATAAAGGGGATTCACGGGCTCAGCTTACAATCCAGGCATTCTGTTACCGGATAAGAAAATATATCGGGGCCTATACCTCGGCTTTGGGAGGACTGCATGCCCTGGTTTTCACCGGGCGCATCGCCGAAAGCAGTGCCTGGGTGAGGGGACTGGCCTGCCAGGGGCTGTTGCCCATGGGGGTCGAGATCGATGACAAAAGGAATAAATCCTTATCCTCCGCATTGGATGGACCGGTTGAGATCTCTGATAAAGACGACAGGATAAAAGTGCTGGTTATCCCGGCTGATGAAGGCAGAATGATCGCCCGGGAGACAATTCGCGCCCTGGGACGGGAAAATGTATCCCGGGTGATTCAAAAGCAAAAAGAAAAAAAATTCCCCATCGAGGTCTCAGCCCATCACGTCCATCTGGCAACAAAGGAAATTTCGTTATTATTTGGGGAGGACATTCAGCTGACCCATCGCTCCGATCTTTCCCAGCCGGGCCAGTTTGCCTGCCAGGAAACCGTCAATCTGGTGGGGCCCAAGGGACGGGTTGACCGTGTCAGGGTGCTGGGGCCCAAAAGAAAAGAAACCCAGGTCGAGATCTCCATGACGGAAGAATTCAAATTAGGGGTGAAAGCCCCCATCCGGGCATCCGGGTCCATAGAAGGCACTCCCGGACTGAAACTTGAAGGCTCCCGCGGGTCGTGTGCGATTCCCAAGGGGGTCATCTGTTCCTTTCGCCATATACATATGCCGCCTGAAGACGCCCTTTCATATGGGCTGAAGGATGGTGATCTGGTAATGGTACGGGTGGAAGGGGAACGAACGCTCATATTCGGTGATGTCCTGGTGCGGGTCCATCCGGATTTTCGCCTGGCCATGCATATCGATACGGATGAAGCCAATGCGGCCAACATTAAAACCGGCATGGAAGGAACCCTGGTCTGCGTGCAGTAATGCCTTTCATGTAAGACAACTTTATTATTCAGGTTTCAATTGATGCCAGAGAGGAAAAATATAATTTATGACAACGATGATATGGGTTATCACTAGTCTTTTGATCGGGTTGATCGGTGCGAATCGCCGATTTGGTTTCTGGGGGTATTTTTTCGGTTCTTTGCTGTTGACGCCTTTTGTCGGTTTAATCCTGGTGATGGCTTCTGATCCGAAAAAATCGGAATGACCGGACAATTGAGTACAATCAATGTTGCTTACGCTTTTTTTGAACGAAATTGGCCGTGGTCCAAGTGGCAACGCTGCCTGGGCCGGATTCCCGAAAACCTGCAAGCCCGGATTTGCCGTTACCACCGCTGGCAGGACAGGCTGGCAACCCTGGTTGGGAAGCTATTGGTCAAGGATGGTTTAAGCGCTTTGTGGGGCGATGACGTCCTGGATCGCCTGGCCCATGACAATTACGGAAGGCCCTACATTCGAGGGACCATGGATTTTAATGTGTCCCATTCAGGCCGGTATGTTACTTGTGCATTTGCTGACCGTGGGCGGGTCGGCATTGATATCGAGAAGGTAAGACCCCTGGATTGGCCTGATTTCAGATACGAGTTCAGGCTGGAAGAGCAGGCGGTCATTGAGCTTTCCAATGATCCCCTTCACTCTTTTTATGAACATTGGACAGCCAAGGAGGCTGTTGTAAAGGCTGACGGCAGGGGAATGCAAATACCGCTGACGGATGTCCGGCTTGATTCCAACCGGGCGATTCTTTACGATAAAACATACTGGCTGAAACGAATTCAACT
Source organism: Desulfobacteraceae bacterium (assembly GCA_024225635.1). Taxonomy (GTDB): domain Bacteria; phylum Desulfobacterota; class Desulfobacteria; order Desulfobacterales; family Desulfobacteraceae; genus Desulforapulum. Next base: position 66,799 of record JAAEMK010000787.1, on the reverse strand, counting down.
CGGTCACGGGTACAGCTGTTGTGTGGCGGCTGACCGGGAAATATGCGGGGTTATCATGCAGTATTCTCATGTTTGATCCGCGAAAAGCCAGGGGTTATAAAGATAATCCCGCCGGTCCGAATCATGCTTCCGGCGCCGTGTCAAAAATGATGTTGACACGGCGTTAAAGGCAGGGTAGAAAGAATAACCGGATTCATTTCAGAACTTTCGTTGAAAACGATCTCGGATAGATATTCATCTATTTTACTATGGAACCTCTGTTTCCGTGCGGACTGTATACTGATTGCAAAATCGCCTTTTAAAGGAAATCTGTTTGAATTGTAACCACTGATCCGGATGGCGGGAAACACCTGCTGCAGGCACGATAAATCCTATTTATTTAAAAAGGGGGTTGCCATGATCAAGGAAAAAAAGTCTGAAACCGCAGAACAAAAAGAAGAGGCTGTGGTTGAGGAACAGGCGCCGGACCAGATGGATGCGGCGAATAAAACAATTCAAAACCATGTTCTGTCCGCCATGGGCGTTGGCCTTGTGCCCATTCCCCTGGTTGATCTTCTTGGGATTACCGGCGTTCAGATTAATTTGATTCGCAAGCTGGCGAGTATCTATGACGTGCCGTATACCAATGACAAAATAAAAAACGTTTTGACTCCCCTTGTGGGAGGCGCTGTTCCGGTGCTATCAGCCACGACCATGATCAGTTTATTCAAAGCCATTCCAATTATCGGACAAACAACCGGAACCCTGGCCGTTGCCATTACCTCCGGGGCCGTGACATATGCGGTGGGCAAAGTCTTTTTGCAGCATTTTGCATCCGGCGGAACCTTTCTTTCGTTTGATCCTGAAAAAGTCAGGGATTACTATGAAAGCATGGTTAAGGAAGGCCGGAAAAAGGCGTCGGATTTAAACGCCGGCAAGTAAGGTGAGCAACAGATCGTCACGAATGTATGTCGGGAATTTTCAAGTGGAACCGCGAAAACCGGATATCTATGAATCAAATACCAATACCCCTGAACTGCTTTAAAGATCGCTATACCCTGCGACATCCGGTTTTGGATGATTTGCCGGAGTTGCTGCGCCTGGAGAAGGCTTGCTGGGAACCCGGATTGAGAAGTACGGAAGAGGAATTGCGTTCACGAATTGAGGGCAGTGGCGAAAAACATTGTGTCCTGATCATTGACAACCATATCGTCGGAGCCGTCTATACCCAGCGTATTCGTAATATCGCCGACCTTGAACGTCACACCTGCCGCTCGGTTTCCGGGCTGGAAACCCGCGGCGGATCCATTGTGCAGCTGCTGTCCATCAATGTGATTCCTTCCATGCTTTACCTGGGGTACGGAGATCAGCTGCTGGAGTTCATGCTGTTGGCCTGCGCTTTGAAGACGGGGGTTGACACGGTCGTGGTGGTGGCGCGGTGTAAGGATTATATCAACCATGCGGGAATCGGGTTCCCCGATTATATCCAAAAGCGTACCGCCACCGGTGAACTGCTGGATCCGGTTTTGAATTTCCATGCCGGGCATGGGGCGAAGATAGCGGGGATAATATCCGATTACCGTCCGGCGGACCGGGAGAATAACGGCCATGGTGTGCTGATGGTGTACGATATTCATCACCGGGAGCCGTCCGGGATCAACACCCTTTCGCCCCTGGCTGAAAAACCGGTCGAAACCGTTTCCGATCTGGCCGGGGCTGTCACTGACGCGGTCAATTTTATTCTGGATACCAACAACCGGTCCGGGAGTTTTAATCCCAGGGTCGCCTTTCACGATATGGGTATAAAAGGACTGGATCTTTTCGGGTTACGGATGATCCTGGCCCAAAGGCTGAACACGGAAATTTCCCCCACACTTTTTTACAGGTACGGTTCCCCTGCCGCCATTATTGACTATTTCACCCACAGGCTGTTTCCGGATGCCCATGGTGTCCCCGGGCCTGATTCTTCTGAAGCCGCCTCTAATCCGGTATGGAAGGATAAACCCGGGGATGACGCCATTGCCGTGGTTGGAATGGCCTGCCGCTTCCCCGGCGCCAATGATATCCATGGGTATTGGGATCTGCTTTACCATGGCCGGGATGCCGTCACGGAGACCCCCCGGGAGCGGTGGGAGAATGACAGGTTTTGCGGGTTCGGCAGGAAGGAACCCGGTAAAGTCATTTCTCCTTCAGGCGGATATCTAAAGGATGTGGCGGGGTTTGACGCCCGGTTTTTCAGGATCTCCCCCCGGGAAGCGCGGCTGGTGGATCCCCAGCAGCGCCTGCTTCTGGAGTTGAACCGGGATGCCCTTGAATTTGCCGGTATCGCCCCGGATCAATTAAAAGAAACAGCCACGGGTCTTTTTGTCGGTATTTTTACCAACGATTACCAGCAGCTCCAGGTGAGGCAAAACAATTGGGCCGATTATGACGGCTATTTCAACACCGGCACTTCCCATTCCACGGCAGCCGGACGCCTGGCTTACACCCTGGGATGCCGGGGACCCGCGTTGTCGGTGAATACCGCTTGTTCCTCCGCCATGGTGGCGGTCCATATGGCGTGCCGGAGCTTGAAACAGGGGGAGTGCGATCTTGCCTTGGGGTCCGGGGTCAACCTGATGCTTTCTCCGGAGGTCAGCATCGGTTATTCCCAGGCCGGCATGCTGTCGCCGGACGGCCGGTGCAAAGCCTTTGATGCATCCGCCAACGGTTATGTTCGCGGTGAGGGCGCCGGCGTGGTGGTCCTGAAAAGGCTTAAAGACGCATTGCGCGACAACCATACCATCTACGGCATCATCAAAGCCAGTGCCGTAAACCAGGATGGGGCGAGCAACGGCCTGACCGCCCCCAATGGCCTGGCCCAGGTCAGCCTGATCCGGGACGCCCTGTCCGGGGCCGGCCTTTCCCCGGAAGAGATCTCCTATGTGGAAGCCCATGGTACCGGCACGGCCCTGGGTGATCCCATTGAATATGACGCCCTGCTGGAAGTGTTTGGTCAAAATCGTCCAAAGGACAGGCCCCTTGTCATCGGCTCGGTGAAAACCAACATCGGTCATACCGAGGGGGCTGCCGGAATCGCGGGTTTGATCAAGGTGCTCCTGGCCATGGAACACCATTATATTCCGCCCCACCTGAATTTCACGGCGCCCAATCCCCTGATCGACCTCAAAGCCCTGCCTGCCGTTATTCCCACGGACGGAATGGAATGGCCTGTTTCGGAACACCCCCGCTGTGCCGGGGTGAGTTCCTTTGGATTCAGCGGAACCAACGCCCACATGATCGTCCAGGAATTTACGGCCCCCCGGCCGAAGCAGGCTGATAAACGGAAAAAGGGCGGGGTGCTGACCCTGTCTGCCGGGAATGAAACCGCCCTGGCCGGCATGGCCGCAAATTATGCCGATTTCCTGGCCCATCGGCCGGAGCTTGATCCAGGTGATATCTGCCATACAAGCCATGTGGGCCGCACCCATTTCAACCATCGTCTGGCCGTTTGCGGCAAATCCGTACAGGATCTTGCGGCCAAACTGAGTACGGCCCGACAGGCACGGGGAATTCTCCCCCGGGGAATTTACAGGGGATCCAAGGCCGGAACCAGGGTTGCGTTTCTGTTCACCGGCCAGGGGGCGCAGTATGTGAACATGGGACGGGGCCTCTATGATGACGAGCCGGTTTTCCGGGCCGCCCTAGACCGGTGTGCGGATATCCTGGGGGAACATATGGAAGCGCCGCTGTTGAACCTGCTCTTCCCGGATGACGGGTCTTTCGGGGAACAGAACCGGACCGTCAACACCCAGCCCATGCTCTTTGCCCTGGAATACGCCCTTGCCCGGCTGTGGGAGGCCCGGGGAATCCTGCCGCATTTCATGATGGGCCACAGTGTGGGGGAATATGTCGCTGCCTGCCTGGCCGGTGTTTTCAGCCTGGAAGATGCCCTCAGGCTGATCGCGGCCCGGGCGCGCCTGATGCAGAACCTGCCCCCAGGCGGTGGGATGGCCGCCGTGCTGGGGAATGCCCGGCATGTGGAAACTGCGCTTGCGCACAGTGATGCAAGGCTCGATATCGCCGCATATAACGGGCCTGAAAACATCGTGGTATCAGGGCCCCGTGATGACCTGGCGCGTTTTGTCCATGCCATGGAAGCCCAAAAGGTCAAGGCCGTCCCTCTCAATGTGTCCCATGCTTTTCATTCGTTCCTCATGGAGCCCATGCTGGCGGATTTTAAAGCCGTTGCCGACACCATTGCCTTTGAAAAACCCGGAAAGAAGATCATTTCCAATGTTTACGGAACCGTGGCTGAAGGGGAAATTGCCTCCCCCGGTTACTGGGTGGACCATGTCCGCCGGCCGGTTTCCTTTGCCGGGGGCGTGGAATGCCTTGTCCGGGAAGGTGTTGATATCCTGTTGGAAGTTGGTCCCAAACCGGTCCTGATTGCAATGGCCCGGCAATGCCTTGGGGACACCCCGGACAGGTTGCCGGTGTTTGCAGCCAGTCTGGCGCCCGGGGTTCCTGACGGGGAGGCCATGGACCATGCCATGGCAGCGATGTATGCCGGCGGCGCCCATATCGATTGGGATGCCTTTCATAAAGGGGACACCGTCCGCCGGATTCCCCTGCCCACATACCCCTATCAGCGTAAACGGTTCTGGCTAAGGACCGGCACCCCGGTATCCCATGAATCCGGTCCGATGAACGGGGGCCACCCTTTACTTGGATCGAGGCTGGAAACGCCCCTCAAAGAGAAGATTTTTTCAGCCGTGATCGGTACACGGAATACCGCCTACCTCAAAGATCACCGGGTTGGGGGACGAATCTCTTTACCGGCGGCGGCTTTCCTGGAAATTGCCCTGGCCGCGGCCCGAAACCTGTGGGGTGAGACAGCCGTAACGGTCAGGGATCTCATGATCCGGACACCCTTGATCCTGCCCGAAGACGGCCCCTGCCGGATTCAGACCATTGTCACTCCCCTTGATGGCGGAAAGAGTCAATTGACCGTGCACCGGCAAAAAGGGGACCAAAGCGAGGCGACATGGGAGCAGCATGGGACGTTGATCCTTATGCCCGGCTCAAATGGTCCCCGGCCCTCCCATGGGGATGTGGGTGAATTCAAGGAATTCCTGAACCAGGGGACCGCCCCCGGGACATCCGTCCCGGCAAACCCGGCTGCCGGGGGGGCGGGGCCCGGGTTTAACGGTCTTGCCAAGTTTGGACGCAGGGGCACCCGTGCCGTGGGGCAGATCTGCCTGCCGTCACAGTTCCGGAAACATGATTCCGGCGAAGGCTGTCTTTTTCATCCGGCCCTTATGGATGCCTGTTTTCAAACCGCCGCCGGGGCATTGGCGGGGGAAAATGAACCGGCTGGCAAACAGGGCCTGATTCTCATGGGCATGGATGGTTTCGAGATGTTTGACGAGCCTGCCGCCACCCTCTGGTGCCGGGTGGATCCGTCCCGGGACAACGGTCCGGCAAGGGAAATCCTTACGGCCGATCTCATGATCTATAATCCGGACGGCCATCCTGTGGCCGCTGTTCAGGGATTGAATTTCAGGAAAGCCCGTTTCACCCATGCCCCTGGGGTGCCCGATGCCGGAGCCCGGACCTATGGGGTTGCCTGGCATCCGGAATCTTCCGGCCTGCTCCGGCAGGGGGCGCCAATGCCCGGGCCCGGGGAAATCAGGAACCGGCTGGAGCCGGGACCGCCCCGGGGATCAAACGGGGCCCGGCATGTCCGGTTCCTGAAAGAACTGACCCATCGCTACATCCTGGATGCCTTCATGGAACTGGGGTGGAACCCCGTGCCCGAGAGGTCTTTCACGACCCGGGAACTCATCGGCCAACTGAACATCGCTTCCCGGCATCACCGGCTGATGGAGCGTTTGCTGGAGATACTGGCCTCGGGCGGAAGCCTTTGCCGCCGGAACGGTGGCTGGTTCACGACAGCCCTGGAAATGCCCCCCGGCAGGGAAGAAACCTCCGTGGATCATTCAGAAATCGAAACCGAGCTTACCATCCTCAAGCGGTTTGCGGCTAACCTGGCCCCGGTGTTGAAAGGGGACTGCGATCCCCTGACCCTTCTTTTCCCGGAGGCGGATCTGTCAGGCGTTGTCCGGCTGTATGAACAGTCCTTGGCCTTTGGCCCCGTCAACCAGGCCGTCGGCCGGGTCTTCAGGCAGATTGCAAAACAGACATCCCGGGAACGGGAACTGGGTATTCTGGAGATCGGGGCGGGTTCCGGGGGCACCACCGCCCATATTCTGCCGGTCCTTGAGGGACGGTCTGTCCGTTATACCTTCACCGACGTAACCCGGGTTTTTCTCCGGCAGGCATCGGAACGCTTTGCTCCATACCCGTTTGTGGACTATCGGCTGCTGGACATTGAGAAGGACCCCCTGGCCCAGGGATATGGGGCGGGGCAGGCCGATATTGTCCTGGCGGCCAATGTTCTCCATGCCACGGCCGACCTTTCCGTGACCCTGCAAAATGTCCGTAAGCTTCTGGCCCCCGGCGGTATCCTGCTTCTGGTGGAAGGAGCCGAACCCACAGGCTGGATAGACCTGATTTTTGGTGTGATCCAGGGGTGGTGGAATTTCAGTGATCACCGGCGCCGCGCAAATTCTCCCCTGATGGCGGCGGCCCGGTGGGAAGAAGTACTTAAGGAGAATGGGTTCCATGATCCGGTGAGCATCACACCCGTCCCGGTGGAGGAAGCCCTGTTTCCCCAGTCCGTCATCATGGCCGCAAAAGGGGATGATCAACCGGCCGGTGACGTCCGGGAAGACAAGTCACATTGGCTGATCCTGGGAGGTCAGGGCTCCATGGGGAAGGTGCTTGCCCGGACCATCCGGCGGAACGGTGATGCCCTGACCCGGGTGGATCTTGGAGACAAATGGGATGAAACCCATGGGCATATTCTCCTGAATGCAGATGATCCCGAACACTTTAAGCGTCTGTTGGAGCGGGTGCCTGAAGTCACCCATATCATTCATCTATGGGGGCTGGATGCCACCACCCATGAGCAGATGGATGGTGGGGAACTTGCCGGGCATATGCGCCTTTCCTGCGGCAGTCTGCTGCACCTGGTCCAGGCTCTGGCCGTATCTCCCCCTCCGGGGTTTCAAGGCTTGGGGATCATCACCTCGGGCGCCCAGCCGGTGGATTCCCATGGTCCCGTCCATCCGGCCATGGCCCCCCTCTGGGGCATGGCGGACGTGATTCAAAAAGAACACCCGGAATTCAATTGCCGGATCATGGATACAGACCCCTTGTCCGGGGACGGAGACTGGTCTTGTTTATCCGCTTTTCTGACCGATCCCGGGGCGCCGCCACGGGCGGCCATCCGCAAGGGCCGCGTCTTTACCCCCCGGCTTGCCGGAAGGTCTGCCCCGTTACAGAAAATGCCCTTGCCCAAACCGGACGGAACCGTCTTGATTACCGGCGGCATGGGAGGCACCGGCCTGTTCCTGGCCCGGTACCTGGCGGGAAAAGGGGTTCGGCACCTGGTGCTTCTGGGCCGGCGGGGGCCTGAACCCGCGGCCAGGCGGGTTATTGACGATCTCACCCGCCAGGGGGCCGCAATTACGGTCAAGACCTGTGATGTGGCGGATTTCCAGATGCTCTCGTCTGTTTTTGACCGGATTGAAACGGACCTGCCGCCCCTTAAGGGTGTCATTCACACCGCCGGTGTGTTTGAAGACAGCCTTCTTGGGGAGCACCGTTGGGAGCGGTTTGAACGGGTCTTTGCAGCCAAGGTCCGGGGCAGCTGGAACCTGCATCGGCTGACCCGGGAGTATGAACTGGATTTCTTCGTGCTCTTCTCTTCGGCCATGACCCTGCTTCCCAATCTGGGCATGAGTAATTATGTGGCTGGAAATGCCTTTATGGACGTTTTGGCCCATTATCGCCGTCAACAGGACCTTCCGGCCGTGAGCATTGCCTGGGGGCCGTGGGATGATGTGGGCATGGCCGCTGCCGTGGGGCGTCGGCGAAAAGAGCAGTGGGCGGCCTTTGGGCTCACCCCCCTTGCTGAACACGATGTCCTCGATGCCCTGGACCGGCTGGTGGGACCGGCGGATGCCGGTGCCATGGTCCATGCCGGGGTGATGACCCTTGACTGGAAAACCTTTGCACGGCACATGTCCGGTCCGGTTCCAAAGTTTTATGCCGGATTGGTTTCGGCCATAGCTGAAAATTCGGCCATAGCTGAAAATTCGGCCATAGCTGAAAATTCGGCCATAGCTGAAAATTCGGCCATAGCTGAAAATTCGGCTATGGCGGAAAATTCGGGCATAGCTGAAAAATCGGGCAGGGCGGACAATCCGGCCACGGGGGAAAAAAACGTGGCAACCCTGGAAAAGACCGGGGCTGTATCCCTGTCAGATATGCTGACCGGCCTTCAGGCCGATAAACGGCCCCGGGCCCTGGTCGAATGGCTCCGGGAGCTTGTGGCGGCCATCATGGGGTTTGATGGGGCGGATCAGCTGGATCTGGAGGAAGGTTTTTTTCAGCAGGGCATGGATTCCCTTACGGCCATGGAGCTACGCGGCCGGCTGCAGAAAGAATTGAAGGAGACACTGCCAACCACGGCTATCTTCAAACACCCGACTGTTGTTCAACTTAAAGACTATATTGCGCAACGCTTTCTGGATCATCTGATTGCACCTGCAACGGAAAGCGATGGACCACTTGGGGAACCGGATTTGAATGGGATGACCCGGGAAGTGAGCAAGCTTTCCGAAGGTGATCTCAATGGTTCGATTGAATCGGAGCTGAGTGAACTGGAACGTATGCTGAACTTATGAGAGTAAGGTGAATGGCCGAAACCAATGTGAGCGCTTCCCAGCGGGTCCTCATGGCCCTGCGGGAAGCCAAAAATAAGATCGAAACCCTGGAGCGTTACCGTTCCGAGCCCATTGCCGTTATCGGCATGGGCTGCCGTTTTCCCGGTGCGGATACGCCCGCCGCATTCTGGTCCCTTTTATCCGGCGGCCGGCATGCTATCCGCAAGATTCCCCCCGGTCGTTTCCCGGATGGCGAAATTTATGATGATAAGCCCGGAACACCAGGGAAAATTTATATTCGGCGGGGTGGTTTCCTGGAGAACGTGGATCTATTTGATCCCCGTTTTTTCCGCATATCCCCCCGGGAGGCCGAAGGCCTGGATCCCCAACAGCGGCTGGCCCTGGAGGTGGCCTGGGAAGCCCTTGAGCATGCCCGTCAGGATCCTTCCAGCCTGGAAGGCAGCCCCACCGGCGTGTTCATGGGCATGGGACAGAATGATTATGCCAGTCTTAAGCTTAACAGCGGGGATTTGACCCGGATCGATGCCTATGACGGCTCGGGAAACCTCTCCTGTTTTGCACCGGGCCGTCTCGGCTATGTGCTCGGCGCCCGGGGGCCCAACCTTGTGGTGGACACGGCCTGCTCATCTTCCCTGGTGGCCGTTCATCTTGCGTGCCAGAGCCTCAGGCATCGGGAATGCGACATGGCCCTGGCCGGTGGCGTTCACCTGATATTGTCACCGGAGATCACGGTGTTTCTCTGCCAGACCGGGGTGCTTGCCCCGGACGGGGTCTGCAAGACCTTTGATGCAGCCGCGGATGGGTTTGCCCGGGGCGAGGGATGCGGAATGCTGGTTTTAAAACGCATGTCCGACGCCCTCGCCATGGAAGATAACATTCTGGCCGTGATCCGGGGATCGGCCGTAAACCACGACGGCCGCAGCGGCGGCCTGACCGTGCCCAATGAAAACGCCCAGGCCGACCTCATACGCACGGCCTGTGAAAATGCCGGGGTGAGCCCGGATGACGTGACCTGTATCGAGGCCCATGGCACGGGCACATCCCTTGGTGATCCCATTGAAGTGGCGGGACTTGCCACGGTTTTCGGCGGCAAGCGGTCCCACGGCCTTGTGGTGGGGTCGGTGAAGACCAATATCGGCCACCTGGAAGCCGCAGCAGGGGTGGCCGGGATGATCAAGACCATCCTGGCCCTTCAACACGGGATCATTCCTCCCCACCTGCACTTTAAAACGCCGAATCCCAATATTGACTGGCAGGCCCTTCCCATGGAGGTGCCCCGTACCAGCCGTCCCTGGCCGGATGACAAGTCCCGGCATATTGCCGGGGTGAGTTCATTCGGCATGAGCGGCACCAACGCCCATGTGATTCTGGAGGCGTCGCCCCAGCCGGATTCATTGAGCCGCGCAGGCGCAATCAATCCGGGCTATCGGCGGGAACGCTACTGGGTGGCGTCGAAACCGGTTCAGCCGGGGCCGCCGCCTTTGACGGCTGCTTCCTTTGATCATCCCCTCATCGGGGTGCGCCTGCGTTTGCCCATGTCCCATGAGGTGCGTTTTGAAGCCGTCCTGACACCTGATAAGCCGGATTATATCAAGGATCATCTGGTGTTCGGCAAAACCGTCGTGCCGGGCGCTTCCCATTTGACAGCCGTGCTGACAGCAGCGGTTCATGCCCATGGTTCACGGTCTGTCCTGATGGAGGATGTCCTGTTCATCAATCCCCTGGTGCTTGAGCCGGAAGGGTTCCGGATTGTCCAGGTCATCCTCAGGCCTTCCACGGACGGGGCCATGGCTTTTTCCATGGTCAGCAGCCGGGACGGCGGGGAATGGGTGGAACATGTCTCCGGCGGCATCCGTCCGGGTGAAGATACGGCGCCTGCCCGGGATGTTAGCCTTGAGCCTGACGAAATCCGGGACATTGATTCCGGGGAAGGGGGGACTGCCGAGGGGTTCTACCGGGACCTTAAAAAGGCCGGTTTTGATCTGGGTCCCGCCTTTCAATGGGGTGAAGACTTCCAGGCGGGCGAGGATAGGGCGGTTTGCAGGCTGCGCCCCATGGACTCCCTTGGGGAAGGGGCGGATTATCCCATCCATCCCGGTTATTTGGATACCTGTTTTCAAGTGCTGAGTTATTTCTGGGAGACCCGGCCCCGGGACCTTGAACTTTCTCCCTACCTGTTTGTTCCCTTCAGCATCCATCGCCTGCATTTCCATCAACCGCCGGACAAGGGTTGCCGGCATTGGTGCCGGGCGTGGTGTCCCGGGAATGAAAAAAATGTGGGGAATCTGCTGCTGGAGGATGAGAACGGCAGGGTTGTCCTTGGGGTTGAAGGGTTCCGGTTCCGCAGGGCCGAACGGGCGGCTTTCAAAGGGCGGGAAGGAAAAGACCGGACGGACGCCTTTTATCAATTGAGCTGGCAGCCGTTCCAATACGATCCGGTCCGGGATGCCTCGCCTAAGAAACTGGTGATTTTCAGCGATCCCGGGTCCCATGCCCTGGCAGAGGAGTTGGAGGGCCTTGGCTATGAATGTATTCAGGTGTATGGAGCAAAAAGCTTCGAACGGCTGGATGACCGAGGGTTTCAAATAAATCCCCATGGATCCGGGGATTTTGAGCGGTTATTTTCCGCCATTTCCGAAGAGCACGGGAGTATCCATGAGGCCGTGGATCAGATGATCTGCCTCTGGGGGGTGGTCCGGGAGGGCCGGTTCCAGGAGGAATCGGAACCGTTGGAAGGGACCGTGGCTGTCCTGAATCTCATACGGGCCGTGGTGAAGGCGGACTGGCCGAACATCCCTGTTTTAAGCCTGGTGACAAATACCGGATGGGCCCTGGGCCCGGAAGCCCAACTGCCGGTTCCCGTGTTTGCGCCCATCTGGGGCATGGGCCGGAGTGTGTTGCGGGAGTATCCGGATTTCCCGCTGGGGCTTGTGGACCTTGATCCCACCCGGGAAGATTGCCATGCCCAATGCCTTGACCGTATTATCAGGGCGGATGATCCCGTGGGTCAGGTTGCCTTTGTCAAGACCCGGGCCATGGAGCCGGGACTTGCAAAGCTGGAATGGGACGCCCCGGACCCGGTTCCATTGACCGTCAACAGCGGCGCCACCTGTCTTATCACCGGCGGTTTCGGCGGACTGGGACTGGTGCTGGCCCGGCTGCTGGTGGCCAAAGGGGCCCGGACCATTGTGCTCTGCGGCAGGTCCGCCCCCTCTGATGATGCCCGGACAACGGTTGGGCAACTGGAAGAAGAGGGCGCCCATATCGTCACCCGTACCGTTAACATTGCCGACGAACATCAGGTTAAGGAACTCCTTGATGAAATCGATACCCGCCTGCCGCCCCTGGCCGCCGTTTTCCATGCCGCCGGCATTGTCCGGGATGGTGCGGTGTTAAATCTGACCCGGGATGCCATGGCCGACGTGATGGCGCCCAAAATGACGGGGGCCTGGCATTTGCACAAATTGACCCGGCATCACAACCTGGATCATTTTGTGCTGTTTTCCTCCATGGCCTCCCTGTTCGGCTCTGCCGGTCAGGCCAATTATGCCGCGGCCAACAGTTTCCTGGACGGGCTGGCCCGGTTTCGCAGGTCCCGGGGATTGCCCGCCCTTTCGGTCAACTGGGGCCCCTTCAGTGACGTCGGCATGGCCGCCCGCCTGGCTTCGGACACAAGGGCCGGGTGGCGGGACATGGGCGTGGAGGCTTTGTCGGCAAAGACAGGTATGGATATCCTTTTCCGGCTCATGGAAGGGGATGCCGTTCAGGTGGGGGTGTTGCCCGGGGAGGGCAGGACCATTACACGGATGTTCCATGGCCATGGAGGGATGGTGGAGGCTGCCCGGGGAGCCAATGGCGCTCCGGATTCACTGGGAACATTGATGGAGAGGCTGCAATCCGCCCCTGGCGATGGCCGGTCGGACATATTGAACCGGCACATCAGAAAACGGGTCTCCGGCATATTGAAGATCAAGTCCCCGGACCGTATCGCCGCCCGGGAACCCCTGTTTGACGCGGGCCTTGATTCCCTGATGGCCGTGGCTCTTAAAAAGGAGCTGGAGCAGGATCTGGGACAAAAACTGCCCACTACCCTGATTTTTGATTATCCCACGGTGGAAGCCCTGGCCGGTTTTATCCAGGGGCTGCTGCCGGGCGGCAATGATTCGCCCGGGGCTGAAAATCCCGGGGACGGGAAGCGGTTCCAAGGGGTGGACGTGGTGTTGGAAAAGGTCGGCGGCATGTCCGATGACGATGTGCTGGCCGCCCTGGGAGGAGACAACAGGAGGGTGCCGAAATGAGCGTATCAACGTCTTCACTATACGACATGTCACCCCTCAAGCTTGCCCTGGCCGGCCGGCAGATGGAGGGGAACCTGGTGCTGATGCGGGCGGAGCCCATTGCCGTGATCGGCATGGGGTGCCGGTTTCCCGGGGGCGGAAATTCACCGGAAGCCTATTGGCGCATGCTTTCAAACGGGGTGGATGCGGTTGGCCCCATACCCCCGGGCCGGTGGGACGTGGACCATTACTATGACCCGGACCCCGGGGCGCCCGGCAGGATGTACTGCCGGCACGGGAGTTTCATAGACGGCATCGATCAGTTCGACGCCCGGTTGTTCGGCATCTCCCCCAGGGAGGCAGCGGCAATGGATCCCCAGCAGCGGGTTTTGCTGGAAACCGCCTGGGCCGCCATCCACCATGCCGGCCTGGATGCGGAAAAACTCTATGGCTCCCCCTCCGGGGTTTACCTGGGCATCAGTACCAGTGACTATGCCGCTTTGCAGACGGCCCTGGGGGCTCCGGCCCGGATTGATCCCTATTATGTGAGCGGGACCGTTTTGAGCGTGGCCGCCGGGCGGTTGTCATACGCCCTGGGCCTGAAGGGGCCCAGCATGGCCCTGGATACGGCCTGTTCCTCCTCCCTGGTGGCGGTACACCAGGCCTGCGAGGCCCTGCGCAGGAGGGAATGCGACCTGGCCCTCACCGGCGGGGTGGGATTGATCATGGCGCCAGGGCCCAGCATCAGTTTCTGCAAGGCCGGCCTCCTGTCACCGGACGGACGCTGTAAATCCTTTGATGATGCCGCGGACGGCTATGGCCGGGGTGAAGGGTGCGGGGTGCTGGTATTGAAACGGCTTGGGGACGCCCTGGCCCACGGTGATGACGTACTGGCCCTGATAAGGGGCTCCGCCATTAACCAGGACGGGGCCAGCGGCGGATTGACCGTGCCCAGCGGTCCCTCACAGGAATCGGTGATCCGCACGGCACTCACCCATTGCGGCCTTCGTCCCGGCCAGGTGGGGTATATGGAGGCCCACGGCACCGGGACATCCCTGGGTGATCCCATTGAGATGGGGGCCCTGGGAAATCTGTTTGCCGCCCGGGATCGATCCGCGCCCCTGTGGGTGGGAACCGTGAAAACAAATATCGGCCACCTGGAAGCCGCGGCCGGGGTCGCAGGTATTATTAAACTGATCCTTTCCTTTCAGCATAAAAAGATCCCCGGGAACCTGCATTTCAACACTCCCTCCAGGCAGATCGACTGGGACCGGCATCAGGTCCGGATTCCCCGGCGGCTCATGGACTGGCCGGCGGTTTCCGGCCGCATGATCGCAGGTGTCAGTTCCTTTGGTTTCTGCGGCACCAACGCCCATGTTGTCATGGAAGGGTTTGAGGGGGGCGGGGCCGCTGAAGGAAAGGCCCCTGAACCTGTAACCTTTGCACGGCAGCGGTATTGGGTGGATACCTCTCCCCCTGACCCGCTTCCATGCCAAACGGTGCTCCTGCCCGGCAAGCGGGTGAACCTGCCCTTTTCCCAAGAGATCCGGTTTGAGTGCCCCATGGGGGAAACAACCCTTGCCCATTTGCCGGATCATAGGCTTTTCGGTCACCTGGTGGTGGCCGGGGCCTCCCATCTCTCCATGGTCGTGGAGGCGGTTTTCAAAGCCTTTGGGCAGGTGGGGTTCACCCTCGGGGATATTTCTTTGCAAGCGCCCCTGGTCATTCCTGAAAACCGGGAGCGGCTGGCCCAGCTGATCCTTTCTCCCATGGCTGAAGATAATTTCCGGTTCAAACTGGTCAGTGCCCCGGCAGGCACGGCCCCGGACCTGTCCGTGTCCGGCGGTTGGATGCTCCATGTGGAAGGAACGCTTGTGATCGAAAAGGCGGCCCGTGATGCCCGTTCAATTGATCCGGAAGGATTTGACGGGGCAAACCGGTTGAGCGGTACGGAATTGTATGATGAGATCACCGCCCTGGGCCACCATCTCGGTCCCTCGTTCCGCTGGGTAAACCAGGTACAATGGCGGGACGGGGAAATCCTCACCAGGATGTCGGCCCCGCCGGGGGTGGGGGACACCTATCTTTTCCATCCGGGGTTGCTGGATTCCAGCTTTCAATGTTTCTGCATTCGCGGGCCCCGGATGGTTTCGCCGGAACACGGAAACCATGGGGGGGAGGAGACGATTTTCGTGCCCTTTGCCTTTGAAAAGGTTCGGGTGTATCCCCCCGGTGAAAAGCCATCCGGCCCCCTTTATTCCCTTGTCCGCATTCAATCCCAATCCGTGAACCGGGAAAGCGGCCTGTGCGCTGATATGGCGCTTGCCGACGCAGATGGAAAGGTGCTGGCTGATTTCACAGGGTTCACGGTGCGCCGTTTATCAGCACCTGCCCTTGGAATGGCGCTGGACACCGGGGATATCCCGGAAACCTATCATATGGAATGGGTGCCGGAACCATTGTCCGGGGATCGCATGGATGATGACGCCCCCTTGAATTGGCTGGTCCTGGCGGACCAAAAGGGGCTGGGGCTCAAGATTGCCGCTTTTCTGGAAGCCCGGGGTGATCATGTCTCCCTGGCATTTGCCGGGCAGGGGGCTGACGGGGCGGTGCTTCGGGACGGTACACCTTCCGGGCTTGGGGAACTTGTGAAAGACCCGGAACAACCGGTTGACCGGATTCTCTATTTATGGGGCCTGGATATCCGGCCGCCGTCCGGTTCAAATGATTTTGCGCCATGCTATCAAAAGGGATGCCTCTCTCCCATGCTTCTTGTGCGGCATATGGTGTCCGGGGAAAACGGCGCACTTCCGCAACTTACCCTGGTCACCCGCACGGGCCGGACCGGCGGTAGCTCTCCCTTCCAGGCCATGTTGTGGGGCATGGGGCGTGGTATCGCCATTGAGCATCCCTCCCTTGGATGCAGCCTGGTGGACTGGCTGGATGAAGAGGTAACGCCGTCCCATATCAACCGGCTCATGAACAGCTCCAATGGGGATCAGCTGACCTTTGCCCATGGGAAATGCCTGGTTCCCCGGTTGAGACCGTTTGCATCCGGCGGCGGGAAGGTGGCCGTCCCCCGGGATAAAACCGTCTTGATCACCGGCGGCACCGGCGCACTGGGCATGGCTGTGGCCCGTCGTCTTGCGGACCGGGGGGCGGGCCATCTTGTCCTGGCCGGACGGCGGACACCCGGAAAAGGGGTCCAAAGCAGGATCGATGATTTAAAGGCGGCGGGAACGGACGTGCGGTTTGTGCCGGGGGACATGGGGAATGCAGACGATTTGCGCGGGATATTGGAGGTCATCGATACTGAAATGCCGCCCCTGGGCGGTGTGGTCCATGCCGCCGGCGTGCTGGATGACGCCCTCCTTATCCGCCAGGATCAGGAGCGCATGACACGGGTGCTGGACCCCAAGGTGGCCGGTGCCTGGAATTTATATTGCCTCACCCGTGGATTGGATCTGGATTTCATGGTGTTGTTCTCGTCCATGACCGCGCTTCTGGGCAACGCCGGCCAGGCAGGGTATGGGGCTGCAAATGCATTTATGGACGGCCTGGCCCATCTGGGGCACAGGGAGGGACGGCCTTGCCTGAGTATCAACTGGGGCGGCTGGGCAGGCCCCGGCATGGCAGCGGGTATTGATTCCAAAGGGCGGGACCGGTTGGAAGCCTCCGGGATCGGATTGATCGAGGCGGACAGGGGGCTTGACATCCTGGAGCAATTGCTGGCCCTGGACAGGCCCCAGGTTGCCGTGCTCAGGATGAAATGGGATCGCTATGCCGAAGGTTACGGAGGCGGCGGACCTCCGGCCATGATCACGGAGTTGATTTCCGGGTCACCGGCAAAGAAGAACAGGGCGACGGACAATATTGTCAAGCAGCTGGCGGCTTTGCCTTCAAATGCCCGGGAGCAGGCACTTATTGACTATCTATGGGGGAAAGCGGCACGGATTCTGGGGTTTCCCGAAGACACGCCCCCGGATGCGGAAGCCGGTCTTTTTGATCTGGGCATGGATTCCATCATGGCGTTGCAGTTCAAGGAGCAGCTGGCCGATGAATTCAACCACCCCATCCGCGCCACCCTGGTGTTCAATTACCCAAGCATTGGGGATATTGCCGGATATTTGAAGGAGAATATCCTGGAGGAGCTTTTGGGTGGGGCCGGGGATTCGGCCATGGCATCCCGGGTGGAATCAACAAAGGCAGAAAGGCCGGGGCAGGTGAGTGGCCCCCGGGGAGAATCCATAAAGGAAGAAGGGCCGGGGCAGGCCGTTGCGGAGGATGATCTGGACGAGCTGTCAGAGGATGCCCTGGGGGATATGCTTGATGAGAAGCTGGCAAAGCTGGATAAATGGCTTTAGCTTTTTGCGAATGCAGGCGCCGATTCGTGTGTGAACGTTCATAGTTGGGGATACCGGGGGGATCATGGCTAAACCGAACGAGCAGACCGATAGTTCAACCAAATTGAAAAAGGCCTACCTGGCCCTTGGTAGGATGGAAGCCCGGCTGGAAAAGTCGGAAGCGGCGGCCCATGAACCCCTGGCCATTGTGGGAATGGGATGCCGGTTCCCCAAGGGGATTGATTCGCCGGAGGCGTTTTGGGACATGCTGGTAAGCGGCCGGGATGTTATACAGGACCTGTCTCCGGGCCGCTGGCCGGACTGCTATGATCCCGATCCTGAAGCCCCGGGGAAAATGTACACCCGGAGCGGAGGGTTTCTGGAAAACCCGGATGGATTTGATCCGGGGTTTTTCGGCATTACCCCCAGGGAAGCGATCCGGCTGGATCCCCAGCACCGGTTGTTGCTGGAGGTGGCCTGGGAAGCCCTGGAAAACGCCGGTATCTCTCCTTCCGGCCTGAAAGGCTCAAAAACCGGGGTCTTCCTGGGGATCAGCACCTTTGACCATGCGGCACTGCAATTCAAGCCGCCGACCATGGAGCATATTGACGCCTATTTCATCACCGGCAGCTATCCTTCCATGGCGGCAGGCCGCCTGGCCTACATTCTTGGTTTGAACGGGCCGGTCATGGCCGTGGATACGGCCTGTTCCTCTTCCCTGCTGGCGCTTCACCTGGCTGTGCGGAGCCTGCGGCGGCGGGAGTGTGACGCGGCCTTGGTGGGGGGCGTCAATCTTATCCTGACCCCGGAAATGAGCATCAATTTCTGCAAGAATCGCATGCTGTCCCCGGATGGCCGGTGTTTTACCTTTGACGCACGGGCCAACGGATATGTGCGGGGGGAAGGGTGCGGGGTGGTGGTGTTGAAACGCCTGTCCGATGCCCTTGGCCACGGTGACCGGATCATCTCCGTTGTAAAGGGCTCCGCCATAAATCATGACGGCGCCAGTGCCGGGATCACGGTTCCCAACGGTCCGGCCCAGGAGGCGGTGATTCGCAACGCCCTTGCCGACAGCCGGGTGGGGCCGGATGAGGTTACCTATGTGGAGGCCCACGGAACGGGGACATCCCTGGGAGATCCCGTTGAAATGGAAGCCCTGGGCAATGTGTTTGGGGCCGGGCGGCCCGGCCCCCTACTGGTGGGGGCCCTCAAGACAAACCTGGGCCACACTGAAGCTGCGTCGGGGATTGCCGGGGTGCTCAAAACCGCATTGATGATTCAGCACGGCATGATCATTCCCCACCTGAATTTCCAGACTCCCAATGAAAAAATTGACTGGGACCGTATGGCCGTTGAGATCCCTGTGGCAACGGCTCCCTGGCCCCGGAACGGCTTTCCCCGCCAGGCCGGCATTAGTTCATTCGGCGCCAGCGGCACCAATGTCCATGCCGTGCTGGGGGATTACAAAGGGATGGAAACTGAAAAAAACATCCTGGAAACACAACCCCGTTCCCAGCACCTGCTGACCCTGTCCGCCCGTTCGGCACCGGCCCTTAAGGCCATGGCAGCGGCCTATGGTAATTTTCTTACCCAAAATCCCGACGTTGATGTGCAGGATCTATGTCATACGGCCGCCCTGGGCCGTTCCCATTTTGATCATCGCCTGGCCCTTGTGGGGGAGGCGACATTGAATTTCAGGGACGGGCTGGATGGATGGCGGGAGGATGCTTCCAGCGCCGTCCGGGGACTTGCTTCGGAAAAGCCCCGCATTGCCTGGATCTTCACCGGCCAGGGGTCCCAATATCCGGATATGGGAAAATGGCTGTACGCAGGCGAGCCCGTGTTTAAAACAGCCATTGACCAATGCGAAGAAGTCCTGGGCGGCTATCTTGAAACCCCTTTGCGACGGGTCATGTTCCCTGAATCCGAAGCAGAGGCGGAAAAAATCAATCAGACCCAATACACCCAGCCCGTCCTTTTTGCCTTTGAATACGCCCTGGCTCAGCTCCTGAAGCATTGGGGTCTTGTTCCCCATGGGGTCATGGGCCACAGCGTGGGGGAATACGTGGCTGCCTGCGTTGCCGGGGTGATCTCCCCGGAGGACGGGCTTCGGCTGATTGCCCAACGGGGACGGCTGATGGCAAGCCTGCCCAAGGGCGGTAAGATGGCGGCTGTGATGGCCCCTGAAGCCGTGGTGCGCCGGGCCATCGGCCCCCATGGGGCCACCCTGTCCGTTGCGGCTTACAACGGCCCGGCAAATACCGTGATTTCCGGGGCGGCCCCGGCCATGGAGGCGGTTCTGACGGCATTGGCCGATGAGGGCGTTTCCGCCGTTCCCCTGAAGGTTTCCCATGCCTTTCATTCCCCCCTGATGACCCCCATGGTGGAAGAATTCAGGCAGATCGCCAAGGGCATATCCTATAATGCCCCACGCATGCCCCTGATCTCAAACCTCACGGGCAAGGCCGTCATGGACGGGCAAATTGACGCCGATTACTGGGTGGAGCATGTGCGCAAACCGGTGCGGTTCGCCCGGAGCATGGAGACCCTCTGGGAGTCCGGGCATACCCTTTTTGTGGAAATCGGCCCGAAACCCGTGTTGAGCGGCATGGGCAAACGCTGTATTACGGACTCCAAAGCCGGGTTCCTTCCCACGGTTCAGCCTTCGGCCCGGGAGGGTAACCATTGGAAACCGCTGCTGAAAACCCTGGGACACCTCTACACCATGGGCCGGGATGTGGATTGGCGGAGTTTTTACGCCTCCCGTGGGGCCGAAAAAATCGTTTTACCCACCTATCCGTTCCAGCGGCAAACTTATGGGCTCAGGTCTGAGTTATCAACTGCCGAAGCCCGGCTCCCGGATGGTTCAGGCCAGGCTCCCCTGCTTGGGCGGCAGCTGGATGTGGCGGACAGCCGGGACCTTTGCTTCCAATCCCTGGTCCGGGCGGACCGCCCGGTTTTTCTGGGGGATCATGTGATCCATGGCATGGTGATCATGCCGGCGGCCGGTTTTGTGGACATGGCCGTGACAGCCGGATGTGAGGTTTTATTGTCCGAAGCCGTTGAATTAACCAATCTCAGTATCCAGCAGCCCTTGATGTTCCCCGACGGAATCACCCGGCAGGTTCAAACCATCGTTCAAAAGGGCGATACCGGAAATCATACCTTCAAGGTCTTTTCCAAAGCCGTGGAGGAGGATGGTCAAGCCCGGTGGACCCTGCATATCCAGGGGGAAATGACAGCCGGGGATGGACCGGACACAGGGGATTTTAAAGACCTTGACGAAATTAAATCATCCATGGAGCAGACGTTTTCCTTAGAGGAACTCTATGGGGCCTACCTTGCGTGCGGCCTGGAACTTGGACCCGGTTTCCGGGCCGTGGACGAGATCCGGGTGGGCCGGGGCCAGAGCCTGGGTAAAGTGGTCCGGCCGGAATCCCTGGCCGGGGATGCCGGTTCCTACCTGCTTCATCCGGCCCTTTTGGACGCCTGTTTCCAGGTGGCGGGACCCCTGTTCCTCCATGGCCTGGAGGATAATAACTACCTGCCGGTGGGCATGGACCGGGTAAGCTTCCTTGCGCCCCTGGGGGATATCATCTATTGCCACGCCCGGATGCCGGATCTGCCGGAACCGGGCCGGATGCCGGAAACCCTGACCGCAAATTTCAGTTTATATGATGAACTGGGCCAACCGTTGGTTCTGATCCGGGGGCTCACCTTCAGGCGCACCGGCCGGGATGCCATATTAAAGAGCCTGGGGCAATCTTCCAAAAACATGTTTCACCGGCTGGCATGGCAGGCAATCCCCCCGGAGGTCCTGGAAAATACGGCTGAACCGGATACGGAAGGGGATATATGGCTGGTCCTGGCAGAGACCGCGGATGGCGGGGAGGCCCTTGCCCGGCACCTGTCCGGGGAGGTCACCGTCATTGAATGGGAAAAAACGGACCTGACCGCCCCCGAAGGGTTAAAGCTCCGGGTTGAACAGGCAGGCGTTGGGCCGGGCCGGGCCTGGCGCATGGTCGCGCTGTTTGAAAAAGGCGGGCCCGGGGATACCGCCGAACAGATCGTCTCCCGTACCAGGGAGTACGGCCTGGCCCTGCTGGGCCTTGTCCAGGCGGTGCTGCGCCTGCCGGTTCCGCCTGAATTGTGGGTCATGACGGTGAATGCCCAGCCGGTAACCCGGGCATCCGGTCCCTTGAATCTTTGCCAGGCACCCCTGTGGGGCATGATTGAGACGCTTTCCCTGGAGCATCCGGAATTAAACCCGGGCATCATCGATGTGAGCGCCATGGAAGATGGGGAGCAGCTTTTTCCGGCCGTTCAAGGCATTAAGGGGGGAGATGCTGAAAAGCGGATGGGTGTTCGTGACGGTCAACTCCATGTGCCTCGGCTCCTGCCCATGGCACAGGCCCCCAATGGCTCTCCGGATGGCTTGTTTGATCCGGATGCCTGTTACCTGATCACCGGCGGGCTGGGGGCACTGGGATTGCAGGCGGCGCAATGGATGGGGACTTCCGGGGCCCGGCACCTGGTGCTTTGCGCACGGCGCAGTCCCGGCGAAAACGCCCGTAAAATCCTTGATGCATTGTCTGACCAGGGCATTCAGGCAAGGGTTGTTCAGGCGGATGTGAGCTGCCGGGACGAGGTCATGGAAATGTTTGCTGCCATTGGCCGGGACCTGCCCCCCCTTAAGGGAATTGTCCATGCCGCCGGTGTACTTGACGACCGGATGATGCTGGCCATGACCCCCGAAAACATGATGGCGGTCATGGCTCCCAAGGTGAACGGCGCCCTTTATCTGCGGGAAGCGGCCAAAGGACTGGACCTTGATTTCTGGGTCTCTTTTTCCTCCATGGCCGCTGTCCTGGGCTCCCGGGGCCAGGCCAATTATGCCGCCGCCAATCGCTTCCTGGACGCCATGGCCGGTGCCGGAGACGGACCGGCGGCCAGGAACCTGAGTGTCAACTGGGGGCCTTGGCAGGGATCGGGCATGGCCGGCAGGCAGGAGCAGACCCGGCTGTCCGCATGGCAACAAATGGGCATCGAGCTGCTGGCGCCTGAAAAAGCCCTGGCAGCCATGGGAGAACTTCTGGCCGGTGACCCGGCAGACCATGGCGCCGGCGTACTTTTGGTCCGGTGGCCCCTTTACCTCGGCAAGACCTACGGCCAAGGGGTGCCGCCGTTTTTTAAAGAGCTTGCCGGGCGGTCTCCCGGAACCGGGAAAAAGGCGGAGCGGGGACGGTTGCTGAAACGCCTTCAGGCCGTTGGGACCGGTAAACGCCATGGCCTGCTTCTGGAAAGTGTCAATAAACGGATTTCCGCCGTCATGGGGCTTGCCCCGGGTTCTTCCATGGAACCCCGGGGGCGTCTGTTCGATTCAGGCATGGATTCCCTGATGGCCATTGAATTCAAGAACCAATTGGAACAGGACCTGGATGTAAGTCTTACCTCCACCCTGGTGTTTGATTATCCCACCGTGGAAGCCATCATGGCGTATCTGGCGGAGCAGGTGCTGCCCCCCGGACTCATGTCCGGCCCGGACAAGGGGGCTGTTGCCGGTCCTGTGGATAAGCGGGAAAACGATTCCGCACAATCCGGCAAGGACGCAACCCCTGGGAAATATAAAAATGAACGGTCCGAGCCCATTGCCGTCATCGGCATGGGCTGCCGGTTTCCAGGGGCGGATTCCCCCGGAGAGTTCTGGACCCTGTTGAAAGAAGGACGTTCGAGTATCCGTCAAGTTCCCGGGGACCGCTGGGATGTGGATACTTTTTACGACAATGACCCGGATGCACCCGGTAAGGTCAATTGCCGTTATGGCGGGTACATCGGCGCCCTGGACGGGTTTGATGCCTCGTTTTTTGACATCCCGGCCCGGGAAGCCGCCTGCATGGACCCCCAGCAGCGGCTGGTGCTGGAGGTGGCCTGGGAAACCCTGGAGAATGCCAACATCGATCCCCAGTCGGTTTACGGTTCCAACTGCGGCGTGTTCCTTGGCATCGGCAACTGGGAAAACGCCGTGATCCGGTTCGGCATTGGTGATCCCGAAAGGATCGGACCCTATGAAGGCACGGGGAGCAGCAATTGCGTTGCCGCAGGCCGCATTGCCTATGCCCTGGGGCTCACCGGTCCCAACATGGCTGTGGATACCGCCTGTTCATCGTCGCTTTTGTCCGCCCACCTGGCCTGTGAAAGCCTGCGGCGCAGGGAGTGCGACATGGCCCTGTCCGGTGGCTCCCATCTTTTGCTTCTTCCCGGGATGAGTATCTGTTTCAGCCGGGCCCGGATGCTGTCGCCGGACGGCAGATGCAAGGCCTTTGACGCATCCGCCAACGGATACGTCCGGGGCGAGGGGGTGGGGCTTGTGGCCCTGAAACGGTTATCGGACGCTCAAAGGGACGGGGACCGGATCATTGCCCTGATTCGCGGCAGCGCCGTCAACCAGGACGGCGGCAGCGGCGGGCTCACGGTTCCCAGTGGTCCCTCCCAGGAGGCGGTGATCCGCAAGGCCCTGGCCAATGCCGGACTGGCCCCGGATGAGGTGGGCGTTATCGAGGCCCACGGCACAGGCACCCCGTTAGGGGATCCCATTGAACTGAGGGCCATCGGCAGTGTGTTTTGCAAAAAACCGAGGCCCGCTCCCCTGGTGGTGGGGTCGGTGAAGACGAATATCGGTCATCTGGAATCCTCGGCCGGGATTTCCGCCCTTATAAAAACCGCCCTTATGCTGCATCACCGGCGGATTCCTCCCCACCTGAATTTTAAAACACCAAGTTCCCATATTGACTGGAATCTCCTGGATGTGGAGATTCCCCTTGAACTGAAATCATGGCGGACGGACGCGGACCGGGCAAGGGTGGCGGGTATCAGCTCCTTTGGGTTCAGCGGCACCAATGTCCATACGGTTTTATCGGAATATGGGGGCCAGGATCAGACGGACGATTTGGAACGGCAGGTTGACGGACCCTGCCTGCTGATCCTGTCCGCCCGCCATCCCAGGGCGTTGACCGACATGGCCGGACGGTACGCAGGGTTTCTGTCGGCCCGCCCGGGAATCCATCCGGCGGATCTTTGTTATACCGCCATGACCTGCCGGGCCAAATTCCACCACCGGCTGGCCGTGCTGGGAAATACGCTTTCCCAGCTGGAGAAGGGTTTACAAGCATTTATGGGGGGCGAATCCCATCCGGATATTTTCAGCAATTCGGATCAAAAAATCGTGTCCCCCGGACCTGTGCCGGATCTCACCAGGGTACCGGAGGACCCGGAGCAACGGTCAAGGCTTTATCGAAGCCTTGCCGCAAACTTTGTGGCGGGGGCTACGGTTCCGTGGCGGATGCTTTATCAAAATCAGGATGTCAGGCGGGTGCAGCTGCCCACCTATCCCTTTCAGCACCAATCCTATCCGGTCAACCCCTTTGGCGCGGTGGCCGGCGGCATGGCCGGTAAACGGGCGGATATTCATCCCCTGCTGGGAAGTCCGGTTGTGAATGCCCTCAAAGAGACTATTTTTGACAGTCTGCTCACGCCGGATGATCCGGTTTACCTGAAAGGGCACCGGGTACACGGCAGGTGTGTGCTGCCGGGTGCGGCATACGTGGAAATGGCCCTCAAGGCAGGTGCTCTGCAAATGAACGGGCCGGGGCCGGTGCTGGAATCCATCACCTTCCAGGCGCCCCTTTTGATGGACGGCCCCCGGCGGATTCAGTTGATTTTGACCCCCCTGGAGGGCTCCGGGTTTGAATTCCATATTTTCAGCAATTCAAGGGAGGCTGACCAGGCCTGGGTTTCCCATGCCACGGGCCGGATCGTTCCGCCGGGGGCCGAAAACGGAAAAAGGGAGAAAAATTACCCGGAGCCGCCGGAAACAACGGCCAGCTCCTTTGCCGTGGAAACCGATGCCGGGGAGTACTATGAACGCCTCTCCGGGACGGGCTTTGACTATGACGGCGGATTTGTCTCCCTGTCCAGGATCTGCCTGAACCCGGGTGAAGCCCTGGGACGGGTCCGGGTGGAATTTGATCCGGCCACGGATGCCCCGGCCGGGACCTATGTGTTCCACCCCATCCTCCTGGACGGATGTTTCCAGCTGGTCAACTGCCTGACCCCGGAAACAGAAGGGGATGCCGTGTTTTTGCCGGTGGGGCTTGATCGATTGACACTCCACGGGAAGCCCGAGCCTGTCTTCTGGGTTCATGGGCGGGCGGTGACATCCGCTGGGGATCATTTTAAGGCGGATCTGACCCTCATTCTGGAGTCCGGGGAGATTTTTGGTGAAATCAAGGGTGTCATGGGCCGGGCCGTGTCCCGGCGCAGGCTGCTCCGTCAGTTTCAAAAGCCCCTTGGGAAAAAACTATATGATTTGCACTGGCGTCCCATTGCCCATGGGCGGGAGATTTCCCAAGGGTTTGACCGGGGGCCCGGCTCGTACGTCCTGTTCAGTCCCGTGGACAAACCGGCCGGGACTGAACTTGCCCGGGCCTTGGGGGATCACGGGCACAGGGTACTTGTGGTAACTCCCGGCGAATCCTTTACCCTTTCTAATGACGGCGCCTGTTCCATTGATCCGTCGGATGCGGCCCAGTATACCCGGCTGTTCGAAAAAGTCGCAGAGGCGCCGGCGCCCCTCCGGGGGATCATTCACCTCTGGTCCCTGGAGGATGCGCCCTCCCTTGACAGTGAAGCCGCGGACCTTGGGTGGCGGAGCCTCCTTATGCTGGTGCAGGCCCTGGGCGGGTTGAAGTTTAAGGACGCGCCCCAATTGTGGGTGGTTACCCAGGGCATGGTCAGTGTGAACGGCGAAGCAATGCCGATCCCGCCGTTCAATGCCGTCCTGTGGGGACTGGGCCGGGTGCTCATGCTGGAATATCCCGAGCTTGGGACCCGTTGCCTTGACCTGGACGTCCTGGATTCCCATCCCGGAGAGACCCTTTTGGATGCCTTGCGGTTTGCCGATGGGGAAAACCAGGTGGCCTGGCGCCGGGGGAAACGCTATGGCGTCCGGCTGGTTCCCCATGACGCCTGGCCGGATCCGGAGGAGGAACCGGTCAAGGTATGCCTGAAATCCTATGAAGGACTGGAAAGCCTGGAGCTTGTCCCCATGGAACCCGAGCCACCCGGGCCGGACCAGGTGAAAATCCGGGTGCATACCGCCGGGCTGAATTTCCGGGACGTGCTCCATGCCCTTGGCATGATGCAGGATGTAAGTGCTGAAATGGGCATTGAAACAGCTGAAAAACTGCCCCTGGGATTTGAATGCGCGGGAACCGTGGCCGCCAGGGGGGAGAATGTGGACCACCTGGCCGTTGGGGACCCGGTGGTTGCCGCCATGGCCGGTGGGAGCCTTGCATCCTTTGTCACAGTGCCCGGGGCCCATGTTATTCCCAAACCCCGGGGCATCAGTTTCAAGGCTGCCGCCACCGTCGCCACCACATTCCTGACCGCCTGGCACGGGCTTGTAAACCTGGCCGGTATTCAACAGGGGGAACGGGTGCTCATCCATGCCGCCAGCGGCGGTGTGGGCATGGCCGCACTCCAGCTGGCCCTGGACAAGGGCTGTGTGGTTTTTGCCACTGCAAGCCGTCCCAAGTGGGATGTGCTGAAAGCCATGGGGGTGACCCATGTCATGGATTCCAGGGCTCTTGATTTTGCTGATGAGATACTGGAGCACACCCATGGAGAGGGGGTGCATGTGATCCTGAACAGCCTTACCGGGGAGGTTATCGAGCGGTCCTTCAGCGTCCTTGCCGGGGGGGGCCGGTTTGTTGAAATCGGTAAAATCGGAGTATGGACGACCGGGGAGGCCGCAGCCGCACGGCCGGATGCAGCCTATCACCTGTTTGATCTGAACGATATCGCCCGGGAAAATCCCGGGGCCGTCACCCGCATGCTCGGGGAGATGGCGGCTTGCATGGATGCCGGAAAATTCAAGCCCCTGCCGTTTCAAACCTTTGGCATCCAAAAGGTCAGGGAAGCCTTCAGCCACATGGCCCGGGCCGAGCATGTGGGCAAAGTGGTGGTTACCGTGAATCCGTCCCGGGGTGCCGGGAACAGGGCCGGGACCACATGCCTGATCACGGGGGGCGCGGGAGCCCTGGGGCTTTCCATGGCCGAATTCCTTGTGGATGAGGGCGTAGCCCACCTGGTGCTGGTGACCCGTTCCGCCCCCGGGGAGGAATCGGCGGCGCGCATTGACTCCCTTAAGGAAAAGGGGGCGGATGTCCGGGTGATGATCGCTGATGTGGGGGATTATAATCAAATGAAAAAGGCCTGGGAAAGCTTGGGGGCGGACCTGCCGCCCTTGAAGGGCGTTATCCATGCCGCCGGGGTGCTGGAGGACGGCATGCTGGCGGATCAGGATGTTACGGGGTTTAAGCAGGTGCTCCGGCCCAAGGTCAACGGGGCCTGGAACCTCCACCGGTTGAGCGCTGACCATGATTTGGACTTTTTTGTCATGTTTTCATCCGTGGCGTCATTGCTGGGCAATGCCGGCCAGGGAAGTTATGCAGGGGCCAATGGGTTCCTGGATGCCATGGCCCATTACCGGCGGGCATGCGGCCTTCCCGCCGTATCCATCAACTGGGGGGCCTGGGACGCAGGCATGGCCGCCGGCCGGGACCGGCTGGCAGCCTGGGGCGCCGTTCCCCTGGAAGTGGAAACCGGCAAGACCCTTTTTCAGATGATACTGGACCGGAACCCGGTACAGGCCGGGGCCATGGCCATTGACTGGGGGGTGTTCCGCCGGAACTTCCCGGGGCCCCTTCCGGCCATGTTATCGGAAATCGGTCCGCCGGACGGGGAGGAGACGCTCTCAAGCCAACCCTCTGAAATCATCGGCCTGCTCAAGGATGCGGAACCGGACGAGCGTTATTCCCTTCTGCTGGACTTTACAGGACAGCTCGCCACCAATGTGGCGGGGAGTGGCCGGGAGGCCCTGATCATCGATCAACCCCTCATGGAACAGGGATTTGATTCCTTGATGGCCGTGGAGCTGCGCAACCGTCTGGGCCGGGAGATCGGCAAGGTCCTGCCGGCCTCCCTGTTGTTTGATTATCCAACACTGGAGAAGATTACAACCTACCTCATGGAAGAGATGACCTGGCCGGAGGATGGAAAAAACAGTGGGAAAACCCGGCGTGACCGGGGGAATGACGGATTGTCGGCAAATGACGTATTGGAGGAGCTGGATACCTTATTGGACTAAACGGCGTCTGACTGGCGGGGAGATCTGCTGAAAAAAATGGATAAACAAAGGGAACAACTCTATCTGGAAAAGCTCAAGAAAGCCTCTGACAAGATCAAGTCGCTCATGGAGGAAGTGGCCGGGTTGAAGCAGACCGGGCCGGTGGCGGTGATCGGAATGGGGTGCCGGTTTCCCGGGGGGGCGGATACACCGGAGAAATTCTGGGAACTGCTTGCAAGGGGAGGGAATGCCATTACGGAAGTGCCGGCGGGCCGGTGGGATTCGGACCTGTATTACGATGCCCATCCCCATGCTCCCGGCAAGAGTTATGCCCGCCATGGCGGTTTCCTGGATACCGTCGACCGGTTTGACAATGTATTCTTTGGTATTCCGCCGGATGAGGCCAGGGCCATGGATCCCCAGCATCGCCTGCTCTTGGAGGTGACCCATGAAGCCCTGGAATACGGAGGGATCAACCCGGATGGGTTAAAGGGAAGCTCCACGGGTGTTTTTGTGGGGTTTTCCACCCGGGATTACCTGCAAGCCCACCTGGAATCCGGAGATCCCCGGAAAATCGATGAATTCAGTTTGACCGGCACGGCATTCAGCACGGCCGTGGGACGGATCTCCTACCGGTACGATTTAAAGGGACCCAGCATGGCCATTGACACGGCCTGTTCATCCGCCCTGGTGGCCCTGCACATGGCGGTCCTGCATCTGCGCAGCCGGGAATGCGATATGGCCCTGGTCGGAGGGGGCAACGTCATGGTGACCCCGGAGCCGTTTGTGGGATTTTCCAAATTGCAGGCCCTGTCCCCTGACGGGCGATGCCGCACCTTTGACAATGCCGCCAATGGGTATGTGCGGGGGGAAGGGTGCGGGGTGGTGGTGGTAAAACGCCTGGAGGATGCCCGCCGGGACCGGGACCGTATTCTGGCGGTCATACGGGGCTCGGCCGTTAACCAGGATGGTGAAAGCAACGGATTGACCGCGCCCAACGCCATTGCCCAGAAAAATGTAATCCGGGCCGCCCTAAAGGATGGCGGGATTGCCCCGGCGGATATTGATTATATTGAATGCCACGGCACCGGCACCCGGCTGGGGGATCCCCAGGAGGCCCGGGCCCTGGGCATGGTGTTCAACGGGCGGCAACGTAAGGTGCTTTTGGGGTCGGTGAAAACCAATATCGGCCACCTGGAGGCCGCAGCGGGTATGCCCGGACTCATCAAGACCATCCTGGCCCTGGAACGCCGTCAAATTCCCCCAAGCCTTCATTTTGAGACCCCCAGTGACCATATCCCCTGGAATGACTTGCCCATTGAAGTGGTGGACGGCCTCCGGCCCTGGCCCACGGTCAATGGAAATGCCGTGGCCGGGTTGAGCGGGTTCGGGTTCAGCGGCACCAATGCCCATGTGATTCTTTCGGCTCCCCCGGACAGTGGGCCGGGGCAGCCCGGGGGGGAAAACAAAAGTCCCGGGCGTCCCCTTCACCTGCTGCCCTTGTCTGCCCGGGATGACAAGGCCTTGACCCTCCTTGGGTCCCGCTACCGGGATTTCCTGGAACAGACCTCCCTGTCCTGGGCCGACATCTGCCATACTGCTTCCTGCGGGCGCAAGCATTTCAGCCGTCGCATGGTGGTGATGGCCGCAACCAAAGCGGATGCCTCAAGGCAGCTTGACCTGGCCATGGAGCAGGGCAGGGCGCCCGGTGTTATCGAGAGCAAAGCCATGGGCGAAATCCCGGCGGGTAAACCCAAAATCGTTTTTATGTTCACCGGCCAGGGGGCCCAGTATGGGGGAATGGCCGGACAGCTCCATGACACACAGCCGGTTTTCCGGGATGCCATTAACCGTTGTGACGTCATCCTGTCCAACTATTGGGACATGCATCTGACGGATCTTGTGTGCGGGCCATCCCCTGCAGATGATACCCTTGGGAGGACCATCCATACCCAACCGGCCATGTTTGCCGTTGAATACGCCCTGGCCGAGTTGTGGCGCTCCTGGGGAATACGGCCCTCCATGGTCATGGGCCATAGCATTGGCGAATATGTGGCGGCCTGCATTGCAGGGGTGTTCTCATTGGAAGACGGGCTTTCCCTGGCTGTGGAACGGGGAAGGCTCATCCAGGAGCAGGCGGCGGCCGGGGGCGCCATGGCTGCCGTGTTTGCCGATGAAACCCTGGTGGCCCGGGAATTGGAAGCCGTGGCCGGGCAATTGAGCGTGGCGTCCGTGAACAGTCCGGAAAATACCGTTGTTTCAGGGGAGGCCACGGCACTTGAGGAACTCCTGAAACGCCTGGATGAAAAAGGTCTTACCTTCCATCGCCTGGAGGTCTCCCATGCTTTTCATTCTCCTTTGATGCAGCCGGCCAGGAAATCCCTGGAAGCCGCTTTTGCCGGTAAAACCATGAAAGGGCCCCGGATACCGCTTATTTCCAACCTGACCGGGCAAAGGGCCGGGGCGGACGAGATCATTCGCCCGGGATACTGGGGAGAGCACCTTATCGGCACGGTGAGATTCCGGGACATGGTCCGAACCGCCCGGGAGATGGGAGGCAATATCTTCCTTGAGATCGGTCCCCATGCCGTGCTCCGGGATCTTGCCCAGGCATGCCTGGATGATGCTCAGGTATGTCTGGGTGATGCTCAGGTACGTCTGGGTGATGCTCCGGTACGCCTGGGTGATGCTCAGGTACGTCTGGGGGATGTTCAGGTACGTCCGGGTGATGCTCAGGTACGTCCGGGTGATGCTCCGGTACGCCGGGATGGTGCTCCGGTATGCCGGGACGATGCCCGGGCAAGCCTGTGCCTGCCGTCCATGGTTCGCGGGGGCGATGACTGGGAAACCCTTCTGGGTTCCCTGGCCCGGCTCCATGCCGCGGGCGTGCCGGTGAACTGGCAGGGCTTTGATGAACCCTATACCCGGCATAAAGTGACCCTGCCGTTTTATCCCTTCCGGCGCAGGTCCTTCTGGATGAATCCGGTGAGGCCCCTGCCGGGGCCGGCAAAGGAAAAATCGCCCGTACCCTCCGATCCCACGTCCAACTCCGCCATTGGGCGCCATGGGCAACCTGAGCGGGAGGAGTGTTTAATGAAACAGATGAATGCAGTGGAAGCCGGGGGAGAGCTGGACCGGCTGATTCACCGTCAGCTGGAAGTGATGTCCAAACAACTGTCCCTGATTTCCGGCCGGGCATCATCCGGGCCGGGCCGGGGCAAGCCCCCCGGGATGCCGGAAAAACCGGGGCCGCCGTCAATGGGAACCCTGGATTTTTTCAAGGGAGGAGGGAACAATCAGTCCGGCGGCAATGTGGATGTCCGTTCCATGACCCTTTTAAAGGATACTTTGAACAAACGGCAGCAGGCCTTTGTTGATAACTTCATTGACGGTTACACCGCTCGAACCCCGGAGTCCAGGGCGATCATGGAAAAGAACCGCCCCTGGTTTTCCGACTGGATCAATTCCCTGGGGTTTCGCCTGACCATGAAGGAGATCATGTATCCCATTGTCTGTTCCCGGGCCCGGGGCGCATACCTGTACGATGTGGACGGCAACGAATATATCGATATGGCCATGGGATACGGGGTAAATTATTTCGGCAACAATGCTCCCTTTGTGGTGGCGGCGGTGGAAGAACAGCTCAAAAACGGATTTCAACTGGCGCCCCAGTTTGACCGCACAGGAGACGTGGCCCGCCTGATCACGGAGATCACCGGGGTGGAACGGGTCACCTTTTCCAATACCGGTACCGAGGCGGTCATGGTGGCCCTGCGTATCGCCCGCACCATAACCGGCCGGGATAAAATCGTTATTTTCAAGGATTCCTACCATGGTATTTTTGACGGGGTTCTGGCCCTGCCCGGGGTAAATGGTTCCGTGCCCATGGCGCCGGGCACGTCATCCAAAATGATCGAGGATGTAATTGTCCTGCCCTATGGGCAACCCGAAAGCCTGGAATTTATCAAAAAACACGGCCGCAACCTGGCGGCGGTACTGGTGGAACCTGTCCAGAGCCGCAATCCAAGCCTCACCCCCCGAGGGTTTTTAAAAGAATTGCGGGAAACCACCCTGACCCATGGCATTGCCCTGATTTTCGATGAAATCATAACCGGTTTCCGGTTATGTCCCGGCGGCGCCCAGGCATATTTTGACGTGCAGGCGGACATGGTCACCTACGGTAAGCTCATTGGCGGCGGACTGCCCATCAGCGTGATCGCAGGCAAGGCCCGTTTCATGGATGCCATTGACGGCGGCGGGTGGCGGTATGGGGATGATTCCATGCCGGACAAGGCCGTGACCTTTTTTGGCGGCACCTTCTGCAAGCACCCCCTGGCCATGGTGGCGGCCCGGGCCGTGCTGACCCATTTAAAGGAGCAGGGCGGCACGTTGCAGAAAACGGTCAATCGGTTGACGACATTCTTTGCGGACCGGCTGAACAACTGGTTTGAAGAACACGCCGTTCCCCTTCGCATCCATTTTTGCGCATCGTTTTTCCGTTTTGTGTCCCAAGGTGAGTTTGATCCCGCCATGCAGCCCCTGATCCTGGATCTTCTGTTTTATCTGATGATGTCCAAGGGGGTGTACACCTGGGAGAGGCGGATCTGTTTTTTTTCAACCGCACACACCCGGGCCGACCTGGAACGGATAATAGGCGTGATCAAGGAAAGTGTCAGGGAAATTCAAGCAGGAGGGTTCGATTTTGGGAGATGAGGCCTGATCATGAATAGTGACTTTTTACAGCTGCTCTGGCGGGATTCCGCGGAAAATGTCGCCAAGCTTGGCCTGGTGTCGATTGTTTCCGGTGTTTTCCAGGGCCTGGTGGTTGTCATCATCAACGGGGCGGCGGAAGAACTGCCTGCCCAGACAATGAATTTCTGGTTCCTGTCCCTGTTTGTGACCTGTATTGCCGGTTTTATCTACACCCGCCGGTTTACCATGACCCGCAGCATTAAAATTGTGCAGGATATCATTATCGACATGCGCATCAACCTTGCGGACAAGATCCGGCGGGCCGGTCTTCTGCCCATCGAGCAGATGGGGGAAACCCGCCTTTACACCACCATCGTGGAGAATACCGACATCATTTTCGAAGCCACCAAGAGTATGTCCAATGCCGGCGCATCCCTGATCATGATTATTTTTTCCTTTGGATACATTTATTATATCTCTCCGGCTGCATTTTTCCTGTCCATGGTCATTATCGCCTCCGGCATAGTGGTCTACACCATCAACCAGGGGAAGAGCAATGAGGAACTATGGGCAACCATGGAAAAGGAAAAGGAATTCTCGGAATACCTGAGTCATCTCATCAGGGGATTCAAGGAAGTCAAAATGAATTCCGCCAGGAGCGAGGACCTGTTTGAAAACTATCTGAAAAAGAGTTCTGATGCAGCCCGGGATCTTCGCCTGCAAAGTGAAACCAGGTTTATCCAGAATTATGTTTTTTCCCAGATCTCCTTTTACATTCTTTTGGGCAGCATCGTATTTGTGCTGCCCCAGTTCAGCTTTTTCGACCACGCCGTCATTATTGATCTCATTGCCGTAAATCTTTTTATCGTCGGCCCCCTGGGGGTTGTGATCGATACCCTGCCCCTGGTGGCCAAGGCCGATGTGGCGGTGCGTACCCTGAATGAACTGGACAGGCAGCTCACCGAAGCTGATGATTCAAAAAATACCGTGGAAACAAGCCTGGTGAAGGAGAAGAACACCTTTGATGAAATCGTCTACAAAGGCCTCAGGTTTACCTACGGCAATTCAAACGGCAGCCAGTTCGGCGTGGGGCCCATGGATTTAACCATCAAAAGCGGTGAACTGATCTTTATCGTGGGCGGCAACGGCAGCGGCAAATCCACCCTGATGAAACTGATGATCGGTCTCTATTACCCGGGGGCAGGCTCCATCCGGGTGGACGATGTCAAGATAGACGAGAGCAACTATGCCCACTTCCGGGATCTCTTTTCCATCATTTTTACGGATTTTTACCTGTTTGACCGCCTGTACGGATTAAAGGACGTTCAGGAGGAAGCCGTGTTAAAATTCATTGCCAAAATGAACCTGAGCGACAAGACCGGATTTCAGGATGGGCGCTTCACCCAGACCCGGCTTTCCACGGGCCAGAAAAAGCGGCTTGGGCTGATTGTAAGTTATCTTGAAAATAAGCCGGTTCTGGCCTTTGATGAAGTGGCGGCCGATCAGGATCCCACATTCAGGGAGTATTTTTACGAGGTGGTTCTCAAAGAGCTTAAGGAAATGGGAAAAACCATCATTCTCATCAGCCATGACGACCGGTACTTTCATGTGGCGGACCGTGTTTTGAAGATGGATTACGGCAGGTTTATCGATTTAAATAAGGGGCATCGGCGGGAAAGAGTGGAACAACATGAAAAAGATTTTTTCTAAAATCAAGCAGAAGATCCGCAACAACCTGCCGCATATTATCGTGGCAGGTCTTATGGTGACGTTGTTGTTGATTTACCTGTTTCCCAATATCTTCATCTTCATCCATTCCGGGGAAGCCGGTGTTCTCTACAGGCGTTTCTACGGCGGTACCGTGGTGGATAAGGTGTACGGAGAAGGCTTGAAGATCATCTGGCCGTTTGACATCATGTATATCTATAACGTCCGCATCCAGGAGGTCACCAGGGAATTCAAGGTGCTCACCAAGAACGGCCTGAAGGTCGGCACCCTGATCTCCATACGGTATTACCCGGGGTACGATCAGCTGGGGGTGCTCCACCAGCGGCTGGGACCCAACTACCTTGAAAAGATTATTATTCCTGAAATCGAGGCCGTGCTGAGGATTATCATCGGCCGGCTGGAAGCGGAGGAAGTGTACCGCACCGAGACAAGCCTGATTGAGAAATCGGTCAACGAAGCCGTGGAAGAAGTGGCCCAGCGGTTTGTCAATATTGATGATGTGCTGATCAAGCAGATCACGTTGCCCGTGGATATTGAAAAGGCCATTCAGTATAAAATGGAACAGAAACATGTGGCCGAGGCTCATATCTTCAAGATCCAGAAAGAAAAACGGGAGGCGGAACGGAAACGGATAGAAGGAAGAGGTATCCGGGATCAGTTGAAGATCATTGCCGCATCCCTGCCCAAAGACCGGATTTTGAAATGGTTCGGAATCAAGACGACCCTGGAACTTGCCCAGTCTCAAAACGCCAAGGTGGTCATCATCGGCGGCAAAGACGGCCTGCCCATCATCGGTAATGTTCCCTTTATGCCGGAAGAGAGCGCTGCAAACAACGTGGAAGTGGAAGGGGAGGTCCCGGCAGTACGGGAGAGTATGGTTGAAGGACTGGTGAATGAAACAGCCAATCTGCCATAAGGTGAGATATCTTTTCGTTGCTCTTTTGACCATGATGGCCGTCAGCGCCTGTGACGGGTCCTATCGGAATCTTGCCGAAAAGCGCCGGGTGAAGAGTGAGAAAGCCGGGAAAGAGATTGTGATCGGGGTGGTCACCTCCAGGGGGAATGACGGAATGTTCCTGGAAGGGATTCATATGGCGCTGAAGGAGATCAATGACGGCGGAGGGCTGTTCGGGCGCAGGATCAGATTGATCATCCGTGATGATGGGGGCCGGGTCGACAAAGCAAAAAAGGTTGCCAGGGAGCTGGCCCATAATACGGATGTTACGGCGGTTATCGGTCATCTGCAGTCGGAAATCGCCCTGGCCGTGGGCATGATATATGAATCGGCAGGCGTGCTGTTCCTCTCCCCGGGCGCCACGGATCCCCGGCTGACGCAACTGAAGAACGGCAAATTCATTTTTCGCAACATTCCGTCGGATGATGTGATTCTTGGTCATCTGGTGGAATATTGCCAGGGAAAAGGCATTAAGAGATGTGTGGTCATTTATGAACGCAGCGAGAACACCATGCGCCAGGCCAAAATTTTCGGGGAGTTCGCCAAATCCGCGGGCATGGAGATCGTGGCCACGCGATCATATTTCAACTGGCAGGAAGACTACCGGATCATGGCTTCCAAGCTGATCAGCAATTATCAGTTCGATGGGGTGTTCCTTACCGGGCAGCTTCCCACGGCCGGGCATGTGATTAAACAGATGCGGGAGCTGGGGTGTGAGACGCCTTTTTTCTGCATGCCCAGCCTGGATACCCCCAAACTCGGCGGTATTATTGGCCGGGAGGCGGAAGGCACCACCGTGCCCACCGTGTTTTATCCCAAGCGGCTTTCCGAGATAACCCGGGAATTTGTGAACCGTTTTGAAACCATCTACGAGCTGTCGCCGGACACCATGGCGGCCCAGGGCTTTGACGCCTTGACGGTGCTGGCCCATGCCATGCGGAAAAAGGGGAGCTCGGTTCCCATCGTGGCGGCATCGATGCTGCGGTTTTTAGACGACTGGCAGGGGGTTGCCGGAACGTATGGGTTTACCCTGAACGGAGATATAGAGGGAAGCACCATCTATTTCAAGGAATTCCGGAACGGAAAGTTTGAATATCAGGAGTCCCGGCGAACCAAAGATGAGATCGATCCATCCTATGTCATTGAAGATATCTCCCTCAGGATTCCCATTAAAAAAGAGGTGGTAAACATTGATCCGGCTAAAGCCCAATGTGTGGAGTCCACCGAAATTTTCAGCCATCTGTTTGAGGGCTTGACCCATGTTGATCCCCGGACCTTTAAACCGGTCCCGGCCCTGGCCGAAAAGTACATAATAAATAAGGACGAAACGGTGTATACGTTCACGTTGCGCAAGGACGTAAAATGGAGCAATGGGGATGCCCTGACCGCCCATGATATTGTCTGGTCCATTCTCCGTAACCTGTCTCCCGAAACGGGATACCCGGATGCAGGGGCCTTGGCGGTGCTTAAAAATGCACGGGCTTATTTCCGGGGGGAAGTCAAGGACCCCGCCCGGGTGGGGGTGCGCGCCATTGCTGATGATATGGTGGAATTCGAGCTTTCCGATCCGGTACCTTATTTTATTTCACTGACCGGTTTGACCCCTTTCAAACCGTTACCCCGCACCGTGATTGAAAAGTATAAGGAAAAGTGGACCGATCCCGCGAACATTGTAAGCAGCGGGCCGTATAAGCTTACGTTCTGGAAAAAAGGAAGAAGGATCGTTTTAAAGAAAAATCCGCTTTACCATAACGAAGCCAGGGTGCGAATTCCGGAGGTGCACTATTTTGTGATTCCCGACGAATCGGTGGGCTTTGCCATGTATAAAAACCACGAACTGGATATCATGGGGGGACCCTACCTGAACATACCGGAAGGTGTACTGGGTGAGATCCATCGTAATCCCTCCCTTGCCGGGCAATATTCTTCCTGGCCCCAGGTCGGCACCTACGCCTATTGTTTCAATACCCGGCGCACGCCCACGGATGACCCGAGGCTTCGCAAAGCCATCGCGTCGGTTATTGACAGGAATCTGATAATCAGCCTGGTTTTGCAGACCCGTAACAAACCCGCGGATACCTTCACCCATCCCCTGGTACTTGGCGGGCCCGGTTCCAATACCCATTCCGGAACCGGTATTCCGTTCGATCCTGAAACCGGGCGTAAATGGCTGATGGAAGCCGGATATCCCGGGGGGCGCAATTTCCCGGTGATCGACCTACTTTGCCTGAAAACGGAGCGTGACCGGCGCCTGGCGGACGCTGTCAAACTGCTTGCCGGGCACCATCTGAATATTGAAATTCGGGTTGTGGAAGCCGATTCGGATGAGTATGGGAGGTTGATCCGGTCAGACAATGCACCCCATCTGTTCATGTATGAAAATATCGGTAAGTATCCGGATCCCACTACTTTTTTAAAGGAGCTGTTTCACCTGCCCCAGTGGCAGAACAGGGAATTTGCGGCCCTGATTGACCAGGCGGAAAAAACCATGGCCCCCGACAAGCGTAAAGCCCTTTATGCACGGGCCGAGACGATCCTTTGCAGGGAAACCGCGGCCCTTATTCCGGTTTTTTACGGCGCCGGCCATGTTCTGGTGAACCCCCGGGTCAGAGGATGGTACTTTTCGCCATTTGCCGAACAGCATATCGAGGATTGGTGGTTGGAAGAATGAAGAAAATGGTTTTCATATTTTTCATGGTTTTTGCCTGCAACCTCACCGGTATCGTCTATTTGATTCATCATCGGATCAAGCCGGGGGTGGTCGTCACCGTGGCAGCCTGCCTGCCTGTGGAGACCGGGAAAGGGCAAATGATGCTCAATGGCATCAGGCTTTATCTGTCGGAGCTGGCGGACGAGAACCCTGCATTGCGTAAAAAAATCAGACTGCATGTGTATGATGACAAGGATGACCCTGAAACAGCCGTGGACCTGGCCAATCAGATCGGGATAGACAACAACACCATGGTGGTACTGGGACATAACACCAATACGGCGGCCTTTAATGCCGGAAAAATTTATAAGCGATTTGGTATCATCGCCATTACCGGCTCCGCCACGGCCCTGGACGTGACCGGGGGAAATGAATGGTATTTCAGTGCCGTGCCCAACGATGCCTTTCAGACAGCGGTGATGGCGGCCTTTATCCGTTCCCGGGGCCGGAATGTCATCATTATCCAAAATAAATCCGAGGAGACCGATTATTTCAGCCGGAAATTCAAAGAGGCGGCCACGGAAATGGGGATTGACATCACCAGGGAATGGTGGGTCGGGTCGGACGCCGAATTGGATACCATCCTCCGTACCATTGACAGCCGGGAATCCATTCCTGAATTTATCCTGCTCAACGCTCCGGGGGAAGATATGGTTCGGATTCTAACGGCTTTGAAACATCGAAAAGGGTTGAATATCATCGGTACCAGAGTTCTTACGGACAGCAACCTTATTGGGAGCTTGAACGCCCTGGCTGAAAAGAACGATCTTTCCCCGGGTCATTATCTTAACGGGGTTCATACGGTTTCCCCTTTTATCTTCGATATTTCGGATAACCGGGCGGACCTCTTCCGCCAGCGGTACCGGCAGCGCTTCAAGCAAGATCCCCCATGGGAAGCGGCCTGCTATTATGACGCCATGAAACTTGCGGCCCATGCCATTGGGCATACGGATTTTAAAGTCTCGGACACCATGTTGAAACAGAGGAAACAGCTTCGCAAAACACTTGCGGGATATAATTCAAGCTATCATTCGGTTAACGGCATTACCTCACGCCTCTATTTTAACCGGGACGGATGCGTTGAAAGGCCTTATATCATCGGGGAATATGTCCATGGACGGTTTAGCCCGGCCTATTTGCAATACCGGAAGGATGATATGTCGGATGAAGATGTGCTGGAAAAAGTGCTTACGGGAAAAGCTGTCTGGGTCAACAACAATCTCATGGGCATGAAGCGGATCGTCTATTGCGGCATTAAAGTGAACGCCGTTGAAACCATGGATTTTACCGGCGGCGGATTTACAGCCGACTTCAATCTGTGGTTCCGGTTCCCCGGGGAGTTTGATCCCACGGATATTGTTTTTCCGGAGGCTGTCTCTCCCATTGCATTGGGTGAACCTGTACGGGAGTTTACCAGGAATGACGTGACAACCCGGGTATATCGAATCCGGGGGACATTTAAAAACCGGTTTGATTTTTTCATGTTCCCCTTTGAGCGTCACAGCCTGAACATACATTTCCACCACCGGTCAATGCGGTTTAACGATCTTGTCTATATGAAATACCCCTGGGGCATCCCCGGGACCGTTGAAGGGGAGGCAGGGGGAGCGGGGCTTGATGTGGATTCCACCTGGCGGGTTGAGGCCATTGACTCCTCCAACGATATCATCACTCGAATTTCCACGCTGGGGGTTCCTGATAACGCCATGAACCCGGCTGTTATCAGTTATTCACGGTTTAATACCCAAATCCGGATCGCCCGGATAAATCCTTTTTCCTCCCTTGTCCTTCTGCTGCCCCTGTTCCTGGCCATGGGGCTATTGGGCCTTGGAGGTTTCACCTGCGCCCGTAATCCGGCCAGGGCCTTTATGCTGCTGGTCCTGGCACTGATCTCGGTCTTGATGAATCATGTCTGGGTGGCGAGTCTGGTGTGGGTGAATTATGTGACGCTGATGGATTATTTGTTTTTTGGTTTCCATGGGCTGGTGTTTGTTACAGGTGTGGGGCTAATTCAAAAATACTTAAGGAATCCGGGGTGAAAAAAAAGATTCTGATCCTGGCGCTGATTGCAGGGTGTAACCTTGTGTGGATGGCCATGGTTGCATTTCCCGAAAATCAGTTTGTCCGGTCATTCTTGAAAAAGATACATAAAAAGGAGCGCATCGTTGTCGCCCTGGCCGGTCCCATGACCGGAGAGGGGGGCATGAACGGCCGTGATATGGTGAGGGGCGCCCGGATGGCGATCAAGGATGCCGTCAGGGCGGGCCGGCTGTCCGATCTGGAGATACGGTTGAATTTATTTGACGATAAAAATGAGATCCGTTCCGCCATGAAGGCCGCTTCCGAGATCAGCCTTGACAAGGAGGTGGTTGCGGTTTTAGGTCATTACTTAACCGCCACCACCATTGCCGCCGCCGGCATTTACGAAAAGAACGGTATTCCCATGATTACCGGTTCGGCCGCAGGGGAGATGGCCACCGATGAAAATTCCTGGGCTTTTGGAACGATCCCGGATAATGGTGACCAGGCGGTTTCCATCATCAT
The DNA here is from genome assembly GCA_024225635.1 of Desulfobacteraceae bacterium. Taxonomy (GTDB): domain Bacteria; phylum Desulfobacterota; class Desulfobacteria; order Desulfobacterales; family Desulfobacteraceae; genus Desulforapulum. The sequence goes on along the minus strand of JAAEMK010000787.1, from coordinate 25,591 downwards.
CCGCGCCAGGGCCATGAAGCGTCATATCAGTGTGATCCATGAAATGGCTGAGTCTTATAATTCCCTGATTCGCGGGATAGAAGCAAGTGCCGCCGAAGCAAACGTTGATATTCGTTATTCGTGGGAACTAAAAGCTTCGGACGAAAACCGGGACGAGCGTCTTGAGCAGATCATCAATGACCTCAGGGCCATCCAGGATCCGGGGATCATCATTATTGCGACCCAAAGCCGTGAAGCCGCGGCCATCATCCGTGGGATCAATCATCCGGGCACCGATTATACCATTATCGGGACAGAGACCTTTGCCACCATCCCTTTTTATGAAGCCTTGACATCACTTCCCCAGGAAAGGGTCAAACCCGGCTATTATTTGAACGGCATTTATGGGAGTACACCGTTTCTTCCCGAATGGGGAGGACCTGAATCCAGGCGGTTTGCCGTCAACTACCGGGACCGGTATGGTGAATTCCCCACCTGGGTGGCGGCCTGCTATTACGACGCCATGAAGGTATTGATCGAGGCCATTGAACTAAAGCATATCACCGGCCGGAAGGTTCGGGAGGACCGGGCCGATATCCGGGCCGCCCTTGCCGGGTTCACGAATCCGGAGGAGGCTGTCGAAGGGGTTACCGGCCGGGTCTTTTTTGACGGGAACGGACGGGTGGAACGCCTGTATGACATGGGTTATTATGAAAACCAGCGATTCAGGCCGGCTTTAACCCAGTATCATGTGATCGCCAGGGACCGGGAGAGCGTGTTTAAAAAAGATATTGGCAGCAAAGTCACGGTGGCGGGCGGCAAGGTCTTCAGTCAGAAGAACCTCGTATTCACCGGCATGGATATCAATGCCGTGGACAGCCTGAACGTCAGAAGCGGGGAATTTATCGTGGATTTCTACATCTGGTTCCGGTCCTCCGGTGATTTCAATGAAAAACACCTCATATTTGAAAACAGCGAAGCGCCGATCCGGTTGCGGGAACCGGTATTGGAGATCAGGCAGGACGATTTTACCGTAAGGGCCTACCAGGTCAAAGCCAAATTCAAACAGCCCATGAGGTATGATGAGTTCCCGTTTGAGAAACATCGTTTGACCATCCGGTTTCACCACAAGCTGCATATCGACCGGAAACTTGTTTTCATTCCCGACTATCTGAGTATGGGCGCCGGTCCCTCGCCGGACCGCCGGCAGATCCCCATGGTGAATACGTCCGGCTGGAAAGTGGATACCGTAACTCAAACCCGGGATACGTTCAAGAAACAGGTCGGGTCCTTCAGCCTTGCGTATTCCCGGTACAATGCCCATATCAGCGTGGAACGCATGGACGGGCTCTTTGCCTTGAAATTCCTGATTCCGTTGCTTTCCCTGGCGCTCTTTCTCTCCTTCAGCCACCTGCTGCCCATGGCGTTTGCCGGGACCCGTTTGTTTATCATTTTTTTCGTTGAACTGGCCACCTGCATCTGCGACTATTTTCTAGGGACGATTCATCCGTCCTCCATCATCCTGCAAGTCGAGGTCAACTTTTTCGCCATTTACGCCCTGGGGATCGTTTCCGCCCTGGTGACCTGCGCCGGAATAATCTCCCGCAGGATGGATTCCCATAAATGGTTCGATGTATTTACCTATACCGGACAAGGTATTCATGTCCTGGTGATCGCCTGGCTGATTGGCATGAATGTAATTAAATTATGGTAGATGGGGCAAATATCCATGAATCCTGACAAATTATCACAACAACGTTCCATGGTTGAAGAGCTTACCCGGTGTGTCAAAACCATATCCGGCCTGGGGACCATATCCGGGGATGAGAATTTTTTTAGAGCCGGTCTCAGCTCCATCATGCTGACCCGCCTCAAACAGATCGTGGAGAATGAGTTTGGCGTGGAGGTGCCCGTGCGCCTGTTTTATGACCGGACCGATTCGGTGGAGAAGCTTGCGCGGTACGTGCTGGAGAATGGAGGCAAGACCCCCGGCCCGGCAGATTCAGGCGGTACCGGGCCGGAGGAGGAGGTCTGCTTGACACAGGTCCCCGCCGACCAGGCTCCCGGGCCCGGAATAATGGCCATTTTCAATCAGCAGCTGGATTTGATGGACCGGCAGCTTGATCTTCTGGCGGCCCGCCCGGGAACAGGGCGGCAGGAAGCCGGTCCCTCCCCCCGGATGACGCCGGTTCCCGCACCGGTTTCCGCACCGGTTTCCGCACCGGTCCCTGAACCGGCATCGGTCCAGGTCCCGGCCCGCAAGCAGACGTTCCCCCTCTCTTCGGCCCAGAAAAGAATCTACTTTTTAAGCCACCTTGAGGAGGGGGAAGCCGCATATCACATTACGGCGGCCGCGGTGATTGAGGGGGCCCTTGATGTGGGGGCCCTGAAGGCCGCTTTCGGGGCGCTGATTCAGCGCCATGAAAGCCTTTGCACCGGCTTTGAAACCCGGGATGATGAACTGGTTCAACGGGTGCACGGGGATTGCGTTCTTGAAGTGGAGGCGCTTGAAATGGGGACGGACGACCCGGACCGGGAGGTTCGTGAATTCGTTGCCCCGTTTGACCTCTCTTGTCCGCCGCTGATCCGGGTGGGTATTGGAAAGCTCGATGAAAACCGGCATTTCCTGGTCATGGATGCCCATCACATCGCCATTGACGGCTCCTCTTTCAATATTTTGATGCCCGAACTGATCACCCTGTACCGTGGGGGGCATCTCTCCCCGCCACCCATGCCGTATTCGGCCTATGCCCTGTGGGAGCAGGAGCAGATTCGATCCCCTGCCATGGATGAACAGGAAGCCTATTGGCTGGAACGGTTCGGCAATGACCCGGCCATCCTGGAACTTCCCCTGGATTTTCCCCGGGGCCAACGTCAGGGCTTTGCCGGAAAGGTCCTGCGCCACGCCGTCGATCCGGAAAGGGCGGCGGGGCTCAAGACCCTTGCCCGGGAGCAGGGCGTCACCCTTTTCATGCTTCTTTTGTCCGCCTATACGGTTTTGCTTTCCAAACTCACCGGGGAGGATGATATCATCCTTGGAACCCCCATTGACAGCCGTTCCCGGGGGGATTATTCCAGGACCGTCGGCATGTTCGGCAACACCCTGGCCCTGCGGTCCTCCGTCAGGGACGAGATCACCTTTGTCCGCTGCCTGGACCAGGTCAAAAAGGACTGCCTCAAGGCGTTTGACAACCAGGATTATCCCTTTGACGCCCTTGTGGAAAAACTGGGACTTGAGCCTGATTTAAGCCGCAACCCCCTGTTTGATGTGATGTTTGTTTATGAAAATGAGGAGGAACGGATCATCCGCACCGATGATCTGGTCTTCAAGGCCCATGATATTGATCTGTGGACCACCAATTTTGATTTTATCCTGGAAGTCATGGAATCCCGGGACGGTCTGGATATTCACCTGATCTACAGCACGGCCTTGTTTGAAGCCGCCACCATTGCCCGGTGGCGGGACTACTACCTTTCCATTCTGGACGCCGTCCTGGCAAATCCGGAGGTTCGCCCCGGGGATATCCGGATTTTACCCGACCCTGAAAAACAGCAGCTTCTTCTTGAATTCAATGACACCAGGGCCGACAACCCCGTGGATCAGACCATCCTTCGCCTGTTTGAACAACAGGCCCAAAAAGCGCCTTCAGCCACGGCAGTGGTTTTTGAAGAAGAGACCCTGTCGTTCCGGGAGCTTGACCGCCGGGCCGGGCGGATGGCTTCCTGGCTCCATGAAAGGTTCAATGTGGGGCGGGGGGATGTGATCGGCGTCCGGGTGCGCCCGTCCGGGAACCTGCTTGCAACCCTTCTGGCCGCGGTCAAGCTGGGGGCCGCCTTTGTCCCCATAGAGCCGGACAGCCCCCGGGAGCGAATCCGGTATATCCTGGAAGACAGCGGGGCCGCAATCCTGTTGACCCAGGAAAGCTGCGGCCGGGTGGACGGTATTGACATCCCCTGTGTGGACATGGATCAGCCCATGGTCCCGGCCACCCTCCATGGGTTTGACGGGGCCGGTCCGGACGATGTTTTCTATATCATCTATACCTCGGGCACAACCGGCCTGCCCAAGGGAACCCTGGTGGCCAACCGGTCCCTGGTCAATTATCTCAGTTGGTTCCGTAAGGCCTTTGACATCACGGAAAAAGACAGTTTTGTCCTTGTGTCTTCCTACGCCTTTGATATGGCCCACACCAGCCTGTGGGTGACCCTGCTCACCGGCGCGGCCCTGCACCTGGTTTCAGAAGAGGACCGCAGGGATACGGCCGGGATGGCGGATTACATCACCCGTCAAAGGATCTCCTGCCTCAAGGTGACGCCGTCCTACTTCTACACCCTGACTACCTCGGCCGGGTCCCTTGAACCCGGTGCTTTAAAGGATCTGCGTCTCATTATTCTGGGGGGAGAGGATATTCGCCATGACGATATCCAGGCGTTTTTCGAGATCAATCCCAATGCCGTGTGCGTAAACGAGTACGGGCCCACCGAAGCCACCATCGCCTGCATCGCCCACCCCGTGACCCGGGAAAACCTAGGGTCCGTAAAAAACCGGCAGATGATCGGCACGCCCATTGACAACACCCTCATTTACATCCTGGACCCCCATGGCCGGCCCACCCCCGTGGGCGTGCGGGGGGAGATCTGCATCGGCGGCGCAGGTTTGGCCCTGGGGTATCTCAACCGGGATGACCTGACCCGGGCCAAATTCCGGCCGGACCCCTTTAATCCCGGGGGCCGCATCTATCTCACCGGCGATTACGGACGGTGGCTTAAGGACGGCGTCATCGAGTTCTTCGGCCGCATGGACCAGCAGGTGAAAATCCGGGGCTACCGGGTGGAATTGGCGGAGATCGAGCAGACCCTGCTCAAGCACCCCGCCATTGGAGACGCCCTGGTCATTGCCGAAAAACTGCAATCCTTTGGCAGGGAACTTGTGGCCTACGTGGTGGGGGAGGGCGCTCTTACCGCAAGCCGGCTGCGGGCCTTTCTGGGGGAATTGCTGCCGGAATACATGGTGCCGGCCTATTTTGTGGATTTGCCTGAAATCCCCTTGACCCCCAACGGCAAAATTGACCGGAAGGCCCTGCCCAATCCTCTTGAGAGTGACGCCGTCCCGGCCGGGGAATCAGAGCGGGAACCCCCGGGGACCCGGCATGAAAAGGACCTTGCAGCCGTCTGGGAATCGATCCTGGGCGTCAGGGATATCAGTATCCGGGACAATTTCTTTACCCTGGGGGGTGATTCCATCAAGGCGGTGCTGATTTGCGCCCGCCTTCTTAAAACCGGACTCAAAGCCCGGGTGCGGGATATTTTCGAAGCCCCCACCATTGCCCAATTGGCCCGGCGCCTGACCCCGGCCGCGGAGTTTCGTCAGACGCCCGTTACAGGTCCTGCGCCACTGCTCCCCATCCAGCACCGTTTTTTTGAACTCAATCCCGTCCATAACGCCTGTTACACCCTGGGGGTTGTCCTCACCGCCCGTACCCCCCTGGATTCCGACGCCCTTGAAAAAACCCTCACGGCCATCCAGGTTCACCATGATGCCCTGCGCATGCAGTACCGGTTTAAAAACGGGCGGGTTTTCCAGGAAATCCGGGATACGGACCTTTCAGCATGGTTTTCCCTTGTGGATTTAAGGGGAAAAACAGATGCTGAAGCATTGTTTAAGCAGCACCTGACCGGGGTGGCCGGTTCCATTGACCTGACCGCCGGGCCCCTGATGGGAGCGGTGCTTTACCGGACGGACCTTGCCGACCGCCTGGCCCTTATCATCCATCACCTGGTGGCGGACGGCGTATCCCTGCGAATTTTGCTGGAGGACCTGGAAACCGGTTATGGCCTGGCCGTTCTGGGTGAGCCCGTTGTTTTGCCGCCCAAAACCGATTCCGTGGCAGTGTTCGCCCATTGCCTGGACCGTTACGGCAAAGACAGGGAATTGGCGGCGGCCTTCAAGGCCTGGAAGCACCATGGCGATCCCCAGGCCGGGGCGCCTTTCCTGTCTGCCTCTTCAGATGCCCTCAATTGCCGGGGAAACGCCCGGAAACAGGTGCAGGCCTTTTCCCGGGCGGAAACGGCACAGCTGACAGGCTGCCTTAACCAGGATGTTTCCATGAACGATCTGCTGCTCACCGCCCTGCTCCGGGCTGCCCAAAAGAGTCTGGGGGCGACTTCCCTGTATCTCGACCTGGAGGGCCACGGTCGTGAAGTTCCTGAATCAAAGGCCTTTAAACACCCTGAAGCGGACCGGTACGTGGATGTCAGCCGGACCGTGGGATGGTTCACGACCCTCCATCCGGTTCTTCTCAAGGTGACTGAACAAGGGGACCTTGTGGAGGATATCCGCTGCATCCGCAACATACTCAAGGAGATTCCCGGCCGGGGGCTGGCCCATGGCGTCCTGGGAACCATGGGCCCGGAACCGGTGCGGGACGAATTAAAACAACAGCCTTTACCGGAAATCGGATTCAACTACCTGGGACGCTTTGAAGGGCCCAAACCGGACGGCATCTTCAGCGCCATTGAAGAACCGGACATCCAAATCATCGATCCCCGGCTGAACCGCTGGCATGAACTGGAGATCGAAGGGATCATTGTCAATGACCGGCTCGAGATCACCTTCATCCATAATCCCCATGTGCTTGCCGGGGAAGCTGTCCGGTCAATGGTTACGGCTTACCGGGATGAGATCAAGGCCATCATTACCCGTGACCCGGCCCGGATGCATGGGGGCCGGGAGGGGACGGGCCCGGCCGCTGAAAGTTTGCCCGAAGCCGTCATTGAAAACCTGATGACCGAATGCCGGGTCGAGCCGGGCAATCTCGAGGGCATTTATCCCCTGTCCCCCCTCCAGGAGGGCATGCTGTTTCATTCCCTCCTGGAAAAGAACGGCAGTGCTTTTTTTGAGCAGTTCAGCTTTGACATCCTGGGCGAACTGGACGTCGGGGCCTTTGAACAAAGCTGGAATCATCTGTTTGACACGTTTGACGTTTTTCGTACCGCCTTTTCCCACCAGGGCGGGGACGGCCCCGTGCAGGTGGTTATGAAAAAACGGCCCATTGAATTCACCGTAACGGATCTGACCGGTGAAACGGACAAGGAAAAGGATGCGAGGTGCGCCGCGTTCAAGCTGGCTGACCGGCGGCTGGGATTTGACCTGTCCCGGGACGTGTTGATGCGGGTCATGGTTTTTGAGTGTGGCCCTGACCGTCACCATGTGGTCTGGAGCCATCACCATATCATCATGGACGGCTGGTCCTGCGGCATCATGGTGGAAACCCTGCTCGGGGCCTATACCGCCATTAAAGCCGGCCGCCGGCCCGAAATGCATGCAGGCGCCCCTTACCGGCGTTATCTTGAATGGCTGTCCCGGCAGGATCAAAACAGGGCCGTGAATTACTGGAAAGACTATCTTTCCGGGTACGCCCGGCCCCTGGCCCTGCCGAAAACCGCCTTGTCCCCATCCGGGGAAGACAGTCCCCATGAAACCGGCTATCACCTGGAATGCCTGACACAGATCATCCCCGAAGATCATGTGGGAAAGCTGAAAACCATGACAGCCCAAAACGGCGTCACCCTCAATTCCGTGGTTCAGTGCGCCTGGGCCATCCTCCTGGCCCACCATGGCGGTTCGGAAGATGTGGTCTTCGGCACGGTGGTCTCCGGCCGCCCGGCCGGTCTTCCCGGGGTGGATGAAATCGTGGGGTTGTTCCTGAACACCGTGCCCATGCGGATTCGGCTGGATAATGACGGCGATATTGCCGGGATGCTTAAAACGGTTCAAGCCCGGGCCCTTGAAAGTGAAGCGTATCACTACGTAAGCCTGGCCGACATCCAGAAGTCAACCAGCCTTGGACCGGAATTGCTGAATCATGTCCTGATTTTTGAAAATTATCCCTTGAGCCTGGAAATACTGGAATTAAGCAAGCGCGCGGATACCGGTTTCACCGTGGAGCACCTGGAGGAATTTGAGCAGACCAATTATGACCTGGCCCTGGAGGTTTATCCCGGCGACACATTGACCCTGAATTTCAAGTATAACGCCAGGGTTTACACCCCCCATCAGATCAATGGCTGCCGTCAGGGGCTGTCGAAAATCCTGGCCGCCATGGCCGGCGCCTTTGATCAATCCATACGGTCGGTTCGGGCGGTGCTCATGGATGCCGGGGAAAAAGAGGAGCAGGAGGCGTTTCTGGCCGGGATTCAGGCCATTGATGAAGAGTTCTGATGAAAATTCACGGGTTCGCCGGCGCATAAAACAGTAACTTAAAGATAAGGGCGATTTACCATGACACAGGCCGATAAAAAGATTCTTCACACCGTTCTTGAACAAACCTCGAAACAGTTCCCCGGCCATACGGCGGTGGAGCATGGGGACCGCAGGCTCTCTTACGGGGCCTTGCATGACGCGGCTGACCGGTTGGCTGTGGAACTGCAGGCCAGGGGCGCCGGGCGGGATACCATTGTCGCCCTTTATTTTGAAAACAGCATGGAGTTTATTGCCGCCGTCCTGGGGGTGATGAAGGCCGGGGCGGTTTTTATGCCCCTGGACCCCTCTTTCCCGGCACGCCGGATTGAAATGATGCTGGAGAAAACCATGCCGTCATTTCTGCTTGAAGGGGCGGAAGCACCGGTCCGGTTTGAAACCCTGGTGCGGGAATTCAACGCCGTTTCCGTTTTCTGGCAGACCGGGCGCCTCCGGCCGGATCTCATGGCGGACTGGATCTCCGGGGGGCCGGATTTTTCCTCGCTGCCGGATAAACCCGACTGTATATCCCGTCCGGACGATGCCAGTTATATCTTCTTCACCTCCGGGTCCTCGGGTGAATCCAAAGCCGTCAGCGGCTGCCGGAAGAGTTTGAGCCATTTTGTCCACTGGGAGGCGGGGGAGTTCGAATTTGACACCCGTACACAGGTTTCCCAGCTGGCGCCGGTCTCTTTTGACGCCTGCCTCAAGGATATTTTTACCCCCATGCTCAGGGGGGGCACGGTCTGCATTCCGGAAACCCATGTCCGGGGCGACACCGGCCTTTTGCTGGAGTGGATCGACAACCGGCGGATCACCGTGGTCCATTGCGTGCCTTCCATGCTGCGCGTCCTGTTGACCGAGCTTGAATCACGGCCTTCGGCCCCCGGTTTTTTGAGTCACCTGAAACACCTGATCCTGGCAGGTGACGCCGTCTACGGCAAGGATGTGATCCGGTGGACGGACCTGTTTGAAGATCGAATAGAACTGGTGAATTTTTACGGTCCCACGGAAACCACCCTGATCAAGACCTGCCATCGTATCCGAAAGCGGCCTTTAAGCCCGGGAGCCATGGTCCATGTGGGCCACCCCATCAGCAATACCGCGGTTTTGATCCTGAAGGGCAACCGGTTGTGTGACCTGGGTGAAATCGGGGAAATTCATATCAGGACGCCGTTCATGACCAGGGGATATTACAATGACCCGGAGATGACCCGGGCCTGTTTCATACAAAATCCCATCCAGGCCGATTCCCAGGAGCTTGTTTACCGGACGGGGGATCTGGGACGCTACCTGCCGGACCGGAGCATCGAATTTATCGGCCGGCTGGATAACCAGGTGAAAGTCAACGGCGTGCGAATGGAGCTCACGGAAATCGAGGGGGTCCTGGCAGGCATGCCGGCCCTTGACCAGGCCGTGGTGCAGGTCCACCGGAACGTTGAAAACGAAAACGTGCTGGTCTGCTACCATACGGCGAAACAGCCGGTAAGCAGCGTAATGATCCGGGAGTATCTGGGGGAAGTGCTCCCGCCTTACATGCTGCCGGCCTGTTATCTGGCCATGGACGAGCTGCCGTTGAACCTCAACGGCAAGATTAACCGCAAGGCCCTGCCAAAGCCCGAAGAACTCCTTTACGCCGGTACCGTGGTGGCGGCCCCGGCCAACGGGGTGGAAAAGAAGCTGGTCGCCATCTGGCAGGAGGTCCTGGGATTGGAGAAGGTCAGTGTGGAGAGCCCGTTTTTCGAAATAGGCGGCCATTCCCTCAAGGCGGTTCAGATTGTCTCCCGGGTCCACAAAGCATTCAATGTCGGGATTCGGCTGAAGGATTTTTTCGACCATCCGACCATCCGGCAGCAGGCCCGGCTGCTGGAGGGGGCGGCGCCGTCGGCGGTACCTTCCATCGATCCCGTGCCGGTTCAGCCCCACTACGAACTTTCCCACGCCCAGAAACGGTTGTGGGTGCTGTCCCGGATGGATGCGGACGGCACCGCCCACAGCATGCCCGGGGTGTATCTGGTGAAAGGGCCCCTTGAAAAGGCGATTCTGGAAGATGCATTTAAAATCCTGATCGAGCGTCATGAAAGCCTGCGGACCACCTTTCCCGTGATCGGCGGGGAACCCCGGCAAAAGATTCATCCTGCCGCCCCGGGCGGGTTTCGTATCCATGAGATCCATGTGGATGCCCCCGGGCCGGATGCCCGGCCCGGTGACCAGGCCGCCCCCCATGTGGCGGCGGAGGTCCGCAGGCCCTTTGAGCCGGACCGGGGGCCCCTGGTCCGCATCACCTTGATAAAACAGGGGCCGGACCGCCACGTATTGGTGTTCAACATGCACCATATCATCAGCGACGGCTGGTCCGTGGATGTGATTGCCCGTGAACTGTTCAGTCTTTATGGGGCCGGCCTGGAGAATTCCGGGGACTCCCTTCCTGAACTCCGCTTTTCGCTTCCGGAGCTCCGCTTTTCGCTTCCGGAGCTCCGCTTTTCGCTTCCGGAGCTCCGACTCCAGTACAAAGACTTCACGGCCTGGCAGAACCGTTTCCTTGCTTCCCAAGGGGCAAAAGAACATGCGGACTACTGGCGTACCAAGCTTGCCGGGCGTTTGCCGGTCCTGGATCTGCCCCTGGATTATCCCCGTCCCCCGGTACCCCGTTACCAGGGCCGGACGGAATGGTTTGAGTGGGACGGTAATCTGATAAAGCGCATGGCCGCCTTCAGCCGGGAGCATAAAGCCAGTCTGTTCATGACCCTTTTGACGGGGGTAAAAATCCTGCTTTACCGGTATAGCGAACAAACCGACTGTATCGTGGGCACCCCCATGGCCCAGCGGGACCACCCGGACCTGGAACACCAGGTGGGGTTTTATGTCAACACCCTGGCCCTGAGGGATGAGGTGCTCCCGGAAGCAAGTTTCCGGGAACTCCTTGCCGGGGTAAAAAAGACCACCCTTGACGCCCATGCCCATCAAGCCTGTCCCTTTGATCTTTTGCTGGAAGAGCTGGATGTGGCCCGGGACGTCGGCCGGGCCCCGGTGTTCGATGTCATGGCCGTGTTCCAGGAAAACAGCGGGCCTGATCTTGAAATGGGGAACATCACCTTTACGGAGATGGATATTGAAACCGGCACGGCCCAGTTCGACCTGACCCTTATTTTCAAATTGACAAAGGGGGGCATGAAAATCGGGCTGAACTACAATACCGATCTTTTCAAAAGTGAAACCATCCGGTCCATGGCGGGGCATCTTAAAAACGTGTTTCACCGGGGCCTGGCCGAACCGGACGCGGCCATTGGAGATATCGATTTCCTGGAGGAGAATGAACGCAGTCAACTGACAACCGGCTTCAATGCTCTCAAACGTCCCTATCCGACGGATCAATCCCTGGTGGACCTGTTCAACGCCAAGGCCGAACAATTCCAGGACCGGGTGGCGGTGATTTTTGAAGACCGGAAACTGACCTATGGCGAACTGAACCGGGAGGCGAACGTCCTGGCCCGGTACCTGACGGCCCGGCTCAAGATAGGGCAGGGTGATTTTGTGGGCCTGATGAAGGACCGCAGCGATCAATCGGTGATCTGGCTCCTGGCAATTCTAAAGGCAGGCTGTGTGTATGTGCCCCTGGATCCCTTCTATCCGGCCGAGCGGATTCGCGGAATGTTGAAAAACAGCAGGTGCAAGGCGGTCATTGTTGATTCCATGGATGGCAACGGTCCGGTTGTGCCGGACCATGAAATACCGGGCTGCCTGGTTCTGGAGGGTGACCGGGTGATAAGCATGGCCGCGTCCGAACCCATGGCGGATGCAGAACTATTCCGGGTGGAAAGCGGGGATGCGGCATGTGTTTTCCATACCTCCGGTTCCACCGGCACTCCCAAGGGGGTGGTGCTGGAACATAAGGGGTACGTCAACATGGTCATGGGGCTTGTGGAATCCTATGAAATCACCCCTTCCGACCGGATTCTCCAATGCGTGTCATATGCCTTTGATGTCTCCATGTCGGAGATTTTTTCAGCCCTTTTATCCGGGGCTTGCCTGGTGGTGGCGAACCGGGCCCGCCTGGATGATCCCACCGGGTTCGCGGGGTACCTGAAGCACCATCAGGTGACCCTTGCCATGCTCTCCCCGGCCTATGCGAACGCCCTTGACCGGGAGGAGATGAAGCACCTGAGGGTGCTCATCACCGGCGGCGAACCGCCGGAAAAGGAAGATGCCGCATACTACAGCCGCTGCCTGGCCTATTTTAACGGCTATGGTCCCACCGAGGCATCGGTGTATGCCACCCTTTACCGTATGGAGCCGGATAAGGAGTATCCCCTTGGTATTCCCATTGGAAAACCCATGCCCAACACCGCCATACATATATTGGACAAACGGAACAGGCTCGTGCCGGTGGGGGTGCCGGGTGAAATCTGCATTGCCGGCATGGGACTTGCCCGGAATTATCTGGACCTGCCGGAAATGACAGGGGAGCGATTTGTTCCAAATCCCTTTGGCGAAGGCCGCCTCTATCGCACCGGCGATCTTGGCCGCTGGCTGCCTGACGGCAACATCCTGTTTCTGGGCCGCAGGGACGAACAGATCAAGATCCGGGGCCACCGGGTGGAACCGGGTGAAATTGAAAACCGGCTTTGCCGGTTCCCAGGGGTGGAAAAGGCGGTGGTGGTCAAGATCGAATCCCTGCACAAGCTTGCGGCCTATCTGGTGGCTGACGGTGATCCTGATGTACAGGAATTAAAGGCACACCTGGGCCGTTTCCTGCCGGACTACATGATCCCTTCGTTTTTTACCAGGGTAGGGGAACTGCCCCGGACACCCACCGGTAAGATTGATAAAAAAGCGCTTCCCCCGCCGGATACCGCTTCCCGGAATGCCCCGGCGCCTTTGCCGCCGCGAACGCCCTTGGAGGAGAGGCTCCTGGCCCTGTTTCAGGAGATCCTGGGGACTGAATCCATTGGGATATTCGACAATTTCTTTGACCTGGGGGGCACCTCCCTAAGCGCTGTGAAGCTTGCGGGACGCGTGTTCAATGAGCTTAATATCAATGTTTCGGCAAGGCAGCTCTTTTTGAATCCCACGGTGGCGGCCTTTGCCACGGCCCTTGGGACTGAAACGGATAACCTTGCCGAACACCCCGCACCGGTGAGCCGCACCCGGACAAATCACACCACCCTGGAACCCCGTCCCCTGATGGGGCTGATCGACGATAAACTCATTGCCCCCCTGGATGCGGCGGCCCTGGAATACCTCCCCGATGCGCTTCTGGAGGGCAGGGGGGACAAGGATGCGGTCCTGGAAACCCTGTGCGGTAATGAACCTGTTCTGTCCGGTGTCATTGAAACCGCCCTGGGGCGGATAGGGATGATCATGCTGCCCTGTTTTACCTCCGACCTTTTCCGGGAGGGGGCCCGGGTGCCTGAAAAAATAGTTGCCGCCCTGGAACTTGCCGCACGGGCGGGCGCCCGGACCGTTTCCATGACCGGCCTGCTTCCGGCCGCGACCCGTCAAGGGCTGGCCGTCATGGAGCGTATGGTTTCCGGCAACGGCCTTCCGGCCCTGACCACCGGCCAGGCCTCGGTGGTCTCCGTGATGGTTATGACCGTGGAAAAACTTCTTGCTTGCGCCCGACGGACCATGGATGGCGAGCATCTGGGGATTATTGGCTGCGATACCCAGGGGCAGGCCATGCTCAGACTGATGCTTGACGCGTTGCCCCATCCCCGGGCCATTACCCTTTGCGGCGTATACCAGGACAGGGGGATGCTGGAGCTTTTTGCCCGTGATCTCTCATCCGGGTCGGGATTTGACGGGGAACTTCGAATCCTTACCGCCCGGCCACAGGTGCCGCGGAAATTCCATGACGCCACATTGATTGCAGGAGCCACCACCGCAACCGGCATTATCGACATTCCGGCTCTCCGGCCGGGAACCCTTCTTGTCAGTGATCCGGCACGGCCCTTTTTTAACCCGGAACAGGCTTTTAACCGCCTTGAATCCCGGCATGACATCATGTTTGCCGAGGGGGATCTGCTTGCAACGGGTTCTCCGTGCCAAAGACAGATTCACCTTACTGAAAAGATGGCTGCCCGGTTGCCTCCGACCGAGGTCCGGGGGTTGTTAAAGGCGGACCCGAACACCATAACCGGATGTGTGATTTCTGGTCTGTTCTCCGTTTACGATCCTGAAATTCCGGTTACGGTGGGAGAGCTTGATCCGGATATTTGCCGGAAGCACCTCCTGGGAATCAGGAAACTGGGATTTAAAGCCGCCGCCCCCCGGTGCGCCAACAGGGTGCTTGATGAGGCCTTTAAAGAAAAATTCAGGGCACGCTCGGGGTGGTAAGTGGTTGAAATCATAGGTGTGTCGTAAAGATGGTTGACGGTTTCTATTAAAAACGGAATTACTTGTTGCTTTTTAAAAATGGCATGTTACTATGACTTACTAAAAATAAAATCCACGATATATGAAATTCCTTGTTGCGGTTGCGAATGCGATTTTGCTTTTCTGCGCCGGCAAAGCTTCGAGATCGATATGATGCCCGGAGATGCGACTTCCACGCTTCCACTAGTACTTCACACTCCTGTTGCGATATACGGATTTTTCGCCGAAAAGCCGTCGGTATGCTTAAAACCGGGATTCCGGCGGCATCGTAAATAAAAACATCTTTAAATACAGGAGGTAACCCAATGACGTCGGAAACTCAAACAGCCGAACTTACCGAAGCCGAACGCAAGGAAAAAATTCAATCGTTGATCCGGAATCATATGCTGGCGGCAATGGGGATCGGGCTGATCCCCATGCCCGTGGTGGATTTTGTCGCCTTGACCGGGGTCCAGCTGGACCTGCTCAATAAAATGTCAAAGGCGTATGGGGTAACGTTTTCCGAGGAGCGGGGAAAAATGATCATCAGTTCCCTTGTGTCCAGCGTATTGCCCTTGCCCCTTACGGGGTATGCGATTTCTTTTCTAAAAGCGATACCTCTTATCGGACAGACCATCGGGGCGCTGACCATGCCCATGTTCGCCGGTGGCCTGACCTATGCCCTGGGCAAGGTGTTTGTACAGCATTTTGAATCCGGGGGCACGTTTTTGAATTTTGATCCGGACTCCGTCAAAATCTATTTCGCAGAACAGTATCGCGAAGGAAAACTGAATGCTGAAAAACTGAAAAAAGAGGAAAAACAGGAAGCCTGATTTTCTAATCCTGCAAGACTCCTTTAATTGGCAGGTATGGGTTGGACTGGATGTATTGTACATTCAACATTGACGAAGGAGTAGTACGATGGATCAAACCAAACAAATCAAAAAATGGGTATTAATACTGCCCCTGTTGATGATTATTTCCCTGTTTCCGGTATCGTGCTTCAACGATAGTGATTCTCACAGCTCTAAGGTTCCCCGCTTTGAATCCGCTGATTGCGCATCCGAACTGGGAACAGGTGACGAGACGGTCTGCGGCTATCTGGTTGTTCCTGAAGACCGGGATGACCCTGACAGCGGCACCATCAAGCTCCATGTGGCTATCCTCAAGGCCCGGGATGCCGGGACTTCCGCCGCAGCAACCGCGGATGAACCCGATACCGGTCCCCTTGTGTTCCTGACCGGCGGCCCCGGCACATCGACAATGAGCGCCTATTATGTTTTTGAAAACCTGGACACTTTTCGTAACACCTTCGGCCATGACCGGGATTTGATCATCCTGGACCAGAGGGGCACCAATCTGTCCCAGCCGGCCCTGTACTGCTCCCGGGAACTGGCTGACCTTCGCACCCAGGCCTATGGCATGACCTACCGGCAAGCCGCGGACCTGAGGGTGGCGACCCTGTCCGGATGCTATGGGCGGCTGCTGGCGGAGGGGGTGGACCTGGACGGATATGATACCAATGAAAACGCGGCGGATGTCAAGGCATTAAGGGACGCTCTTAACTATGATAAGGTCAATTTGTTCGGAGCCTCCTACGGTACCCGGCTCACCATGACCGTCATGAAAGAATATCCCGAAATCATCCGGTCCGTAACCATTGATTCCATTTTGCCCCCCGAGGTCAATCCCTTTGAAATGCAGCCCGAAGGCACCATGTATGCCCTGAACACCTTTTTTAAGGCATGTAAAGATGACTATCCCGACACCGAATCCAATTTCTACGGCATCATTGACCGCCTGGAAGCCGCTCCGGTAAACATGACCGGCTTCGGCTCCGGCTCCACCACCGGCTATGATGTTGAAGTAACAGCCGTTAAATTTATCGCTTACATGGTATCCGCCCTCCGGAGTACACCCTATGATGCGTCCCTGCCCAAAACCATTAAGGACATGTATGATAATGGAACCTATCAGTCGGTGGCAAATTCCTGGATCGGCATCGTGAACTTCTTTTTTACCAACGGTACGGGAGGTTCCAATGATCCCAGTGTGGGCATGTTTGAATCCATCAATGCGTCCTCGGACGGTTATTACACCAGCCAGGACCGCATTTTTGACAATATTGAATTCTACATGCATGACGAATCCATTCGGGAATGGGCCCAGGTGGAGTTTTACTACTGGTATCCCAGCAACCAGGGGGAGTGGCCGGTGGAAGCGGTTTCACCTGATTTTCAGTACCCGGTCATCAGCAGTATTCCAACCCTGATGCTGGTGGGCACCCTGGACGCCGGCACCCCGCCGATTTTCAGTGAACCCTCATCCAGGTATTTGAGCAACAGCTTTTACGTGGAAATCCTTGCCGGTCATGCCACCGCCTCATTAGAATGCGTGGCTAAAATGCTTGATGATTTTATCATTGATCCGGCCACGGAACCGGTTTCCGAGTGTGAAACGAAATATGCCTGGAAGTGATGATTGAAACCATAAGGGAGTAAAAATATGCAGCCTTCCTTTGTTGAAGCACATGAAGATGAAAAACTGTTTGACAGTTTTAGTCCCGGCCGTAACTTTTGCCTTCGGGATGAATGGCTGAGGAAAAGCATGATCGCCGGCCCACGGGTGGAAGTTGTTTCACCCGGGCGGATTCATTTCAGTCTTTTTGACTACGATTATATGCGGCCGCCCCTGCCCGGGGGGGGCGGTATCGGCATTTCCACCGGCGCTTTTACCAACAACGTGGTCCTGGAGTCCGGCGTGAAAGGCGCCGCCATCGATCATCTGCCGCCCGCGGCCCAGCATATCTTTCTGTTGTTCAAGGCGCTTCTGGGATATGACCGGGATGATATCTCGGTTGCGGTGGATAGCAAGATGCCGTACAGCCATTGCGGGTATGGCTCCAATGTGACGCTGAATACCAGTATTTTCTGGGGCCTTAACGCCATGTTCAATTATCCTTTTACCCGGGAGGAGGCGTTTTCCATTTTGACCCACAACTATATCGAGTCCTCCGATGATAAAACGGTCCATTGGGGATTTGATACGGGGGTGGGTGAAGCCGTGCTGCTGTATGGCGGTTTTGTGCTCATCGATGAAACGTGTACGCGGGTCGACAGTGTTACAGTACCGGACCTGTACACCGTGATTGCCAAGGGCAGGATGGCCAGCCTGGCATGTGAGGATTATATCAGCAGGGGCCTTGTGGAAAACGGTGAAACAGGCTCGGTGGAGGCCCAGATCAACGAAGAAGTAGGAATGGTCCACCAGCGTAAGTACGGTAAATTGCTTAAAACCTTCCTGGATGAAGAGCTCAAACCTGTTTTTGAAGCCGATGACTATGGGGGCCTGTGCCGGCAGATCTGGAAACTCAACGATCTCGGCACCTTCAAGCGCATGCAGATGTCCTACAAAAAGGAAATCATGCTGGCGTTCGAGGCCGCCGCAAAATCAAAGGGCGCCATTTACTGCGGAATCAGTTCCACCGGCCCGTCCATGTTCGGGATCATGGAAAATGCGGCAAAGGCCGAAGAATTCAAAAAGGAGCTGGAAGACCGGTTCGGCGAGTATTTTGAATTCCCGGCCATTGGACCGGCAGGGCAGGCGCTTACGGTTTCCACTTTTTAGGCGGGAGAAAGCCTTTGATTATCCAGATTTATGAAATTCGTACGGTTGAAGCGGCCCGAAAAATCGCCGCCTTGGATATTGACCATGCCGGTCTCTGGGCAGCCTCCCATCCCGGGGATTCGGCATTGTCCTTTGAACAGGCCCGGGCTGTTCTGGATCAGTTCCCTGACCGGATGCGGTCCGTGGTTTTAACCCTGTCCCGGGATATGGAGGAAATCACGGCTTTGATTCAACAGGTCAGGCCCCATATACTTCATCTCGGATCCCTGCCCCGGTATTTTTCCCCGGACATGACCCGGCATTTGAAAAATGAGCACCCTTCAATTGATCTGATGCGGAGCATAGCGGTGGGGGATGACGCTGATATCGCCCTGGCACGGTCCTATGACGGCATTGCGGATTACCTTCTCCTGGACACCTACGATAAAAAGACAGACAGTTTCGGGGCCACGGGGAAAATCCATGATTGGAATATCAGTAAAAAAATAGTGGAGAGCGTCCGTATCCCGGTCATCCTGGCCGGGGGCCTTGGACCGGACAACGTCATGGACGCCATCCGCAAGGTCGGCCCCGCCGGGGTGGATTCAAAATCCGGCACGGATATTCCAGGGACCCATGACAAGGATATGGAATTGCTCGGGCGATTTGTCCGGAACGCGGGCATGGCGGATGAACCGGAACTGAATAACTATTAAGGAATGTTCTCTGATGTGTGGCATTGCCGGTGTTTACAGTCGCGAAGGACGAGGCGTTGAAAAGGATCTGCTCAGGCGCATGACCGAAACCATGACCTGCCGGGGACCCGATGATGATGGATATTACCACGGTGATTCCATTGGGCTCGGGTTCCGCCGTTTGTCAATCATTGACCTGGAACACGGCCGGCAGCCCATGACCAATGAAGACGGTACCCTGGTATCGGTCTGTAACGGTGAAATTTATAACTTCAAGGAACTGAAGGAAGAACTCCGGGGCAAGGGGCACCGGTTTCGAACCAACTGTGATGTGGAGATCCTGGTTCACCTTTATGAGGAATACCATACCGGATTTCTCTCCCGGCTTAACGGCCAGTTTGCTTTCGCCATCTGGGACAGCCGCCGCCGGACCCTGTTCCTTGCCCGGGATCAGGCCGGGATTGCGCCCCTGTTTTATACCCGGGTCAATGGGCGGTTTATTTTCGCTTCAACAATCAAGGCGATCCTTGAACATCCGGGAGTCAGGCGCGAGGTAAACCCGGTGGCCCTGGACCAGCTGTTTTCTTTTCCGGCGGTCATCAGTCCCAATACAATGTTCAAGGATATTTTCAGCCTGAAAGCAGGGCACAGTATTACAGTGACGGCCGAAGACTGTTCCATCTCGGAATACTGGGATCTTATTTTTCCTGAAACGGACCATGCCTCCCATGATCATCCGGAAAACCATTATATCGAAGGCCTTGAAGAACGGTTGTTCAAATCGGTTGAATACCGGATGATCGCTGATGTGCCGGTGGGGTATTATCTCAGTGGAGGGCTGGATTCCTCATTGATCGCAGGTCTTGTGAAACACTTATATCCCGCCGGGCGCCAGCATTCCTTTTCCATGGGGTTTGTGCAGGAAGATATTGATGAACGCAGCCATCAGCAATTGATGGCCCGGCATGTGGGCTCCCATCACCATGAAGTCCTTTTTGACTGGTTTGACATCAGCAGCCGCTTCAGGGATATGATCTTCCACGCTGAAACCCCGTTAAAGGAAACCTATGATACCTGTTCCCTTGCGTTGTCGGAACTTGTGCGCCAAACCGGGTTCAAGGTGGTTTTGACCGGTGAAGGGTCGGATGAGCTGTTTGCCGGTTATTACGGCTACCGGCTGGATCAGACCCGCCGCGCCTTTGGACCGGAAGCGGGGGATATCTACAATACCCTGGAAGAAGAGGAAAGCCGGAAGCTGTGGGGTGACCCCGGCCTGGTGTATGAAATAAAGCAGTACGCCCTCAAGGAAACCAAGGAGGCCGTTTATTCAGCGGCCATGAAAGCCCATTATCCTGACTTTGAAGCCGCCCGGGAAACCCTGATCGACAAAGCAAAAATCAACAACCGGCACCCCGTCCACAAACGGTCCTACCTGGATTTTAAACTGCGCTTGGGGGATCATCTGCTTTCCGACCATGGGGACCGTGCAGCCTATGCCAATTCCGTGGAAGCGCGCTATCCGTTCCTGGATGCCGATCTGATGAATTTTGTGGCCACCATGCCGCCCCGGCTAAAATTAAATGGGATGGTGGAGAAATACGCCCTTAAACAGGTGGCTGAAAAACATGTTCCGCCAGCCATTATTCACCGGGAGAAATTCGGTTTTGTCGCCCCGGGCAGTCCCTATCTGCTCAAACATGACATTGAATGGCTGAACGATCTTCTGTCCCATGAAACAATCAAGCGCCAGGGGTATTTTGATCCGGATGTGGTGGAGCGATTGAAAAAGATCTATTCGTCTGATTCCTTCAGCCTGAATCTCCCCTACGATAATGATCTTTTAATGATCATCATCAGTTTCGGCGTTTTTCTGGATGTGTTTGGCATGCCGGATTTTTCCTGATTGGAACCTGATCGGCGGCATGCTCGTCGGCACCGGACGATTTACTCGTCTGATTCCCGGCAGATCCATTCCTTATAAGATTTTTTCAGTATTAGGTTGTGCTGGAAGAAGATGGATTTCAAGATCAGGATTTCCGGGCCGGCCGGATTCAGGTCCAACCGACGGCAGGCTGATTCCAAAAGTTCGGCCTCAGTGTCCCAGGACCGGTAGAGACGCGACAGAAGGTGATAGGACGGGGCGTTGATGTTCAGGTCCCGATCCAGGGGCGGAAGGTCCAGGAACGCGAGAAGCGGCTTTATCCGGGCGCGGTGGATTGCGCGCAGGCAGATAACTAAAAGCCCGGCCGCCCCCTGGCAGACCCGTTTTTCCCCGGGGGACGGGTAAAACAGTGGTTGAAGGGCTTGGGGCTCCGGGTTTGCAAGGATGCTTCCAAGCAGTTTTTTTACAGGAGGTTCGGCAGACTCGAAAATCGTTTCCAGGGGGTCGTCACTGTCTTGAATAGCCTGTTTTTCCATAAATCCGGCCATGTTTTCCGGGGTGGTGTTGCGGGCCAGGAAAAAGGACCAGTCCAGGGTCCGGGTAAAATTATTCGATAGCAGGGTGTTGATGATATAGTCAAAAAATTCCACGACCCGGTTCATATGGCCAAAGGTCTTTAAAAGGGCCGGCGCAACTTGAAACGTGGGATGAATCAGGTCTTCGCTTTTTTCCCCGGGTGAAAACGTAACCGCTCCGTCCGGACATATCCGGTTTTTTTCCCAATCAAAAATACGGATGCCGTAAATACCTGCCGCGCCGCCGCATTTTTCCATCAGGCCTTGCCGGTGGAAGGTTTGCAGGGTTTGGGTCAGGGACCGGGGGGTCAGAAAAACGTCACCCAGAAACAGTGAGAATTTAATGGGGGGGAGCAGGTCCTTCTCTTTGCGTACGCTGAAGTCGTCTTCAAAAAACCGGAGCGCATGGGCCGCCCGGTAGGGTACCCGTGCTTTTTCAAGCTGGCGGTCATCCAGGGAGACAACGTCATTCCAGGTTGTAACGAATCCCGAGTCGTACATGGCCGTAAGGTCCGGCCGGCTCAGGAAATGGGGCAGATGGTAGGCTTTCCAGGTCAAGGGGTGGCTGCCCAGGGTTTCGTTGATTTTATGCATCCGTTCGGCCAGGGCCAGGGCAAAATCGCTTTGCCCCGGATTCAGCTCGGAGCAGACAAACCAGAATTCCCGCAGATTTTTAGAGGCGCAGAACCGCACCTCGTCTTCAATGACATCAAGGTCCCGGTATCTCACTTTATTTCCCTTAATCCGGGGTTCCGAGCAGAAATAGCAGTTGAAACCGCATCCCCGGGACGCTTCGATGGGAATGGAGGGAGACTGGGACAGCATGGCGTACATGTTGCGCGGATGCCCGTCATTGCCTAAAGCGATGGGGGTGCCGTTGTTGAAAAGAGTGATATAATTCCGGCCATAGCTGATGATTCGCCCGTAATGGTTAAGGATTTCGGTTAGAATTTCTTCATTGTATTCCCGCTGGGAAAAGGGATTGAAATAGATCTGCTGATTTTCATGGTACCGCCCGTTTTTCCGGTAAACCAGGTTCGGAATTTTATCAAGATTTCTTCCGGACAGGATATCCTCGAAATGGGTGAAAAGGGGATCGGCACATCCTTTTACCCCGGCTGAAACGTCAAGGTAGGCGAGGATCTCTTTAGCATGCAGGCTGAACCCATATCCCCCCAGGATAAGGGGGGCCGAGGTCAGGTTCTTCACCTTGGCGATAACCCCTTTTAGGTGGTCCACCGGGTAATAGGGGGCAAAGGTATCGTCCATGTAGTCCTGAATTGCGTAGGTGTCGGTCTGCCGGACCGTAAAGCCGATCATCCTTGGACGGCAGGCGGCGATGGTTGTCTGGAGCCACAGGTCCATGTCGTCGGCACTCAGGTTTGACAGTTCCAGCCGTTTCACGCTGATGCCTGCCTGGCGGGCCAGGGCGGATATCATGACAAAGGCATAGGGATAAAACGGCTCGTAGGGCAGGTTGGAAGCATTGATCAGAAGCAGATCCGCAGGCTTGATGGACGTTAAATTGGGCATGGGAGTTCCTGATTGTATCTGGTTTGCAGGGTTTTAATCGGCCTTTCCGGTATCTTTATCCGGTTTGCTGTCGTGAGCTTTTTTCGCCTTCGCTTTTTTCGGCTTGGCGCTTTTTCCGGATGTGGGTTTATCAGGTTTGGCTTTTTCTGGTTTGGGTTTATCGGGTTTGGGTTTTGGCGTGGTTTCGTCGGTTTCCGCCGTTTCTTCAGGCGGCGGCTCCTCAGGCGGTGGCGGCTCCTCAGGTGGCGTCGCCTCCTTTTCTTTTGATTCGGATGCAAGTCCCGATGCCATTTCCTTGCCTTCTTCGAACATTTGCCGGTAATAGGCCCGGACCTCTTCCGGTTTAAACGTCAGGAAGGTACCGCCGGATTCAAAATGCTGCACAAAAACCTTGCCCACCGCATAGGTCATGGCGCCGGAAACCACCGGCATGACAATGGCGGATGTGGTTTGTCCCACGATGGGAATGGCCTTTACCATGCTGGCCAGGGCCCCGGACAGGGAAACCGGGATTACGCCTCCCAGCAGGCTGGCAATGCCGCTCTTGGCGGCATCCCTGGAAAAGGGAATATCGTACAGCAGGCATAATTTCCTCAGCATGTTGAGCTGCACACCGGAAATGGCAATCAGATCCACCAGGGGCATGGGAATCATTCCTATCCCCATGGCTCCATAAACATGGTTCTGGATAATTTTTTGAACTTTCGTTTTTTTTGATTGTGCATCTGTGGCTGTCATGGCTACATTTCCTTAATGTTTAAGGTTAATCCACGAAGATACGATTTTATTACGAAAGATACGAAGTTTTATTGCCGCGGCGCGAACAGTCCGGCTGCCGCTAAAACGGTCCCGGAAATCATGGAGCCGATATCTCCCAGGTGATCAAAAAGGAAAAAATGCCCTCCGGGAAACCGGTGCATGCCAATTGGGGTACGGGTCACCGCCTGCCAGGTGAGCGCCTCATCATAGGTGGTCGTGTCGGCCGTACCCAGGAAAACGGTAACGGGCACAGCCAGGGGTGGTTCTTCCTTATAAGTGTAATTGCCGAGGGCTTTGAAATCAGCCCTCAGGATCGGCTCAAACAGTTGCAGGAGTTCCTTGTCCATGAGGACGTCATCCTGAATCCCGCCGTATAGCTGAAGATGGGCGATAAAATCCTGTTCGGGAAGCAGATGGACATCTCTCTGGCGGCTGGGGGCAGGGGGGCCCTGGCGTCCGGCGGCAAAGAGGTGAACCGGCCGGGGGCCGCCCATGGCCCTGATCTTTTGCGCCAGCAGGTATGCCAGGGTGGCGCCCATGCTGTGACCCAGAAGCGCATAGGGCCCGTTCAGTTGATCGCGGATCTGCTGGTACAGATCCGCGCACATATCATTGAGGTCGTCCAGCAGGGGCTCCCGCATACGGCGGCCATGCCCCGGCAGATCAATGGGGAATAGACTGACGCGGCTGTCCATATGCTTTTCCAGGGGGTAATAGGAATAATAACTACCCCCGGCAAAAGGGAGACAAAAAAGCCGTACCGGGACCCTTGGGTTACGTGGCTCGTTCACATGAAACCTTAAAAATGAATGGTGTTCGGTTTAACTGACCAGGTTTTTTTATTTTTGCTTGAACAGAATAAAAAACAAACTATCAACCTGTTAATTTTTTGTCAAGCCATTATCAGCGAATCCGCATTCATTTCCAAGTATCAGGCCGCCGGGTTTGGGAACCGGGATAAATCATTTTCTCCGGGTAATGCCTATAAGTCCAAGAACTCCTAGACCGAGCAGAAGCATTGAGGTTGGTGCCGGTGTCGAAACAGGCTTGATCGAACTTGCCTGGACGACAATATCGTCAAAATCCTTGTCTCCATCAATATCGCCGGCAAAAACATAACTTCCATTACCTGCTTTGTATACCTGAAGGGCGATATCTTCTTTTCCACCGAAAATATTATCGCCGTTAAGATCGTTTCTACTCGCATCCGAGTAGTATTTGTTTTTGCCGTCTCCGAACCAGAAACCGAATTTTTTACCGGTGAAATCATAATGATCAAAATAAATATCTTTCACCAGGGCGTCTGCATCCCAAAACTGCAAGACCCAAGCTGTCTCTAAGCTAAACGATACAACGGCCGTTGCTTTTGGTGTGTCAAAGGAATCAAACACCGTTGCCTCTTCCTGGAGATCTGTAGAGTAAATTCCAAACTCCATACCATTCGGATTTTCATGATAGAAAGTCATGGTGAAACCACCGGAAGCCGTTGGCAATGTCCAGGCTCCCGGCATGGTCATCCAGGCCGTTTGAGGATCAGGAACCCACGTTTTGGAATCGAAAATAGTCTGTAGATCGGTTTCCGTGGTTGTCGCGGCCATGGCGCTTGCAGATACGATAAAAAGGGATAAAAAGAGTAGAAGTGAGACTTTGAGACATTTTTTCATGGTTTTCTCCTGTTTGAAATTTTATCAGTTCAACCGGTATCACATGATGTGTTGCTTTCCTGCTTTTTATTATTTGCGGATCTTTGCATGGTCAAAACCGCTGTTGGCGAAAAAAGCCGGAATATCCACGGCCCTTTTTTGTTTTGTACATTTGAGCTGAAATGTGGCATCCTTCATTTCCCGCTTTACACTTCATGCAAATTAAAATGATTTTTTGACGGGCAGGAGAATATTTTAAAAAATACTGTGAGCAGCACTCCATTCGGTGTACTTTAGAATTTGCGAAAAAAAAAGACTCCGGAGGG
>JAAEMK010000786.1 GCA_024225635.1 Desulfobacteraceae bacterium | reverse complement strand
TATAAATGACTTGGTCTTCTTGTTCCCTGCTCTATTTCCTCTAAGTTTGCCTTGGGGTCACTAGCAGATTTATCCTCTTTTTTTTTGGGGGGGGGGGGGGGCAAAAAAACCCAAGGCATCTCTGAGTGAGCCGAAAGCGAACTCAAAGGAAAGATAGTTAACGAAATCCAGTCAGAGTTTTAAAAAGATATTGATTTGCTCTCAAATGCACATTACAGTTCCAATTACTCTGACAGTGGGGTTAAACTCAATGTATGTGAGACAATACTTTAATTCTTTATCCTTGGCTGAAATAGGTGAAATGTTTGGTTTGGCATGAAAGAGGGCTCTGAGGCACCTGGTTGCATAACTTATCTGACTTCCTTTTCCTCTGAGTACACATGGGTGCTACTCAATGGGCCTAACGGCCATTGAGTAACTCCCGGTCAGCCAAGCAACACCTTGTTCAAAAGTCACAATACCCAAGCTCGGACTTCTGAACAAGGAGGGCTAGGCTAATGACAATGAACACCTTTAGTAATTCTCTGATATCTCAGGCCGACGATTTC
>JAAEMK010000785.1 GCA_024225635.1 Desulfobacteraceae bacterium | reverse complement strand
GTCGTTTATCGGGAGGGGGTATTGTTCCCGTATATCGATCGTTTGTTCGAATTGATCAAAGACCAGGAAGGCGAGAAGCTCGATACGAGACAGTAAGTGATGAACTCTTCCGACCGAAGCACTACGGATTCGCACGCTCTCACCTGAGCTGCTGATCTCATGAACTTTGATGAACGGCTCGTAGTCTTTACCTCTTCCCCGGCCGCGAGTTTTGAGTAACTTTTCGTGCTTCGGATTAATCGGTTTATCAGTGTCTGTCATAAAAAAAGCCCCCTGCTAATCTGAGAATAGCAGGGGGCCTTTTTTGATCAAACTTTAATGTAAATGGTCAAACTTTAATGGTATTTATCAAACTATAATGTCCTCTGACATCAACGCCTTGCTGGCCTGTGGGGCTATTCTACAGTGACGCTCTTGGCCAGGTTCCGCGGCTGGTCCACATCGGTACCCTTCAACACAGCCACATGGTAGGACAGCAGCTGCAGTGGCACGGTGTACACGATCGGCGCGGTAATCGGATGCACTGACGGAATCTGCATCACGTGCAGGCCCTCTTCCGC
>JAAEMK010000784.1 GCA_024225635.1 Desulfobacteraceae bacterium | reverse complement strand
TAACAACACCACGAATTAACACCTACCCATTTGAATAGAACAAATGTTCAGTTTTTGCAAAAAATGTTCGTTCGGCGCCCCACGCCACACACCCTCACCGAACATCATGTTGTTCGGTTGTTCGGTACCACTTCCACCTACCGCACGCCGGCACAACCAACACAGTCCCTACGCAAGTCACACTGTCAAGTCCACATCTCACGTTTTAAATTTTTAAAATTTCGACACGGAAAAAAATTTTGCAAAAGAAACTCCAAAAAAAACTGACCAATTGCACCAACACGCACTGAACACAGTACAAAAGTATGAACAAAATTCCAAAACTGCTACACCAAAAAAAGTTTCTTAATAAAATAGCAAAATAACCTGAACAATTGCACCTACATGCACTGAACACACCAAACAACCATGAACATTACCCCCAGTCTTATGAACCAGTCTTTTTAACGTGGAAAAACTTACTGAACAACACAAACAAGCTCTCGGTTAAAAAGAGCAACTTGGTCAAATTTATCTTAACTTGTGTATATTATTTATTGTCGAAGTTATTCTAGTCTTATTGGTGAATTGTGCACTTCACTTATACGTACACCCCATTTCGGCGTTTCAATTTGTCTACCCTTTTATCATTGACAACTCCTGAAGGATTTGTGAAATCGCCAT
>JAAEMK010000783.1 GCA_024225635.1 Desulfobacteraceae bacterium | reverse complement strand
GAAGGGCCAAAATTAACCAAAAACAGCCAAAGTGAGGCTTTCGGAGCTCTTTGGTCCATTTTGGCACAGCCGCGCTCATTTTTTTCTGAATGCTGCTGAATTCTCCAGTAATGTGCAGCAAAAATGCGTAAATGTTCACGGAAGCCTGACAGAAATGCATAAAGGTGCGTAAAGGAATGCTCCAAGTCACCAAAGGTGCCTCCAAGGCGGCCAAAAAGGGCCCCAGGCGGGCCCATTTCGGGCCTCCGGGCTCACTTTTGAGGCCAGCTAGGCCACTTTTGCCGGGCCCTGGCGCATTCTTGCGCCACTTTTATGGTGCAATCGTGACCTTGAATGCACTCTCGTGACTGCGTGTGACTTTTGGTTGAACCGTGTGCAAAAAATAAATCGTTTTGCGCTCCACAGGGTGGCGACCGGTCGCATTAGCACGCGGATTTGTCTGAAATTGCTTGAAATGCTCCTCTTGGGGGCCCGGAATGGCTGTTTTGGATCGTTTTGGGCCAAAATCGAAGTTACACGCATCCTTGGCGTCGCCGTGCGCCACCCGTGGTGAGCCGGGCGGCCATACTGCACCACATGGTGGGTGAAGTACCTTACTGTCACAAGGTACCGCGCACGGCCCCAGGTCCTCTCAAGCACCGCACAGTGGCCGTGCCAAAAGGCTGATTTGCCACTTTTTTCGCTTTGGCGCCCGGGCGAGGGGGCCACGGCACAAAATGGCCAAAACGGCCAAAATGGTCAAAGTGGCCAAATGCACCTTTCGGGGGCGTCCCTGTGCGCTCCTTATGAGGACCTGGGGCCGTGCGCGGTACCGTATGGCAGATGGGTACCTCGCCCACCATGTGGGTCAGGACGGCCGCCCAGCTCGCCTTTGGCGCGGCACAGCGACGGCCGCGATTCAAGTTCCCCACTTCTGGACCAGAATGAGCCAGAATGGTCAGGAAAACTCGTTTCTGTGTCACAAGTGTGCACCACTTTTTTGAAATATAGGCTGCCCACACCGCGCTATCCTGAAGGATCCACGGGCTCCCCGCCTACCATCCGGGTGGGTGTGCACACCCTACCCATACCCATAG
>JAAEMK010000782.1 GCA_024225635.1 Desulfobacteraceae bacterium | reverse complement strand
TTTGGTTTTCATCTTAGGCATTTTTTAAAACTCCGCATTCTATTTTTAAATAAACAATAATGTGCCCCTGAACGACAAATCCCCCGCATGCGCGGGGGACAAGCACCCGATCAGGTTCACTTCTTCTTGCGGGGCGCCACTACCATGGTCATCTGCCGGCCTTCCATCTTCGGCCGCATCTCTACCTGGGCAAGCTCTTCAATATCCGTTTCAATACGCTGCATGAGCTGCATACCAATTTCCTGGTGTGCCATCTCACGGCCACGGAAACGGATCGTGATTTTGCCGCGGTCCCCGTTTTCAAGGAAACGTATCAGGTTGCGTAGTTTGACCTGATAATCCCCTTCTTCAGTTCCTGGACGGAACTTAAGCTCTTTGACCTGCGTCTGCTTCTGTTTCTTCTTGGCAGCCGCCTTCGCTTTCTTCTCTTCGAAGATCTTCTTGCCGTAGTCCATTATCTTACAGACGATCGGATCGGAATCCGTAACCTGGACCAGATCAAGGGTGGCCTCTTCGGCCTGCTTCAGTGCGTCCTCAATTGGCACAATTCCGACCTGGTTGCCTTCGGCATCGATCAGGCGGACTTCAGTTGCGTCAATATTCTCATTGATAGGCGCTTTAGGAGTACGCCCACCCCGATTCGTTCGCTGTTTAATAATCAGATCTCCGTCTTGGTTCTGCCTTTGCGTTCAACATCTTTCTGCAAAAGTTGCTCAAACGCTTCAAGCGATAGTGTTCCCAAATCTTCGCCTTTGCGGGTTCTCACCGCAACGGCGTTGTTCTCGACTTCTTTGTCGCCGACAACGACAAGGTAGGGAACCTTGTTAAGAGTATGCTCGCGGATTTTAAAGCCGATCTTCTCGTTTCTCAAGTCAGCATTAACCCTATACCCCAAAGAATCCCACTTTTTCGCCAGATTCTGACAATAATCACGCTGATTATCGGTGATATTGAGGATAGCCACCTCAGTCGGCGCCAGCCAGGTCGGGAATGCACCTTCGTATTCCTCGATCAGGATACCAATAAAACGTTCAAAGGATCCCAATACCGCCC
>JAAEMK010000781.1 GCA_024225635.1 Desulfobacteraceae bacterium | reverse complement strand
GCAAGAAACTCATGCGAAGGCAAGTTCCGGCCAATGAAACTCGACGAGGAGTGGAGCTCCCCAAAGGCGGAACCAGACAACGCAGGGGTCGAGGGCGGAAACACTGGAGAGTCGTGGTCGAATCAACTCCAGGGAGGCCACAACATACAACCCTCAATGACACCCGCGCAGCGCATGAAGATGGAGAGGGACCGCGAGAAAGACAACGCAAAGATGACTGCGGAAAACATCTTTCACCCGGACGGCGGAGACCCGCAGTGCAAGACGTGCAAGTTCTCGACGCTCGGGGAGTGTTGGGGACACCGGGAGGTCAGGGTGCGCAGGGGCAAGGCCGAGGAGGTGGAGAAGGAGCACGTGCCTGTGTGGGTCCAGCGTTGGAACCACTGCGACGTGTGCAGGGCCAGCCCGTGCAGGGAATGGGAGGCGAAGAAACTCAACGTGCTTTTCAGAAAGCAAAGCCCAGTGGCCTACACCCCAAAGGCGAAGCGCCGTGCGACGGAAGAAGGGAGGTACCCGAGGGCAAGGAGGAACCTCCAAGCGGAATGGGACTTGTTTGGCAACGATGCCCCTCGCTCGGAGCTCGTCGGGGTGGACTCGATGCCGCCGTTTGGCGACGAGTCATACTGGCCGGAAAACCAGCGGTCGCCCCCGACTTGGCTGGAGGACCGGGCGGAGGAGTCCAGGATGCTCGACGAAGAGAGGAACAACTCGTGGAGGCGCCCGCCCGCACCTGCATACGGCACCCGTCAAAGGACAGAGTCTCCGCAAAAGAGGAAGAGAAACCACTGAACTTTGCAGTGGTGTCGCCGCGCACGGTGGAAAGGGAGGAAGCCATAAAGGCGGAGAAGGCCGGCGACGCTTTCATGTTTCGAGGCTTGAGCCGAGTCAAGACGAAGGAGGATGCAATCCGATGCCTGCTCTCAAGAAGACGGATGAAAGGGT
This sequence comes from Desulfobacteraceae bacterium, assembly GCA_024225635.1. GTDB lineage: Bacteria > Desulfobacterota > Desulfobacteria > Desulfobacterales > Desulfobacteraceae > Desulforapulum. The sequence goes on along the minus strand of JAAEMK010000781.1, from coordinate 115 downwards.
TGGACTCGATGGCGCGGTGGAGAGACCAAAGGCCAGATCTTGGGCGAGCCTCTGACATTATTCGAGCAATCGAGATTTTGCGGGAAACTGCGGAGTCACAAGTGGACTTCATGTT
>JAAEMK010000780.1 GCA_024225635.1 Desulfobacteraceae bacterium | reverse complement strand
CCTCCATCATGTCGGGGTTGGCCAGTAATTTTTTTGCTATGCACAAATGCAACTGCTGACTTTGTTGATCGATGCGCTGATGCTGCATGCGTTTTCGCTGATAAACCAAGGTGAATCCTGCTAGTCGTTGTCAATCAATGGGGTAAGCATGGACTCCATGCCATTGAGTTTAATTTCGTACATCAGCGCCAGCTGCTGGCCGAGTTTCCCCTCGGGAAATCCTTGTTTCGCAAACCACACCAGATAAGGCTCAGGTAAGTGAATCAGTTTCCTACCTGCGTATTTGCCAAAGGGCATGATCTGATTGATGGTTAGTTTTAGTTGCTGCGGGTCCATTAATCACTCGCCTGTTTTTGTTGGGCCTGCCAAAGCCCTGCGTACACACCCTGCTGAGACAACAATTCAGAGTGGGTACCTTGTTCAACGATTTGTCCTTGTTGCATGACCAGTATCTTGTCTGCATCGATAATGGTCGACAAGCGGTGAGCAATAACCATGCTGGTATGGCCCTCAGCCACTTCCCGCAAGGCGCTCAGGATGGCTTGCTCGG
>JAAEMK010000779.1 GCA_024225635.1 Desulfobacteraceae bacterium | reverse complement strand
TATTATTTTCTTTTAATTCTAAATATTTATCAAAAGAAAGATTTTAATATAATTTTAAAAGTCCACTTCTGGGTGTTTGCATAGCAGCAGCTACACATATACATATTTTCTGCAGCTTCGACTCGTTATAGAATTGAAAATCGATAATTGTATCGGCACATTATGTAAAGAAATATATTCTTTTATTATATTTTTAAGTTTTTTTAACAAGTATGTCTTTCTTTTCCTTTTGTTTTTGATAAAATTGTCATACATACACATACTAGGGATGGCAATCCGAAGAATTTTTGGGTCGGATTTTCATCGGAATTTCGGATTCTTGGAATTTTAGCGGATTCGGATTTTAGCAATATTTTTAAAGGTCATTTTTTAAATAAAAAAGATGTAGGTAGGTATTAAATTTTGCTTTTTTTCGTATTTTCACAGTTGCTTATCTGCTATTTCTAGCCCCTACAGCGTTCATTTCTTTAATCCTTACTAAACCTAACCTAACCTAAAAAATGTACAACAAATTAAAATTTTTATGTAGAATTTTTTTTGTAAATGCTACAAAAGTCATAAAAATTAACAATCCGAATCCGCAGTTTAAATTGCGGATTCGGATTCTATCTAGGTCTTAAAAATTTGGTCGGATTCGGATTTTCGGATTCGGATTCGGATTGCCATCCCTAATTGAT
>JAAEMK010000778.1 GCA_024225635.1 Desulfobacteraceae bacterium | reverse complement strand
GGTGTCAAAGGTTTACCTGGTCTTGAAATCATATTCTTCCTATGCTTATATTGTATTCTACAACAAAGTAATTTAAGCAGATTGAATATCACATTAAGTTTCTTCCATCAAGGAATCAGTCCATGTGCCCTTATCTATAACCCAGCACAGGGTTGTCCCATAGTTTCAGGGGCTGGCCGATGCCCATTCGTTTGGCGTTTTCATACACCCGGTGGGCTTCCGACAGGTCGTGGATGCCCATTCCGATGGGGTTGAAGAAGATCCGCTGGGCGTCATCGGTTCTGCCCTGTTTTTCTCCCACCACGATTTCACCCAGGTTGCCGAGGATTTTTTCCTCGGGGATAATGCCGTCGCGAACCGCGCGCCAGGCAACGTCCACCCCGTGGTGCTTGACCTGGTACCAGTCGTCCACCACCAGAAAATCCATGGCCTTGAGGGCTTCGGGCGGGGTGTCCCAGAAGGAGATCTCGCAGTGCAGGGCGCCTTCCTTGTACCAGTCGCCGTCCACGTAGGGCTCCTTGGCCATGGTGGCCGTACAGATCACGTCGGAATCCTGGAACGCTTCTTTGGCGCTGTCAACGATCTGGAAATCAAGGGCCACGCCCAGTTTTTTCATCTCTTCCACGAACTTTTCGCAGGTGGCGCGGTTGAGGTCAAACACCTTGCAGGTTTCCAGGGTGGGAACCCCTTCCTTGACGGCCATGGTCTGGGTGATCCCCTGGACGCTTGCGCCCACAAGACCCATGACTTTGGAATCCTTGCGGGCAAGGTATTTGGCCGCGACCCCCGAGGCCGCCCCTGTTCTCATGGCGCTGACCAGGGTGCCGTCCATGATGCAGGCCGGCATGAGGGTGTCCGGGGCCGTGATGATGATGATGGCATTGGCCCGGGGCAGGTTGTGTTTTTCCGGGTTGTGGGGCTTGCTGGGGATGAATTTGATGCCCGAGGTGTTCACCGGGCCGATCATGCCCTTTTCCGCAAGCTCCCGGCCATATTCCGCGCCGCCCACAAAGGAGGGCATGGACATGATACGGCCGGTGGTCTCCTCGGTTTCCGGGCCTCCCCACCGGATTACGGGTTTTCCCGGCTGGATAAAATCTTTTTTGCCGTGGAGGAAAAACGATCGTTCGGTGGCCTGCATGGTTCCTTTCATGTCATACCCGCCGGCTTTGACACAATCTTCCTGCTGGAGGTACAAGAACTCGACTGATCTGCTGGATGTCATCTGTTGCTCCTTTTGGGCTATGGTTCCGCGCCACGCCTTGTTGTTTATTCATTTTCGTCCCCCCTGGAGGGGCCGGAGTCTGTTTTGAACTGAGAAATCTCACATGAAACAAAAAATGTCAAGATGAAATGATATGTTTCATTTTTAGGGGTTGAAGTTGTGTTTCTCCCGCCAATCTGGTACATCAGGTGTCATTCTGCCGGATGGCGTGTGGCCCCGGCATATTTGCGATCAGAGAAGGGAGAGACTATTATGGAGGGGCAGCTGAAGCATCCTTTGATGCAGAGAATCAATGAACGCCTGGACAGCATGACCCCCAAGGGGCGCACCCTGGCGGATTATATATTGAAGGAGCCCAGGAATGTGGTGTTCATGACCACCCGGGAACTCTCCGCCGCAAGCACGGTGAGTGAATCGACCATTGTCCGGTTTGTAAGTCAGCTGGGGTATGAGGGGTATGGGGCGTTCATACAGGCCCTGCGGGATTTCCTGGATACGGGCATGACCCTCGAGGACCGGCTGAGTCTTTCCGGGTCAATGGGAGAGGGGTGCGGCCGCCTGGACCGGGTGGTTGCCGAAGAGATTGAAAATCTGAAGCGTATGGCAAGGTCCATCGATCCCGACGTCGTGGAGCGGGTGGCAACTCTGCTGGCCGAGCGCGGGCAGGTGTACGTGGCGGGCTCCAGGATCTCCTATACCTTTGCCTATTATCTGGAGTGGTCCCTGACCAAGCTCAGGCCCGGCAGCCAGATGCTCAAGGGGAGTGACCTAGCTTCCATCGACAGGCTTACCATCGCGCCGGAGGAAAGCCTGGTGGTGATCGTGACCGTGTCCCGTTATCCCAATGAGCTGATTCAGCTGGGAAAACTCGCCCGCCGCCTTGGCCACCACCTGGTCGTGCTCACGGACAGTCCCCTTTGTCCCATCAACCGGTTTGCCCATGAGGTGCTGATCGCACCCTCCCATCATTTTCCCATCATTGGCAGCCCCACGACCCTTTCCTGCCTGATCAACCACCTGGTGCTGGAGGTGGCGGCCAAAAAAGGGGTTGACCTGAAGGCCCATCAGCAGAAGCTGGAGCAGTCCTACCGGGAGAATGATCTCCTGTTCAACCTGGATGATTTCAGGGGGTATATGGGGGAGAACAAGCCCTTGGATAAGTGAATCAAGCTTAAACTCTTTCTTATTTCCTGAAGTTTTTGGTAACGTATTCATGGTAAGATGTTTACATTAGCTGTATCACTTCATTAAGATCGCTTGATATTTTATTATTGAGAACATTAGAATTAAACAATCCCTGAGGATTCTACTATGGATAACATGAGAAGGATCGGTTTGATTGGAGTATTTTTTTTCTGTATGAATATCATTTCCGTTCCTCTTTATGCGAAGATGCCTGTCATGAAGTTCGTGTACATGGTGAACTATGCGCCTTTTTCCTTTTATGATGAAAACGGTGAAGTCATAGGGATGCAACCGGAAATTGTTCAATCCATTGCCGATCGACTGGGCATAGAAGTAGTTCATGAATTGTATCCTTGGGAGCGTTCCCAGCAAATGGTTAAAGCAGGTAAAGCTGATGCGATGTTAACGACCCCAACTGTTAAAAGATTTGAGTATGCCGTGTTTGCAAAAGAGGAGACCTGTCCGCACATTTGGAATCTCTTTATTCGAAAAGGGGATGAGCGAATGGCGAAGCTGATTCCCACCTTCAAAGGCATTGAGGATCTTAAAAAAATTAAATTGATCGATTTTATTGGAAATGGCTGGACCAAAGTCTTTATGAAAAAATCTGACGGCTTTACCAATATTCATTCTGTCGCCGATCCCGGAGTGATTAGTCTAATGTTGGCGAAGGGGCGTGGTGATCTGGTAATCTCCTCCTCAAGTTTAATGAACTACCATGCCGCAAGGCATGGGATTCGGGAGCAATTGGCCGAGTATGATATTGATTGGCCGTGGACGCGTTTTCACCTGGTCATTCAAATTTCAAGGAAATCACCGTGGTCGCAAACAGGTGTGATCAAAGCCATGGATGAGGTGACCCGGAAGATAAAAGAAGAAGGCGTTTACCTGCAAATCCTAAAAAAATATAAGTCTAAAATTGCCGAGGGATACATATTTAAGTCGCAACTGAATGATAACTATCTTACCAAACACGGATTTTACGCAGATTATGATAAGATGCCGAAATTCTCCCTCCCCTCCGTTCCATGACAAATCAGACCGGATGGGAGGGGAATTGTCAGGCGTGTTCTTCAATTGAACACCACCTCTTTTTCATTGACAGGCATCGGGTATGGATAAATCTCCTCTATCTCGGTGGGCAGTCTTTTCCACAGAGAATATCGTAGATATGGCCGCAAGGAATATGATCTATACCCGTCTTGAGGATTTTCCCCTTAAAAACCAGTTCCACCAGACGGAACAGCCGTTGGAAGGTTATTTCCGGGGAGCCGTCCACGATCTGATTCTTCCAGTTTACAAATTTCAGTTTGCCAACTGATTTGTAATTCCACTCATCGATATCAGCGTACTTTTCAAGGATTTTATTAATGAATGGAACCTCGGATAACAAACGGGATACCTGTCTGATCGGCGGCAGGTGGGGAACAATGTCGTCCTGATAGGCGTAACGCAGTGCTGTTGGAAATGTCGCTTTGAAGTACTTGGCGAATTTCACATCTCCGGGGCGTGGCGGCTCAAATATATGGATAATAAACCGGTCGGCGGGAATGTTCAGCCTTTCGTGCAAAAATACCGCGGCAATGGGCGCCAGGGCCGCTCCCTTGCTGTAGCCCGTAACAACAAGAGGTTTTCCGCCTGCAATCCGATTTTGTACTTCTTCCTGGAAACCTGTTTCCCACAAGCGTTCAACCGACTCGCTAAATCCCTCATGCAGCTTGCCCGGGATGCCTGCCGTTTCGACGGGTCTTGCCATGAAGTTGTTCAACCAGTCTATGATCGATTGTTCAACCTGGCCGGGCTCGCCAAGAGCAGTTCCACGAAATGCCAGGATTACGCTGTCGGCGGTGTCAGCCACGTAACATGCATCGATGTCCTTCAGCCCGGCTGTGAATGTCTTCACCGGGCCGGTGAATCCCACATCGTCGGCTAAATAATATCCCTCAACACCCCCTTCCTCATCAATTCCGTAGGTGCATAAACTAGCCGCAAGAATACTGCAGGTGCTCATGTTGTCTGCCATAAAATCCTCCTTTTTTTATGCCGTAAGTTGCCGGGGCGGTACTTCCTGTCGTTTGCGAAATTCAAGGTTTGAACGTATTGCGATTTGGTTGATTCTCTTATTGCTGAAGAACTCTGCGGGCGGTATTAAAATTAATACTCGTCACGAATTTTTGGATATTCTTAATATTTCTGTTTCTTTAGGTCGGCTTTATTTTTGGCTCCGATTATATACTGGAATGTCAAGATATTCAAGATTTGAAAGTGCTTTTTATATGCCGGGATCTGCCCATTATGATTACGAGGGTTTGTCAGGGGGAGTGAGGGTGGCTTTTTTGATGATGCCGTTGCCGAAACGCCTGGCGATTTTATCCACGGCCCTGTCAACATCTTCCCATTTGTCCTCCTGTTGTTCCGTTGACTCGAATATGTCCAGTTGAACCGGGGCGCCGGGTTCGGAGAAGGATGAGACGCCCACGCCCAGGAGCCGGATTTTTTTGGTGATCTGGGTTTTTTCAACCAGGCGCACCGCTTCCCTGTAAATGGCCGATGAGGAGCAGATGGGCGCGGAGAGTTTGTTCTGCCGGGTTATCTGGGTGAAATCGGCAAACTTGAGCTTGATGGTGACGTTGGCCGCCAGAAGCTCCTTTCTTCTCAGGTCCCTTCCCACCCGCTGGGCATGGGCGAGTAGCTGCTTTTTAATGAAGTCCATGTCCGAGGTGTCGTGCTCCAGGGTGGATTCGCTGGAGATGGATTTCCGTGGACCGTCCGCGCCCACGGTTGAAGGGTCGATGCCCCGGGCATAGTTCCTGAGCTGGGCGCCGAACTTGCCGAATTTTTGTTTCAGGATGGCCGGGGAGAGCCGGTTGATCTCCCCAAGGGTATGTATGCCCAGCATCTCCATCTGCTCCATGGCCCGCTTTCCCACCCCGGGGATTTTCCTGATCTCAAGGGTTTCGATGAATCCCGCGGCCTGTTCCTCCTCGATGATGAAGATACCGTCGGGTTTGTTCACGTCCGAGGCGATCTTGGCAAGGAACCTTAAGTGGGAGCCCCCGATGGAGCAGGTGAGGCGGGTCTCTTTTTTTATTCTCTCCTTGATGACCATGGCGATCTCGTGGGGCGGGCCGAAGATCCGTTCACAGCCGGTGACGTCAAGATAGGCTTCGTCTATGGAGACCGGCTCCACAACCGGGGTGAAGTGGTTGAAGATCTCCATGATCCGGCGGGATTCGGCCGCATACTTTCCTTTGTCCGACTGCACCACGATGAGGTGGGGGCATCTTTCCAGTGCCATGAACATGGGCATGGCGGAACGGACGCCGAAGCGCCTTGCCTCGTAACTGGCAGTTGACACGACGCTTCGCCTGGAGTGCCCGCCCACGGCAATGGGTTTGCCGGCAAGCCTTGGGTCGTCCCTCTGCTCGATTGAGGCAAAGAAGGCATCCATGTCGATATGAAGAATCACGGCATTACTTTACTTTACTTTATTTTTCTTTTCTTTGCTGGATCTCTTTTTTCTGCTTTACCAGGAGGAAGCGGTGGATCGCCTCTACCTGTTCTTCACTGGGGTTTTCAAATATGCAGTGGCAGATTTCCAGGGCATCAATGTCGAGGATGCGTATGGCAATGGAGAATACATGGCTCTGCTTGAGGTCGGTATCCCTAAGATCCAGTGAGATTTTGTCCTGCTCTCCCTTGGCGAAGCCCTGGTCCCTGAACGAGACCCCGCCGGCGCTGATGTCGATGAGGTCAATGGATTTATCAAGGAAATCAATGGTCATGGTATCGGGGGGCGCTGGAGTGTACCTGAAGGCCTCCCGTTTGTTGTCTGTTTCGTAGATGATCATGTCAATACCTGGTTGTCGGTTTTTCCAGAACAAATTCCACCCTTCTGTTGACCGCCCTGTTGCTTGCGGAGGTGTTGGGAAGAAGGGGTTCCATATCAGCATAGCCTGTGGCCGTCAGCCGCTGGGGCTTGATGCCTTTTTGAATCAGGTGTTTGAGCACCGTTGTCGCCCTGACGGCGGACAGCTCCCAGTTGGACGGGAACCTGGGGGTGGAGATGGGCACGTCGTCGGTGTAGCCCTTGATGTTGATGTTGTATTCGGGATACTCGAACACCACCGCCACGATCCGGTCGAGTATGGGCCTGGCGTTGATCTTGAGATCCGCCGACCCGGAAGTAAACAGGGCATGTCCGTTGATTCGGACAATGATCTTGCCGTCAACCACATGGGTTGCAATTGTCTTTGCGCTCTCCTTGCTTACGATATACTTGTTGATGTCCCGGATGAGGGTCTCTTCCCTGGATCGAAGCCCGGTGATATCCTCGATGGTGATCTTGGTGTCAATGGAGTCGGGCACCTCCAGAAGTTCCATGAGGCCAACAAGCTCGGCCTTCTGGTCGATCCGTATCTTGATGGATTCAATCATGGACTCGTATTTCTTTTTGTCAAAGGATGCCAGGGAGTAAAGGAGCACGAAAAATACCAGCAGCAGGGTCATGAGATCCGCATAGGTGACAAGCCATCCCGCGGTTTCATCGGTATCGACCAGGGAATCTGCGATTTTGCCTTTTGCCATGGCTACCGCCTTACATCCATCTTGCTCAACGGCATGCGAAGCCGTGCCGAGATGAAGGAGCTGAGCTTTTCATAGAGAATGATGGGATTGTTGTTGTCCAGGATGGAGATGGAGCCTTCCAGCATGATCTCCAGATTGATCACTTCCATGACGGTTCTTGACTTGAGCTTGCCCGCAACGGGAAGAAAGAAGAGGGTGGACATGAGGGAGCCGTAAAAGGTGGTCAGCAGGGCCGTGGCCATGGCAGGGCCGATGTTGGACGGGTCCTGGAGCTTGCTGAGCATCTGCACAAGTCCGATGAGGGTTCCGAGCATGCCGAATGCAGGGGAGTAGGTCCCCATTTTCCTGAACACGTCCTGTACAATGAAGTGGCGCATCTTCAGGGATTCGATCTCGGTGGTCAGCGCGTCCCGGATCACGTCGTTGGTTGATCCGTCCGCGATCAGTCCGCAGGCCTTTTTCAGGAACCCAGACCGGGTCTTTACCTTTGAAATCTCCATGATGCCCTGGCGCCTGGAGATGTGGCACAGCTTGATCATGGTGGCGACAGCTTCGTTGGGATCTTCCTTTTGCTTGGAAAACACAAAGTAGGCGGCCTTGAACGCGGCAATCACATCCTTGAACTGAAAGGTCAGAAGGGTGGTGGCAAGGGTGCCGCCGCCAACGATCATGAGGCCGGGAATATTGATGAAATTATGAATGTCTCCGCCCAGAAAAATTGCGCTGACAATAAGGGAGATTCCTGAGACAATACCTAGAAGAGATGCTATATCCATGGATCTTTCCAGCTTAACGGTTCATACCAGGCAGGCACGCATGCTTGCACATCCTTAAACAACGTTCTACCAATATATGATTATCCTGTCCGGGTCAAGGATTGATCCTGCCGGGATCAGGAGGTCATGCAGGAGCAGAGGTTCCGGAAGATGCTTTTGTCGAACTTTCCTTCCAGCACTTCATGTTTGAGCAGTTGCAGTGTGTCAAAGGGGGTTTTTGCTTTTCGAAAGGTTTTGTCCCGGTAGGTCAGGGGCTCATAACTGTCAATGAGGCCGACGAGCTGGCTTTGAAAAGAGATGTTCCTGGATGACATGGGATAGCCCGACCCGTCGATCCGTTCGTGGTGTTCCAGGCATATTTCGGCCACCATGGGATCAAAGCTGCCGCCGCAGCGGTTGATGATGTCACACCCTTTAAGGGGGTGGCTCTTGTACGCGTCGAATTCCGCGTCGGTCAGCCTTCGGTTCACTTCGAGGATTTTTTGGCTTATTTCGGCGGTGCCGATGTCGTGGAGCAGGGCGCCCAGCGCGATTTTTTTTGACGTGTCCTCCCCGAGCTTGTTGCAGAAGCAGAAGCGCGTGGCAATGGCCAGGACGTTCACCGTGTGGTCGATGATCAGGGAAGAACCTGAAGCCACCATGGTCATGGCCTTCAGCAGCTCGGAATTTTTTGCATGCCCCGCGAAGAAGATCTCGATGGTGTCGGGCAGGGAATCAAGGGTTTTCGGGCAGGGATCTTCCAGGGCCTCTGCAACGATCCGGCCCACTATGGATTTGACCGTCTTCACTCCCTTGGATGCGATCTGTCTCGCAAGATCGATGTTCAGGGACTCCTGAAGTTCCTTGGCCGCGGTCCTTTTGTCTTCTTGCAGGATAAAGAGCGGGGGGTGCTTATGGGTTTCCAACCGTGCTTCCGCAATGGGTTCCCCTTTTTTCTTGTAAAGATGATACTCGTTGTCCTCTGTTTTGTAAAAGAGCGGAATTTTATGGTAGAAGTCGATCTGGGAATGTTTTATTTGAATATAATCGCTCATGGCGGGAACATACTGCCGTAAATTCAAGATGTCAATGAAAAATGAGCAACAATAGTAAGAGGATCTCCTTGATATGAAGGGGGCCAGGTGGTATATCAAAATCTTGCGGATAACGTCTACCGGTTTTGGAGGAAAAATGAACAGAAAAATGAGCCTGAGGCTTGCGGCGCTTTTCCTGGTTGCTTTGCTTATTGGATGCGCCGACAGCGACACGGAATCAACAGAGAAGACCCACGACAGGTCAACGGTTTCGGAAGCCGCCCCTGTCATACCCAGGGTGACGGCCGAACTTCCCGATAACATCCAGTGGCTGACCAACGACAGTGATCCTGTCTATTCTTCCCCCGATGCCGTCAAGGGCGGGACGTTTCATTCGTTCATCCTGAGCTTTCCCAGGACCTTCAGGCTGGTGGGGCCGGATTCCAACGGCACTTTTGCGGGGCCGTTGCGTTCCAACAATCTCTCCCTGATCGGTATCCACCCGAACACCGGAAAGATCATCCCCGAGCTTGCCACCCACTGGGCCTTCAACCATGACAAAAAGACCATGTACTTCAAGCTCAACCCCAAGGCCCGCTGGTCCGACGGCGTTCCCGTGACGGCCTGGGATTACGCCTATACCCTGGAGTTCATGCGGTCTCCCCATATCATCGCTCCCTTTTACAACGATTACTACACAAGGGAGATCGAATCGGTGATCGTGTATGACGACTACACCATTGCCGTGAAAAGCACCAAGGCCATGCCCGAGCTCTATCTCCGGCTGGCACTCTCCCCCACGCCCGAGCATTTCTTCGGCGCCCTGGACGAAACCTTTGTGGAGAAGTACAACTGGTCCGTGGCGCCCAACACCGGTCCCTACATGATCTCGGATTTCAAAAAGGGAAAGCATGTCAGGTTCAAGCGCAAGAAAGACTGGTGGGCAAAGGATCTGCGATTCTTCAAGAACCGTTTCAACGTGGACACGGTCATGTTCAAGGTTGTCAGGGACTATAACATGCTCTGGGAGTACTTTAAAAAGGGCGATATCGACGTATTTGCCATGACCATGCCAAAGTACTGGTATGACAGGTCCGACACCCGGGTGTTCAACCGAGGGTATGTGAAAAAGATCTGGTTCTTCTATGACACCCCGGTAAATCCCATGGGCCTGTGGCTCAACCAGGACAAGGATATATTCAAGGATAAACAGGTCCGGATGGCCTTCAGCCACGCCATGAACGTGGACAAGGTGATCAACAAGGTGCTCAGGGGCGACTATTACAGGCTTTACCAGGCCTTCATGGGATATGGGGAGTACACCAATCCCGATATCGAGCCACGGCGGTTCAGCATTGAAAAAGTGGAGGAGCTGATGACCGGGGCCGGGTGGACCCGGGGCAGCGACGGGATCTGGCAGAAACAGGGCAACCGGTTTTCCGTGGAGGTGACCTACGGGTTTGACGAGCACACCCCAAGGCTTGTGGTGCTCAAGGAGGAGGCCCTGAAGGCAGGGGTGGAGCTGAGGCTCCAGAAGCTCGACAGCACGGCGACCTTCAAGAAATTCCTCGAGAAAAAGCATGACGTGGCCTGGATGGGCTGGAGCACCAACCTGCGTCCCTCCTACTGGCAGGGGTGGCATTCGGACAATGCCCACAAGACCCAGACCAACAACATCACCAACACGGACAACCCCGGGCTTGACCGCCTCATTGACCAGTACCGGTCAAGTCTCGACGAAAACCAGCGAAAGTCCCTGTCAAGGACCATACAGCAGAAGATTCACGACCAGGCCGCCTTTGTGCCAACCTACATGGTTCCCTATGTCCGGGAGGGATACTGGCGCTGGATGCGGCTTCCAAAATTCCACGGCACCAAGTTTTCCGATTCCCTGTTCGACCCCTTTAGCTCCAACTCAGGCGGCCTGTTCTGGTTTGACCAGGCAGAGTATGAAAGAACCCGGGAGGCCCTGAAAAAAGGGGAGGCCTTTGAACCGGAAACCATTGTGGACAAAACGTATATCCCTGGAGCACTCCATTGAAGCCTGAGACCATTTTACGGATTAAAGACCTTGTTGTCAGCTTCGCCATTGAAGGCAAAAGGGTGATGGCCGTTGACCGGGCGGGTTTTGAGCTGCGCCGGGGGGAGACCCTGGGGGTTGTGGGGGAGTCCGGCTGCGGCAAGAGCGTCACGGCCCTTTCCGTTATGGGGCTTCTGCCCATACCCGCAGGCAAAATTGAATCCGGGAGCATCGAGTTCATGGGAGAGGACCTTGTAACCCTGCCAAGGCCGACCATGCAGGCGATCCGGGGAAAGAGGATCTCCATGATCTTCCAGGAGCCCATGACCGCCCTCAACCCGGTCCACAAGGTGGGCAAACAGATCAAGGAGGTGTACCTCCTCCACTTTCCCGGTCTCACCAACGGGCAGATGGCCCGGGAGGCCGCCGCCATGCTGGCCAAGGTGGGGATCGCGGACCCTGAAAAGGTGCTCGACACCTATCCCCATCAGCTTTCCGGCGGCATGCGCCAGCGGGTGATGATCGCCATGGCCCTTGCCGCAAAGCCGGAAATCCTTATTGCCGATGAACCCACCACCGCCCTTGACGTGACGGTCCAGGCCCAGATTCTCGATCTCATTAAATCCCTGCAAAAGGAGATGGCCATGGCCGTGATCCTCATTACCCACGATCTTGGGGTCATTGCCGAAAACTGCGACCATGCCGTGGTGATGTACGGCGGCCAGGTGGCGGAGACGGCGTCGGTAAGCGAGCTGTTCAGCAACCCCTGCCATCCTTACACCAAGGGGCTGTTGAGTTCCATCCCCGGGCTTTCCGGAACGCCAAAGAGCGTGCTGCCCACCATCCGGGGCATGGTGCCCTCCCTTGAGGACATGCCCGAAGGGTGCCGGTTCAGCACCCGCTGTCCCGCCGTGTACGAGCAGTGCAACCTTGCTCCTCCCCAAAAGCGCAGGCAGGGGGCCGGGCATTTCGCAGCCTGTTACGCTCTGGAGGAGAAGTGATGGAACCCATACTGTCGGTAAATAACCTGAAAAAGTACTTCCCGGTTTTCGGCGGCATCTTCCTTCGGCGCAGGGGATGGGTCTATGCCGTGGATGATGTGAGCTTTGATGTGTTTCCCGGGGAAACCCTGGGCCTTGTGGGGGAGTCCGGCTGCGGCAAGACCACCCTTGGCCGGTGCATCATGGGGCTTTACGCTTCCACCGGGGGCAAAATACGGTTCCAGGGACGCAACCTGGACAAGCGGGACCGTGGACAGCTCAAGGCCATGCGCCTCAAGATGCAGATGATCTTCCAGGATCCCTTTGAGTCGTTGAACTCACGGCACACGGTGCGGGAGATCCTGGAGGAAAAGTACCGGATTCACGGGGTCGGGAATAATGAACTTGACCGGCACCTGGCCGCCCTTCTTAAAACCGTGGGCTTGAGTCCCAGGGCTCTTTCACGGTTCCCCCACGAGTTCTCCGGCGGTCAGCGCCAGCGGATCGGCATTGCCCGGGCCATCAGCCTGGAACCCGACCTGATCGTGTGTGACGAGCCGGTGTCGGCCCTGGATGTGTCGGTCCAGTCCCAGATACTCAACCTGCTGTTGACCCTTCAGCAGGATATGGGGCTCACCTTTCTCTTTATCTCCCATGACCTTTCCGTGGTGAGGCATGTGTCCGACCGCATTGCCGTCATGTACCTGGGCAGGATCGTTGAGATGGCGGACCGGGACGATCTTTTCGCCACTCCCTCCCACCCCTATACCCAGGCGCTTCTTTCCGCCATACCCATTGCCGATCCCACTGCCCCAAAGCAGCGGATCATCCTTGAGGGCGAGATTCCCTCGCCTGAAAATCCGCCCGCGGGATGCCGGTTCCATACCCGCTGTCCCAGCGCCATGGCGGTGTGCCGACGAAAGGAGCCCGTGTTCAAACCGCTGAACGGCAAGGATGGTACCCATTTTGCCGCCTGCCACCTGTTGTGACGGGGCCAGGGCAAACCAAAAAAGGAATTTCAAGTTGCCGGGAATGTTGGTATGGTAGGGGATAACCCGATCATCCATAGACGTTCGCATTCGAATGGATGTCTTAATCTTTAACTGGAATGGGCGCTGTTCATTTGCGAGGCGCTATAAAGCCATTGGATTGGATTATGATTAAAAAAATAATTTCAGGCGGCCAGACCGGGGCCGACCGTGCAGCCCTTGACACGGCCATCAAATTCAACATCGAGCATGGCGGATGGGTTCCCCTGGGACGGATTTCCGAGGACGGCGTGATTCCCGACCGTTACCAGGTGCAGGAGATGCCCACGGACAGCTATCCGAAACGCACGGAACAGAACGTCAAGGGGGCCCACGGCACCCTGATCATCTCCCGGGGGCCCCTTACCGGCGGGTCCCTCCTGACCCAGAAGCTTGCCGCCCGTTTTAAAAAACCCTGCTGCCATATCGACCTTGTCACCATCGACGAATTCGAGGCGGCCATTGTTCTCAATTCCTTTATCACGGATTACAGTATCCAGGTCTTGAACGTGGCAGGCCCCCGGGCCAGCAAAGATCCCGGCGTCTACCGGGATGTAAAGGCTGTCCTGGAAACGGTGATCTATATGCAGCTCATGGAGACCGGGCCTGAAGAACTCAAGGGGGATGAGTTCCTCCTGCTGGAGCGCAAATCCTCCTCAGTTGCCGGGACCATGGAGGAGGCCTTGGCGTTCCTGGTCAAGGACCTGAATCTCCGGAACCGCTGCCTGATTGCCAATTCACCGGATTCCCGCATCGCCTCCCTCTACTTTTCCATGGCGGATTACCTGAAGGTCAAGCTGGGGCTGGATGCCGGCAACACGGCCCTTGTCGAGGAATGCGCCAAGGCGGAGGACAAGGAGAGTTTTGATATCGAAGATGCGGCCATGGTCATTCTCAAGAAGTTGAAGACGCGGCTGGAAAAGGATCATGTGCTGAAGGTCGTGAAATGATTCCCATCCGGGACACAACGCCGTCCAGGACGGTTCCCGTTGTCACCTACGCCATCATGGGCGTCAACACCCTTGTTTTCCTGGTGCAGATGGGGCTTGCCCCTGACGCGGCCAACCTTTTTGTCTACCGGTACGGCCTGGTGCCGGCAAAGTACACCGTGCCCGAGGTGTCCGCCTGGTTTCCCCTGTCCAACCTTGTGTTCTCAACCGGTTCCTACATGTTCCTCCATGGCGGGTTCTGGCATTTCATCGGCAACATGTGGTTCCTTTACATTTTTGGGGACAATGTGGAGGATCACCTGGGCTCCCCCAGGTTCCTGGGATTCTATTTTTTGAGCGGCTTTGCCTCGGCGCTACTTCATTTCATGATCAATCCCGTGTCAACGGTCCCGACCGTCGGGGCCAGCGGCGCCATCGCGGGGGTGATGGGAGCCTACTTGATCCTATACCCTAGGTCAAAGATCCTGACCCTGATACCCATCATCTTCATCCCCTGGTTCGTTGAGATCCCGGCCTTTCTCTTCCTGGGATTCTGGTTCATGATGCAGTTCTTCAACGCCGCGGGGAACGGCAGTTCCGCCATTGCATGGTGGGCCCATGTGGGGGGATTTGTGGCGGGTATTGTCATGGTGAAGCTCAGTCCCAGGCTGCCCCAGTCCGGGGCCGGGATAAAGCTCAAGAAGATGACGGCCCGGAAGGGGACCCCGAAACTCCAGGTGATCCATGCACGGCCCGTGGGCCACACCCCGGATCTGACGGGCAAGATCGAGATATCCTCCCTGGAGGCCCTCACGGGCACCCGGAAGATCGTCAACATCCCCTGGGGCTTTTACAAGCGCCTCTACCGGGTTAAGGTGCCTTCCGGGGTAAGGCAGGGGACCCGGCTGCGCCTTGCCGGCATGGGCAGGGGGCCTTCCTCTGAAAACCGGGGGGACATGTACCTGAGTGTCGTGATCAAAAATGCGATTTAGCCGATTGTTGAAAGGGCTCCTCGCTTTTCTGTGTGTCGGGGGCCTGGTGGCGGTTCTCCTTTTTTATCTCCTTGCGCCCCCCCTTGCCGAACGGATCGTGCTTGAGCGGGTACGGCAGATCCCGGGCCTTGAAGCATTCAGCCTCCATATCCGGTCCATCGGGTTTTCCGGTGCCGATATCCAGGGGATCACCACGGGTTCCAGCCTTTCCATCGACGCCGTTCACCTGGATTACTCCATCCCTTCGCTCCTGGAGAAGCGCATAGGGCGGGTGGTGGTTACGGGCCTTGATCTCAAGGGAGAGATCACCCCGGCAGGTCCGAGGTTTGCCGATTTTTCCATGGAGAAAGATTCCGGCGGGCCGTCTGCGCCAGCCCCGGCCGGGATACCAAAGGAACTCTTTGCCCTGCTGCCGGAAACCATCCGGGTCACCCACTCGGTTGTCTCCATGACCATGGACACCCATCACATGCGGCTTCCCCTGGATCTCTCCATTGGCGTCAGGCACAGTGAGAACCGTGTGCGTTTGTTGATGACGCTTTTCCCATTTGGCGAAACCGTTGAAATGGCGGTCCGGGCCACCCCTGAAACAGGGCTTGAGATCGTCAACCTCAAGGCAAGCGGGTTTGCCCTTGCCCATCTCCAGCCCCTGGCGGATGCCTTTGCCCCGGGGATCAGGCTTGACGGGGCCACCGATCTTCTTGTCTCGAAAACAATGGACAGCGATTGGGCCATGAGCCTATCCCGCCTGGGCGTGGCCACTCCCCTTCCGCTAACGGTCAGTGATCTGGAAATTGAGATACCAACACTTTCCCCCTTGTCCGCGGCAGGTTCCCTTGTCCTTGAAACGCCCATGGCCCGGCCGGTCGATGTTAATTTTACCGGCTCCCTTGGCCCGGACAACCGGTGGAACCTGGATCTCAAGGCCGCAAACCATGGGTCCAAAGCCTATGAGTTTGTCCTGGGAGATAAAGAGCTTACGGTCATGAATCCAAGCCTGGACATGCAGGTGCGGGGAAAGGGCGCCCTTGGGGAGGTGGCGTTTACGGCAAAAGCGGATAAGTGCGGTGGAGAGATGAAAAATGCGTCAGGCTCGATCTCCGGCCTCAGCCTCAAGGGCAGGGGTAGTTTTAACCTGGATGGGGACCATGACCGGCTCGATCTCACCTTTACGGCAGGGTCCGGCCCTGTGAAAATCGTATCCGGGGACCGGTTTGCCAGGGCCCCGGCGGTCAAAATCCCGGGCAGGCTGGTGCTGGACGGCAATTATACTCCAAGGGTGACCGTTATCCCCACGGTGAACGGGGCATGGGCCGGAGCGTCTTCCCCCAAGGTCACGGCCAGGGACATCTCATTCACCCTTCCTTTTTCCCTGCCCCTGGGCGAGGATGCCCAGACCGGGCGGTTCCGGATAGCAAACCTCATCCACGGCAAGCAGACGGTGGGCCGGTTGAGCGGCACCGTGGACCAGACCGAAGACGGCGTCATTGCCAGGGGCAGGGTGGATCTTTCTCCCATCCTGGGAAGCGGCCCGGCCCCCGGGCCCGGGGTTGATTTCAACATGAGGGCCTGGTTGCCGCAGGATTCCTCCCCACGGGCCGAGGCGGAGATTTACTTTAAAAAGCAGGAGATTTCTTCCGGCAATATCCCGGCCCGTTATCTTGCCCAGGCCTCCGATCTTGAGTTCTCATTCCTTGTGGACGCCTTTGCCAAACTCGTTTTTGAGAATAACCGGCCAAGGTGCAGCCTTGACCTGAATGTCACCCGGGGCCGGGTGACAAGCGATGAGAAAAATCTCCGGGTCAACGGCATCAACGCAAGCCTCGGGTTCGATGATCTCCTTTCCCTCAGGAGCCGCCCCGGCCAGGTTGTGACCGTTGATGCCGTCAAGATATACGACATCGCCATCTCAGACGCAAAACTCAACTACACCCTGGAATCCCCGGAATCATTCCTGATCGAGCAGGCCGGGTTCAACTGGTGCGAGGGCCGGGTCACCACGGAATCCATGCGGATCTTTGCCGACAAGCAGGACTACAGCCTGAGCCTCTTCTGCGACCGGCTCAGGCTTTCTGAGATCCTGCGCCAGGTGGGTTCCTTCCATGCCGAAGGGGAGGGCACCCTGAACGGCCGCATCCCGGTGACATACTCCAACGGCAGCATCGCCTTCAACAAGGGGTTTCTATTCTCCACGCCGGGCAGGGGAGGAAAGATCCGAATCCAGGGCACCGAGATCCTCACCGCAGGCATCCCCAAGGGCTCCCTCCAGTACACCCAGATCGACCTTGCCCGTGAGGCCTTGAAGGATTACCAGTACAAGTGGGCCAAGCTCGCTTTCAACACCAAAGGGGAGAACCTGCTCGTGAAGATGGAGTTTGACGGAGAGCCGGAGAACCGCCTGCCCTTTGTCTATCGAAAGGAGCTCGGCGGCTTTGCACGGGTGGATGCATCCAGCCCGGGGTCAAAGTTCCAGGGTATCAAGATCGACGTCAACCTGGAGCTTCCCTTTAACCGTGTCATGAAATTCGGCGCCAAGCTAAAAGATCTGATGAACTGAGACAAGTGAAATACCAACCATAGGAAACAGAGGAAAAAGATGAACCTGGCACAATTCTACATCGAATCACTGAATCTTGAAAAACATCCCGAAGGCGGCTACTTCAAAGAGACTTACAGGGATCAGGGACAGATCCCGGAAACAGCCCTGCCCGACGGGTTTGACGGGCCACGCTCCTTTTCAACATCGATCTATTTTCTCCTCCCCGGTGAGGAGATATCCGCCTTTCACAGGATAAAGTCGGACGAGATCTGGCACTTCCATTCGGGCGCAGCCGTCAGGATTCATATCATCGATCCCGACGGCAACTACTCCACCCTGCTTGTGGGAAAAGATCCGGGCAACAACGAGTCGTTCCAGCAGGTGGTCCCGGCAGGGTGCTGGTTTGCCGCCGAATGCACCGATCCCCGCTCATTTTCTCTTGTCGGCTGCACCGTGGCCCCGGGATTTGATTTCAACGACTTTGAGCTTGCGGAACAGCAGGCCCTGGCGGACCTCTTCCCCCAGCATAAGGCCGCCATCGAGCGCTTCACTTTAAGATAGCCGGTAACCCCACCGGGGACAGGAACGGGATACTGGCCCCGGCGGGATGATGCTCTTCAAGTATCCATCCCCCGGATTATCTGGCGATTATTCGATCCTAAGCTGTTCGGGGCCGAGCCGGGGGGCAGGCCGGGCTTTCGAATCATTCAATGGGGTCAACCTTTTCTGATGCGGCAAAAGTATAACCGTTTTTGCCTGATTTTTTAATTCTATACATGGCGCTATCAGCTTTTTTTACCAGCTCATCAATATTATCACCGTCATTGGGGTATATTGATATTCCAATACTTGCCCCTACGTTCATTTGCTTGTCATTTTGAATAAAAGGTCTTGATGTCGCTTGTATCAGCTTCTCGGCAATGTGGGCCACATCGTCGGTAATTCGAATTTCGTTAATGATAACCAAAAATTCATCTCCGCCGATACGGGCAACCGTATCTGATTTGCGCACGCAGGCTGTATACCGTGTTGCAATCTCCTTGAGAAGATAATCTCCCGACTCATGCCCGAAAGTATCATTAACATTTTTGAAACCATCCAGGTCAACAAACATAAACGCGGACAGGGTCTTGTTGCGCATGGATTTTTGAATTGCGATGTGGGCTCTGTCTTTAGCCAGTCTAAGCGTCGGCAGATTTGTCAACCCGTCATGATTTGCCATATGCCGGATCTTTTCTTCCGCATTTTTGCGTTCGGTAACGTTTATATGGGTTCCCGTCATCCTTAATGGTTTTCGGTCATTATCCCAGCTGACGACTTTGCCTCTATCCAAAATCCAGATCCATTCGCCGTTCTTGTGTTTCATTCTGGCTTCACATTCATAAAAATCAAGTTCCCCTTCAAAATGACGTTTCAGCAATTCGTTCGATTCAGCCAAATCATCGGGATGGCAAAGGTTCATCCATGTTTCTATGCTGGTCGGTTCGAGTTCCTCAAGCCGGTATCCTGTAATTTCAGCCCATCTTTCATTGAAGACGGTTTCACCCGTTTGAACATACCAGTCCCATATCCCCGCATTGGTTCCCTGGAGAGCCAGATCCAGCCTCTTACGGCTTTCCATGAGCATTTTATCTGCCTGGGTTTTTAATAGTATATTAACCAGTATTTGTGAGAAAAGGTTAAGAAGAGTGATTTCCCTCTCGGAATAATCGTAACGAGCGGTAACCCAGTCAAAACCGACAAAGCCCATCAGGTCTTCTCCGTTTTGCATTGGAACGGTGATAAGCGTTTTAATATTCTGATGGGCCAGGATCTCCTTGAAAGTACCTTCCGGCAATGCTGAAATATCCGGAACCAGCATGGGCAGACCTTGCTGATGTGCTTTGATTTGGTCTTCAGCCCCTTCCAGAGGCAGGTTTTGTAAATCTGCAATCTGGGGGTCAATCCCTTTGTTGCACCATTCATACAAATTCGAGGTTGTTTTCTTCTCAAAATTGTAATCAAAGATATAGACCCTGTCAGCATTAACATATTGACCTGTTTCGGATAATGCCCGATCAATTTCGCTATCTACTTTGTCCAGAGGTATGTTGATATACTTTGAAGAAATATCCATCAGTATCTGCTGTAATTCCGTTTGGTGCTGCAATGCCTCTTCCGTCAGTTTCAAATGGGATATATCCCAGTTAACGCCTATCATACGTTTGGGATTGCCGGCATTGTTCCTTTCGACCCTGCCTGCGGCATGAATATGTCTGACGTTTCCATCGCCTGTAAGAATACAGAACTGGGTATCAAAGACAGCTTTACCCTCAACCGCGTCCTTTACAAGGGCAATCGCTTTCTCCCGGTAATCAGGATGGAGAGCGTTTTGCCAGGTTTCAAAGTTCGGCTTGGCGTCCGGTGGAACATCGTAGAGGGCGCACATCTGGTCATCCCAGACTAATTGATTCGTTGAAATATCCCAGCTCCAGATGCCGACTTTTCCTGCCCTTGTCGCCAGACCAAGACGGGCGGATGTTTCATGAAGACTGTCTTCGATCTGTTTTCTTTCCTGGATTTCCTTCTCCAGGTCTCTTTTTATGATATTGGTTTTCCATGTTTCATTGCTTGCCTTTAAAAAAAGGAATACGGAGTAGGATATAAAAACAGACATCAAAAAGCCAATAGCCAAAGCAAACTCAGGCAGGCGACTGATGCTGTTGTCGATAAAATACGCTGTCGGACGACAATAGATATTGAACCGGCGGCCCCTGATCGATAATGACTCAACTGCATCCAAATCCAATGCCTTATAATCCTCCCATCCATCTTCCTTGTAAACAGGTGTATTATCAATAGTGACCCTGATTCTGAAACTGTTAAATTCCTCTGAACCTTTGTGGGTGTTGAAAACATAATCAAGCCATTCGGTTATTCTGAAAACAGCTATTAAAAATCCATCAAATTCACCCTCTGCTGATAGCGGAAAGTAGATAAGAAACCCTTTGCCTCCCTGCACTAAATCCAGGGGGGCTGAAAATGTCGGTGCTTTGTTCGCCTTTGCCTTTTTCAGGGCGATACGTCTGTTTTTTTCAAATCCCAGATCAAGGTCCTGGGCCTGTTCGTTTCCTGCCAGGGGAACAATCCAGCGGACATGGTAACTCTTATCCACCCATTCGACGGCCTGAAACCCAGGCATGTCGGAGATATAATTCTGTGTATCTTTTGTAAATTCCATTCTGGGAGTACCTTTATGGGTTTCCCAGCGTAATGCTATACGGTTTAATGCCCGTATACGGTTGGTGAGGTCGGTTTTAATATACGTGGATAGTTTGTGAGCCTCGACCTCCACCCTCTTGTGGCGATCTAAATGATTTTGATAATGAAGAAACCACCACAATAAAACCGTGAGAATGAAAAGAGGTACACCAATTAACACGGCAATCCAATAGGTTTTTACCTGTGGCTCTATAATTCCGGTATTCATTTGATCCTTCGACATCCGGACTCCTTATGCCCATTCTTTTAAACGTTGATTACAAATGGATCTGAATTGACCCGGACACGACCACATAAACGGATGATCTCCTTTTTCTCTATAAAAAAGAGAAAGATCATCATTTGAAAAAAATGGCATTTCCCCTCCATATGTTCCGGGTTTTGAAGTTTGTTAACATGGTTATCGGTAACACAAGTATTGGTCGAAAACAAGGGGATGAACTGCGGGGGGCGTTTGAAGGGATTTGGTGTGTTCTCAATCTTGCAGTTTGAAAAAAAATGTAGACCGGTGGAGAAGAAGGCGGATCGCTGTTCATATTGTCGATGACCTTTCTTATTTGTGCGCGTTTTGAGACTTCTGGCGCTTGAATAGAAATTGAAGGTTCTTCAGCGATCAACCTTATGGAGTTGTTTTGAAACAGGGCTTCCTTTCCGAACGCCTTAAATTCGTCGCAATTTTAAGGGGGTTGGTAAAAAAAATCTTATTAAAATTGCGCGAAAACGATTTTTCGCATCCCCTATCCCCGGGGCATTGCCGGGGCTTTTTACGGTATCCCGGCAGGATTTCGTGGGTAGCAAAAGCACAAGAAAAAGGCGAAATCTTCTTTTGGCCGCCACCCCTCCGGCTTAATGACTGTAAATGATAAAATGCATAATATTCGCAGGAATATAAAATTATCCTTGACAATTCGGCCTCTATCCTCTTATAAAAAATGTTTCTATTTGATCTTTACTAAGTGGTTAAAAAATTTACTATAAAAAGGGGTTTTCAAAAATACCCCCAGTTGCTCACTGTTGGTGTCACCCTTTTCAAACCATACCGATGAGGGACAAGGATACCTGCCGAACCCGGCTGAATCGTTTAAATGAAGGGATAAGGTGAAAACGCAATGCGCCCTGTGGATAACCACATACTCAACAAGGAGATGGCCGGATGGCAAGCATGCCTTGGCGGTCAGTGGGATCTTCTTGAGTTACCGGGCAGCAGCGGAATTTCAGGTCCCTTGCGGGTATCCCGGACGGAAAATGCCGGCCGTTACCTGGTTTCCGCATGCACCTCCACCATGGACGTGGCGGGAAACCTGTTGAAACAGGGCGGTTTTCCCCGGTGGTCCTGGATACTGGCAGGCAACCAGACCCGGGGGCGGGGCCAGCTTGGACGGTCCTGGATCTCCCGGTCCGGGAACCTGTTTGCCACCATAAGGCTTCCCCAAAACGCCGGAAGCCTTGGTAATCTTTTGCCCCTGGCCCTGGGGGTGGTCCTGGTGGAAGTGATGGACGGCCTGGGCCTGCCGGCAGAGGTCAAGTGGCCCAACGATATCCTGGTGGGACGGACCAAGGTGGGGGGGATTCTCGTGGAAGAACGGGGCGGGCACCTCCTTGCCGGCATTGGCATCAATGTTGATAAGGGCGCTGAAGCTGATTGTTTTTCACAAGCATTCAAAATTCCGGCCGGATCGTTTCAGTCTTTTGGTGTTGACGTATCGGTTCCCCGTTTGTGGATGCAGGTGGAACAGTGCCTGACACGCCGCCTTCCGGCATTTATTTCCAGCCCCGGGCATGTGGCGGAGCAGCTGGAACGATGCCTGGCATTCAGGGAAGAACCGGTTATTGTGACAAATGCGGGGCCCCTGGACGGGCCCGGGATACTGGTGGGTATTTCAACCACGGGTGGACTGATTATCAGAACCGCCCGGGGGGAGCATATTATCAACCGGGGGCAAATCATTCCCCCGGTGCTTTAGGACAAAAAAAAGGAGCAGGAACATGAAGGAGTTTGAAGAGGTCGTACAAGAGATTAACGGAAAAAAAATACTGGTTGCCAACCGTGGCATTACCGCCAGGCGCATCATGCGCTCCATCCGGGAACTCCTTGGGGCTGTTCCGGTACTGACGGTGACCGATGTGGACAAGACCGCTCCTTTTACCTCCGGTGCCCAGGAGTGCATCTTGTTGGGGGACAATCCGTCCGCCTATCTGGACATCGACCGTATTTTGAAGCTGGCCAAGGACCAGGGCGTTGCCGCCATCCATCCGGGATGGGGGTTTGCGTCGGAAGATTCCAGCTTTCCCAGGAAGTGCAAGGAGGCTGGTCTTCTTTTCATCGGCCCCCCCACAGAGCCCATGGAGCTTCTGGGAAACAAGGTCCGGGTCAGGGAACTGGCCACACGGATCGGGGTGCCCGTGGTGCCCGGTTCCACCGGGGCCGTGGAGCTGGATGAAGCAAGACAGATCGCCACGGATATGGGATTGCCGGTGATGCTTAAGGCCGAAGGAGGGGGCGGCGGCCGCGGTATTTACGAGGTGTATGACATGGAGCAGCTGGAATCAGCCTTTGCCAAGGCATCGGTGCTGGCCCAGGCCTCCTTTGGCAACCCCAGGATCTATGTGGAAAAACTGCTGACCTCGGTGCGGCACATCGAGATTCAGGTCATTGCCGACCAGTACGGCAACGTGTTTGCCTTTGACGAGCGTGACTGCACGGTACAGCGGAACCACCAGAAACTGGTGGAGATCACCCCCTCTCCCTGGCCCCTGATGACGGAGGAGCTGCGGGAGACCTTGAAAGGCTATTCCCGGGACCTGGTCCGGGAAGTGGGGTACTACTCCCTGGCCACGGTTGAGTTCCTGGTGGATGCCGAAGGCACCCCTTACCTCATTGAAGTCAACACCCGTCTCCAGGTGGAGCACGGCATCACCGAAACCCGCTACGGCATCGACCTGGTGGAAGAGCAGATTGCCGTGACCTTCGGTTCCCGCCTCCGGTTCAACGAAGAGAACACCAAGCCGGTTACCCACGCCATCCAGGTGCGCGTCAACTGTGAGGACCCCAGGAACGGATTCGCCCCCAATGCCGGTCACATTAACCGTTACATCTCCCCGGGCGGTCCCGGTGTACGGGTCGATTCGTGCGTTTCCGGCGGATATACCTTCCCCTCTAACTATGATTCCGCCGCCGCCCTTCTCATTGCCCGGGGCAAAAACTGGGAAAAGACCCTGGCGGTTATGGAGCGGGCCCTCAAGGAGTACATCATCGGCGGGCTCAAGACCACCATCCCCTTTCACCAGAAGATCATCGCCCATCCCGTGTTCCAGTCCGGGCTGTATGATACCCGGTTTGTGGAAAATAATCCGGACCTCATTCTCTACCGTGATTCCGATCCCGAGAGCCTCAGGCTCAGCCGCCTGGTTGCGGAAATTTCAGCCCTGGGCTACAACCCCCATGTCCAGCTGGGAGAATACCGGGGACGGCAGGACAAGCGCATGGACATCTTTGATCCGGTGCTGCCGGAACTGCCCAGGGATTCCGCGCCTTCCATCTATCCCAGGTGGGACCGCACCGCCCTCATGGACGCGGTAAGGGATACTCCCCATGTGCATATCGCGGACACAACCCCCAGAGACCTCACCCAGTCCAACACCGGGAACCGGTTCCGCCTGGCCGAGGATATCATCACCGCTCCCTACCTGGACCGGTGCGGGTACTTTTCCATTGAAAACGGGGGAGGGGCCCATTTTCATGTGGCCATGATGGCCAACATGACCTATCCGTTCAACGAGGCGCGGCTCTGGAACAAGCATGCCAAGGCCACACCCAAGCAGATCCTGGTGCGCTCCACAAACCTTCTGGGCTACAAACCCCAGCCCAAAGACTTGATGCACCTCACCGGCGAGATGATTTGCGAGCATTACGATATTGTCCGGTGCTTCGACTTTTTAAACCATGTGGAGAACATGCGCCCCTTTGCCGAAGTGGTGCTGGCTTCCAAGCGCAACACCTTCCAGCCGGCCATCTCCCTTTCCTGGGCCAAGGGGTTTGATGTGAACCACTACCTTGGCGTGGCCCAGCAGATGGTGAACCTTGTGGCCGATGTGGCCGGAGTGTCTGAAAAGGCCGCCACACGGCTCTTTATCCTGGGACTCAAGGACATGGCCGGGGTGTGTCCGCCCAGGTTCATCACACAGCTGGTGTCCGAACTGAGGAAACGCTATCCCGAACTCATCCTTCACTACCACCGCCACTGCACCGACGGGCTGTTTGTCCCTGCCGTGGGCGCGGCAGCCAAAGCCGGGGCGCACATTGTGGACACCGGCATAGGGGCCGCGGTCCGGTGGTACGGCCAGGGGGATGTGCTCTCCACGGCCGCGTATATGGAAGAGGAGCTGGATCTTAAGACCCGTATTGACAAGGACTCCATCCGGAACTGTAATTTTGTTTTCAAACAGATCATGCCCTATTATGACCGGTATACGGCGCCGTATTTCCAGGGCGTGGACCATGACGTTGTCAATCACGGCATGCCCGGCGGGGCCACCTCCTCATCCCAGGAAGGGGCCATGAAGCAGGGGTATATTCACCTGCTGCCCCAGATGTTGAAGTTCCTGGCCGGCACTCGTCGGATTGTCCGGTACCATGATGTGACCCCGGGCTCCCAGATTACCTGGAATACGGCCTTCCTGGCCGTCACCTCCGCCTGGAAGCGGGGAGGGGAAGAAGAGGTGAAACACCTGCTTTGGGTCCTGGATACCGTGGTCAAGACCCCGGAGGCGGAATTGTCGGATGAGCTGAAAACCGAGCGGCTCCTGCTCTACAAGGACAGTAACGACGCCTTCAGGGATCTGCTCCTTGGCAGGTTCGGCAAACTGCCCCTGGGATTTCCGCCGGACTGGGTCTATGCCTCCGCCTTTGGCGAGACCTATAAAGAGGCCCTTGGTAGCCGTACCGAGGCGTCTCCCCTGGATTCCCTTGAACCGGTGGACATCGAGGCGGAAAAAGCCGGCCTGGAACAGAAGATCCAGCGGCCCCCCACGGAGGAGGAGGTGGTGATGTATCTCAACCACCCGGGAGATGCCCTTAAGACCATCTCTTTCCGGCAGGAGTTCGGCAATCCCAACTGGCTTCCCCTGGATGTCTGGTTTGAGGGACTGGTTCCGGACCGGGAGCTCTTTTTCGAGGACACCGAAGGAAAACCCCACGCCATGAAGATCCTGGGCATCGGGAAACCTGACAGCCAGGGCATGAGTGAGATCCGCTACACCCTGAACGGAGAGTTCATGACCCATTCGGTCAAGGTGGCCGAGCCCACGGGCGCCGGGGCCGGAGCCCTGGAAATGGCGGACAGGAGCGATTCCTGCCAGGTGGCATCACCCAGCGCCGGTGATCTCTGGATCATGTACGTGAAACCCGGGGATATTGTCCGCAAAGGCGAAGAGCTGTTCAACATCACCATCATGAAACAGGAAAAGTCAGTGCTCTCTCCCATGGACGGCATGGTCGAGCGGGTGGTCAAGGTCGCCGACTACAAGCACGACAAAAACATGGTCCCGGTCCTGGAGGGTGAACTCCTGGTGGTGCTGGGTCCCATCCCCAAACGGTGTTCCTCCTGCGAGGCCCCCATCAAGGATGAAACCTTCAAGTTCTGTCCCGCATGCGGTAACGCCACTGCCTGAGGTCGATAAATGGTGCCGGCGGATCAATCTTCCGATCTGCCGGTACTTGTCAAATCCGGCTCCCGGGCCGGGTTAACCGGTGCATTTTCTGGTTGAAATTAAGTGTTGTGTCCCCGGATTTTATTGCTTCTTATTCAATAGCGTTTCCCAGCCGTCCAGCCCACCGGGCAGGTTGAGGCGTTCAGCTAGATTTTCAAGTGCGTCAAGCTCCTGGGCCAGATTAATTTTTTTTGCAATGCTGTAAGCCGTAGTCCAAGCCTGTAATGCCTCAGCTTGTTTTTTATTTTGCATATGGATATGTCCCATATTGAAAATGGTGACACAGAATCCTGCTCTGTCTCCGATTTCCTGTCTTATGGCCAGAGATTTTTTTAAGTATTCGAGGGCTGTATCATAGTCTCCTCGGGCATCATAGATTTGTGAAATATTGTTCAGGGTCGTGCCTTCCCCTGATTTGTTTCCGATTTCCTGTTGAATGGCCAGAGATTTTTTTAAGTATTCGAGGGCGGTATCATAGTCTCCTCGGGCATGAGCTGTTGTTGCCATATTGTTCAGGGTCGTGCCTTCCCCTGATTTGTCTCCGATTTCCTGTCTTATGGCCAGAGATTTTTTTAAGTATTCGAGGGCGGTATCATAGTCTCCTCGGTCATCATAGATTTGTGAAATATTGTTCAGGGTCGCGCCTTCCCCTAATTTGTTCCCGATTTCCTGTGTTATGGCCAGAGACTTTTTTAAGTATTCGAGGGCTGTATCATTGTCTCCTCGGGCCTTGAATATTTGAGAAATATTGTTCAGGGTCGCGCCTTCCCCTGATTTGTCCCCAATTTCCTGTCTTATGGCCAGAGACTTTTTTAAGTATTCGAGGGCTGTATCATAGTCTCCTCGGGCCTTGAATATTTGAGAAATATTGTTCAGGGTCGTGCCTTCCCCTGATTTGTCCCCGATTTCCTGTTGAATGGCCAGAGATTTTTTTAAGTATTCGAGAGCTGTATCATAGTCTCCTCGTGCCTTGAATATTTGTGAAATATTGTTCAGGGTCGTGCCTTCCCCTGATTTGTCCCCGACTTCCTGTGTTATGGCCAGAGACTTTTTTAAGTATTCGAGGGCGGTATCATAGTCTCCTCGGGCATCATAGATTTGTGAAATATTGTTCAGGGTCGTGCCTTCCCCTGATTTGTCCCCGATTTCCTGTGTTATTGCCAGAGACTTTTTTAAGTGTTCGAGGGCTGTATCATAGTCTCCAAGATGAAAGTACTGTTTGCCGATTTGACCATAGGAATCACCTAAGATCTGAGGGTCATCGGTTCTGGTAAGGGGCAGTAACCATTCATCAAGCAAATGCTGATACATTCCGTTACGGTTTAGCGGTTCGATTATATAGTCCAGGACGAGCCTTTTTCTTTTTTTGTCCAATCCGGCAGCTTTAAGGGCCAGATGGGTTTCCATCAGATGCTGCCATGATATATTTAAATCTTCCTCCCATAGCCACAGCAGGAATTCAGCAGCGGCAATAAGCAGTTCCCGGCCCGGCCCTTCCGCCCGGTTGGCTTGCAGCCAGCTTCGGACAATCGGAGAAAGGCAGTATTCCATTTGTTCACTGACGTCGTTACGGTATTGCTCCACAAGTGAGACGTCCAGCAGCTTTTGGAGAAGTGTATCAACTTCCGCATCGAGCCTTTGCTTTTCAGGGGACAGAAAGGAACTTTTGTACAACACCTTTACCCCGTCCATGGGGATGGGTGTCCGGTAGGCAGTTAAGCGGTTAAGCAACTCCCGTTCCTTTTCGCTTCGCTGTGAGATAACTTCGGCAAGGGCCATATTGGTCTGGATTTCCGCTTCAGCATCTTTCAGGCTATTGAGAAAGACTTCTTCATCCTGAATATTCATGCTCCGGGCGGCTGTGACGAAAAATTCAAGTGCTCTGAAATTACCGCCTAAAACCTGATAGAGCCGCCGCAATTGTTTTTTATCGGCAGATAACCGGCGAAGCCTGGAGAACGCAAGATAATCTCCATATATCGGCCGGCCCACCGGGTAATGTTCCATTTCCGGCCAATCCGGTAAACGCCAGCGGGAGGTCATGATCAGCTTGAGACCATGGGCCGCGTTTTTCCGGGCCGCATCAACCCAGACAGCCAGGGGTTCATCGGTCAGGGAATGGGGGGCTTGTGCTTCCTGAACGGATTCCAGGTTGTCGAAGAATAAGACTAGTTTTTCGTTGTGGCGTTTCAGCAAAAAATTAAGGGTGTATTCAGCTTTTTTGGATGGAGAAAGGCCTTTGGACTGAATAAGTTCGAATTTTCTATAGAGAAGGGCGTCATCGGCAAGCGCTAATTCCATATCCGTCAGCACATCCTGCCAGTTATGTTCCGGGAGCAGGGAAAATGTATAGGCATGGTATCCGTCCTTGCGCAAAGTGTCGATTAATTTCCCTGCCAGCGCGGTTTTGCCCATCCCGCCAGCCCCGGTGATGAGCATGCGGTCCGGTTTGCCGTAGCGCAGTTCGTTTTGCCATCTGCGAAGTTCCCTGCGGCGTCCGATGAAGCGGTCCGGGACGGCAACTTTTCCTAACATAGTTTTCAGGTCGCTGTATCCCCGGGGCCGGGGAGTGAACTCCCAGCTGATAATGGTTTGATTGTTGTCATGGCTCATCATCTGGGGTAAACACCATTGTCCCAGGGACATGGCGGCCCTGGCCGGGTCCCCGGCATCTCTGAAGGTATCCTCATCAACAGGTTCGACAATTGCCTTCCTGGCGGATTGCAGGGCGACATCCGCAGGCCTTCTGTCGGCAATGTTTTTGAGAAGGGTGTGGGCAAACCGGATACCGGCCTTGTCCATCACCGATTCCCGCATCCCGACCACATAAGGGATACCATTGCGATACAGCCTCCGGGTCAGGCCGTTCTCAGGATAGTCCGGGTGGTGTTTGGCGCTCAGGCAGGCGGAAATTACCAGCAATTGCACACCTGTATTCTGGAAACACTCGCTGATTCTGTCTTCCGGTACCGTTTTTTTACGGCCCCTGCGGTTTTCAAACAACAGACTGCCCCAGGCCCTGGCGTTGTGGCGTTCGAGGGTAAATTGGCCGTGGCCGCTCAGATAAACCAGATGCGGTTTAAATTCCTGCAGACAGGACTGCAAGGTTTCAAACCGCCCGTCATCAGGCATTTCCAGAACGATTTCGCCATTTTGCTCACTTTCCAGAAGCGCTTCCTGAACCGCTGCCTGCTCGGCCTCCACGTCCAGGCGCTCATTTTCTTCCAGATCATCAGGCAAAGAGGTGAACAGCAGTACCCGCAAAGGGCCTTGTTCCGGTTCAGGCAGATCAGGATGCGGCCCTGGGCTTCGCCGTGTAAGGGTAAATCCGGCTGAACGGCCAAGAAATATTTTCCGGTCAGGGTGGTACAGGGTTTCCCAGGGCAATGCCTGCACTGCCGCATCTTCTGAATCGATAATTATTGGAAGGGCCTGCTGTCCGGCTTTTTCCTTGGCTTTGTCCAAGGCTTCATCCAATTGAAGGGCCTCCCAAAGGGCCGTGCCGACGGCCCGGAGGTGAGTATCATCAACGACTCTGCCCTGCCGCCCATAGGCTAGGCCCAGCCGTTCGGCAAGGTCTGAAAGAACAGGGTTCAGGGATAAAAAATCATCAGGCGGATTTATGATAAATGGTGTCGGGCGCGGCATGGTCGTTACTCCCTTATACAGGTCGGTAGTTCCGGTGGCAGGTCAAGTATGACAGGCTCTTTATTTACCGGGTTTTCATCAGATGATCTGTAACTGACCATTTTGCTTTTAGCGTAGGGACTTAAATCCACATGCAGTTTTTCTCTGCAAAACGGACAGCTCATCTTTACGATAAGGTTTTCACCTTGTCCGTAATCTGTTTGAAAGCGGTAGGTGAACGTCTCGTTGCACTTTGCGCAACGGGTCACTCTGGTTTCTTTTTTCATGGGCCGGGTATCATTCAATGGGGTTCCTCCTTTGGGTCAGAAAATGCTGAATATCGCAAGGGTGATGCCGAGGAAGCTGAAAATGCATGCACAGCATAGGAAAAGGTATTTGCGTCTGGCACTCTCGCTGAAGTAATTCCGGATCTCGGTCAGGCTGTCAGGGTCGATTTCATGCCGCTCCGGTAGAAGGCTTGCCAATGACAGACCCAAGGCAAGAAGCCAGGCCACCATTGCAAAACAGGTGAGATCCATCCGGGGCATGACAGCCTTGCTTCCGGCTACCAGTTTGAGGACGGCGGCGTAAACGGACGGAACGGCGATGCAAAGGGTGATAAGCTGCTTTGCCAGATCATCCAGCCTGGCCGCCTGGGCCGCAAAATCATTGGCGAAATTTACCAGCAGCGTTTCATCTGTCTTGGATAAAGGCGCGGTTGATTCCGCTTCAATTTCCATGGGTGTTTCCGGTGGTGGCTCATGTATTTCCATTAAGGGGGCGCCTCCAGTATAAAAGTAGTCGGGAAAATCAGCGGAATGTTATATTAATCAGGTGGACATTGATTCATTACACTACGTATAATGTTTAGCTCTCAGGTTTGTCCTTGTGTCGCAGGATTGTTGAAAGGCCAGGGGGGGAGAGGTGAATAAATCACTCTTTTTCCGAGGATAGTGACCACTGGCTGTTCTCCTTTGAGATTAACCCTTCCACTCTCTGTACAAGCCTACAAAAAGCATCATCTTTATCGTAGGGTGAGCAACGGGTTTGGTATAGATATTTTTCATGTTTTAAAGTTTCGGCCGTTGTTCGATATTCTATCCAATTTTCATGAAACTTATAAAGTGCGGAAGAACCGGCAGATACCGCAATAATAACACCCAATGCACCTATAATCACTGAATAGCAAGGCATTGAAGAACCGATACCTGCAAGAAAAGGTATAAGTGCAGCAGCGACGATCTCTAACAGGCGTAACCTTTTAAAATATTTTTGATTGGTTTGGCTTTTAGTGCTATACCAGTCAATTTGATCATCAAGTCTATTTTTTAAGAAATCCTCTTCCATTTTTGAAGTTGCCCTTTCTATAATTTCCATATAGCACTAACGACAGTTTTATTGTTCCAGCCGATGAAAATCCAATCTGCTAAAGTGGCATAATGACCTGAATATGACCATGCCTGGCTTATAAATACATGGATTTGTTTTGTGTTCATTTATCGATCCTTTCTTGAGCTGCACGTTTTCACACTAACCTTTCCTTTTAGAAGATTGCTTTTCAGTCAAGGGGTGCCTTTAATCTTTCGCAAACCCCAACGGCTAAAGCATAAATAATGTCAGACGCTAAATGTTCAGCAATGGTTTTATCATATAGTATTTTCGATTCAGCTGGAAATTCGTCGTCACCTCTCCAATACAATACGGCCACTGGGATTCGGGGTGTTATTTTGAAACTGTAGGCTGCATCTGCCATGTTAAGGGGAATGCCATGTAGTTGCTCGCATCTTTTCTTAAATTCATCAATATTATTGTTAAATCGGAGCGATATCAAATTTGTAGGAATTTCATGAGGACCACGGAAGAATGTAGTGCCTCCTGGAATGTCTTTCTCTGATATCCATTCGTTTGAGAGTTCAATTTCTTTTGAATTAAGCAGATAATGAACAATAAACAGATAAAGATAATCATGCAGAATTTGAGTGTTATTACCCATGCAATTGATCTTTAACTGATTCGGAAAGATTCCGTAATCGTCACCCCATACAGGCAATATATAAAGCTCCTTCATGGCATCATATTTACATGATGCCCGCCTGCAAACATCCATCGGATCTCGTTCGGTTAGGTCCTGGAAATAAATTCTGTCTATTAAATCCGTCATTTTTTTCTCCATGGAATATATTGCTTTTGCCCCTCCCCCCATTCTTCATTTATCATCTGAATACGTTATGAGATTCAGGCTTATTCCTTGCGGATCCTTTATTACACAAAAACGGCCTACTTTT
Organism: Desulfobacteraceae bacterium; assembly: GCA_024225635.1. Lineage (GTDB taxonomy): Bacteria > Desulfobacterota > Desulfobacteria > Desulfobacterales > Desulfobacteraceae > Desulforapulum. The sequence goes on along the minus strand of JAAEMK010000778.1, from coordinate 2,202 downwards.
GGGATGTCTGTTGGTTGAAGAATAATTTCTCCGCCTAATTTTTCGACCCTTTTGGCCGATGTTTCAACATCATCAACTGTGATATATGGATCCCAGCATGGTATAACGTCGTCTGGAACGTTTCCATCTTTGAGCATCATACCTCCGACAACGGTTCCCTCTTTGTGTATCACCAGGTAGGGGTTGCCGTATATCGTCTTTGTTTCCGTGAAAATCCAACCGAACAACTTGCCGTAAAATTCTTTTGCCGATGCCAAATCAGTTGTTATCAGCTCGTTTAAACTGAACACGCCGTGTCTTTTTAAATAGTCTTTCATTCCATTCTTCCAATACTGTATTGATATGTTTATCGATTTAATTAGCGGCCCGCCCCTTTGGAGTCGCTGAATTTATTGGTTCGGGCTGTTTTCGTTAATATCAGCTTGATGCTGAATATCGTATTCGCTAAATAAGAATCCATTTTAATTTTATAACGGTAGCAGTTTTCTCAGAATCTCCAAGCTTGTGGTGTAAAGTGAATAATGGCTGGCGTGGGGTCGCCGGCAACATAGGAATTGAGTCCTGCATATTCCATGGAACTCATGTCAATTCTGTAGGTGTTCCGTAATGTCTCGATCACCTTATCTATATTCTCATTAGGTTCGCAAGAAAGCCAAGTTAGATCTTGTATACTTAAGACCAAATGGGGATTTTCTGCATAAGAAATCGTACCGTAACAGTTCAAACCAATAAATATTAGAAATAAAATAGATGATATAGATTTATTTGGCATAAATGCTTTCCTTCAATCCGTTTTAGTCCCGAACAGATGTTGCGCAATTTGTTTCTGCCTATCTCCATTGTCGGATAACACTCATCCGGTATCAAATATGACATGATTTGACAATCTATTTTTAACATTTTATTTGGTCCTTTAACGGAAAACTGTCTATTCTCATCCTAGGCCTCATTCTTTTTGGTTTGATCCTTTCCAGCCTTTTCTCGGTGCCATTACCAGGGAGACAATGCACAGGAATATAATGATGAACGGGACCGATCCGATCATTAATCCCCTCCAAAAAAAATGGGTGATGAAAAGAAGTTTTTAGACTGATCTCCTCCTCTCATACAAGTTACTCAACTTCTTTCCGGGCTTCCTCAATGCAGTTGAGAAGTTTTTCCATCACCGCAACATCAACAAAAGGTGACATGATATATGATTTAATAGCGAGAATCGGTTTTCCATAGGAGGTCATTCGGTAGCGTTCTGTCAGAGAAAGTGCTACACCAAATCCGCGTTCCATCTGTCGAAGAAGCACGGCATGGAGCTTTCGATTATATTCGTTGTGAGCCGTGAGTTGCCCTGCGAGTTCAGGTGTCGTGGATTCTTCAAGGTAGGCGGTTTTGGCATCCACACCGTCGGGATAAATCCTGAAGAGTGTCACTGGCCCATGATTATAATCGTTTACCATACAAGCATACGGAACACGTTCAATTCGTGATCGCAATATCCCGACCATGGTCACAATATGTCCGAGAATTGACCGATAGCCATCCTTGCCGAGCAGTTTCAGGTTGGCTAATGCCGCAAGCACCGCACCGCCGGAACGGGATGTCTCCATAGTAAATATGCCTGGGTGATAATGACCATACCGAAACAGATAGGGCATTGATTCCCCCTCTCGGATGATAAGATTGAAATCGGCAGAGTCGCGACAGAGAAAAAGGCTTGAAATATACGGACAGTACCCTGTTTTATGAAAATCCAGTCCGATGGAATCTGAAAGACCGATCTGCATCAGTTTATCCTGCGTATCCCATAGCGAGTCAAGCGTGCGAGCCGTGAAGTCCATGGGATTGTTTTCAAAATCATAATTGTTGAAAAATGCAAATGCCCATCCAATAACGGCGTCGGCATGGATATGGGGTTTGTAGGGCAGGTTATACTGCTTCACAAGTTCATCACGCAGTTTGACAATATACTCAAGGTTATCAATGCCGAAAGAATCGGTTGTTCCCATGGTGGCAATAATACACGCAATCTTTTCGCCTTTTTGCAACAGCGTGTGCATAATATTTTTCAATTCTTCCAGATTCATCTCACATTTCGCTCTTTGAAAATTGGAAAAAATTATTTAATCTCACTTTAATGGTCTGGTGAGAACCGATAATCAACAGCCATGACTAGTCTGTACTATTTTTAGCAGGTGTTAAACAGGTGTT
>JAAEMK010000777.1 GCA_024225635.1 Desulfobacteraceae bacterium | reverse complement strand
GGGTGACATTCAATAAATAGCCTTTATGGGCTCTGATGGGACCGATGACATTTAAGCGCTTGGGCGCGTACCTTCGGTAGTTGCCGGTTTTCGAATCATAGGTATATGCCTCTGTTAGAAGGGATTGGATAGAGGCAAAAACGCTATCGGCATTCGGGTCGGTAGGTTCCAGGGTGAATGCGACAAAATTCCATCCGGGAACCAAGGGGATGGTTTGAGTTTTTATAGCGCTTATGGGGACATCCGTCTTGAAACGGGCCACTCGTTTGCCATTGGCAAAGACATATTTGTAAGCGTTATCCCCTCGAATTTCGAATTCTTTGCCGATATAGCTTGTCCATTGGTCGCCGGAGGCGTCGCGGACCTGCTTGCTTACCCGTTGACCGGTATAATCATAAGTATACCAAGCTTGATTGTCGTCTTTGACAATATGAGTCAATCGATTGTTGTAATCCCACTCATACACATCTCCCGTGGCGTGGGAGGTCATATTGCCGTTGGCGTCGTAATCGTACTTCAGACCGCTTTGGGTGGAGGTGACGGCGTGAGGGCCGGGGTTGTTGCCTTTTCCAAAACGGTTTTGGGCTCCGGAAGTGTTACCGTATGTCAAGGTTCCCAGGTTGATTAACTCGTCGTTGACATGCTCGTTGTCGGCAGGGGAGGTTTTTTGAGTCAGGTTGCCGATTTTATCGTAAGCGAAATCGATGGTACCGTATACGCCTGAAGATTGGGTTAGGCGGTGGAGGTCGTCGTATTGGAAATGGTG
>JAAEMK010000776.1 GCA_024225635.1 Desulfobacteraceae bacterium | reverse complement strand
TATTTTACTATCAACATCTAAATTATCTATCTTTTTTAATGTTGACAATATCTTCTATTTATTTTCTTTGTGGGGAAATGAATTTCAATATCATCTTCTGTAGGAGGAGAGATGAGGTGAGATGTGAGTGAGATGTGAGTGAGATGGAGTGAGATGTGAGTGAGATGAGGTGGATTTGAATTGAGATGAGGTGAGATGGGGTGAGATGGGGTTCTATTGAGTGTCTTTGAATTGAGATGAGGTGAGATGGGGTTCTATTGAGTGTCTTTGAATTGAGATGGGGTTCTATTGAGTGTCTTTGAATTGAGATGGAGTTCTATTGAGTGTCTTTGAATTGAGATGGAGTTCTATTGAGTGTCTTTGAATTGAGATGGAGTTATGAAATGTCTTTGATGTAAATTGATGTGTGATACACGTGTGATACACTTGCCTTAATGTGCTTCTATTGAATGATACACTTGCCTCATTTTGCTGATACACTTTGAGACAGTTGCCTCATTTTGATGATACACTTTGACACAGTTGCC
>JAAEMK010000775.1 GCA_024225635.1 Desulfobacteraceae bacterium | reverse complement strand
TAGTTTTTTACATTTTTTTACTAAAGTGGTTCAGTCAAAAAAATATAAATAAAAAATAAAATATGTACTTTATATCTTAGTTTGAAACTGATATAAGATATAAAATACATATTTTATTTTTTTATTATTTATGCCACCTACCATTTTCATCATTTCCATCATCATTTTCATCATTTCCATCATCATTTTCATCATTTTCATCATATTTTTCATCATTTCTATCATTTTCATCATATTTTTCATCATTATTATTATTGTTAACATTTCTGTTACGACGAATATCTATATTTATATTTTCTATATTTATATTTGAAAAGCAAAAATATATATTTGAAAAGCAAAAAATATATAACATACCATCTAAATTCCATTCAGCAGCAGAAACTTTCCATTCAGCATCAGCAACTTTACATGTTGCTTTGATATTATGTAATAATGCTATATATTATAGAATTTATGTCAGACAAAATATATACATACAAGTTACACAATCAATACCACTTGCAATTTCTTTATTCGCTGCTACATATGATGCTTCTTCTTCTTCTTCATCATCACTATCATTACCACCACCAATTTTAGGCACAGATGATGCTTCTTC
>JAAEMK010000774.1 GCA_024225635.1 Desulfobacteraceae bacterium | reverse complement strand
GGTGTTGCGTTTAACGGTGTTGTTGGTGTTTGGATATTTGAATATGGATTTGCATAAATTGAATTGGCAATATTTGTAAAAAGACCACGTAATCTGTGTAATTCTGTGTATACCATCAGTCGATCAAAATCTGATTTTTTATGCGTGCAGAAACAGATGTATTATATGTTCACTGCATATACACACATAAAAAAGTTACAGCCAAAAAAACAAACCTCTCAGTCATACTTCTACTGTCTTACACCATGTTGCGCTTTCTCGTCGGAATTATCAGATACTCAAATGGATCAACCATCAAATAACATTAAGCACAATATCCGACAACATTCAAGAACCATTGGATTGAAATTTTGATAACAGAAAACTGAAAGATGATCATTGTTTGGAATATAATATTTGTTTCAAGATGTGATTGTTACGCAGATGATTTTAATTGTTACATTGATGTTTTAAATGTGCTGGATTTAGAATCAAAATCATGTTTATTGCAGAGTTGTTGTAAAAAAATCATCCAATATTTCCAACAGCAAAAGGTGATTGTGATGAATGTAGTGTCAACAAATGTAAACAATTATTTCATTTCCAGGTTATCAAATTATCATACACAATAAACACACAACAGTCTGTTCAAAATTCTAATAATGGTACGCAATACGTAGTCTATTATCACAATTATCATGAATAACATTGCACATGATTATTATCATCTGTATTACGTCCTGATTGCTGAAGAACAAGCATTAAACAGTATCAAACGAATATTGATTCAATTAATAAATTTATTCGACCACATATTAATTTTGACAATTTAGGAAAATCGATTTAATTGATGAAAAACATCATAGTATATGATGAACCAATCAACCAATATAATCAAAATGATAAACAGATACAATTAAAACCAATAACTGAAAAAAGAGGACTGAAATCAAAAAATTACCAATTCAATCATTCAAACTGATGTATGCAAACATTTGTAATACAAAAAGTAAAAAGCAATTAAAGCGTACAATTTTGGCTAAGCGATTGAAAAAAGTCGTAGAAAATTATGGAAAAATGTAACAAAAATGTAAACAAATATAATATGTCATCAAATGTGGATAAAACTAGTAACTATGAACTGTACAAAATACAATCAATGATACATTGGAATATACTCACGCAGGTTGGAAACAAAAGTCATGTGTGAAAAATTGTATTTATATAGAAGCGCTGTCAAATAGATAAAAATGTATTTGCTAAAAAAACTCGAAAAATGTAACAACAACACCATAAATTAGTGAATCGTGATACCAAATGTCACATATTTTTATGACATTTATAGTTTTAATTAATAAATATATTTAGTTTTTTTGTAAATTGTGTATATTTTATGTGTGTATATGCAGTGAACATATAATACATCTGTTTCTGCACTCACAAAAAATCAGATTTTGATCGACTGATGGTATACACAGAATTACACAGATTACGTGGTCTTTTTACAAATATTGCCAATTGTATCCAATACATCATTAATATTTTTATAATTTACAGTTTGCTTTGATGCAAACATAATCTCATCCCTT
>JAAEMK010000773.1 GCA_024225635.1 Desulfobacteraceae bacterium | reverse complement strand
TACCATTTGAGGGGGTGATTATTGTATAATCACGGCGTCACAAGCTCCGCCACGGCTTCGCCGTATTCAATTGAAAGCTTTAGCTTTTAATTGGATTAAATCTTTACAGGGTATATATAGACAGAATAAAAATAAAGCTGGTTGTAGTTGTGCGGGTGATTGTTCGCTAATTGAAGGGGGCTAAAGCCCTATGGTTGCACTGCCTTGGGAATCTGGCGAATTTGGCTGATAAAATTGATGGGTCAAATTGAAGTATATCTATATAAACATACTTGAAAATGGGACACTTAATTTAATGAATATATAAAATTATTATTTTTTTTCGGGGCTTAAAAATAATCATTGAAATTTGGCTGATAAAATTGATGGGTCAAAATGCAGTATATCTATATATACATACTTAAAAATGGGACATCTCAAATATTCTTTTATTACCTATCTTATCTTTCTTTTGGGTCTTCACACTGCTACACCCCCCGCTATGCTACTATCAGGGGGTGGACGGTTTCAGTACGCACAAAATCTCCCAGCACGGCCTCCAGCGACTGCGTCACTGGCTGCAATGGTTCACTGCCCCACTGACCACTGAATTTGGAACCAACACTGACGTACTCCTTG
>JAAEMK010000772.1 GCA_024225635.1 Desulfobacteraceae bacterium | reverse complement strand
GTCAAATGGTCTCTGCTGACTCACATGGACTTGCCAAAGTGAGTCGCAGGACCACTCGCTAGAAGCCCCACGCGGCAGGATTGTTTTACAATCACGCCAAATGGCTTCCTGTGCATCAGGAAGGTACATGAGACTGCTTTCAAGCATTCCAAAACATTGGATGTTTCCAACTCAGCCATCATCAAATGGTATCTGCTGACTCGCATGGACTTGCCAAGGTGAGTCGCAGGACCACTCGCTAGCAGCCCCACATGGCAGGATTGTTTTACAATCACGCCAAATGGCTTCCTGTGCATCAGGAAGGTATATGAGACTGCTTTCAAGCATTGCAAAACATTGGATGTTTCCAACTGAGCCATCATCAAATGGTCTCTGCTGACTCGCATGGACTTGTCACGGTGAGTCGCAGGACCACTCGCTAGAAGCCCCACACGGCAGGATTGTTTTACAATCACGTTAAATAGCTTCCTGTGCATCAGGAAGGTATATGAGACGGCTTTCAAGCATTGCAAAACATTGGATGTTTCCAACTGAGCCATCATCAAATGGTC
>JAAEMK010000771.1 GCA_024225635.1 Desulfobacteraceae bacterium | reverse complement strand
TTACGACTTAAAACTCTTACAGATATCATGGCATTTGATCCTAACAAGGTTACCGAGGTGGAGAATATGACGGCTGTCGACTTTGGTGTCTGGAAGTCTGGCAAACATGCCGAGGTAAGATCCTTTCTTGACGGCAAGCTTGACATAATATTGTTACATTTTATTTTGCAGATCAGTACCTACACTTCGGGAGGAACGTCGCTACCCGGGAGGACTCTTCTCACCCTGGCTGCCGTGGCCTACACTGACGCTGCCGGAGCCCTGCGACACGCCGCCAACATAGAGATCTCCAATCGCGTCCTGGCTTATTCTCGCGAGAACAAAAACGACCTCCTGAAGATACTCCGTGGACAGTACGAGAACGGGAGGAAGATCTTCTATTTTGCCCTCGTCAACGCAGGTGAGGTTACTTGGAACTTTATTGTTCGATCTTATATTTATATTCCCTAATTTTAGCCAACGGACTCTCGGCCGCTGCCAAGGTCATCGAGGTGGGCGCCACGGGTCTGTCCGCCGAGGAAAGGAAGAGGCTCGAGTCCGTGATGCCGCGCAAGCGTACCTACGAGAACGGTGGCAACAACGGTGGCAACAACGGGACCAACACCGGGGGCCAGCCGGGCAAGGACGTGAACAACAGGGCCGCTCTCCTCAAGCTCTTAGGGATCGACAATCCGGCAGCTCGGGCTATCTGCTACAACTGCCAGAAGCCCGGGCACTATGCGAAGAACTGCACCGAGCCCAAGAAGATCAAGGTGGCAGACTGAAGACCCACGAGGCTGATCAAATCGTTATTTTGTCAATCAATTATATCTTGTTTTTTCTCAATCAATTTGATCTTGTTTTTCCATTGCTATCTGATCGCAATAAATCGTTATGAGCTCATCAAATCGTTATCATTTCAGAAAATGCCAGGGACTATCCACTCGGACAGCGCGCAAAAATTTTACAGTGAAATCGGTGCGTCTGAAAGAGCGCTCTCCATCCTTCGTGACGGACTCAAGCTCCCCTTTATTGATGAGGAGGTTCCCGAATTTTGGTTCCGCAACAACGCTTCCTTCTTTCAACATTTTGACTTCGCCGAAAAGAAGATTTTGGAATGGCTAGAAGCAGGATACGTTGAAGAGACCTTTTCAAGACCAAAGCACATTTCCCCACTCTCTGTAGCCACCAAAGTAACTGTCTCCGATGAGGTGAAGCTACGTTTATGCCTGGATGCCAGTTACCTCAATGACCTTATGGTCTCAGAATCCACGAAGTTGCCAACCTTGGAAGTCAGTGAAGGTCTTATCAAGAAAGGTGATTTCTTCACGACCTTGGACCTCAAGAACTGCTTCTTCCACATCAGGTTGAACAAGGCCGACCACGACAAGGTCGCGTTCGCATTACCTCTGACCAATGATCGGAATGAAACAAGATATCGATATTTTCGCATCAAAATACTCGCTTATGGTTTAAAACCTGCAACCTTGATCGTCCACCTTCTCACCAAGCCTTGCCTCGACTATCTCAGTCAGCTCAATATCAAAGCAACAATGTTCATTGATGACATCAGAAACAACAACGTTTCCATAGCTTCGGTAAGCGAAGACACGAAAATCGTCAAGGAAGTCTTCGAAAAGGCGGGATGGACGTTTAACGAAAGCAAGGAATCTTCCCCTGGCCAAGAGGTCTATTACCTGGGATTTTATTACAACTCGGTCACAGAGAAGTACACGGTACATCCCAGCAAGATAAGACAAGTAGAAAGAAGAATTGCCGAGCTTGAAGAATCCCCCCGCGCTAAGCCCAAAGATGTAGCCACCATTGTGGGCAAGATCATCGCGTTCGAGTTGGCGACCTCCTATATCCCCAGGCTATGTTGCTGGCGATACTTCGCATGGTCAGCCAAGGTCGTTACCTGCAGAGAAGATTGGTACAGAGTCAAAAATTACCCCAAAAAACTAATAAGGGAACTGAAGAGAGCGATCTCCTATGTGAAGGAACTTTCTGGGACTATAAGGCACAAACAGCACGCTTACCAAGAAATCAAGCCTCACTCCTCCCGCAAGAACTACAAGGAATTCGCCGGCGATGGCAACGAGTTGTATGGAGCACATTTTGACATCCA
>JAAEMK010000770.1 GCA_024225635.1 Desulfobacteraceae bacterium | reverse complement strand
ATTCTGGCAGCCTCGTCTTTGATCGCTTGTGAGGAGTAAAAGCGATTTCTACAGTAGCCATTGGTACGCGTCCAGCATCGCATGCTTTCGTACCAGTTTGACTTTTCGGGTGTGGGAGGAAGATGGAAAATCATCCTCGAGTGCACCGTATTATGTCCGATTTCCCAAGAAGTTCGATTATAATCGACGATTCTTGATTCATCGTATGTACTGTAGTATTCTTTCAATTCTTCTCCTTGAAGAATTCTATTTAGGGTGAAGAACAATTCATCGTCGGAAAGATGTTGTTGTTCCCGAGTGACTCCCTGTGGAGCGTTATCAATGGTCTCCATAAGGGTCTCTCCCCTATCTGTCGGCCCCCTTTCACCCAAATTCAAATTCGGGAGAAATTCTGGCGGGTCGAAATATTGGTGTGCCGCTGTATGCCATTGGCGAGCAGTGAGCGCTGCCCGTTGGGCGTCAAGGTTGGACACCATGAATTCAAATGGCAACGATTGATCGTCGCAAATTTGGGGTTCCCCATAATGGGTATATCATGGAGCTTCTAGTCCCGGTTCCACCTTAATTTCTTT
>JAAEMK010000769.1 GCA_024225635.1 Desulfobacteraceae bacterium | reverse complement strand
GAAAGCGGTGAGTTTTTCCACCTCTTCCGACTCGGAGGACCACTCGATACCGGCATAGAGATCCTCGGTATTCTCACGGAACACGGTGATGTCGACCTTTTCAGGATGCTTTACCGGGCTCTGGACCGGGGAGAAATAACGGACGGGCCGGATGCAGGCATAAAGATCCAGTTCCTGGCGGATTCTCACGTTGAGGCTTCTCATGCCACGGCCAACCGGGGTGGCAAGGGGGCCCTTGATGGCGACCCTGTGCTCCTCGATGGTCTTGAGCTCGCCCTCGATGAGGGTCATGCGCTCTTCAAGATCCCCGGCAAGGTTCTCGGCCTCGTTTGCCCGCATGGCGGTAAGGGCGGCAAGGGACTGGGTCACGACAGTCGACACCACCTGCCATACCAGGTCGAAATCGGTCTCCTTCTCCTCGTCCAGGATCATATCCCGTCCGGCCAGCACATGGTCAAGGGTGATGGGGGACTCGATGGCAAGGTTCGGCTTGAGAGTGACCAGGGACTCCTGCCCGATCAAGTCCTTGAAGACCATCACCCGCCGGAACAGGGAAGATCCCATCTCCTTATAATAATAGTCGGTATAATCAAAATCAAACCATGGACTGATCATGTCGATGCTGCCGAACCGCTCTTCCTGCAGGGGCAGCACCGCCGGTATGAACATCACAGCTCCCCCTCCCCCGATAGCACAAATTTTTCAAGGCGTCTCAACACCGTAACCTATTATTATATGATTTTTTAAATAAAGTTTTTCTTGCACCGCAGCAAAGCAAACGATATAAAAGATAGATTAAGACTACATGCTTTGATCATATCGCCATAAACTGATTGTCTTTTTCCATCGCCCATGCATTCATTGAACGCTCAAACATGACATGATTTCAACAACCCCAGCTGCCAAATAACTTTTCCCTCAAATTCATACCATTACGGATGACATTTTCAATGACACCTGTACCTATCTGACTGTAATTCTCTGACTTCCTTTGTACAGTTTTCGGTTATCGTTGAACACAAGTTGCCCCGAATGAAAGAAAGATTATTTCCTTTTTTCAAACATTGAAGAAATGGATGATCGGGCATGTATCATTTTTAATGAAGTTGGTTATTACTAAAGAATGAGGTGACTTCATGACAATGCGATATTATGTCCATAAAGGGGATTGTTTGTGGGATATCTCGTTTCGTTATCTAAAAGACGGAGCGCGCTTCCGGGAAATTTCTGACTACCACAACAACGCAATAAAGACACTTGTTCAATTTAAAGACTTCATGCCCATTGATGATCCGAACCTGATCTATATCGGCCAGACCCTGCTGCTTCCACTTCAACCCAATCTACCGACTCAGCCAAGACTGCCAAGCAACAATGGAACCGGCAAAAGGCATGAAGCCTCAAGGCCAGCTGCAGGGATTGATTTGAAGGTTGTTTATGATCTTGAAGAACACAACAACCCAACCCATTACCAGGTAAAAACACCGGATTATACGATTGATGCGAAAATTACCGGAAAAATTACCATTGAGCATCTTGGCTTGAACCAGTTTAAACATAATTTTGATTTGATCATGAATAAGAATGGCGTTATGATAGAACAGAATCTCAGCACATTCTCCCATAAAGCGTTTAAGGATTTAACACAGAATGTCAAAATGATCTATGATCCTGAAAAATCAAACGTTGTAATATCAGCTCCAATAACATCAATGGCCAAGATTGGTTCCACCACGGTTACGGTTCAGGCCGTTTCCCCGACCTTACTGGTTGGTCAATTAAAACCACAACCGATTACCGCCACCGTTGAAAAAGACCGACGTAGATACAAGTATACAGCGGATATTGAATTTAAAGCGGAGGTTACCTTTCATCCTAATCGCGGAATTCAAAATGAACCGATTAAGGATAGGGGATTCTCTCCGAATATAAGTAAAGACAAAGCACTGAAGCCTGCAACGATTAATAATTTCATCACGGCTGTTTCTCTTGTGATAATGGGAGTGTTAGCCTGGCAGTTCCGAACTTCTGGAGTGACAATGAATTATTGTCTTCGACACCCTGGCATTGGCATACCAACCAAACTGTTTATTAAAGATAAAACGTTTATCCCTGATGCTTAATAGACCCATAAAAGAAAAAATATATTGGTTTTTGTTATGTTTGATGTTTTTGTTTGTTATCTCATACAACGAAACATACACGGATGAGGAAATCCAAAAACTGTTCAAACCATTAACCCATACCTATGGTTTTTCTATCGTTTATAAGATAGAAGAGGATTTCTTATCAACACTTGAGATAAGTCCATATGGATTTCCTGCGGGACCTCCGAGATCAAGCGTTGTCAAGCCCATAAAACAATACAATTTAGTCAGGTATCCGATCCTTTTAAGGAAAGCACTGTCAAAGTATCCTGTCAAGGTTATCGATCAGTATCTTGAAGGTATTTATTTTGCAAAAGAAATCAATAACAACGGATTTAAGTATGGCGGATCATACGATATCTACAGACGGGTTATGTATTTAGTCAATGACGATTATTCAGAAGAACTTTCCATCTATGCTTTTCACCATGAGTTCAGCTCCCTTCTGCTGAGGAGCCATTCGTTCCATCTCAACCCTTGGGAAGATCAGAATCCGCCTAGTTTTAAATACTTATACGACATATATGGCAGCACAAAAAACACAATGAAACATGTATCTTTTGACGTTGAACCTACGGAGAAGGAATATAAAGACGGAGTTATGAGTTTTTATGGACGAACTGAATTTGAGAATGACTTCAATGAATATTCCGCCATGATATTTACTTATCCGGAAAAGACCAAAAAACTTATGGAAACCTATCCCAGGATACGTGCAAAGTTCCTGGTCTGGCTGAAGTTCTACCAAAGCATTGATCCGATTTTCACAGAAGAATACCTATTTGAAGACCTTTGAGGTTCTATGAGCTTCCAGTCTTGATGAATTCAGGCACGGGCAAGGACCAGCAGATCAACGGACCGGGCACCGGCCTTGAACAGGGTGGATGCCGCCTCGGTTGCGGTGGCGCCGGTGGTGTAGACATCGTCCGTGAGCATGATCCGCTTTCCTTTGACCTTTGCGGGATGCTTTACCCGGAACGCACCTTTGATGTTCTCTGCCCGCCCGGCCTTGTCAAACCCGGTCTGGGAAAGGGTGTTTCTTGACCTGAAAAGCAGGCGGTTTGAAACGGTCCAACCGGGGACGACGCCTGCCAACGCCTTAAAAAGCCGGGGGAATTCATGGACCAGGAGATAGGCCTGGTTGAATCCCCTTTTTACGAGCCTTTTCCTGTGCAGGGGAACGGGCACGATGACGTGTAGGGGGCCTGTTACAAAATTGCGTTGAAAGGTTTGGAACATGAGGCGTCCCAAAGGCCGGGCAAGGGATGTTTTCTTTCCGTACTTCAACAGATGGATGCTTTCCTTCAACAGGGCGTCGTAGTTGCCAAAGGCCCTGACCTTTCCGATGCGGTCATGGGTTGGGTTACTGCCGTAAAGGCAATCGGAGCAAGGGTGATTGGTGCCCGTGCGGGAGGCAAAGGGTTTGCCGCATCGGGTGCATAGGGGCGATTCAATGGGGTTGACCCCTGTTTCAAGGCAGGCGGGACAGAAGAGAAGGGACAGGAGTTGTTCAACGGTGGGGCTAACGGAGGTAACGGGTTGCGGCCGGTACCGGATGTAGCGGCCGCAAACCAAACACTTGTGCGGGAAAAGGGCGGCAAGCGCCCGTTTTCCCGCACATGAAAGGAATTTTGAAATCAGCTCATGTTTTGGATGGTCTCGCAGATGATCTTTCCAAATTCGGAGCATGATACCTCCTGGCAACCGGGCATTCCCGGAGCGAGGTCGGGCGTGGCCTTTCCCGAGCCAAGGGCGGTGGCAAGGCCCTGGCGGACAAGGTCCGCCGCCTTGGTCCATCCCAGGTGGTCCAGCATCATGGCGCCGGAAAGGATGATGGAACAGGGATTGGCGGCGTCTTTTCCGGCAAGATCCGGGGCGGTGCCGTGGGTGGCCTCGAACACGGCGCAGCGGTCGCCGATGTTGGCGCCGGGGGCGATGCCAAGCCCGCCCACTTGAGCTGCCAGGGCGTCCGAGATGTAGTCGCCGTTGAGGTTGGGGGCCGCGATCACGTCAAAATCCTCGGGCCTGAGCAGCACCTCGGCAAAGACCATGTCGGCGATCTTGTCCTTGATAAGCACCTTGCCGTCGGGAATGACGCCGTCATAGGTCTCCCAGAGATCCTTTTCCGTGATCACCACGTCGCCGAAATAGTCCTGGGCTGCCTGGTAGCCCCATTTCCGGAATCCGCCCTCGGTGAACTTCATGATGTTGCCCTTGTGCATGAGGGTGACGCTCTTGAGGCCGTGTTCCACGGCATAGGCCACAGCCCTGCGGACAAGGCGGCGGGTCTTCTCCGGGCAGATGGGCTTGATGCCGATGGAGGAGGTGGAGCAGAGCTCCGTGTCCAGTTCTTTTTTCATGAAAGCGGTGAGTTTTTCCACCTCTTCCGACTCGGAGGACCACTCGATACCGGCATAGAGATCCTCGGTATTCTCACGGAACACGGTGATGTCGACCTTTTCAGGATGCTTTACCGGGCTCTGGACCGGG
>JAAEMK010000768.1 GCA_024225635.1 Desulfobacteraceae bacterium | reverse complement strand
GGCAGGCCAGCTGCCAGCGGAGCGGTGTGCAGACCAGGCCAGGGCAGTGCTGCTGTGCCGGAGTGCAGCGGCAGGCGAGCTGCCAGCGGAGCGGTGTGCTGGCCAGGCCAGGGCAGTGCTGCTGTGCTGGAGTGCAGTGGCACGCGAGCTGCCAGTGGAGCGGTGTGCTGGCCAGGCCAGAGCAGTGGTGGAGTGCAGCGGCACGCGAGCTGCCAGCGGAGCGGTGTGCTGGCCAGGCCAGAGCAGTGCTGCAGTGCCGGAGTGCAGTGGCAGGCGAGCTGCCAGCGGGACGGTGTGCAGGGCAGGGCAGTGCTGCAGGACTGGTGTGCAGTGGCTGGCCTGGGGTGCAGCGGCAGGCCTGCTGCATGTGGAGTGAGGGGCAGGGCTCAAGCGAAATGGAATAGCCTTCGGGCGTGGCTGACTGGAGGGCGCGCAGGCATGAAGTGCGAGGATGGATGACAGGTGTGGCGAGCTTGTCTGTGCGGTTGTAAAGCAGGCACTATGCTGAGAAGATGTGTGTGATAGGTCTAGGGACATGCTCATCCACCCGGCTGTGGGTCTGAACCCGTTGGTGCGTTGGGTAGGGTGAACCCCACCGCGGCCCCGGCGGAGCTTCCCCTTTGCGTGTTTCGGAGTGCCGGAGGAACAAGCAGGACCCCGGAGGGGGACGGTACCCTTCTTGTATAAGTATAATATAAGACTTCAACCATTTATAACATCTTTTGCGCGGAAGAAAATAG
>JAAEMK010000767.1 GCA_024225635.1 Desulfobacteraceae bacterium | reverse complement strand
TGGTGATGCAGTGGTTGGAGATGCAGTGGTTGGAGATGCAGTGGTTGGAGATGCAGTGGTTGGAGATGCAGTGGTTGGAGATGTAGTGGTTGGAGATGCGGTGGTTGGAATAATAGATGTTGGAACAGTTGTAGGAGCTTCAGTGGTTGGTCCTATTTAATGTGTGGAATTGATAGTTGTATGGTATGTGAGATAACAAGTTTGTGCATTTCACCGCGGATATTTAATATTTTTTAGTGCATGAAACATATGGTAGGTGCAGTACAGTCTTTTGGGGGTTTGGAACGGAAGGAAGGAGCCGCCCCCAGCATGGTCCGTCCAACCAGTAGCGGATCCAGGGGGGGGGGGCGGTTGGGCGACCGCCCCCCCCATTCGTCCCATACCTACCCCCCTACTTCATAGTTGAAGGAGAAATTTTCGCAATTTTACTGCGCGCAAGGCAAATTTTCGTCAAAAATTTCGCCTGCGGCGCTGTTTTGTACAATATTAACGCATGTAAAGGTCAAAATCGTCAAAAAGTTTCGCCTGCGGCGCTGGTTTACTCAAATCGTTGCCCATATTTGCAGCAAAACGACGATTTTAGAGTGAAATTTGCCCCACCAAGACAAAATGTTGACCCAAAATTTTGGTCCACAGGGGGTCCCTGAGGGTGAAATTGGTCCGCCCACCCCCCATTCCAAAATCCTGGATCCGCCACTGAAAGCGCATTCGTAAAGTACGGTAGAGTGTAAACCATTTAC
>JAAEMK010000766.1 GCA_024225635.1 Desulfobacteraceae bacterium | reverse complement strand
GGCTTGAAAACCTCCGTTGATATAGCCGTTTGATAAGAAATCGGGGTCTCTGATTGGACAATAATAATTGCCCAACCAGCCTGTGATTGGTTACTTTTGGTGACGTAAGGCGCGTAAAGGCGCACGTTAAAGTGGTGTGATATAATGCACGGCTCACAGGTTACCCCTAAGGTGTGAGATTATATTCTACAGATATCAAACGTATGCTGAAGATAATACGTGAAGGATACTCCTTGCACGTGCCCCATCTAAAATGCTGACGTGAAAGGGTACTCCTATCACATAGCTCCGATTGAAGGGTCGGCTTGAAGATGAACTCGGCTCCTTGTTTCGTCTCTCGAGACAGTTCTTCCATCACGCGTTTCTCTTTCATCGCCCTTTTGTAGGAGCAGCCGCCCGGGTCTTTTAACGCATATGTATTTCTTTCTGTAGACATTGAAGAGAAAGACATCATCAAACCCCCCATTGCATAAGGGCTTGAATTCTCGGGAAGGAATTCGAAAGACCTTCGGAATCCTTCACCAGCAGCCAGGACGGTACGCGCGAGGCTTCGATTTCACCGGATACGATGAAATAGGTCAGTGCGAAGTTGGTGGTGACCAATACCGGTGAGTTCTCATCCGGGTTGTTGACCGGGTAGATGCCCTCGGTTACGGTCATGGGACGCTGC
>JAAEMK010000765.1 GCA_024225635.1 Desulfobacteraceae bacterium | reverse complement strand
GGACGGACGGACGGACGGACGGACGGACGGACGGACGGACGGACGGACGGACGGACGGACGGACGGACGGACGGATGGACGGACGGACGGACGGACGGACGGACGGACGGACGGACGGACGGACCGACGGACGGACGGACCGACGGAGGGACGGACGGACGGACGGACGCACGGACGGACGGAACGACAACTGTCTTGACGCCTCCACCAGCCTGTCCGCCGTTCACTGTCCAGCAGTATCTTTTACATTTTGATCCATATTCCTTCACCCATCTGGAATTGTTTCCAACCCGACAGCACTCTGCCTTACACTGCGTGCGAAACATCTTTCGGCAATTACATACTTGAGAGAACCGTGTACAATGTGTTCCAGCAAAACTCCATTACACACAGCAGCCGCCCTCAGACAGCCTTCAAAAGAAGAAACATGCTAAGGTATCAAGCAAGTGACACTTGTCGTTGCCGTTCACGACGCCGACAAAAAAGAAGCGCCTTCGCCAGCAACCAAGATACCGCAAGTGTGACACGTGGAATGTAAACACAAATTTCTTCGAGTTGGTTACCATTTGAATCGACATCTATCTCCGTACCCATTGCGACTAGCTGTCGATCTCCTCTTGTTGAAACATTTCTGTCGTTCAGCGAACACAATCCACATATTCATACGCCAACCTGCAGTACTCATTTCGAGCAGAATTTCTACCGGAAAACCAACCTAGTAGATCACGCTTGCTGGAAATGGACAACTTCTCGAAAGAAACACACGTACGAGATCTCCGTACCTACCGTAAGTACTCGAATAAGCGGCCCTTCCTGTTACTGCTGTCCTACGACATGAGCGACAACTCTGGCAACAACAGCGAACATATTGCAGAATTCACGGTACGTGCAAGTACCTTTGAACCTACATACCTAAATTATGCAATAATGTCTGTGTTTCTCCGCCTAACAGTGTCATTAACGAGTGAGTTGAGACACGTACGAGATGTAGCGTACCTACCGTAAGTACCCGAATAAGCGCCCGTTCCTGTTACTCCTGTGCTAGGACAGCAGCGACAACTCTGCCAACAACAGGTGCAGAATTCACGCTACGTGCAAGTAGCTTTGAACCTACATACGTAAATTATGCAATAATGTCTCTGTTTCTTCGGCTAACAGTGTCATTAACAAACAACGTTATTCCAATAAGCCCCCTTCCTGTTACTATTGTTGCAGCATATGGCGCAGCCCGCACTTCGTTCAGCACGTTTCAGAACGTATTTTCCGCAGCGTCGAATTTTCAACACCATTTTGAAGAAACCGCGAACCTCACCTCGTTTGCCGGGTGAGATGTCGGCAGT
>JAAEMK010000764.1 GCA_024225635.1 Desulfobacteraceae bacterium | reverse complement strand
TCATCCAAAACTGACCATAAGCTCTAAATTCTGTCCTCGTCATTACGACTTCTGCATCCGAGGCACCATCTTGCAGGTAAAAGAGTTGGATTTTCGCCGGACATATTTTTATTTTTAATTTTTTTTTATCATTAATTAACTTTTTTTATTTTTGTTTAGAGAAATATTTTTTTAATTTTTTATAATTTTTTTCTTTTTAATAAATAAATTTTTTTTAAAATGAAATTATTTTTTTTTCTTTTTGTTTTTTGTTTTCTCCAAAAGTCTTTGATAATTTCCTATAATACCAGAGCTCTTTATTAGTTAATTATATAAAATATATAATTTTAACACTCAGAACCACGTGAAGGTCAAGAGATGGATTTTATCTGAGCACCGTAATGTCAGGAGATAAGACACTAACTATCATAAAAAAACCACCAAGGGGGACGTTTCAAAACATGGAACCCCAAACCATATATTCATCAAAGATGTCTTAACTTTAAGGCGGTAATTTTCAAGTTAGGTGTGTCAAACTCCGTCATCCAAAACTGACCATAAGCTCTAAATTCTGTCCTCGTCATTACGACTTCTGCATCCGAGGCACCATCTTGCAGGTAAAAGAGTTGGATTTTCGCCGGACATATTTTTATTTTTAATTTTTTTTTATCATTAATTAACT
>JAAEMK010000763.1 GCA_024225635.1 Desulfobacteraceae bacterium | reverse complement strand
TACCATTATCATCTGTCACAGTCACCTCTGCAGTATAGGTCCCTGCATCAAAATAGGTATGTTCAGGGTTTTGCTGGCTGCTACCAGGTGTACCATCTCCAAAATTCCATTGAAATGTATATGGAGACGCACCAGATTCTACGGTTACACCCAAATTAATATTAAGGGGAGCATTGCCGGATGCAGTATCAGACTGAGCTGAAATTATAAGGGGATCTGGATTTGCAGAAGTACCACAATCTCCCTCAATATATGAGTAGGGACAGGCTGGGTATCCACCTGAAAAGGTGTGATCCTGGCCCATCTCTGAATCTGAAAGATTATAGTAGTCATATCTGACATAACCTGTTGTGTCCGGTACAGGGTCATCCCATGTAGCATCCACGTGGTACCATGTATCGCAGAGATTCACCAAATTCCATGCATGGTTCATGGACTCGCTGACAACAATTTTTGATTCGATATTAACCTCTGAAAGCATTCTGGTCATGAGCAAAGAGTAGCCCTGACATACGGTTGTTCCTAAAAAAAGGGCAGCATGGGCACTGTGCTCAGTAAGAGACATATCATATGCAACATTCAAGACTATCCAGTCGTGAATCTCCTTTCCCATCTCTTCATTGTTCATGCCAGGAATAATTATGCCGCTAAAACTAAACATTATTTCCTGAAGACGCTGGGTTATCTCCTCTTCTTCATCTGCAGTGGTTAGAAAATCAAAGGTGAAAGTAATTGTTACACTACCATTGTCTCCACTCCACGACGAGCTATAGCTTACATAGGAAAGAGCAAGGTAATCATCACCGTCAAAGACCTCATCAATGGCTCGGTTGATAATATCTTCAACCTGAAAAAAAAGAAAATCATACTGAAGAGCTATCTGAAATGAGGTGTTATGACCTTGGATATAGCCATCCAACACGTCTGCAAATGAGTCATAGGATGAACAGGTAGTAACAGTTTTTGATCGTTTCGCAAGGCCTTTATTTAGTGGTGCCCTTTTCCCTGCTGCAAGTTGCTTATAGGCGGGATTCACATGGTAAAGATGGCCAGTTTCGGCATTTGTGTTTTGGGGTAAAGCCACATTTAAGAGTAAAATAAGACATATCGCAAGGTAGTAAATCAGTCTATTATTCATATCAGTCTCCTTTTTATTGAAAAGATCATACATATTACCCCGAATGTCTTTCAGGGGGCTTTCTGATGTTGACAGCCTTGATTCTAAAGGGAACAGGCCAATTACTATTGCAAACCATTAGACATTCCTTGTCATATCACAATTAGATCGTCAAGGGAATTTTGTATTATTCGCAGAATAAGATTTATTTGCCCATTCAATGGTTAGCCCTCCCCTATTTCCGTTTCAAGGTCCCCTCATAAATGAAGATGCACGGCGAATGGAACCAATGGGATGAAAGAGGGCTGTAACCCCTGAAAAACTGGGCCTGTCGGAACCGCCAGGGGGTAGGCCCCAGGGGAACCTCTGTAGCTCTTACGTTGCCTTTACCTGAGATTGTTGGGTGTTCCTACCAACGGAACTCGGTAGTGAAGATTTTCGACCACAAGCGGGCGAAATCGGCGCTGCTCGTAACCGTGATTGGCCTTTGCCCCAGGAAGGACCCGCGCTTCCTCAACCCTTTTTATGGAGTGTAATAATCAACCGTTACCATCAACATAAGTAGGTGGCTATATATATTTGCCCATTCGTATAGCGCTCAAAACGCTTTAAATTAAACTGTCTCGAGCTTTTGATATAGGCAAAAATATTCAGCCAGGTACTTAGCACCGGCCCCTCTCGGTCAAGCAGTGGCCGGTGCGGAATGGTCCCCGCCTCATCAATCCCCGTTGCCGTAGTCGCCCCAGGCTCCGGGAGACAGCCACCGTTCTTCTGCGGTACTCCAGGTGGCCGATCATGCCGATGGAGAAGGAGGTTCCCCCGGAATAGTCCGGTGTCCTGGCCGGGGTCCAGCCGTACAGACGGATCATGATCTCCCTGGTGGTGAGCTGGTGGTAATGTCCCGGCCCGGCCCCGGCAAGCTCCAGGATACGCCGTTGCAGTTTGGAAAGACCTTTTGATCACCGAGGCCGAGCCTGTTGCAGCGGAACCGGAAGAGGCCGCCGAAGTCGAGGCTACTGAGGAAGCCCCTGGGGAGACAGAGGAGGCAGCTGAAGTTGAGGCTTCTGAGGAATCCCCTGTAGAGGCGGTGGAGGCAACTGAGACCGAGGCGGCCCCGCTTGAGACAGCGGAAGCGGCAGCAGCAGAGGCATCCGAAGAGACCCCGGCCCATTCTGACGCCCATGGAGAACCTGAAGCCAACCATCACACGACACCGGACGAGGAGTAAGCCATGAAAGTCATATATACGGATTCACTTGTCATTGGTGGCGGTCTTGCGGGATTGAGGGTCGCCATCGCATCCATGCAG
>JAAEMK010000762.1 GCA_024225635.1 Desulfobacteraceae bacterium | reverse complement strand
TTCGACTAAAGAACAAGCGCTTCGCCTCCCCGACGCCGTGCGGCACATCGTCGGCCCTGGGCGTTCATCGTCGTCCAGAATGCCGGCCCGACGTCGCGGAGCCACGGTCCAGAACATTGCCAGCCCGGTTCCGGCTAAAGAACGTGGTCGGACGGAGGAGTTCGTCCGATGCCCAGCCTATGATCTCTCTCCGGCGGGGGGCCACTTCTCGCCCGCGGACGCGGCAGAGGCAAGCATACCAGACGGCGGAGAGCGGCTCCTCCCATCCTTGCCAGGCGCCGGCGGCGAGCAACGAATTCCACTTTGGCAGACAAAGTCTTAGTGGAGATAAGACTCTCGTTGCTCGTCGTACGATTTGGTCTACTTTGCCGAACCGGCGCGTGTCTCCGCCGCACGTCTACAGTCATCTTGCTGTCAGACCGTTGCGGCGGAGACGGATTCAACAATTTGGTAGACTCCGCCATCGGCCGGGTGTCCGCGTCTTCAGCCCCTATCTCTGTCAGACAATGGCGGACGAGGCGAAGGAGAAGAAGGACAATTGGCAGATGGGTCCGCGGATGACTCGGCCATCGCGTACACCATTGCCGAGGCTTCGCCTCCTCCTCCTCTTCTTCTATGGACAACTACTTGCCGGACAATCGGAGGAGGAGGCGTCGAATTGTGGTGGAGCTACTGCGGGACAATGGGAGGTGCTACGCCACCTTCTCTTCTCTACGAGACTCTCGGCGACCGGCGAAGGTGGAGGCGGCTTTGAACTCGGAC
>JAAEMK010000761.1 GCA_024225635.1 Desulfobacteraceae bacterium | reverse complement strand
GTACGAGCACGAGAGTGTGAACCATGGGGCAGGTGAGTATGCAAGGGATGACGATGGAGATGGATTTTATGAAGTCCATGTGAACACCATGGAAGGCTTCTGGTCTCTTTTGCGAAGCTGGCTTCGGCCACATCGTGGTCTCTCACAAGAAAAACTCCCTTTATATCTTGGCTTTTTCGAATTCATTCATAATGCCAGGAAGCGTGGCAAAGCCCTGCTTCACTCCCTGATTCAGTTGCTTGTAGAATAAGACCCTAAAACACAACATGAACCAATATTTTTACTTATCAATTCAACAGTACAACCTTGAAAGGGCTGGATAAGTGATGTTATCAGCAAAATGATACCGGCAACTGATTTCATGGCCCCGGCAGATCCTGCCGGCCCGGCAATGGTTGAGATGAAGCATGAGGCCTGGATGAAGTTGTCATCGTCATCCTCATCTTCATCATTGTCCGGTGGAGCAGCGGCAAAAGGTGTCGTCAAGGTACCGTTTTTGCTTATATCTTCGGCCCACATGGCATATTTGTATTCAAGAAGAGAACCCTGCTCATCTTCAAAATTGAGTTCTTCCAGAGTAAATACCGGAGCCTGGGTAAAGGTTATCGTATCACCGGTGGTAAACCATGTATCTTCCGAGTTTCCATCCAGGCTGAAGCCTAATGTCCAGAATTGGATCTGATCACCCTTTGATATTTTTTTTGTCTTTTTGTCGAATATAATTGTCTCTTCGCTATTATCCTCACCGGCATAAATGATTTTATAGGTCCGGATATGATGGCTGACAACGTGATTGTTTTCATCAACAATGATCTTAAGCGTGGCAAGATCCGCCGGATAGTCATATTCTGAGTAATCCTTGCCGGACTCGATATAGTCGATCTCTGCGGAATATTTTGTGTATTCCTTGCCGTCTTTTGTGTATCTTCCCTGGAAGACCAGGGGCATCCATTCCGTCATTGCAGCGTCGGGATCATATTCCACGCAATACCACTTTTGGTTCCATTGGGGGGTGAAATAGACTCCCGGAGTTGTAGTGGAATATGCCTGGACTTCTGCAACAGACATAAAGAAACGGTTGTCCGGTTCGTTTTCATAGGGGGCGAATTCAAATCCGAAGATTGTAGTAACCTTGGCAAGGTTTGGATCTGAAAATTTTGCCGAAAATCCTTTTGTGCCGGATGCAGCGCTTGATTTCCGCATGGCCGGGTCGTGGCCAGTGTGTATGAATGCCGCACGTTCACCGGATAAAAAGCCCGGGGAATGGCCATTGTGATCCACTCTTTTTAACTGATCGTTTGGTTCCGCAAGGGCATTTGAATGCAACCCTTTCCGGTCGTAAAGATCATCCCAGCCATCATCATCCCAGCCATCATCATCCCAGCCATTATCGTTCCAGTTGAAATCATCTGAGTCGGCATCATCATTTACGTCCACCACCTCCGGTGATGTCGTATCGTTTTTTTTGAGAATATCAAAGGTTGCCTGGAATTCGAGCCAGTTGCTGTTAAGCATGCAGGAATCCCAAGAGGGGTTTATTTTTTCGGGCGGGGCGATGGTGACACCGTTGGCATTGGGACGGGTACCGTCATTTTTAGCGTAAACAACAAAATCATCAACGGATGCTGCCAGGTTGTCTAACGTCTCTCTTGCCTGGAAATCCGATATTTGAGATCTGATTGTCTGTGCAAAATCCTTCAGGTCAATGCTGACCCTTTGATCCTCTTTGGATTGCCTGCCGAATTCCGCAGTATGTGTCGAACCATAAATCAAGGCGTCTGAATAGTCGTTGTCGCTCAATAAATTCGTTGAAAAGGAAGTGCTGAAAGAATCTATGCTGTCGACAAGAGTGTCAAATCGGGAGAGATCCAATAAGGATAAGGTCTTTCCGTCTGATTCATAGTCGTGAATATTCAGGACAAAGAGATCTATTATTGCCATGCCTGTTTTGACTATGTCGTTTTCGTCTGAAAACGCCTGGATTACAGTTTTCCAATGCCATCCATGGCCGGGTTCAAGCTCTTCCGAGGCAAGAAGGTATTTGGCATGGGGTTCAATAAAACGGGCCACTTCCATGGAGCCCATAAGGCAGGCATCAAAACCGATAAGGTCGAACTCGCCGATTTTGCTGTCTGTAAGGGCATTATCAATATCCGTCAGCGAGAGTGAGTCGTAACCAAAGACCTCATCGTTTCCAAAGCCTGTGTAGGCTCCGCCATGATTCCAGAAGGTAAGAAAGCTTGAGTCAAAATTTTTATATTTCTGGGTCACATATTCAAGAAATAGTGTTAATGAGCTTTTATCACCCATATTGGCAAAGTCGGCTCTATACAGGTATGGGGTTGTGTTGCCGAATTGACCGTCTGAAGCATCCTCGATGATCTGGGAGATGTCGGCAAACTTCATCCCTTGCCAACCGAATTTATTTGCACCTCCGAAAGCTACAACCACCTCAATCCGGTCCTGGTCAATGATGTTGTATCCGTCGATCAATTCAGTCAAATCCGAAGTTGCCGCACCACCATCGCTTTCGAGATCGCTTCCAACCATATAGATAACCAGGAGCTTTCGTCCCGAGCCGTCTATTATTTGAGGGGGCTGGAATGGCGGCAGGGTAGCATCCATACCGGAAGATTCGTTGTGAGCAGCTTGTGCCGGTGAAATAAGAAACAGGATAATCAACGAGATCAGCGGAAAAAAGATAAAACCGATGTTTGATTTTGTCCTTTGATTGTTCATTCCATGGTCCTTTTACTCTATAATTTGGTTGCCTAACATCACATTACCACCGGTGATGACCAGTTCTAAACTGTTGCCGGCGAACCGAAGTGTCTGATTAGTAAGGGTTGCGGCAATTTGGATTGAGGTTCCGGCGTTGCTGCTTAAATTTACCGTTGCACCTGAACGGTAAACAGTAAACTCTGAAAACCCTTCATCCATATTGATTTCATTTGAACCGGCAAAGTTCATTAGCTGAACACGGGCACCCGCTTCAATATTAACGACATTGGTATTTGCTGACCCAAACACCTGAACATGGCTTTGGGATGACAAGGTAACCGGAACGGAATCGTTTGGCATAATGATCCTGGTCCGGATGTCTTCAGGGGAAGAACCCGTCTCCTCCCCTGGGTTTTGTGAATTATCGGCGCAGTCAATATCCATGGGGTCCATGGTTTCTGCAAATTCACACCGGGAATTCATCGGGTTCATCGTATCCGGCAGGTCAGGTGGATTTTCACGGGGATTGACCCTGCGCAGCTTGAAGATATGATTGGCCTGGTCGATCAGTTCCATCTCCATGTAATATGCCGCGCCGCCGGTCTTTACGAATGGAATACTGATCGCATAAGTCTCGGGATCAACGACCGCGCAATCCGTGTTGTCGAGGGGGGACTTCTTCAGGTTGTCGAATGATATCCTGAATGTTTTTTCCTGCCAGTCCTCGACCTTCAGTTCCATGAAACAGGAACCGACTCCCGGTATCTTCAGACACGGAATGGCGAGTATCCCGCTGAATCCGTCGAAGGTGGCTAAAATCCTGGGAAGATCATTTTCCTCGTCTTCCTCCCCGGTGGCCGATGAGCACTCAGGATCTTCGGCATCCAGGGTCTCTTTTATTTCGCACATGGGATTTTCCGGGTCCGTTGTATATCCCGACGCATCCGGAAGTACCTCCTCTGGGGGCCCTATGTCCTCGCCTTCCTCCTTGCACGCTTCATCCTCGGCATCCAGGGTCTCTTTCGCTTCGCACAAGGTACTTTCCGAGTCCATTGTAAAAACTCCCAACGCCGCCAGGAGCGTTTCCGCCGCGTCCATCCGTTTCACGGATCTGTCGAGGGTTTCCGAGAACAGGGGCGAGTCCTTCGTTTCCTTGGTCGACGCGGCATGGACCGGTCCGGCAAGCGCCATGATCAATGCCGCGATCCCGATTGAACCGGCCAGATAATTGAATAGCTTCACAATGAACCTCCTTCACTCATTTAGTTGGTAAATCGATATATTCATAAAATAATTTATTTGTATAGTAAATTCGACATCGTTACGACGATTATTCGAGTCTCGATGGATGTCTGCCTGTTTTTTTCAAAGGCTACTGGGCTCATTGCATAAAGCCGAAAGAATCAATCATTTTTCCATTGCGTCAATGATAAAAAATTCGAGATTATAAATCTGCTTTCGTTTCCCGTCGGGTTTGATCTGGGTTCCTCCCATGGATTTGTTCGTGAATATACGCGCGTTCGCCATTACGCCCAGGCGTCCTTTTCCGTATTTTTTTATTGAAAAAACATTCTGTTTCCCGGGTGTCGTCACAATCCCGGTGCCCCCTTTTACCGTGCCGGTGTTCACCGCTGTGCAGATGATTTTGCCGGACCGGTCCAGGAGCTGGGTTTGCCCTATCTCCTTGAAATCGATTGCCATATGGAACGGTTCGAGCAGTTGGGCGGAGGTGGATGCCTTGTTGCCGGGTCCGTCGAGGACCAGAAGGCGGCCCCCTTTTTCAAGGAACCCGGTGACACGCCGGATATCGTCGGCGTCGAACTGTTTTTGCGGATTAATGATGACCGCAAGCCCGCCTTTTGCCAGGGCGTCCTCGAGTGTGCTTTCCAGGGAGGGTATGTAATCTATTCTCTGAAACCATACGTAAAAGGTATGGAAATTGTCCGGATGTCCGTCGACGAGTTGCCTGACCGGCAGTTTGATTCGGGAATGTTCCGTTTCAAAGGCCACTGTTTTGAAACCGGTATGGGGCCGGGGCGGCGGGTATGTCGCGTGGGTGAGGCGATTGAAGAATAAAACGGCTGCCGCGCCGGCGCATAAAGTAAAAAAGAGCACGGTTCCGATCATTTTCCGTCTTTCCTCGGGGGCCGACTTGCGGTACAGGACGGCGATTCCCGAGAATGAGGTCACAAAAAGGACTCCGAAAAGAACCCGGAGCATGCCGAGGCGTTCCTCCCGGTTGAGCCATTCCACGGTTCCCAGGGCCAGTTCCGGTTTGCCGGGTATAAACATGTAAAAATTGGAGAAGCAGGTGCTGTCGGAGAAAGCTGAAACCCGGCCTTTCCCGTGGGTGACGGCAGCGCTCTGCAGGAACAGGCCGAATTCATAATCGGTGGTGGGGCGGCGTTCGAAGAATCCCCGTTCGGAATAGGAGAGCAGGCGTGACCGGAGGCCGTAGCCGATCATCACGTTTTGAGCGGTCAGGGGCGCGTCCAGGGTGCAGGAGGTCGCGTAGAGGAACGGCGGCATGTTTTGGACGATCGGGTGGGGAAACACCTTCGGCGGTTTGTACCGGGACAGTTTGCCCGTATAGAGGTCGTAGGTGCTGTCGTAATGGAAAAAAAGGCCGAATCGTTTTGCGATGAAGTTCATGTAATAACTCATCCCGAATATATTGGTATGGTCTCCGATCAGCCAGAGCCCGCCGCCGTTTTCAACGAATTCGACGATATTATCGATTTCCTCGGTTTCATAAGCCCGGGTGGGTGTTTTCAAAATCAGTACATCATGCCGGGACAGGGTTTCTTTGGTAAGTTTCTCGAAATTGTAGTCGATGGAATAAAAATGATCCAGATACCGGGCCAGGCAGTAATAATTGTAAGTGGATTTACTGCCGAACCATGTGGTGTCGAATTTCCGTGTGGTCCATTCCCAGTTGCTGTGTTTTTCATCGATCAGTATCCTGCCGGGTTTTTCAGCGCCCGGGTCGTGGAACCCCGGGATGCCGATAAGGAAGAAGATTCCCATGAATGCAAGGAGTCCCGCAGCCAATTCTTTCCGGGAAAAGCCGATGAATTCGGAATAGGGCGAAGGGGAAGGGGAGAGGCCTGTTCCGCGTATCGGCAGGAAGCCTCCCAGGAAAGCGGCGAGGGGAATGAAGCTCAATATGACGTACCCGGGGTGCCAGTATATGATCGCGTCATCGACCTGGGCGTAGATGAAAATCAGGATCACGTACCTGAAATAGGCATAGAGCGCGGTTATGGCGAAGAATTTCAAGAAGGTTTTCCACCGGCGGTCGAGGAGGCCTATCAGGATGATACCGCCGATCAGCACATGGAAAAGCATGTAAAAACCGAATTTTTCGAGTAACCCGGGAAATTCGAGCATGTTTTTGTACGTGGGAATATAGATCACGCCCTCGCTCATCCCGATATCCATCCCGAACATACGTAAAAGAGGCAGGGAGAGTATGTTAAGCGGTTTGATTTCATGAACCCGGGAGGCTATGACATGGTAAACAGGTGTTCCGGCGCTTTGAACCAGCAGGATCAGGCCCGTGATCAGCAACCCGCCCGGGAGCGGGGACGCGATTCCGGTCTTCATGGATAGGATGCCGATGAAAAGCCCGGCCAGGAGCACCATCGCCCCGGTATTGTATGGGTATGGTATCGATGCCATGACCAGTACCAGGGGGATTGCGAACCATGCCGCGTCCTTTGGAATAAAACGGCGAACTTTCCCGAGGGAGAGCGCGCCTGCGGCTGCGGCGGGCAGCAGTGGAAAAATAAAGGGGACTAAAACAGTGGTCTTTGCAGGGGTGAAGGTGGATAGTAAATATAGCCAGCTTGATGCCGTGAAAACAACTGTGAACCAGATGGCGCGCAAGATCGAGCCTCCTTTTACGGGGTTTGGCCGGCTGTCGAGGCCGGGGAGTCGAATCCGCCTATTTTCAATCGGTGGATAAGGTGTCTGAAAAATCGGATATTGGCCGGGTTGTATTTCTTGTAGGTTTCCAGGTTTTTATTGAGCAGGAACCATGAATCCGCGGCCAGTACAAGGCCTCCCTTGCCCACGGGCCGATGGATCATTATCGGGTAACCGAATTTTTCAGCGAGTATGGTCATGGAGGCGCCGTCGCCGACGATGGGCCAGGTCTCGACAAACGAGGCCTGGCCGAGGGGGGTGGCGCAGGCGGCCTTGCCGAGGGGCACGGAGTCGATGGAGAGACCGAGGGAATCCAGGAAAGATGCCGACCCAGCGGATTCCTCCCAGCCCACGGTCCAGACCACGGTACCGCCGTTTTCCATGAATCGCGTGAGGATCTCGATCTCGTCGCCGGAAAACGGCGTCGTGGGCGCAATAACGAAAAACAGGTCGGCCCCGGCAAGCTGTTCCCCGGAGAAATTGTCCATCAGCATGGGGATACGGCCGTTGCGCATCAGGTTGAGAGAGAGGCCCCAGACTCCGTCGTCCGACGGGCCGAAGACGGAGAGTCGTTCATGGTGGGATGTATCGATGAACACGGGTTTGTATTTCACCCCGGTTTCCATGGGAAGGGCGGGTTTGACGGTTCCCGTGCCGGGAGAGGCGGATATCCACGTGGAATTGATCCGGACCGCGGAATCAGCCGATATGATGCAAAGCAGCCACAGCAGGCCCGTGGGGCGCAGGTCCCTGGAACACCGGGCCGCTGCCAAAAAAAATGCCGTCAGGAACAGGCCCCCGGCGGCTGCTGATTGCACCCCGGGGTAAAATACGTCTCTCTCCCGGGAGAGCCAGTCGAATATGCGGTCCAGGAATTTCCAGGTGACAGGCATCACGCCGTTCTGAAAGGTGGATGTATCCCCGAAAACCAGGACTTTCCCCCTTCCCAGGGCGGATTCGGCCACCAGGACGAGGTCGCCCAGCTGTTCACGGCCGTTTCGTTTGTAATCCCCGAGGAAGGCCCGTTTTTTATTGGCGTAATCACCCTTGTCGGCCCATCCCCGTTTTCCGATGATGACCGGCATGGCGCACGGCCCGGTTTCGAGGGAGGCGCCAACCCAGATCGCGGTTTCATTATCGTTCCGTATCTCCCCGGTCGTCGGGTGTTTCCGTTTCTCAAGGGAGTTGACCCAGCCGGATCGTATGGGCAGGACCGTGTCGAAATTGAGGCGGATATCGAAGGGGGCCAGGATTTCGTTGATCGGCCCCATGATACCCGAAACGTCCGTGTGATCACCGGCAACCAGGAGGGAACCGCCTTTGTTCACAAACTCTCTGATCGTCTCCTTTTCACTTGCGGCAAACGGTTTGCCGGGATTGAAAACGGTCAGGATTTTCGTGTCCTCGAGTAAACCGGGCGTTATCACGGTCGATGTGATAGAGGACCGGATGCCGCGCATTTTCAGGTACTCGGGAAGCAGGCCGAACATGCCGGTGCTTCCCTGACCGTATTTTTTCCCGTAAACCGGGACCTCCCAGTTGGTGTTTCTGTCACAAAAGAGAACTTTTCCTTCCCTGAGCGGACCGGGCAGGCGGAATGACAACACCAGGCAGGCGGTTATGACGAGCGACAGGACGGGGAGCAGGATCAAGCCTCGGTACTTGGGCATGGGTTTCGTGTTTGGGACGGTTTTGTACTCGGGATTACGGTTGAACAGCCATGCGGCGGTGATCATCAGGAAAAGCAGGAGGGACTGAAAATCGAAAGCGGTGGGTTTAGCGTCCGGGCAGATGAAAACCACTGCGTCGGACAGCGGTTTTACAAGACAGAGCCATGCGGCGTTTACCATGACAATGCCTGTAACGGTAAAGAAAATCGTGGGGAGCCGCATGCGTGTGAGGGTGAAAACCCCAGCGTAATGGCAAAGGACCGAAAGTGTCGGCAGGAAGCCCATGGCATTATGGCTGAGGGTGGCCCCATGGGACGTGTGATAACCCATGCTTCCCATGATGTAATCCAGGGCCCCGGTGACCGAGTGCGAAAGGACCGGGGCGGTTTTTTGAAACAAGTACCAGGGGTATGGGGAATAGGAGTAGAGTATTGTGATGATGGTATATAAAAAAAGCGTGATAAGATGGACATCCAATTCCTTCCTGTGGCAGGGGGATTTATCCGCGGATAATTCCCGGGTGCAGAAAACCATGAGGGCCGTTCCGGAAAGTACGAAGGATTCCAGCGTCAGCAGGGGCAAAGCCGCTGCCATGGGGATGATCATCAGGCCGCTTTTACGGGACCGGTCGATCCGGAAGGGGAAATAGAGGCCCGCCCATGCGGCGAGAAGCAGTGTCCCGGCAAGGCGGCCGAGTTGCGGCATTATCCCGGGTATGTTTCCGGACAGGAAATTCAAGGCAAACAGGAACAGCAGGGTTCGAATAAGGTTGGTCACAATATAGCTCCAGTTTGTTTAGTAACTATTCAGCAATCGTCTTGCACTTTTTTACAAAATTCTGTAAGTCTAACCCTGTATATTCAGAATTGTCAAAACCTATGAAAAAAATTCAATTGTCTTTTTACTCTTGTGAAAGTTATAAAGGAATGGCAATGAAAATCAAAATTATTGTACCGGTAGCCACTGATGACTTTAACCAGGGTATCAAAGAAGAAGTTGAGAGGGTTAAAGCTCCTGATTGCACCATCAATATTGAGAATCTAAACTCCGGTCCCTTGTCCATTGAGAGCCGGTATGATGCGTTTTTGGCCGGACCGGACATTGTGAGGATTGCCCTGGAGGCCGAGAATCAAGGATTTGACGGCATTTTTATTGACTGCTTTGGAGACCCGCAGGTTTCAGTGGTCCGGGAAATTGTGAATATCCCGGTGATCGGAGGGTTTGGAGCCGCCCTTATGACGGCCAATATGATTGCCCGGAAATATTCCATTATTTCCGTTCTGGACCGGGTGGTTGCCATGAACATGTCCCTGGCCAGGGAGTATGGCATAGCCGGCAATATCGCATCCATGCCGGTCATTGATATGCCTGTCAAGGATCTGAAAGACAAGGAAACGCTGACAAAGCGGCTGGTGGAAGTAAGTTTGACCGCCATAGAACAGCAAGATGCCCAGGCCATTATCCTTGGTTGTACAGGCATGATGGATGTGGCAAAACGCGTTGAAAAAATATTGGCGGAAGAAGGCAAACCCGCACCGGTGATTGACCCCGCCACCACAGCCATTGGTTTCCTCCAATCCTTGATACGCAACAATCTCAGCCAGAGCAGACTTACCTATTACAAGCATGAAGATTTCCCGGACAATTCCGGCAAACCAAAAAACTTTTGAATAGGGCAATGACAGCCGGACCAGCCATGCAGGGATGCAAACATCACAGGATAAACTATTTACTGGGATCATGCCTTGCATGGCTGCTGGTTATTCTTTTCCATGGGGTTTGTTTTTCCACGGAGTCCAAACTGGTTTTTTCCCATCCCTTTAATACGAACTCCTACAATGGCAGTATTGCACAGGATGCAGACGGATTTATGTGGGTGGGTACCGCAGAGGGCATTGTCAGATATGACGGATACAACCTCAAACGATTTTCATCCGGCCCGGGCTCCATATCAAATAACATGGCTCCCTGCGTTTTTGTGGACAGTGCCGGTCGAATCTGGGCAGCCACCATGGGCGGTGGGGTGAACTGCTATGACAAGAAAAAAAACAAGTTTATGCTTTTCAAGCATGCCCCCCGTGATCCCTTCAGCATCAGCAGCGATTTTTTCAATTGGGCGCCGCACACCATTTCAGAAGACAATGACGGCTTTATCTGGTTTGCCACCCAGGAGGGGGTGAATAGTTTCGACCCGGAAACAGGACTGTTCACAAGGTACCAACACCAGCCGGACACCCCCCATAGTCTGAGCCACAATAATGTGTTCACCGTATATGCGGACCGGGATAATATGATCTGGGCAGGCACCAAACAGGGGGGATTAAACCGGCTGGATAAAAAAACAGGCAGGGTTACCCGTTTCTTTTTGGATCCGGACAACCCCAAATCCACCCATAGGGGAACTGTAAACACCATTGTTGAAGGCGACCGGGGATATCTCTGGGTCGGCACCAGCAAAGGTGGACTCACCCGTCTGGATAAAAAGACTTTTCAAATGCGTCATTTCAGACATGAGCCCGGCAGAAAAGGGAGTCTTGCAAGTGATTATGTCTATTCTCTTTTGGACGACCACAGGGGAAACCTGTGGATTGCCCATTCCTACACGGCCCCGATAGGGCTTGAGTTATTTGACAAAGACAAGGAAGAATTTTTTTCCCTGGGGCATCAGCCCGGCAATAACGCATGTCTCAGCGGGGATAAAGTCATGGGTTTTTTCATGGATCGTCAGGGAATCATCTGGGTCGTCGAGAACACAGGACCTGTTGATACCTATGACAGATACTTTCAGAAGTTTGGTACCTTTCGCCACGATTCCATGAATAAAAAGAGCCTGGGATCAAATTCCGTGATCATGATTCACCAGGACAAGAGAGATGATATCTGGATGGCCGGAGGAGGAAAAGGCGGGTTGATAAAATTTAACCCGGCCACCAATGATTTCTCTTCCATGGCCAATCCCATAAAACCCGACCCCGGCTTGTCATCGGTTTATTCCATATTTGAAGACGATCAGGGACTATTCTGGATCGGGGCTGGTAACGGGACCCTCAATATTTTTGACAGGCAATCCCGGACCATTGAAAAGACCTATAAAAACCCCATTGTTCCCGGTGCCGCACCCCGGGCCATTCTCCAGGATAAATTCAACCCGGATATCCTCTGGTTCGGCACCCAGGAGAACGGACTGTTCAAATTTGATAAAAAACAGGGCAGCTTCAAACAATACCGTCACGAGAAGAAGAACCCGAAAAGCCTGAGCAATAATGTGGCTTTCAACCTTTTCCAGGACAATGAGGGGACTCTGTGGATACCAACCAAGGCAGGGTTGAATCGATTCAGAAGAGCCGGGGAAACCTTTGACCATTTTGAAAAGGAAGCGGGCAATCCGGACAGTCTCCAGGGAAATAGCATCAGCGATTGCTATGTTGATTCCTTTGATAATTTCTGGGTAAGCACCGAAGACGGCGGTCTTCATTTATTTGACAGAAACAGGGAAAAATTCACAGCGTACGGACGAAAACAGGGTTTCACCACAAGGACCATACGGGCTATTCTTGAAGATGATAAAGGGAATCTATGGCTGAGTTCGAATGCAGGCATTTTTGTTTTTAATATAAAAAAGAAACAAGTGGTCGAGGCCTATACGGCCAGGGACGGTCTCCAGGGGACCCAATTCAGTCTGTTTGCCAAAAGCGCATTAAAAACCAAAGAAGGAGAGATGTGGTTTTCAGGTCTCTCAGGAGTGAACCGGTTTGATCCCGGCAAGATACTGAAAAATCCCTATATCCCGCCTGTGGTCCTGACCTCCATCGGACAGGCTGGAGAAAGCGTTGTTCCGGAAAAATCCCCTGAAACCATACGCTTCTTGAAACTTCCCTGGCAGAAAAACTTTTTTGAATTTGAATTCTCGGCTCTAAATTATACCTGCCCGGAAAATAATCGGTATGCCTATTACCTTGAGGGTTTTGAAACAGAATGGAACATTATCGAATCCCGGCGGTATGGTAAATATACGAATATTCCCGGAGGCAATTATACTTTGAGGCTGTTTGGCAGCAACAATGACGGAATCTGGAATACCCAAGGTACCGCAATTGAGATCCAGGTGGAGCACCCGCCCTGGAAAACAGTCTGGGCATATTGTGTGTATTTCCTTCTTCTGCTTGGCTTATGGTTTGGCCTCTGGAAACTAAAAACAAAAAATCTGGAAAAAAGACTCACTGCCCAAAAAAAAGAACTGGAAAAAGAAAGGCAGGTTACTGATGAACTAAAGACCATTGATAGAATGAAGTCTGAACTTCTGGAAAAACAGATTCATATTGAAAACAAACTCCGAAGCCATAAATTTAAGCTGGAAAAAATGGTGAAAGAGCGGACCCGGCAACTGGAGACTCAAAAAGAGCGAGCTGAAGCCGCCAGCCTTGCCAAAAGCGAATTCCTGGCCAACATGAGCCATGAGATCAGGACACCCCTGAACCTGATTATGGGATTTTCTGAAATTCTTCAGAAGAATAGCCGGGATGAAGAAATAAAGGAGTCTGTTTTAAGCATTCGCTCAGCCGGCAAATCCCTTTTAACCCTGCTAAATGATATTCTGGATTTGTCAAAGGCTGAGTCCGGCAACTTTACCATTGAATATGCAGCCTTCAATCTGGACGACCTGTTTAGGGAAATTGAGCGGATTTTTTCCAAAAACATTGAGAAGAAAGGCCTGAACTTCTTTATCAACCTGGAACCAGGCCTTCCCCCTGTTATTATTCTGGACAAGATAAGGCTCAGACAGATTCTGATGAATATGGTGGGGAATGCCATTAAATTTACTGAAACAGGATCTGTAAAAATTACCGTGGGTTTTCAGAATTCCGGTGATAACACCCTGTTGTCGGAATTCTTTTTTGTCATTGAGGACACAGGCATTGGCATTGCCGAGGATCAGAAAGAATTCATTTTCGAGCGATTCTGTCAGCAAAAGGGGCAGGATTTCGACATTTACGGGGGAACCGGTATCGGGCTTTCCATATCAAGAAAACTGGTGGAGGCAATGGAAGGAACCATTGAAGTGGAAAGCGTTGTGGGACAAGGCAGCCGGTTCAGGGTGTCCATTCCCGATGTACGGCTCCCGTGTTCCAGTGACAGTTCCAAACCGGTGTCTGTCCCCCCTGTTTTTCAATCCGGTCCGGCTGTACCTGCCGAGCGCACCCAAAAGAAGCTTTCCCCTGAAGCCATTGTAAAACTGAGCCGGTTATTAAGGCGTATGGAGGAAGAACTGAAGGGACAATGGGAACTTTTACATGATGGTATGATCATTTGTGAAATTGAAGAGTTTGCCGGGACGGCAATCAATCTTGGTATGGAATACGGAAATGATGATCTGAACGATTGGGGTGAGCAGCTTTTGACCCAGGCCAGGAAATTTGACATGGAGGTACTGCCGGCCACATTGAACAGTTTCCCCCAACTGGTGAAACAATTATCGGATCTTCTGGATCAAAACCAGGAAAAGCAGACTGTACCTATACCTTGAAACCGTTCTTCTTTTGTTAATGATGGAAAATTGAGTCTGAATCTGATAAAGATTAAGGATCTTTCGTTTGCCCCATTGGACGACCAGGGAGGTTCAGTCAGCTTTCTTTGAGACTGCCTGCTTCCTGTTTATTTCAGATTGAACATATCTTTTATAATTTCAGTGTGGAGGATATGTATATGAACCATGGAAAAAGAATGATCTCCGTGATTATGCCGGCACTTCTTATGGCAGCTTTTTTGGTCATATCTGTTCCGGGAACCTTGCAGGCCGGGGGAAAATTGTTTTCGCGAATGTGATTCCGGAAAACAGTTTCCGGGTAAAATGGTAT
Organism: Desulfobacteraceae bacterium; assembly: GCA_024225635.1. Taxonomy (GTDB): domain Bacteria; phylum Desulfobacterota; class Desulfobacteria; order Desulfobacterales; family Desulfobacteraceae; genus Desulforapulum. Next base: position 33,428 of record JAAEMK010000761.1, on the reverse strand, counting down.
AAACTTGTCTATTCCGAAGCCTTCCGGAGGTTGGGGATGGAATTCGAATTCAGGCAATACCCCGTGAAACGGGGGGCGTATCTGGCAAATCAGGGAGAAGTGGACGGAGAACCCGGGCGGGTGGCGGATTTCAACACAATGTATCCGAACCTGATTCGGGTTGACGAGCCCCTGTGGACCGTCAGATTTGCCGCTTATGCAGTCGATGAAAAGATGGGATTCCATGATTGTGAAAGTCTGCGAAACAGGAATCTTCGGGTCAATTACCGGCGGGGCGTCATAAAATGTAAGGAAATGCTGTCCCGGGTTGTAAAGCCCGGCATGCTGGAGGCTGTGAACGGGGACTCCCAGGGACTCAGAAAACTTCTGAAAGGCAGAACCGATGTTTATGTGGGGCTTGAGTCCGTTATCATTCCTTTGCTGAAAAACGAGGAGTTTGCTCAGGCGCAGCCCCTCGGCAATCCGCTGCCGTGGGTCAGCAGGTCTTTGCGCGGGTTCTCACATAGGTCTCCTGGATGATCAGGGCATCGGCGCTTGCCCTGTGCCGCTTGAGCGCCAGCTCCCGGGTTACCCGGGCCTTTGTGTCGTCCCAGATGGCCATCTGGTCTTCGGAGAGTATCAGCTCGATGGGGCTGATGGAAAAGCGCTGGTGAATCCTTGCCGCGTAAAACAGGGTTGTGAGCCAGGGTTTGTCCACCACCCATCCGTCGCTGTATATGGTTTTGTCTTTCAAAAGCCGGTTTAGGTCGTTTGCCACCTGGGCAATGGGGCTGCCGTTGATAAGCAGGCTCTTCCGGGGCACGCAATGGATTTTTTCGGCGGTTTCATCCCAATGGGTCCACTCCGGGGCAGGGGTCAGGAGGGAGCAATAACGTTCCCCCAGCTCCAGGGCAAGGCCGATTTCAATGGGGTAGCTGCCCTGGCCAAACCCCGACGCTTCCACATCAATAATGTAGGGTCTTCTTATCTGCTTCTTCCCGGGTTTGTTGGGGCTGTTGTTTGTCATGGCTGTTTATTACTATTGCCTTGGGAGCTATCCCCTGTCAAGGTCAAAAAAAAGTTGTGTTTTTGGGCTCACCGTGAAATGGGTACGGTGGGTTTGGTAAATTGAACTTTTTAAAGCAGCCGGAGACAGCTTTATGATGTTTTCAGGCGGACAGGGGGACTTGTGAAACAAAATATATTGTTGATCTTCTTCAGCCTCTTGCTGCTGGCACCGGTCCCATCCCGGGGGGATGTTCCGGTCCGGGTCGGGGTGTACGATTACAAGCCTTTTGTCTTCCGGTCATTGGACGGAAAAGCCGGGGGGCTTTATATTGAAGTCCTTGAGCACATGGCAAAGGCGGAAAAATGGCAGCTTGATTATGTGAAAGGGAGCTGGACCGAGTGCATTGAGCGGCTGAAAACCGGGAAGATCGACCTGATGATCGGCATTGCCTATTCCGAAAACCGTGCCCGCTTTTTTGACTTCAACCGGGAAACCTTCATGACCAACTGGGGACGCCTTTACGCCCGGAAAAATCTGAAAATCGATTCCATTGCCGCCCTTGAGGGAAAAAAAATTGCGTTTTATAAAGACGGTGTTTTCTCGGAATATTTCAGAAAATTCCTGAAACAGACGGGCATCACCTGCGAGATTGTTGAAGCCGAGGATTATGACACCATTTTCCGGCTTGTGGACGAGGGAGAGGTGGATGCCGGGGTCTCGAGCAACATTTTTGCCTTGCAGCATGCCCGCCGGTACCGGGCGGAGAAAACCGCCATCATCTTCATGCCCACGGAACTCAGGTTTGCCGTTGCCAAAGGCCGGAACCGTGACCTGACGGATGCCATTGACCGTCACCTGGTCGCGCTGAAGTCCGATCCGGATTCCATTTACCACAGGGCCCTTGACAAGTGGACCGTGAGCCGGCTGGAGGCCATGTCACGGGATCGGCTGGTGCCGCGGTGGGCGGTATACACCCTGGCCGGCGCGGGCTGCCTGGCCCTCCTGTTTTTGTTGAGCAGTCTCCTGCTTGAGAAACAGGTGCGCAGGAAGACCCTTGCCATTTCAGAAAAAAACGAGATCTTGAACCGGGAGATCAGAAAGCGGGAAAAGACCGAGCAGGCCCTTGAAGCGCACCGGAGACAGCTTACCACCCTCATGGACAACCTGCCCGGCATGGTTTACCGGTCCCGGACCGATGATGCGCGGACAATTGAATTTATCAGCAGCGGCTGCGAAAGGCTGCTGGGATACACGCCGGAATACCTTGCGGCCCATGGCATCCGAACTTTTAAAAAACTGGTTTATCCGGATGACTTTTCAGCCATTGAAAGCCATCCGGAACCGGAAAACGGATATCCCTGGCTGTATCGCATGAAAACCCGGTCCGGGGGATATAAGTGGGTTTGTGATTATGGGGTGGCATCCCAAAGCCTGGATGGCGCAATTCCCATACGGGAGGGGTTTATCACCGATGTAACCGGGCGGCAGGAGGAGGAAATAAGGCTGCGCCGTGAGAATGTACGGCTGAGGTCGGCCATGAAAGAGCGGTTCCGGTTTGGTGATATTGTGGGGAAAAGCCGGGTCATGCAGGAAGTGTATGAGATGATACTGAAGGCGGCCGCAACCCATGAGCATGTGATCCTATATGGCGAGTCCGGCACGGGCAAGGAGCTTGTGGCCCGGGCCATCCATGACATGAGCGACCGGAGCCAAAGGGCCTTTGTGCCGGTAAACTGCGGGGCCATTCCGGCAAACCTGCTGGAAAGCGAGTTCTTTGGCCACAAAAAAGGGGCGTTCACGGGTGCGGATGCGGACAAAACCGGGTTTATGGACCGGGCGGACGGAGGCACCCTGTTTCTGGATGAGATCGGAGATATTGATCTCAACATGCAGGTGATGCTTTTGCGGGCCATCGAGGGCGGCGGTTTTACCCCGGTGGGCGGTACCGGGGTCAGAAAGCCGGATATCCGGATCGTGGCGGCCACCAACAAGGATCTGGAGTCCCTGGTCAAAAAAGGGCTCATGCGGCGGGATTTTTATTACCGGATTCACATCGTTCCCATCTTTCTTCCCCCGCTCAGGAAGCGCAAGGAAGATATTGCCCTGCTCATCGAGCATTTTCTGAACAAGTACGATCCCGAAATCCTGCCGCCGGTTACCGGGAATATCATTGAAGCGCTCAGAAGCTATGACTGGCCGGGAAATGTCCGGGAGCTGCAGAATGTGTTGAACCGCTATGTGACATTGAAAAAACTTGATTTTCCAGGCCTGGTTTCCAGGGAGCCGGAGCCGGTGACGGGGGAGGGTGGGGCTCAAAACATCGAAGGCCTTACCGATCTTCGGAAAACCATGGAGAATTTTGAAAAAGCCTATATCGAGCAAGTGCTGATTCGGTTCAACTGGCATCGGGGCAAAACGGCTGAGATCTTGAACATCAACCGCAAGACGCTTTTCAAAAAAATAAAGGCCCATGGCCTGAAGATGTGAGCCTTTCAATGGGGTCCAAAAACCCGAATGGGGTTATATGACCCTAATGTTTTGAATCTATTGTTATTTTAGTCGGTTAACTGTTCGATGGGGCCTTCGGGCCCTATTTTTTTAAGTTCCGTTCTTTTTGTTTTTATCCGTCATATCAGCACGTTGGGCTATTTTTGCCGTTTGGCATATCCTTTGCTCAGGTAAGGGGGCAAATCTGTTTGAGATCAAACAGGAAATTCTCATAGCAAAGGAAGAAAACATGTACCAAAGCCCAGAAACCATGTACCCGATGCCCCAGCCGGAAACAGTTGGACGGATGGAAAGCGAGACACTGGACCAATTGCCCCTGCTGGACCGGATTCATACCGATGCCCTCCGGGTGCTGGAGGAGGTCGGTGTCAAATGTGAATCCCCCGAGGTCCGGTCCATATTTGAAGAGACCGGCATGGCCGCCTATGACGAGACCACCGGCCACCTTTATGTGCTGTCACCCCTGGTTGAGCAGGCCCTTACCACTGTTCCCAAGCGGGACCGGTACTGGATTCCTGAAAATGCCTTTGGCATCGGCGGCACCGCGCCCTTTGTCCATGATGATGCCACTGGCGAACTGGTCCAGCCGACCTTTGAACACCTGGCCCGGATCTGTAAGGTCGCCCAGCAGGCCGATGTGGTGGATTTTATGGCAAGGGGGGTGCTGATTCCCAAGGAAGAGGTCAAAGTGATGGATCTCATGACAGCCCATTTCAAAAAGCCCATTTACGCAGCCGCCGTAACCGAGGCCGGTCTTGCCAAGGCCCTGGAGATTCACAATACCCGGGGCAACCTGACCGTTCAGTTTTCCATCATCAATAGCCCCCTGAACGTGATTGAGAGCATGATTCCGCCGTTCCTGAGCTGTGTCCGCAAAGGCATTCCCACCTATGTTTCCACCATGCCCATGGCCGGGCTTTCAGCGCCGTACTCCACCTCCGGCCTCCTGGCCCTGACCCATGCAGAAGCCTTGTTCGGCATTACCCTGGCCCAGCTTGTCAATCCCGGGGTCACCGTTGTCCATGCGGGGCTGCCCTCCGTGGCCAATATCAATAAAAACTACGCCGTGGACCTGGGACTGGTTTCCCACAACTCGGCCAACCTTCTTTTGGACCATGTAAACAAAAAGCTCAAGCTGCCCTCCATTCACAGCGCCTGCACCACCAGTGAAGAGCACCCCGGCCTCCGGGCCGAAGCAGACGCCGTAAAAGGGTATGCGCTTATGAAAAAATACGGATTCCACCAGATGCGGCACGCCTTTGGTTTCCTCAAGGAGCTGGTCGCTTTTTCAGAGGAAAAGCTGGTCCGCCACGTGGAACTCTGCCGGGAAACCACCCCGGATCAGGCGCCGGATGTGGTATTTGATCCCTATGATCCCGAAGGATTTGACGCCATCCAGCGCAACAGCAGCAATCCCAATTACATGCGGGACGATCACACCCTTAAAAACATGCAGAAATATTTCCTTTATTAAGCTGGGCAACGGACAGGTTTCCTTGCGGGACACACCCCCGGTAAACCTGTTTTGAAATCTTAATTCCGAAACAGAGGATAATGATGTCACCTGAAATAATTGTTCAAGCCGTCCAAGACCCGGAAGTCATTGCGAAAATAATGAAAAGCGCCCCCCTGGCGATTCTTAAGGATTTCTGCTTCATGGCCCTGCTCCTCTTTGTGGGCAAGGTGATGCGGGTAAAAATCAGGTTTTTCCAGGATTTTTTCATCCCGGCCTCGGTGATCGCCGGATTTATCGGGCTGATACTCGGCCCCCAGATGCTGAACGTGATCCCCTTTTCAGCGGTCATGGGGAAATACGCTTGGCTGTTGGTTGTGCTGCTGTTTGCCACATTTCCCATCGGCCAGAAGGCGTTCAAATCCAAGAAGGAGATCATTGATAAGGCCGGCAGCACCTTTTTCTTCAGCCTGTTCTCCGAAGTGGCCCAGTTCGCATTGGCGGCAGTGCTGGGACTTACCGTCATGAAACTGTTCTGGCCGGACCTCCACGAAGGGTTTGCATGGATGCTGCCGGCAGGGTTTGCGGGCGGGCACGGCTATGCCACGGCCATCGGCGGAACCCTTGAAAAACTAGGGTTTCACGATGCCATCACCGTGGGGATGACCATGGCAACCATTGGCCTTCTGGTGGCGATTTTCGGCGGTGTGCTGTTGATCCGGGCTGCAACCAGAAAGCAGTATACCCGGATCGTCAAAGAGGCGGGGTCGTTGCCCGAATCCCTGCGCACCGGCCTGATCCCCCAAGAAGAGCGGCTGTCCGTGGGAGAACAGACCGTTTCCCCCATGTCCATCGATCCCCTTGCCTGGCATGCGGCCCTGATCTTCGCGGCCACCCTGGGCGGCATCTACCTGACCAAGTGGATCTCCCAGATCTCCTGGCTTTCCATCGGCGGCAAAGCGCTCTACATGCCCGAGGTCTGCACTGCCATGATCGGTGCAATGGCCATCCAGAAGACCCTGGTTCTCCTGAAGATGGACGGATTTGTCGATAAGCAGGTGAGCACACGGCTGGGCAGTTGCTTTTCCGATTTCATGGTGGGATTTGGTGTGGCCTCCATCAAGATCTCCGTGGTGGTCACCTTCTGGCAGCCGCTTCTGTTGCTCATTCTCCTCGGCATGGGGTGGGTGTTGTTCAACCTCTATGTGATTGCCCCGCGCATGTCCAACAATTACTGGTTTGAGCGTGGGATCTTCAATTTCGGATGGTGTACCGGGGTCGTGGCCTTTGGCGTGACCCTCCTGCGCATTGTAGATCCGAACTTTGAAAGCGAAACCCTGGAGGATTACGGGCTGGCATATATCCTTATTGCGCCCATAGAACTCTTCCTGGTTTCCCTCAGCCCCATATTCTACGCAACTTACGGGCTGGCCACCACCCTGGCCCTGGTGCTTGCGGCGGCGGGAATTCTGCTTGCGGCAAAGGCGCTGGGGTTCTGGTACAGCGGCGGCAGGTCGGGTGAAAGAGCCTCTGAAGCCTCCCATGGGAAGGCCGATGGGGGAAGATTTGTTGTTGAGACAGATGCTCCTTAATCCCGGGAATCCGCACCTCAAGCAGGCGTCAAAACTATTTTGACTGTAGAGTACCGCGGCCTGGCGGGCTTTCTTTGCCGTTGCAGGGAAAGATAAGTCGCCAGGCCGCGGGAGGCGCCTGAAACCGGATAATCCCATAAGTGGTAAGGACAAATAACTATGACCGCCACAGGTGGCGGATAATTCTGATATGCTAATATTTGTCCACGCTTTTTTCATGGGGAGCATACAATAAGGTTTTTATTTTGCCGTAAAATAATTTTCTTATTGCGGGGATTGCCGTTATAAGCATCATAAATGAAATGAATAATCTCTTTTTGTATTGTGTGTGAGGAAAATCATAAAACCCGTGTTTTCTATAAAACCTGTGATCCGCTTGAAAAACAAAACGTAATTTCCCAAAAACTTCATCTCTGAATATCTTTTTGCTGCCTACTCCTAAAAATGTATGGGGTTTAATGTAGCCTGAATTTGCAAAGGAAACGGAATTTTCCGCTAACTGCTGAATGTCATTGTTCAATACTTCGGAGTCAGAGCATCCGTCCGTGACGATTTCGGTTAAATTCGTTTGCTGAAATTCAGAGATTCCCTGCAGAAAATCGTACAAATAGGTACTGACTTCCCCGGAAATCAATATGCCGAGCTGTTTCCCTTTCATTTCCGGTACATGGTTATAAAAGAATCTTCGGTCAAAATACTCTTTCCATTTGGATGAAAACATTCTCCCGTTTAATTCAAAAGCGAAGATAATAATGTCCGAAGCTATTACCTTTGAATTGTAAAAAGAGATAAAGTCATCTTTGTAAGCACATTGATTGTCATAGCCACATTCCATGCATCCCAAACAACCTCCTTTAATATCAATGTCATTAAGATTGATCACATTGGGGCTTTTATTAAAAGACGAAGTAAATCTTTGGATCATTTTACCGATTTTTGAACCTGAATCATCGTTGTCGGTAATAACAACTATTTTCTTGTTTTTTGAATCAACTTTCCGGGTCGGATCTTCCACAAGGAAATTAAATTTGTTCTGTTCCAATGGCTGATTTTTTTTTAAACAGTGGATTTTGTTTTTTATGGAGTTAAAAAAATGGCCGGCAAATTTTAACAGGTTTTTTCGTTCTTTCGCATTCAGTAAATCATCCATTTCGGCGGAATAAAAGCCTGCATAGTTCATATCCAAATCGTCACAAACCGCGTTAATATATCTGTGCGCCGTATAATCATAAAAATGAATGGACGTGGAGATCGCGACTGTATATTTGTTTTTAAACGCTTTGGCTGATTTTTTTTCACCAATGAGTTCAATGAATCTAAGATATTGGGCAGGTACGAAACATGTGTAAACCGGAAAAGACCATATTATGCCATCCGAAGAGTTTATATCTTCAATTATCCCGTTAAACAGATCTTCATTTTTTTCAAGTTGTTTTATTCGTTTTGATACATTATGCAGAATGTATTCATGGTGAGGATTCTTTTTCTGAATGAATTTAACATACTGCATCGTGACACTTTTTTCCCCCTTGGGACTTCCGTGCAATATTACAATTTTCATTTTGAACCTCCATTCCTTTTAAATGATTAAAACAAAACTTATTGAAAAGGCGGGTGTTGACATGGTCAACATTGTATATAGCCCAATAATGTTGACGGTGTCAATATAAAATGGTAAGGCTTTACCCATGAGGTGTTATAAATGACTAAATCAAAGTATCATCATGGCAATCTGAGGGAAAAACTTCTGCAAACCGCCCTTGAAATCGTTTCCGAAGAAGGGCTGGCAAAAGTATCCATGAGAAAACTCGGGGAAAAGATTGGTGTTTCAAGGAGCGCCCCCTACCGGCATTTCAAAGGTAAAGGTGAGTTGTTAAGTGCCATAGCGGAAGACGGTTTTCGAAAACTGACGAACTCTTTAAATTCCGTCCGGAATAAAAAATCCGGTAATCCTGTTACACAATTTAAAAATATCGGGATAGCTTATATTGAGTTCGCTCTTGAACATCCTGTTCAGTACAGGTTGATGTTCGGGCATGAGATTATTGAACAGGATCAGACACCGGAGCTTATTAAAGCAGCTGAAGGTGCATTCAGTGAACTTCTCCTGGGTGTGGGGGATTTACTGAAGGATGACTTGATTAAACCCATGGATCCCCTGATTATCGCAAACACATTATGGTCCCAGACCCATGGGATATCGACATTGCTTATGGACGGGCAGATCAATAGATCAAATTCTTTCCTTGAATTGCCTGCAATACTTATAAGAGAGAAAAACAAGTCAAAAATCAATGTTCCTAAAATTATAGACCATGTTGCCGAAGTGGTGCTTTATGGAATTTTAAAGTAAGAGGACAGGAAGTTTAATTGTTGGGGCAGAGGCACCTTATTTCCCGGGGGATTTTCCAATTGTCGAATGTTCCGGGAGGCCCACGGCCCTTGCCAGCTTCAGGAGCCGGTAGGCCACAATGATTTCGTCCACACTGACGGCGACCAGCTGGCTGGCGGACTGAAAGTAGTCATCCTCGGCATTTAAGAGGTCGAGAAGCCTTCGTTTGGAAACGTTAAATTGCTTTAAGTAGGCGTCAAAGGTTTTTTGACTGTAGAGTACCGCGGCCTGGTGGGCTTTCTTTTGCTGTTTCAGGGAAAGATAGGTTGCCCAGGCCCCGGCGGTCGCCTGCCGGAGTTCAAGCAGCTTGTCGTTCCGGTTGGAGCGAATTTCTCTCTTTCGCGACAAGGCCGCGTTTTTCTTTGCTTTGTCCTGTCCGCCGTTGAACAGATTCCAGTGCAGGGTCAGCATGGCCTCGTTGGTATTCTGCCAGGAAGGATCCCCTTCAAGATTATCGTTGTAACTGCTGCTCAGTTCAATATTGATTTTGGGCTTGTAGTTTGAACGGGCAAGGGCCACCCTGGCATCGGCTTCAGTGAGCCTGGCGTTAAAAGCCAGAAGTTCTGGATTGTTCTGTTCGGTCCGTCCAAGTGCCTCCTTCAGGGAGGCGGGCATTCCTTTCGGCACTTCAGCCGGTGCCAATTCACCCGGTTGGGCACCGATCACCCTGGTGTAATAAACCATGGCCCTGGTAAGCTCGGCCTTACCGATCAACAGGTTCGACCGGGCCCGGGCCATGCGGGCCCGGGTCTGGGTGACATCGGCAATGTTGCCTGCTCCGGCCTTCTCCATCTCGTAAAGCGATTGAAAAATATCTTCATGAATCTTGAGGTTCTTTTCCGCCAGGGCAACCAGCTTCCGCTGCCTGTATACCTCAAGGTGCGCTCTTACAGCGTTCAGGGCGATGGCCTGGGCTGCATCCTGAATGGTGAAATCCGATGATTCCAGTAACGATTCCTGGATGGAAACCTGCTGACCGGTTTCTCCACCGTCATAAACCTTCTGGGTCAATCTGAGGGTGGCGTTTCCCCGGGGATCCCAATCGGTATCGGCCGGCTCCGCGCCTGTCTGCCGGGTGACCCCGTCACTATGCTGTTCCAGACCGTACCCGAGCTGAAGATCAACAGACGGGAGGCAGCGGGCCCGGGATTGCCTGAGGTCGTATTCAACGGCGCCGTGGTTATGGCGCAACGCCTGCAGGCGGGGACTATGATCCAGCGCCTTCTCAATCGACTGACCGAGGGTTGTTACACCCGCGCCCGCGGATAACGGTACTGAAGTCATCCAGAATAGAACCAGCATCTGAAACAAAATAATTTTATGGAATGCCATCCCAAAACCCCCTATAAAAAAAGGCTGTTTGCAACTTCACCAAATTGATCAGCGGCGGTCTGCCTGAAATTCAAACATTGTTCCTCGGTCAGGCGGGTTGTCGGCCAGACCGTGGGGTCCACCGAAAATGATCCTTCTCCAAAAATACGCTTTTCCAGGTCGGATATGACCAGCAGGGAACCCAGATGCAGCAACGCTGTCTCCAGGACAAATTCATTGGCCCTGGCCGGTTCCGGATGAAAAACGGTGGTGGCCTGAAGGCTTTGGGGCAGATTCCACCGCCCCATGACATAGCCCCCAAGCTCTGCGTAATCAAACCCGAGAAGCTCCCTTTCCACCAGATACAAAGGCCGGTCCTGTTTTTTCGCGTTCAAAATAGCCTGTTGTGATTCCTTTGGAATCGACAGATACATGAACAGGTGCCCGATATCATGGAGCAGGCCGTTTACGAAGAGTCTGTCGCTTTCCATTATGCCGCATCCCAGGGCAAGCTGTTTTGTCATTAAGGCACAGTAAAAACTGCGCTTCCAGAACTTTTTCATGTCCATCAGTTTTGTCTGGATTCCCTCAAAAGCTTCGGCAACGGAGGCACTGAGGACGATATCATGAATTTGATCCATACCCAGTATGGAAACGGCATGGGCCACCGTTTCGATTTTATGGACCCGCCTGTTCAGGGGGCTGTTTACGATGCGCAGAAAACGGGCGGCCATCCCTGGATCGCGCCCCACCAGAATGGCTACTTCCGCCATGGTATAATCCGGCTCGCTCATTAAGTCCTTTAGTTTTATATAAATATCCGGCAATGAAATCAATTTCGCGGATTTTACAACTTTATGAAACACCGGTTGCCTCCCCTGGCAAAAATAATTTGTTAACTTGTCAACCTTGTCTGTTGCTCTTTTAAGATTTTCACAACCTCGATTCCGGGTATGGGACGGCTGAAATAATAGCCCTGGAGATATTCGCAACCCAACGCGGTCAGATGATCCGCCTGGTGCTTTTCCTCAACCCCCTCCGCGACCACTTCCAGCCCCAGCACATGGGCAATTGAAACCAGGGAAATGATCAGTTTATTGGCATTCTCATCTTTGTCGATATCAGCCACAAAGGATTTATCGATTTTCAAACCGGAGAGGGGAATATCCCTCAAATAGGACAACGAAGAATACCCGGTACCAAAATCGTCCATGGTTACCCGGAGTCCCATTTCCCTGATTTTTTTCAGAACGGCAAAGGATTTGTCTCTGCTGTTGATCAAAGAGCTTTCCGTCAACTCTATTTCAAGCAGACCGACATCTATCTTGAACTCATCCAGAATATGTTGAATCCGGTTGGCAAGGGTCTGCTGACCCAGCTGGATTCCCGACATGTTGACCGCGATGGGCGCCACCACAAGCCCCATATCCATCCATATCCTGAGCTGTTGGCAAGCGGTATAAAGAACCCAGTCGCCAAGCTCGTCGATCAGTCCGGACTGCTCCGCCACCGGGATGAAATGATCCGGTGGAACAAATCCCAACCGGGCATTACGCCAGCGAAGCAGGGCCTCAAATCCGCCAATCAGCCCGGTTGCAGCTTCAATCTTGGGCTGGTAGTGCAGTTGCAGTTCATCATTCCTGATGGCATCATGCAGTAAATTTTCTATTTGCAGTTTGTTGGCCGCCATTTCGTTCAGATTCTGGGAAGAGAACAAATAGCGCTCCTTGCCATTGAGTTTCCGTGCATATCTGCAGGCATTGGTGGCGCTGCTGTACAAGGCCTCTCCGGTCTTGCCGTCGTGGGGGAAGATGCTCACGCCGAAATAGACGGAGGCGTAGATTTCGTTTTCTTTGATCCGGACAGGTTTTTTAAAGGCGTCCAGCATACGTTTCATTATCCAGGTAACATGGTCGACCTGCCTGATATCGATCAGCAGGATACCGAATTCCGTCTGGGTGATCAGGGACACCGATGACATATCTTTAGCATTCTCGATAACGGCAACCGTGTCGATATTTCCGCGTAATACAGCATTCAACCGCTGACCGCACGCTTTCACCAATTGCTCGGCAGCCTTGTATCCGAGGGTTTCGTGAACCCGCTTTATGGTGTCGATGGTCATGGACAATACCGCCATCTGAGTATTCATCCGTTTGCTTCTGGCGATTTCACGGGTGAGCCGGTCTTCAAAAAGAGAACGGGTGGGCAAACCTGTCTTGAAGTCATACATTTTAAAGTGTTCCAACTCCAGGGTGCGTTTTTCAAGCAGCCCTTCAAGTTCCAGCACCCGGCGCTCCAGTTTCGCCTGGTCCGTATCCTCGGGTTTAGGTGCTTCCGCTTTTGAAACCTGTTCCCGGATCTCCTCCCCGGCGTCAGCCTCGGATAGCGATTCCAGATCTTCTCCCCAGGTGATAACCTGATTCCTGCCGCCTTTCTTTGCCGCGTAAAGGGCTTTATCCGCCTGGTCGATCAATTCGTCAGGTTTGCCGGCATTGAATTCAATGGAAGACACCCCCTGGCTTACGGTGACCTTGACCCCGGAGCAGGATTTTTTTTCGATTGTCCGGCGGATGCGCTCGGCAATCCGGACAGCCTGGTCTGTATTGATTTGGGGCAGGACCACACAGAACTCTTCTCCGCCGTAGCGCCCGACCAGGTCGGTATCCCGGGTGGCGGTTTTCAGAACGTCCGCCACCGCCTTGATCACCTCATCTCCGGTTGCATGGCCATAATTGTCATTGACCTTTTTGAAAAAATCGATATCCGCCATCAGGCAGCACAGTGGCTCTCCGTTCGCCTTTGCCCGGGTGAACAGGACATCGAACCTTTTACCCAGGGAGCGCCTGTTCAGACAGAGGGTCATGGGATCGCAGCTGGCGAGGATTTCCAGCTCCCGGTTTTTCCCATTGATATCATCGTTGGCCACCTGGAGTTTGTCGACCAGGTCGCTGAGTTCCAGGTTCTTTTCCTCCAGTTGGGTGATATCGTCAAACGTCACCAGGGTGCCGTGGCGTTTTCCCCCATTGTCGGTCAGTATGGAAGCATTGACGGCCAGCTTGATCTTATTGCCCAGACTGTTTCGCAGCCTCAGGGAGACGCCTTTCTGTTCTTTGCCGTCTTCCATGGCCTTGAACCATGGCAATTGTCCGACCTGCTCGGGAGTGTGACACTCAAGCCACCCCAGTTCCGATCCCTTCAGTCCTATCATTGCCTTGGGGGCCTTGCCGAGCAGGCCGGCAAAAGCCTTGTTGGTCATCACGATCAGTTCTTTTTCATCCAGGATGACCACTCCTTCCTGAAGAACATCAAAGGCTTTTTGAACCCGTTCCGGAATAACCGCTGCGGGATCAAGTTCACGCAGGGTTCTTTTGATGAGAAAAAAATAGCAGATAAAACAGCCCACGCCGATAAAAATCAGTAGACCGGTAAAGGAATTGGTGATTCCGTTTGTCCGGGTATTTGCCCACAATGGGGCAAAACAGATTTCCACCTCCGCCCACTTTTTATTTTTCAGGAACAGGGGGACCTTTACATGGGTCGGGGTTGATTTCCCGTCCGCGGGGGGCTTCCAGTGGAGCAGGTGTTCCCCTTCAATAGCGAGAAGTTTACCGTCATTGGTGCGTATTGCCGCGGAACGGATATCGTCGTTTCTATCCACCACTGCCCGGAGGGTGGCCTGGATGGTTTGGAACTCTCCTTTTTCGGCTGCGGTGCAAAACTGCAGGGCCAGGGATTCGCTTAAACTCTTACGCACCTTTAACGCGGATTTGGATTTGTCGGGAACAAATCCGATCAGCTCGGCCAACAGGAGAAGATTGATCGTCAACAGCACCAGGGCTGTGCTTAACCGTATGGCAGGGGTATTGAAAATCATTCTGCCTCACCGTCAAAAAGAGATTCCGCTTTTAATTCGTCCGCATCTGCAATGTCATCTTTTTTAATTTTTGGTTTGTTCGTATTTCCGGAAAAAATAGCTATCGGGTCAAATCCGCACCATACCGGCAGACTTGAGATCAGGCTTGCCACTAGAGAGCCGGCCCGTAACAGATAGCTGACAATACCGACGGTAAAGCTTGCCGAGGTTATGGTTATCAGCTTTGATTTAAGCGCCCGGTTTTTAAGTTCGGTTTCAAAGGATTGATCGATCTGTTGTCTCATCAGGTCATAGTCCCTGTTTATCTCAATCCGGTTGTGATTGCTGCTGTTGAAATCAAGGCTGGGTAACTCATCTCCGTCCATGGCCGTTGGTGCATTTTTTCCGGTCATATAATTGAAATTTGAATATTTCAACGAAGATATTTCTCTATACAGATCATTTTTAAAAAAGATGGGGGGACGATCATCCCCACGGTCTTTCGGCTGGGTGTCCCCATGGGTATCATTGGACAGGTCAATATTTTCTTCCGTGGTTTCAGCGGCCGTCTTTTTTACCGGCACGGTTGAATTCTCCGACACGGTTGAATCCTCCGGCGCGGTTGAATCTTCCGGGACCGGATGTTTTTCAACCGACGGCATTGTTTTATATTCAGCGGGTGGAGCCGGGGCCGGTTTTTCCTGGGATTGGTCCTCTTCTGGTTGATTCTCCTCCGTATTGGTTTCAGGATCGTTGAAAACCTGTCCTGAATCACTCCCTGTTACTCCGGTCGTCGTTACAAAGACGTCGATATTGAAGTCGAGGGTGTTGGTCAATCCGTCATTGGAAACCTCGAGGACAACACCGTGATCTCCCTTTTCGGCATGGGTTGGGGTGCCGGCCAGGGTGGCGGTGCCGTCACCATTGTCGACCAGGGTCAGCCAGGCGGGCAGGGTGGGGGCGGAGATGGTCAGGGGGGTGCCGTCCACATTCTCGGTGGTGATGCCGGAACTGTATGCTGTCGCCTCGGTGGCCTCGGTGACCGGCTCCGAGGTGAATACCGGCATATCCTTCACGGGCGCCACATGGACGTTTACCGTGTAGGTGTTGCTGTTGCCGGTGCCGTCCCTGACCGTGTAGGTGAAGGTGTCCATGCCGTTGACGTCGGGATTGGGGGTGTAGTCGAAGCTGCCGTCCGGATTGACCACGGCAGTCCCGTTTGCGGCAGCGTTCTCCAGGCTGTAGGTTACCGGATCGCCGTCCGGGTCGTAGGACTGGGGCAGGTTTTCCTTGCTGACGGTGTCTTCAAGTCCGTTGAAACCGGCATTGGCCGCCATGGGCGAATCGTTGACCGGGGTGATGGTTATGGTTACGGTTGCGGTATCTGTCCCGCCTTCACCGTCCCTGACCGTGTAGGTGAAGGTGTCCATGCCGTTGACGTCGGGATTGGGGGTGTAGCTGAAGCTGCCGTCGGGATTGACCTTGCAGGTTCCGTTCCCGGGGGCATTTTCCAGGGTGTAGGTGAGCGGGTCGCCATCGAGGTCGGTGGCCGTGGGTAATTTCCCGTTGAAGACAGTGTCTTCGAGTCCGTTGAAACCGGCATTGGCCGCTATGGGTGAATCGTTAACCGGGGTTATGGTTATGGTCACGGTCGCGGTATCTGTCCTGCCGTGGCCGTCCCTGACCGTGTAGGTAAAGTAGTCAATGCCGTTGAAGTCAGGATTGGGGGTGTAGTCGAAGCTGCCGTCGGGATTGACCTCGCAGGTTCCCTTGCCGGCAGCGCTTTTAAGGGTGTAGGTGACCGGATCGCCGTCCGGGTCGTAGGACCGGGGCAGGTTACCATGTAAGACGGTGTCTTCAAGTCCGGTGAATCCGGCATTGGCCGCCATGGGACCATCGTTGACCGGGGTGATCTCCATGGTCACGGTTCCGGTATCGGTGCCGCCCTTGCCGTCACTCACCGTGTAGGTAAAAGTGTCGATGCCGTTGAAGTCGGGATTTGGGGTGTAGCTGAAGCTGCCGTCGGGGTTGACCTCGCAGGTTCCGTTTCCGGGAGCGCTCTCCAGGGTGTAGCTGATTGGATCGTCATCCGGGTTGGCGGCTACCGGCAGGTTTCCGTTGCAGACGGTGTCTTCCAAGGTCTTGTACCCGGCATCGGCCGCCGTGGGCCCATCATTGACGGGGGTGATCTCCATGGTCGCGGTGCCGGTATCGGTGCCGTCCTTGCCGTCACTCACCGTGTAGGTAAAAGTGTCGATGCCGTTGAAGTCGGGATTTGGGTTGTAGCTGAAGCTGCCGTCGGGATTGACCTCGCAGGTTCCGTTTCCGGGAGCGCTCTCCAGGGTGTAGCTGATTGGATCGCCATCCGGGTCGGCGGCCGTGGGTAATTTCCCGTTGAAGACAGTGTCTTCGAAGGTATTGAAATCGGCGTCGGCCGCCATGGGCGTATCGTTTACCGGAGCGATGGTTATGGTCACGGTCCCGGTATCCGTGCCGCCCTTGCCGTCACTGACCGTGTAGGTGAAGGTGTCAACCCCGTTGAAATCGGGATTGGGAGTATAGCTGAAGCTGCCGTTTGGATTGACCTCGGCGGTCCCGTTACCGGCAGGGCTCCCCAGGGTGTAGGTGATCGGATCTCCATCTGGATCGGTGGCCGTGGGTAATTTTCCGTTGAAGACAGTGTTTTCCAAGCCGTTGATCATGGCATTGCCCGCCGTTGGCGCATTGTTTGCCGGGGGGATGTATGGGGGGGGGGATGGGGGTGGAGGGGGTGGTGGTGGGGATACCTGGGTGATGTTGATGGTAAAGTCCTGGAAAGACGTGGAACCGTCCGAGCTTTCGGCCTTCACGGAAATGGTGTGGCTGGCGGCTGTGTCGTAGTCTAGATTGCCTGCCACCGTCACAATGCCAGTACCGCTGTCAATGGCAAACCGTCCGCCGGCATCGTCGGTCAGGCTGTAGGTGACTGTGTCCCCTGGGTCCTGGTCCGTGGCCAGTGCGGTAATGCCCACCGGATCGCCGAAGTTTGCGTTTTCAGCCACGGTGTTCCCGGCCGGGTTATTGTCGCTGACCGGGCCAACGGAGTTGCCGGTTCCTGTAATATTGACCGTGATGGTCGCCGTATCGGTCCCGGAACCGTTAGACACTTCCACGGTCAGGGCGTAGCTTGGGGTTGTATCGTGGTCCAGGCTGCTGGTGTCGGGGATGGTGATTATACCGGTAACGGGATCGATGGTAAAGACCCCATCACCATTGCCGGCGGTGATGGAATAGGTCAGGGGATTTCCGTCCAGGTCCGTATCATTGCCGGTGCCGGTTTCGTTGAGATCCGCCACCACCGTGCCATTGGGCGCATTTTCGGCTACCGGGGCGGTCAGGTCGTTGATTTGGAGGCCATTGACCTGGATGGTAAACGTACCGGGCACCTCGTTGGCTTTTTCCTCAGCCGTGTCTTCAACTATGAAGCTGAAGCTGTCGTCCAGGGTATCCCCGCCGCCGTGATCATAGGTGACCTTCCCTGTATCTATGTCGTCCTGGGAAAAGTTATTGCCCACATCCAGGGAGGCGCCGTTGAGTCTCAGGGTTCCTTTGTCGACATTGTCTATCAGGAAATATCTCAGGGTCATGGGGAGGTCTTCCATGTCGCTTGCCTTAAGCATGGCCGTGGTGATCACGTTGCCGGCCGAACCTTTGTCGACGGTCAATCCGGTATTGTTCTCGATTATGGGCGGTTCGTTGATATTGCTCAAGGGGATGGTGACGGTCGCCGTGTCGTACACCCCCTGGCTGTTAATGGCTGCTGCGGTGAGGACAAAGGTCGGTGTGGTCTCAAAAACCAGGGCGGCGCTGTTGGCCACGCAGATTTCGCCCGAGTTCGGGCCGATCTCGAATGCGCCGTCGGTATTGCCGGCGATGATGGCGTAGGAAAGTTGCATTTCCAGGCCGAGGGGGTGAACCTTGCCGGCATATTCATCGACATTGCTGTGCTCATTTAATTCATCAAAGGTTTCGTTGGGTATTTGCGGCGTCCGGTTGTACCAACCCAGGGACAACCCATCAAACTCTTCTCCGCCGGAGTTTATGTCCACGTCGCTGCCGTCAAACAGCAGACTTGCCTGGGCGACGGAGGTGCCGGTTCCCGTGGACTCCACACCCAGGCGGAATACATCGTATTTTTTTACAGCAATGTTGTTGTTGCCAAGATCATCGTCCGAACTCACCGTGGCCAGTATATCTCCTTTAGCGACGCTGATGCCGCCGATGGTGGCGGCTTCCTCAATCAGGTGAACGCTGTTGAGATTTTGGCTGATGCCGACTCCTGCCGAATTGCCTTCAAGGAACTCCGTAAGCGTACCGGCCGTAGTGCCCTGGCCGACACCGGTGGGTTCATAACGGTGGATGCTCTCATCGTTCAGGATGAACAGGAAGTCGCCTGCGTTTAGGGTTGCCGGGGTGACGGATCCCACCGTGGTGTCCTGCTGCACCAGGCTCATCCCCTTGATCTCTATATCATTCGCCGGATCTTGCAGCACCATTGTGAAGGTGCCGGCGGAGTAATCTCCAGGCCAGGCCGGGCGGAAAAGCACGACATCTTTTTGGGTTACCGTAAGGGTGTCAAAGGTTTCTTCCTTGTCCGTGCTGAACAGGAGGTCGCCGGCTGAAAGCTGGAGGGTGTTGGCGCCGCCCCCGATGACCAGATCATTGGTAACATAGTGTAAGGCATTGATGTTGGCGGTTCCGCTCTGGGAGAATCCGGCTGCGTTGAAATGTACCTGGGCAAAGGTGCCGTTGGTTTCCGGGGCATTATCATCCTGGGAAAGAGCGAAATTCGGGTTTCCGAACTGCATTATTTCGTCTTCCGTCCAGCTTATATCACCAAAGGATTCACCCACTGCGGCATTGGAGAGCGTGCTCAGCCACAGGGCGTTGTCCGGATGGGAGGTTACGTTGATCGTGATCGCGTTAGTTGCAGACTGCTCGCCGCCGGTGCCGGATTGGCCCAGGTCATTGGTGGTGAGCTCCACACCGGCCGTGCCGGTGAAGCCCGGGGTGGCCACAAAGGTCATCCCCTTCATGGCAGTATTGATATCGCTGATGGTGCCGGTGAAGGTCATGGCGGCGTCCGCCGTGCCGCTGCCGACGGTGAAGGTGAGCCCTCCGTTTCCGGACAGGTTCAGTGTGCCGTTGGTGGCGGTCAGGGTAACCTGCACGGGATTGTCACCGGCATCCGGATCGCTGATGGAGACTTTCGTATCGGTGCCGAACGAGAAAAGCAGCATGCCGTTCCGGGTGATGGTCTGGGCTCCGGGCACGGTATTCACCGGCCCCTGGTTGACGTTGAGCAGGTGGGACCAGCCCGGTTGCGGATCGGAACGGACTGACAATTCCGTTTCAACGGGTCCTGAGAGATATTCCAGGTTCCAGTCGCCGCCCTGTTCCCTGTCGCCGGTCATGTCCTCGGAGGCGGCCACGTCCGTGCCGGTGAGTTGGCTGATGCGGTCCAGCAGGCTTTGGCCGTCACTGTCGGCAGCGATGTTACAGCCGTAAAAGAGAAAATCCCCGGTTTTGGTCAGGGCGTTGCCCCATTGGGCAACGGCATGGCTGTTTTGTTCCAGGGCGGTGCTGTTCAGCCAGGCGTTCCCCAAGCTGATCTGCCCGTTGGCGCCGTGGGTGATGAAATGCACGGCCGAAAGGTCCGAGCGGCCGTCCAGGGTTTGGGTGACCTGCCCGATGCCGTCTTCATGGGATTCGATCACCACCACTTCAATGATACGGTCTTCGTTGCTTTCTTTCAGGTTGGCGATCAGATGCTCGTAATCGGCCACGTTTCCATTGACAAAGACCAGCTCCGGCCCCGGGGCTTCCTCATTTTGTTCCTCTGCCTGTCCTCTCTCCCCGGGGGCGGCCTGTTGATCCGCGCCAACATCCTCGGTCAGCACCTGTTCGTGAACCCCGTCAATGTCCAGGCCCGGAACAGCATCGGCTGAAAACAGCACACGTTGTTCCAGTTCTTCGTAACGGAGAATTTTTGGTTGTTTTACTGCGAGTTTTTTAGCCATGATTTTCTCCTTCAGGAACGGTACTGCATGATCAGTTTTGTACCTGATCAGGGGTGATCCGGGCGGTGGCCTTTTCCACCCCGCAAGCCTCATCCTTTATTTCAAAACGCACCAGGCATTTCATGCCGCTGGGCATATGGCGGTGGGTATTGGGCAGTTCCAGCCTTACCCCGAAGGTGCTGCTGGCAGGATCGATCACTTTATCGACGATGGTCACGGTGGCGGTCTTTTCCCCGTATTCCGGAAGTTCCGGAATAATGGCCGCGGTCATGCCGGGGGTGATCCTGCCGAATATCCGGGCGGGAACGATCACTTCGACCCGCAACGGGTCGATCCTGACCACCCGCAGCAGGGGTTGGCTGTTGACATATTCTCCGGGGGAAACATAGCGCTCCGCCACCACGCCGGAGATCGGGCTTTTGATGGAGCGCAGGGCCAGCACCGCCCGGGCCTTTTTAAGCTCCAGCCGGGCCAGGGAGCGCTTTTCCCGGGCCTTTCCCAGGCGATGGCCGGTCTGGATAATCTCGGTGGCGGCCAGGTCCTTGTCATGGGTGGAGACCGCCTCAAGCTGTTTGACCCGTTGGTGGGCCCGTTTGGCAAACGCAAGCTGGGTCCGCTGCATGCGGATTTCGCCGTCAAAGGCGGCCAGGGCTTCCGCTTTTTTCAACGCCGCCTGTTCCACCGAGGATTCAAGTTCCACCAGGGTTTCTCCTTTTTGGACCGGACTGCTGCGATCGACCGCTACCCTGGTGACGATTCCTTCTGCCGGCGCCCCGATCTCGACAATCAGATCGGGTTCGATCAGGCCGTCATATTCCACTGTTTCGGCCCATGCCGCCGTGATCCACAACATCGATACGGCGGTTAGCGTCAGGTTGAAAAAGGTTGTTTTGCGTAGAAGAATCATGGATGTTTAATCTCCTATTCCAGATGACCGCTGAAGGTGAGCAGCCGACCGGTCTGCCGGTCATGCTCCAACAGGGTTCGCCGGGTCTCGCGGTGCCGGCGTTCGATGCTCCGTTGGGCGTGTCCTATGATGAACAGATTCAGTTTGTCTTGAAACCGGCGGGTTATGGTCCGGGGACGACCCATAAATTTGATCAGCGCCGGGTGACAGTTCTGTTGAAGCAATTCATCCTCCAATGAAAGAATCTCCTGAAAACTGCCGGGATCTCCCTGGCGGGCACAGCGTCCGTACAGCTGCCGGTCAATTCGTCGGGCCTGGTTACGGCAGGTGGCGATGACATGCAGGCCGCCCAGGCCTGCAACCCCGCCGGCAAGGGGGATGTCGGTGCCCCGGCCCGCCATGTTGGTGGCCACGGTGACTTGGCCTTGCCTGCCGGCGGCCGCGACAATCCGGGCCTCCTCCTTATCCTGCCGGGCGTTCAATACCTGGTGGGGGATCTTTGCCGCTGTCAGTCGCCGGCCCAGCAACTCTGAATCGGCCACCGACCCGGTACCGATCAGCACCGGTCTTCCCCGGCGTTGCATCTCTTTAACTGCGGTGATAACCGCCGCCCATTTCTCTTCGGCCCGGGGATAGACCCGGGGGGGCAGCTCTTCACGCCGGCTGGGGCGGTGCAGGGGAATTTCCCGGACCCTGAGCCGGTAAACCGACCATAGTTCCGAACCGGCTTCCCTGGCTGTTCCGGTCATGCCGCCAAGGTGCAGGTAACGGCGGAAAAAACGCTGATACGTCAACCGTCCCAATTGGTCGCGGGCCCTGGTAAGGGGAGCGTTTTCCTTTGCTTCCACCAGCTGGTGGAGCCCCCGTTCCCAGGAGCGGTCAGGCATTGTCCGTCCGGTGTTGGCATCGATAATCACGATTTTGTTCTCGTGCACCAGGTAGTCCCGGTCCCTGTGCAGAAGATGCAGGGCATGGAGGGCCAGGCAAACCATTTCTTCCAGGTGGCGGGCATTTTGCCATGGCCCGTTTTCGGACCGGTGAAGACCTGCCAGCCGCTGTTGCCCGGCCAGGCTGAGCCGTACCTTGTTTTGTCCGGGCTCCAGGAAAAAATCGTGTTCGGGTTCCATGGCCTGGGCCAGGTGCAGCGCCTTTTGATAAAATGCATGTTGCACCGTGCTGTCGGTGTTGCGGGTTATGATCAACGGGGTACGGGCCTCGTCGATCAAGACACTGTCCGCCTCGTCCACAATGGCGTAACAGAGTCCGCGCAGCAGAAACCGGCCCAGGCGGTGATTGTCTGAATAGGCCGGTTCCAGTTGCAGGCGCAACCGGCCGGGGGCGTTGCCGAGGAGCAGCCGGTCGCGCAGATAATCAAAGGCCGCCTGTTTGTTGGTGCAATAGGTGATATCGCACCCGTACCCGGCCCGGCGCTCTTCCGGCGTCATGGCCTGGGTGACAACCCCCACGGTAAGCCCCAGGGCCCTGTAGATGGGGCCCATGGACGCCGCGTCCCGTTCCACCAGGTACTCGTTGACGGTGATCACATGGACCGGGATTCCGGCCAGTGCCGCGGTTGCCGCCGCCAGGGTGGCCGCCAGGGTTTTTCCCTCTCCGGTTTCCATTTCCGCAAGCCGGCCCTGGAGCATCACCCAGCCGGCCATGACCTGGGAATCATAATGCCGCAACCGGATCGTTCGCACGGCAAGTTCCCTGATCAGGGCAAAGGATTCCATGCAGAGCCGGGGGGTCAGCCCCCGGCGGTGGAAATCATGGCGCAACTTCACCCGCAGGGCGTTTATTGCTGTGTTGCCAAGGCCGGTCAACGCTTCTCCCCTGCGGCTGATGGTTGCGGCGATACCGGGCAGGCTTGTCAGGCCGTCCATGGTCAGCCGTATCAGGACTCCCTTAAGGGCGTTCAAGGCGCCGTCCAGCCTTCCGTCCTCACGGCTGCACCGCTGGGGGTACTGTCCCGCGATCAGGCCGGGACGCATGGCTTTGATGTCTTCTGCAAGGGATGAACTAAACATAAAACTTCCTTAAAAACAGTTGGCGTAACCTGCGGTACCACTGCATGGCCAGGGGCATGGTCCCATGTTCGATTCGTACAAAGACCCTTCCTCCGATGTGGGGTGTCCTTATCTCTTCCGGCAGGCTGAGATCCAGCTGGAAATGGGTTTCCAGGGCCCGCAATCCATCCGGATCGGTGGGATCCATTGGAATATCTCCGCCGCCGCCGGTGCCAAGGGCCGCTGACGGCAGATTGAGGGCCGCTGCCGGGATAATCCGTTTGATTTCGGCCCGGAGGGGTGTTGCCGGTTGTTCGGCCAGCCGCACCTCCACCCCGGTGACTTTTTTTCGCACAAGACCGATATCCGCCTGGGGAACCACGGCCCGGACCGTGGGGTGATGCTCCGCAATGATATAACCGAGCAGTTCCCCTTTTTTGACAAAATGGCCGGGCAGGTTCCGGGCTTCGATCAAAATAAACCTGCCCTGGGCCGGGCTGCGCACCACCAGCTTATCCCGTTTCGCTTCGGCCTGTTCCAGATCCTTTTTAACCCGTTGGATCTCTTCCAGCAGCATTTTCCGCTTCACCCGTTTGTGGCGCGGCTGGGCATTGTAGCCGGCGTAGAGTTCCTCCAGGCGGGCTTTGTAAATTTTGATATCCGCTTCCAGAAAGGGATCGGCCCCCCGGATCAGGGGGACATTCCCGGCTACAAATTCTTCCCCGGGCGCCAGCACTTCAACCACTTCGCAATCGGCGCCGGCCCTGACCGCCGATTGTTCCGGCAGCCAGACCACTCCCTGGGTGGCGGTCCGAAGGGGAACCGGGAGGATAAAAAACAGGAGAACAATTCCCAATGCCAGTCCAATGGCCATGCCTGCCAGGCGGCTGCCGCGGCTGCGGCCTTCCGGGCTGTTCAGGAAGCGGGACAGGGTGCGGACCGGGGGGAGGATCAACAGGCTGACGCCCCCCCACAGGGCGACCAGTACCCCCACTCCAAAAAAACGGCTGCTGATCAGGAGCATCAGTCCCGTAAGGACGGCCAGGCGGTAGCAGAAGGAAACCGGGGCGTAGACCAGAAACCAGGCTTTTTCCCCGGGGGCGGTAACCGGTGATTCAGCCGTTTCAATCCCCAGCAGATAGCGCTGGAACAGATAACCGATATAGCGGGTGGAGCGCCGGTTCAGATTGGGAATCTCGATCAGGTCGGCCAGGATGTAGTATCCGTCGTACCGCAGCAGGGGATTGCCGTTGAACAGCACGGTGGAGGCCCCGGCGATGAGCATGACGTTATAGGCAATGGCGCTGATCAGGCCGGTTTCCACGTTCAGCCAGACCAGCAGCGCAAGGGACGCCAGCAGCAGCTCCACCGCCATCCCCATTGCGGAAACGGCTATCCTGTGCCGTTTCTCGGAAAAAGAGGCGGAGGCGGTGGCATTCACATAGGGGATGGGGGTCATTGCCAGCAGCATGATTCCCAGTTCGTGCACCTCTCCCCCCCACTTTTTCACGGCAAAGGCGTGGCCGAATTCGTGGAGGATTTTCACCAGGGGAAAAACCAGCCAGAGCAGCAGCAGGTTTTGAGGCAAAAAGAGCCGGTCGGACAGATTGCCGGACAATTCGGGCCAGTTGAGACATGTGCCAACCATGGCCGTCACCACGATGAGCAGCCAGGCGAGAAAAGCGCCCCGGGTGAACAGGGGCGCCGTGAGAAAGCTCCATTTCTCCAGGAACCGGTCCGGGTCAAAGAGGGGGAACCGCATGGAAAACGGATTGGAAATCCGCTGTTTCCAACTATCGTCCCGTCCCCCCGGGGCCTGCCGGAATAGTTCCGCCGTGCTGGGCAGGATGTCGCTTTGAATCAGATCCGCCTGGTGCAGCAGACCGAGCAGGAGAATGAGTTCATCCTGGGTCGGGGCGGCATCGGCTAACTGTTGACCGGCGTTTTCCCAGATCTCCTGAACCGTCCGTGTACCGTCCATTTGCCCGATCAGGGCGTAGGCGGCCGCATTGAACCTGTGATTGCGCCCGTTCAGGCTGTTCATCATTACATACCAGGGCCGGCCCTTGTACACATGCCGGGAAATTTTGGCGGAAGCGCGCAGCATGGGTTTGAGTTTTGCGACGCGATACCAATATGTGCTGAACAGTGATTGGTTCATTATTCCTCTTACGGTAACAGTTTCCAGGCTAAGATACGCAGTCGTTCAGACCATGGCCGGGTCCAGATCCGGAGCAGCTTTTCCCGGCCGATTTCTATTTTTGAGATCCCTTCCA
This sequence comes from Desulfobacteraceae bacterium, assembly GCA_024225635.1. Taxonomy (GTDB): domain Bacteria; phylum Desulfobacterota; class Desulfobacteria; order Desulfobacterales; family Desulfobacteraceae; genus Desulforapulum. Next base: position 8,080 of record JAAEMK010000761.1, on the reverse strand, counting down.
TGCCGGGGCGCATTAGATCCGAATGCTTTTCCATGACTGCCTCCACCCGGAAATAGTTGCGCCCCTCCCCGGGGGTTGACACGGGGGTCAGCCGGTCGATGGTGATGGAAATCGTCTGGTCGGGAATGCCGGACAGTTTCAATTTTCCCTTTTGCCCCGGGGAGACCAGACCGATATCCCGGTCTTCAACCTTCAGGACAACCAGGTATTGGCCGGTGGGAGCCACTTCATACAACACCTCGCCCCGGGTGACCGGCGAGCCAAGGGCCTGGCTCAGGTCGCCCTTCACAACCAGGCCGGAAAACGGGGCGACAAGGGTTGTACGCGCCAGCTGCTTTTCCGTAAGCGCAAGCTGGGCTTCGGCCTGGGCGCGTTTGGCTTTGAGAATGGCCACCTCGGCACGGTTGAAACCGGCCAGCGCCTTTCGGTATTCCTTGAGCAGCCGGGCACGCTTGCTTTGCCATTTGCGTTGTTCAAGGCGCAGGTCCTGGTCATCCAGGGTCGCCAGCAGATCCCCCGCCTGAACCAGATCACCGGCGCGGGCATGGGCCTTGGCAATATACCCCTGCTGGGGGGCCACAATCACCTGACAGACACCCGGTTCCAGCACGGAATCGCAGGATATGCGAAACATGGCCGTGGCCAGGGAAAGCCAGGCCAGGAGAATCGCGCCCAGGCTGACGGCGGCCTTCAGGGTCAGATGACGCGGACCGAACAGTTTGACGAGCCCGGTTCGCAATGATTCGAGGATCTTTGAATGCAGGGGCCGCTCGTCCCTTCTTCTGGTTTCCAGCACCGGCCCGAGCAACAGCCCGATCTGCTCACACTGCACCACCGTTTCCGGGGGAAAGGGGTTTTCCCCGGCGCGCTCCAGCAGCAGTGCGCCGACCGCTTTGTTGTTTCTTATCAGCGGCAAGGTGCATATGGCAGTCCCATGCTGCTCTTTGGCCAGTTGTGCATGAAACCGGGTGGCCACCGGGGGGGCGTTGGGTTCCGGGGGATACACCACTGTGGCGCACTGGTCCAGGGCTTCGGACATGGCATCCCGAATGGCCCGAACCAGGCTGGAATGCTGATCGATCCGGGAACAATGGGACAGGGCCTCGACCCTTACAATGTTGTAACGCAGAAAACCGATACTCACCCGGCGGCAGGAAAAGCGCTGGGCAAGTTCGTTGGTCACCTCGCTTGCGGCCAGTCTGAAACGGTCATGTTCAAGTCCCGAGGCAACCAGGTCCACAAGATTCACCAGTTGGTCCTTGGCCGTTGAACCATGCAGCAGAATCATGGCTTCCAGCCATTCAGCCCCGGCCTTGAGCTGGCACACCGTTGTTTCCTGCATGGGCTTGGACCGGTTGGTCATCTCGACGGCCACGGCCCCGAACAACCGGCCTTTCAGAAACAGGGGGCAGGCCAGGGCATCCAGCGGTTCACCGGTTTTTTCCATTTCATTGTCGTGGGACTTTATCACCGGTTGCCCGGTTCGCAATGCCGTCCGGGCGACCCGGGACAACCGCGTGTGATCACGCAGGTTATCCGGCCAGAACAGTACCCGCTTGTCCGGTCCTTCATCTGATGGATTTGTCAACAACATGGCATGTATCGAGCCGGACATCTTCCGGCATTGATGAAACAGCCAGGTTTGCAGGACTTTTTCCATTCCCCACCCCTTCCACAAGGATCGGTAGGCGATAAGTGATAAAGACGATCTTAAACCATAGCTATGTTGGTAACATTTCGTTTCAGCAAAAAAACGGATTATTTCCGCTGACGATAAGGGATCTGGGAGACTGGTGTAAATATCGGCGAAACAGAGTGAGAAAAGACAATTTTTGTCTTATGGTGGATTCGTTAAAAATAACCCTGATAATAAGGAACTTTATGACGCATGCTTTCGATTCCGCATCCCATACCAATGGAACTATTTGTGGGGCTTTTTGTCAAGCTCAAAATAAAACTGTCCCCTGGAAATCATGCTCTGTGCCAGGCAGCGAAAAAGGTTCAGGTAAAAAAAATATTGTGTTTTTGGGCGCACCGTGAAAAGGGTATGAGTCAGGCTGTATTATTGAACGTCCCCATACAGGAGGTCCGTGCCGTGAAAATACATTTACGAATTACAATCTTGATTCTTGTTTCCTTATTGTTTTGCACCGGATGCAGCATCGTCGAGGAACCGGCGTTCAGGTTCGGACTTTCCATGGAGCGGAGCAAATCCCGCATGGAGAAAAAATCCGTCATGGTGGAGGGACGGACCCTCTGCTACCTGGAAAGGGAGGGAGTCGGGGATGTAATGGTGTTTCTCCACGGTTTTGGGGCGAATAAGGACAACTGGCTCAGGTTTGCGCGATATATTCCGGAATCCTACAGGGTGATTGCCGTGGATCTTCCGGGGCATGGGGAGAGCTCCCTTGATTTCCCGGGAGCCTATGACGTGTTCAGCATGGAAAGGCGCCTGGCCTCGGCGGTTGACAAGCTTGGGCTCACACGCTTCCATCTGGCTGGAAATTCCATGGGCGGGCTTGTGTCCCTGGTTTATTCGCAAAACCGGCCGGAACAGATTTTATCCCTGGGACTGTTTGATTCGGCAGGGGTGTTGACTTCGGTGAAAAGCGATTTTTTCAAGGCCCTGGACCAGGGCAGGAATCCATTGATCGTTTCCACCCGCAAAGAGTATGATGATCTGCTGGCCCTCTGTTTTGAAGAGGAGCCGTTTCTTCCCTGGCCTGCCAGGAATGTCCTGGCCCGCCGCCACATGGAGAGAAACGAACATAACAGGAAAATGTGGAAGGACCTGTTTTCGGATACCGATGACACCCCGGTCCGGAAAGAGCTGCCAAAACTCACCCCCCCTGTCCTGGTAATCTGGGGAGACCGGGACAGGGTGCTCGATGTCTCCGGCGCCATGGTGTTCAAAACCATGATCCCCGACGCCACCCTTAAAATAATCGAAAATTGCGGGCATGTGCCAATGGTGGAAAAACCGGAGGAGACAGCCTTGATCTACATGGCGTTTATGCGTGGGCTTCATGGCAACGGGCAAAGCAGCGGGCATGTTTCTCCGTGAGAAAAGGGGACGTTTTTCCTTTGCCAATCTTGATGACAGGGAACTTTATGCTTTTTTTGAGTAAAAAAAGGTTGACATCAAATCGTGTTGTGATTTATGTATGCCCCATTAATTACCTGAAGGTAATAGTTATTTAAGAAGTAGTAGTAGTAAAAAATATTTGAAACGTAAGCCACGAAGGCCTTTGCCCCCTCTTATGGGGGAGATGGATCTTTGTGGCTTTTTTTGTTTTAACGGTCTATTTTTAAGGAGAAGACAATGACCAGACCCTGTAAATTCTTTCTGTTATCGTTAATGATTTGCTTTACTATGATTGCATCTGTTTCCGCCCATGAGTTTGTCATCAAACCTGTTCAGATGAGTGTCCAGCCGGATCAAAAAGTTCCCTTCAGCGTACTGTCCTGCCACGTGTTCATGGTAAGTGAAGAGCTGGAACCCGGGGATCAGATAGATGTTTCCCTGATCAACGCCAACACCGTTACCCCCATAAAACTGCACCCCAACCCCATCCTGCTGACCCATGACGGCGTTGCCCAGTGCAAAAAAGAAGGGTACGCAATCATTGCCGGACATCGAAAAGGCATAATCTGGACCCAGACCACCCAGGGGTGGAAGCAGGCAAGCAAAAAGGGCCTGAGGGGCGTTATCGCCAGTGGTAAATATGAGAAATTCTGTAAAACCCTTATCAAAGCAGGCAACGCAGACCAAGGGTTCGATACAATCGTCAAGGATAAACTGGAAATTGTCCCCATTACCAATCCTGCCACGGCCGGTATCAACACGGAAATGGAATTCAAAATCCTCTATGACGGCAAACCCTTGTCCACGGCGGTTTATGCCACCTATGACGGTTTCAGCTCAAATCCCAACACCTATGCCTATTATACGGAATGCAACGACCAGGGCATTGCAAAGGTGAAAATAACCCATCCCGGAACCTGGATGGTCCGGGTACAAAAGAAGCTGGACCAGGCCACCGAGGATTATGATACCCATATCATGCGTGCTGTTCTGGTATTTGAGGTGAAATAGATGAGACTGCGATTCTTCCCGACGATTGAATTCCTTTTTGTTCTGATCTCAGTTGCGTTGATTCTGCCCGGAGTTGCCCTGGCCCATGGCACAGGCTATCGAGTGTTACAGCAAGATAAAGCCGTAACCCTGGAGTGCTATTACTCAGATGGAACCGCCATGGCCTATGCCGAGACCTATATCTATTCTCCCGAAGATGCCGAGCTTGAACATCAAAATGGACGGACCGACAAAAATGGAAGAATCGCATTCTTTCCCGACACCCCCGGTACCTGGCTGGTGGAGGTCAGCGATGGGATGGGGCATAAAATCCAGGGCCGGGTCCAGGTGCAGCCGGAGCAAACGCAAGAGTCCGCCCCGAAAACCGCAACCCGGGACCAAAATCCCAAAGCCCTGTCCAAACCCCTTTCAGCGGTGTTGGGAATCAGCCTGATCTTTAACCTCTGCATGGGCGTGCTGCTGGTGCGCAGGAACAAAACAGCGTAAAGCCGGGCAGGGCGGATCATCGCCCCGTGCATCGTGCCTTGCGCACGGGGCGTTGCAGTATCAGTCTGTTTCAAGTTCCGATTTGATGAGGGCTACTGCTGTTTGAATCTCTTCCCTGTTTAATTTGCCCTCCTTGAAAAAGATGACCCGGTTTTCGTGATCAAGGACAATGACGGCGCTCTCTTTTTTCTTGAGCCCCCAGGTTTTGATGGCCTGGCCGTCTTCATCTGCTACATAGCATGCATAGGGGAATTCTTTTTGACTTTTCTCCAGGCGCATTCCGGCGATCCCGCTGGTTCCCCAGAGTGCGTCATCCATGTTGAGGATGGTAATGGTTTTGTAGGGGGAGTCCGGGAGGGCTTCCGGGAGTTTTGCTGCGATGAGGGCGTCGATATACGGCTCGTTGATCTCGTCAATGCCGTCCCGGGCCGCCAGATGGTAAATTGTCCTGATCCTGCCGGAAAGTTCTTTACTGTCCCATTCCCGGTATGAGATTCGTCCGTCTTCTTTAAAAACCATCCGGTCTTTCACAATCTCATATTCGGGAACCATCACGCCTTTTTCTTTGATGTTGATTTCCGGAAGTTCTTCTCCAACCTTGATGGTACCGGCAGAGGCGATTCCTGCGCCCAATAATAAAAAGACTGATAGAATGACAAGCTTTTTCAATGGTTTCCTCCCTTTGTTAATGTTCAATGTGAGCGTGTGCCGGCTTTTGTTCCGGGTAAAACGGCTGAAATCATGCCGATAAACGATATTATCTCTATTACATGAATGCTGTTTGAATGTAAACAGTGTTTTTAGGGTCTAACCCCGTGCATCCGGGGTGGCGCACGGGGCGATTTTGTTTAATGTAACTATTCAGCACATCAGCCGGGGGGAAACCGATCCTACCATAAAGGATTATTGATTTTCGATGAATAACGGCTGACCGGCATCCCCCTTCATGTCCTTCATGTTCTTCATGGTGGTTAATAAAACACTGCCCGGAGGGCAGGCGGTTTGACCATTTAAGACGATGTACGGCTCCTGCCCTCCGGGCGTTTTTATTTACCATGAAGGACATGAAGAACATGAAGAAAACTACATGGTTAAAACAGGGAGATTACAACGTGCGGAATAGTTACTTTTAGGCTTCATCAATAGCTGAAATTTGTTTGGCCAGTTTTGCCAGGTCGCCGGGATCAGGATGGTTCAATTCTTGGGCCTTTTTGATAACATCGTCCAGATACGTGCGCGGTGATTTTATACCCTGGTCAAGCAGTTTGATAACGTTATCTCTGGCATCCTCATATTTTTCAAAGAATATAGCATAACGATAATACCATAGTCTCAGATTGAATGACATATCTTGATTTCTGGTACGCGGCATAGACTTTTCAATTAATATAAAAGTCTTTTCTATTAATTGAAAAGCATGGTCTGTGTTGCCACTGACAATCAAGTGCTTAACATAGTTGGAATTTAAATATACATCATCTGGATTGAGTTTAATGGCTTTTTGGTAATATTTTTGTGCCTCGTCATAATTTTTTCGGATATCAGATAAAAAATGAGCATAGTTGCCATTTAAAAATGAATTCTCCGGGTTGAGTTTGATTGAGCTTTTGTGAAATGTTTCGGCCTTGTCATAATCTTTTTTTTCATAAGAAAAGAATATAGCATAAATCCCATGCATTTCAGGGTTTTCAGGTAAAACTCTAATTCCTTCTCGATAGATGGACTCCTTTTTGTCCGGGTTTTTTTCTTCTGTTGCTTTTACGAGGTAGTACAGCCAGTTTTTTTCACCCCTTGATGCAATATCGGACAGGGCTTGTTTGGTTTCATCCGTGGTTTTGTTTTCCTGGGTCAGGCGTTTAAATTCTTCCTTGTATTTATCGGATCGTTTTTTGGCTATTTCGATGAGATCATCATCCAACCTGTCTAATTTTAGTGTATTTCCTGTCTGGATCATGAGTTCATCAAATCCGGGGATTTTTACGGTGCGACCGTTATGTTGCTCAAGCAGGCCCTGGATTCGATCATTCAACCCGGTCTCTTTTTCGCGGACAAACCAGTATATACCGCCTTCGATGTGATCCAGGGATTTAAGAAAGTCCATCAGGCTGCCGTCATTGCCTCCATAGCCAATGACAAGGGGGGTGTAAAAATTGAATATCTGTGACAGGCTCTTTTTAAAATTGTCCGACAGGTTGTTTATTTCGGAATCCTTGTTTTTGGGGGCCAGCAGAAGATCCCTGTGGAGTTTGATGATACAGGGTCTTGAGGTGTGGGCCTGGATAAATCCTGCAAGGGATTCATGGCCGATGACCAGGGGCTTTTTCTGGGTATAAATAAACAGGGCATCTTCGGAGAGGCTGTCAAAATTTGTGGTAATAACCATGTTGCTTTTGGAGGTGGTCAGGATCTGGGCCAGCATTGCATACCCGATGCTCGGATCGGATTTTTCCATGACCTTTTCAAGAAATTCATACCCGTCTTTTGGATCTAACTCATATCGCTTGGCATAAATTTGTCCATAGTGTTCCGCAAGTTTTTTCTCATCTATATTTTCTTCTGCTACCCACTCCTCAAATTCCTTTTCGGGCAGTATATCTGTCTTTAATTCGTTAAACCAGTCACAGGCAAGGGTATATCCGGTTGGAATGCCGGATGAAACAGAGGCTCCGGCCCCAAGGATAAAGCAGAATTTTTTAGAATCCCGCTGATCGTTGCAGAAGAAATGAAGAAATTGTTTCAAGCTTATGCTGTTCATAAAACTGTTCCGTTTCCGATAGATGTCGATTCCAATAAACTAAGACGGCTTGCTTTTAGGGAGTCCGCCTATCGTGATATACCAGTTATAAACGCATTCATACCAACATTCCTGGGACGACTGGCATATAAGCGGTATTTTAAAATCGGCCCCCCCCAGTATGGAGTAAGCCCGACCCCATCGAAGCGAGCGAAGCAAATTTAGCTTACGCCTTCCTACATCGAGGCCTATCCTACCGCCTGACCCAGATTACAATTAAGCCGCAACCATCTCATGGTACAAAAGCCGGGGTCAGGCTTAGCTTATTGCGACATCCCTGATCAAACCAACAAAATGCCAATAAGCTAAGCCTGACCCCATCGAAGCGAGCGAAGCAAATTTAGCTTACGCCTTCCTACATCGAGGCTTATCCTACCGCCTGACCCAGATTACAATTAAGCCGCAACCATCCCAGGTTACAACAGCCGGGGTCAGGCTTAGCTTATTGCGACATCCCTGATCAAACCAACAAAATGCCAATAAGCTAAGCCCGACCCCATCGAAGCGAGCGAAGCAAATTTAGCTTACGCCTTCCTACCTCGAGGCCTATACTACCGCCTGATCCAGATTACAATTAAACCGCAACCATCCCAGGGTACAAAAAACGGGGTCAGGCTTAGCTTATTGCGACATCCCTGATCAAACCAACAAAATGCCAATAAGCTAAGCCTGACCCCATCGATACGAGCGAAGCAAATTTAGCC
>JAAEMK010000760.1 GCA_024225635.1 Desulfobacteraceae bacterium | reverse complement strand
TGCCTTACTTCACTGACGCGAAGGGAATTGTTGAGTGGAAGAAGAGATGAGCAAAGCATAGGGGGATGAGTGAAGCGCGCTGCAGCAGAAGTACCACACGCTTATGCGCGCGACCAAGCAGACGCCATCAAGTCCTCCCCCCTCTCAGTCTGTTGTCCCTATTGTTCTACACTCCACTTGACGTCGTTCGCACTCCCGCGACAGAACCCTTGATTGGTGGGTTTGTCTGTTGTCTTAGACTCGAACTTGACGCTGCAGCTATGATGAAGGGAGGTCAAAGGTTCACAGGGTTTGGATGGGACGATTGAGTTGAAGATCGAAGCAGAAGTCACTGTACGCAAGCTCTGCGCACGAACAGTAGTCGTGAAGCTCCATCTACAGAAATTTCAGAGACGAACCCTCATTGGAAGCGAATAGCGAGTGTAGGGGGCGCAGTACCCTCACAACGCGCGCTTGGCGGCGAGCGCGCGCACGCCTCACGCTGCATCGCTTGCGCGCGGGTGCGGCGCCGCCCCGCACACACCGTGAACAGCTTCGCTAGAACTTCACTCACTGCATCGCTAACGCGCGCGCACGCCGCTCGGTAGCGACGTGCGGCGCGTCGACTCGCTTTAGCTTTAACACCATTCGCGCCCGCTACGCGTTACCGCTCGACAAGCACGCGCGCGCGCGCGCGCGCGTGCGCGCGCGAACGCGAGGTGCGCGGCAACGCACTACTGCGCACCTAGCGCACCGCGTCTGGCGATGCGCGGCAGTACCGCCCATCACCACACGCCTCGCGCTGAGGGATCTCCATCCCTTCATATTGATCACAGCTTCCAT
>JAAEMK010000759.1 GCA_024225635.1 Desulfobacteraceae bacterium | reverse complement strand
ATTCTAGAATAATCAAAGAGAAATTGGATGTCTTATTCAAAATGTTCTGCAGCTGCATTGAATGGCCAAACTATAGGCAATGACTATAAGACTTGGTCAAAAGTGAAGAGTCTAAATGTTGCAGTAGCATGGACCATTTCCTTTCTGCAGTTGTGAGTTTATTTTCAAGCTTATCTGCCAATTCTAGAATAATCAAAGAGAAATAGGATGTCTTATTCAAAATGTTCTGCAGCCGCATTGAATGGCCAAACTATAGGCAATGACTATAAGACTTGGTCAAAAGTGAAGAGTCTAAATGTTGCAGTAGCATGGGCCTTTTCGTTTCTGCAGTTGTGAGTTTATTTTCAAGCTTATCTGCCAATTCTAGAATAATCAAAGAGAAATAGGATGTCTTATTCAAAATATTTTGCAGCTGCATTGAATGGCCAAACAATGACTATAAGACTTGGTCAAAAGTGAAGAGTCTAAATGTTGCAGTAGCATGGACCTTTTCGTTTCTGCAGTTGTGAGTTTATTTTCAAGCTTATCTGCCAATTCTAGAATAATCAAAGAGAAATAGGATGTCTTATTCAAAATAT
>JAAEMK010000758.1 GCA_024225635.1 Desulfobacteraceae bacterium | reverse complement strand
TCTCCAAAATTTACGGTATGAACTGCATTTAAATTGTTTTGCCGAGTTCGCTCAGCATTTTGATTATTTTGAGTTTCTCTTGTCGCCCCCCGTGTCTCGACGTATCAAGATGGATGGGGGGACCCGTGTCGAGTCAGCTTCTAACTCGTTTTCTTGTGCTTGCAATATAGCCAATTCTGGATATTCGATTGCCCGCACAATTTGGTTGATCGCATCTTCAGCGGTCGTTTGTGTGTCTGTGTCGTGCGCATGCATGAGTTGACTGTTGTACGAGTACATTAATTGCTCGAGTCTTTGACGGTCGGACATCGGAAGCTTTGCTATGAGCGTAAGCAAATCCGTGTCCTTTTCCATCTTATTTACAATTGATTGTTGGGTCGATGGTCCTGCCCCTTCAGGAAGTATAGGGGAGGGACCTCGCCCATTTGTTTGTGAAATTCGCACAGTTTGAGTTTGAACTTCCGGTCGTCGTCTGGCGGCTGGAAGATCTGTACGAGCTTGGGGAAAGCTCGCATTTTGCAGACCCTGCCGTCGTGCGACTGTTCTATTTTGCATACGAGTTCGGTAAAAACTCGCATTTTCGAGGCGATCCATTTGTTCGGCTAGCCTCGCTTCAGTTCGAGCTTGGAATAAGCTCGCATTTTGTCTGCTGCCTGGAGTTTGACCTCCATTTCTGGCATTTTCGTGTGCGTTTTCTTCTTCGAAAAACGCATTTTGTCTAATTTGGTTCGCATTCGACACATTTTCAGGTGCGTCTCCTGCATTCGCTTGTCGTTCCGCAGCTTGTGCTGCGTGTAGCGCTTCATCGTGCTCTCGAGCACGTTGTTCATTTTCAAGGAGACTTCGAAAAAGTCTCGTTCTTTCGTTGTATGAGGCAGAGGGTTCGCCCCATTCTTCCTCAGTCGGGCATTTGGCAGTGCGATCTCGTC
>JAAEMK010000757.1 GCA_024225635.1 Desulfobacteraceae bacterium | reverse complement strand
CACACGAACACGACAACACGGCAAGCTTGCCCTTATAATACGAGTACTATATTACGGTTAGACGTAGATTTTGCGCTGATACAGGCTGGCGCCAGTAGAGGGTGACTTTACGATGGGCAATCTCAAGTCTTAGTCGACCAAGCCTAGGATTGATTACGGTTAGACGTAGATTTTGCGCTGATACAGGCTGGCGCCAGTAGAGGGTGACCTTACGAAGGGCAATCTCAGTTCTTAGTCGACCAAGCTTAGGATTGACTGTGGTTAGACGTAGATTTTGCGCTGCTACAGGCTGACGCTAGTAGAGGGTGACTATACGACGGGCAATCTTAAGTCTTGGTCGACCAAGCTTAGGATTGACTATGGTTAGACGTAGATTTTGCGCTGCTACAGGCTGGCGCCAGTAAGAGGTGACTTTACGATGGGCAATCTCAAGTCTTGGTCGACCAAGCTTAGGATTGACTGTGGTTAGACGTAGATTTTGCGCTGCTACAGGCTGGCGCCAGTAAGAGGTGACCTTACGATGGGCAATCTTAAGTCTT
>JAAEMK010000756.1 GCA_024225635.1 Desulfobacteraceae bacterium | reverse complement strand
GATTGTCAAAACACCAGTCAACTCTGTAACCCTTCGGCCCTCTGGGGGCCACCATTCCAAGGTGCAGGCGTACCTGCTGGCAAGGTCTGGCCGGACCACAACAAGGAAAGTGATGTTTTGACTTTGAATTTTTGAGACTAAATTACTCACAAGGGCCGGCTTTGTGTTGGAAGTGCACATGGATGACTCAGCCACATGGACTGTACGTTGTTTTCTGGGGAATGTTCTGGGGTGTGTATGCTGAGTTGTCGCTTGACAAAATTATATCCCAATGAACATTGGAGAGAAACTTGTCGAGTGCAAGGGTGAAACGCACCTCCTCGGACACACGGAGAGATGTGGGAATGCAATGATTTTATCCTGCCAATGGTTTGAGGTGGTATCACATTGATACAGATTTTTTGAGCTGGCATGCCCGTCATAAGTTAACGACGCGAGACTGCAGAACGTCGGAAAAAAATCTCTACAGAGACATGAGGGGTTTCGTGGCCGCAAATCAAAATGGAGAAAATCTCTTCAGTCAAAACCATAAAAGATCTCCCCGAAAATGAGGGTGGTGCAGTATCTCCGCAGAGATCTATCGCCGAAGTTCGCTACCAGTG
>JAAEMK010000755.1 GCA_024225635.1 Desulfobacteraceae bacterium | reverse complement strand
GATGGCGAAGTTGTCCTGTTCGAGAACGTTCGCTTCAACAAGGGCGAAAAGAAAGACAACGAAGACCTCGCGAAGAAGTACGCGGCCCTGTGCGATGTCTACGTCATGGACGCCTTCGGCACGGCGCACCGCGCCCAGGCCTCCACCCACGGCGTGGCGAGATTCGCCCCAGAGGCCTGCGCCGGCCCGCTGCTGGCGGCCGAGCTTGAAGCCCTTGGCAAAGCCCTGGACAACCCGGCCAAACCGGTGGTTGCCATCGTTGGCGGCTCCAAGGTTTCTACCAAACTGGACGTGCTCAACGCGCTTGAAAAAGTTTGTGACTCCATCATCGTGGGCGGCGGCATCGCCAACACCTTCCTGGCCGCTGCTGGTCACCCGGTGGGCAAGTCCCTGTGCGAGCATGACCTGATCGACACCGCCAAAGAGATCGCCAGTCGCGTTGAAATCCCGCTGCCGGTCGACGTGGTTGTTGCCAGCGAGTTCGCCGAAACCGCCACCGCAACCACCAAGAACATCGCCGACGTCAGCGACGACGACATGATCCTCGACGTAGGCCCGGAAACCGCCGGCAAGTTCGCCGACGTACTGAAGAACGCCAAAACCATCCTCTGGAACGGCCCGGTTGGTGTTTTCGAATTCGACCAGTTCGGCAACGGCACCAAAGCTCTGGCCGAAGCCATCGCCGAAAGCGACGCCTTCTCCCTCGCTGGCGGTGGTGGCACCGTCGCCGCCGTTGACAAGTACGGCGTTGCTGACAAAATCTCGTATATCTCCACCGGTGGTGGCGCGTTCCTGGAATTCGTAGAAGGTAAGACGCTC
>JAAEMK010000754.1 GCA_024225635.1 Desulfobacteraceae bacterium | reverse complement strand
TCCTGTGGTGAAGCAGGATTCATGGCAATGGGTATGCCATTTTGAGTTCTGATCAGTCCTAGAGGTGCTTGCCACAGTGACAATACTTGGCAAGGACAGTGGTGGCAGTCTTTGGGATGGACAGGTTGACTGCCACCTGCAAGGGCTTGTTGGGCACATACATAAGGCACTACCGTACATCTGCAGAAACTTCTGCACAGGCACTAGCAGTTTCACAAATGAATTTCCAGGCATGATTCATGAAGCACCACACATTTGGTCATGGGCCATGCCAGCCCACAGCCTGGCCCAGCCCACCAACTAGTGACCAACCCATGACCAAATGTGTGGTGCTTCATGAATCATGCCTAGAAATTCATTTGTGAAACTGCTAGTGCCTGTGCAGAAGTTTCTGCAGATGTATGGTAGTGCCTTATGTATGTGCCCAACAAGCCCTTGCAGATGGCAGTCAACCTGTCCATCCCAAAGACTACCACCACTGTCCTTGCCAAGTATTGTCACTGTGGCAAGCACCTCT
>JAAEMK010000753.1 GCA_024225635.1 Desulfobacteraceae bacterium | reverse complement strand
TTCCCCTTCTTCCGACGTGTTGAATAGTCCCTTGGGCTCCTTTTCCAGTTTGACTCCCCCTTTTACCTCTCCCTTCGCCGGGCTTGTCATTCCCGGTTGCCACGATATTCTCGCCGATGCTCTTTCCGCTATCGGCATATGCCTCCTTTTTGCCACTTCGACGGGTGCGCCGACTTCTTTCCCTTCGATCACTCCGCCACTGCGGGGCATCTCTTCCTTGGCTTCGGCCACGAGTCGCCCAGCCGGCTTTATACCCCTTTGAATTATGACGGGCCCTTGCTTGGCTTTGACTTGGGGAGCCTTGGGCGTATTCCTCAGTGCGCTTTGGATGGGCGGGGCGTGCAGCTCGGGCGCGGGCGGCCCTTGGTTCTGGGCGCCGCTCTTGAGGTAAGTGAGTTCTTCCTTCACCTTTTCGAGCTCTTTCTTGCCCTTTGCCAGCTCTTCTTCCCCTTTGCTGAGCCTTTTCATCAGCTGATCGAACACTGGATTGTGCCACAGCCTCTTCTCGTGGGAGACCGTGGCATCCGTGCAGTGCTTGACTTCCCTGAGCATGGCCTCGTGCTTCGCCTCCAGCGTCTTGGTGTCCTGCCACAGCCTCGCGAGCAGTCCCTCGAGCCTGACGTTCCTTTCCACGAGCGCGCCCATCGTGCACTCCGTCGCCCTCACCCGACCCTTGACCCTCTCGAGGCCAGTTGAGTTCCATCTCCCCACCTCGAAGTTTGCCATCGCAAGATTGCTTGCCCCCTCTGCCTTGCCGATTGTCTGC
>JAAEMK010000752.1 GCA_024225635.1 Desulfobacteraceae bacterium | reverse complement strand
CTTTTTGGCTCCGACAGGAGCCCAAGGAGTCAAGATGTCGTGCGTGTGTGTGTCCGTGCGTGTGTGTGTCCGTGCGTCCCTTTATGCTCAAGAGGCTTCCTAAAGGGGTAATTCAAGGAGTAATTCAAGGGATAACAAGTTCGTCTTCACTTAAATGTCAAGCTCTTCAATGAAATTAGGATGAGAGGTTTTGTTGTTTGTATGTTTTGTTTTGAGTGCATTGTTAAATAGAATCTTGGAGGACAGGGGGTCATCCTGAGAGGAGCTGGGAAGTTCAGGACACCTCTCATCACAGCATGATCAACTTTTGTTAAGCACTTGACTCCCCAAAAGGACATTTTCCCTGTCAAGATGACCCCTATCCACAAAGTCTGGAGTTGGAGTCTGGGAGAACAGGGGGTCATCCTGACAGGAGCTGGGATGATTAGGACACCTATCTTCATATTATTATCAAGATGTCATGGCTAAAAGTCAATCTGTATTGATTTGGGGCCAGGATCACCTCCAGAAAAGTTTCCTGGTGGGTTGGTGGGGGCACAGTAAAAATAACATCAGCTCTTTGTCCAGATCATCTGATTTTGAAATGAAATAGATTG
>JAAEMK010000751.1 GCA_024225635.1 Desulfobacteraceae bacterium | reverse complement strand
TCCTGTGTCGTCGTCGTCCGCTGTCGTCGTCGTCTTCTGTCGTTGTCATCGTCCTCTGTCGTTGTCGTCGTCGTCCGCTGTCGTCGTCGTCCTGTGTGACGTCGACCAAGGCAAAGCGGAGCTTTCGTCTTGCATTGTATCGTCATCCTCTTGCATTGCTTGAGAGAGCAGAGCAAGCAAGAGAGCAGAGCAAGGCAAAGCAGAAGCAGAGCTGTCGTCTTGCATTGTATCGTCGTCCTCTTGCATTGCTTGAGAGAGCAGAGCAAGCAAGAGAGCAAAGCAAGCAAAGCAGAAGCAGAGCTGATAGTAAGGTCTGGGACCTTGACCTTGGATGACCTTCTTGACCTTGGATGGCCTTCGATGACCTTGTGTTTCATTGTTTTCCACGCCAAGGAGATGCTGGTGTGTTTTCCACGATGACCTTCGAGGCACTTGTTTTCTTGTTTTATGTTACGGACGGACAGGCGCTTACTTCGAAACACGATTCCACGATTCCTACCGTAGTCTAAGATTGCGTTGATCGTATAGCATAATAATAAGCACCAACAGTTTGCTGCGCAAAATATTGT
>JAAEMK010000750.1 GCA_024225635.1 Desulfobacteraceae bacterium | reverse complement strand
TAGAAGATCCTTTAACTTTGATTTTAAAAATAGTGAATAGCCACACATTAATTGCGTGGAGAGTAAACATATATTAGGTGTGGAGTGTGTCAGTGAGATGGCTATTTTAAGTTAAAAAGTGTACTGCGTCATGTATAAAAAATAGTATTTTTGGCTTGTTTTACTTTTGTTAATTGCTATAAAGTGTGACTTATTGGGTTAATTTATAAAAAGTTTTTAAAAAGCAGCTCACTAGCTAGTGTTTAATTGCTCGCAGAAAAACTAAAAAACACCTATATTTACAAAGTTATTACATTTATTGCTAGCTTACATATTATTTTTATATTTGTTTGTTATTGTCATCCGATTATTATTCCCTAAAGGTTTAACACATGTTTGGTCTACGAAAAGATAACGCCAAAGTTGATGAATTGGAACGTCAACTCAATGAAAGTAAATCAGTACTATCCGCTATTTATAACCATGTAGCGTATATTGAATTTACCCCCGAGGGAAAAATTTTAGACGCTAATGAGCTTTTTTTAGAT
>JAAEMK010000749.1 GCA_024225635.1 Desulfobacteraceae bacterium | reverse complement strand
GATGAGGGAGGGGCGGTTTTGGGGGGGGGGGGGGGGGTGAGCCTGGGGTGGACCTCATCTCGATGGACTCGTTCATGACTGGACCCAGCTGTCGAATTATGCCGTGCAAGAGTGGGGAAGAGCGACAGAGTTGCGTGGGTGCCCAGCTGGCATGACGAGCCATCGAATCGGGGCCGACCAGGAATCGGGGTTGATGGTGAGGATATTCCGACCGATACTGCGGCTGTGCGGATAGCCGGTGCTGACCCGTTCTGATGCCCGCAGGACTGGACCCTGCCCCCTTAAATGTGTGATTATGACGCCCAAGTGGGGCTGACAGAGTTGGGCGTGTGCGTGTCAGGGCTTTGAGGGGCAAGACCAGAACGGGTACAGTGGGGTAATCGGAAGGAGTGTCGTCAACCAGACGGGAGCTTGTTCCACGCCCCGTCGAGTTTTTTGAGGAAAAGAGGGGCCCTAACCGGCCCCTCCCCCGAAAGCACCCTGAGAGTTGTGAACTGTATGACCGTGACTGAAGTAAGGCTGGGGTTGCGTGACACTCTGGTGGCCATGGAGAGGGTTCTTGTGACCGCCCGATTATGGGTACAATTGGCAGGGCTGACAGAGTTGTACGTGTGCGTGAGTGGCACAAGATTTCCACCAGAGAGACACCAGCCAGATAGGGGGGGCCGACAATGTTCCCCAACACCATTGAGGTATTTTTCCCCTATTATTGGGATCATTTGACAGGGGGGGGCTCCCGAGCTCCTCCCCCTCCGGGAAGCCTGCCCAGGGAGGATCATTCTGGTGCATGCGGCTGTGCCGGGCCCGAAACCGCGCGATCATGCCGTACAAAATGAGCGG
>JAAEMK010000748.1 GCA_024225635.1 Desulfobacteraceae bacterium | reverse complement strand
GTGCATGTTTTATATGCAAATATATTTATCACAATTACTTGCAAAAATCAGTATAAAATATACAGTTTGAAAAAACAGTACAGAATTAGGTATCACAAGATTGACTTTGTCGTGACAAAAGTACCCTTTTTTTGTGTTGTAATGCGCTTAAATATATCTTATTAGAACATATCTAAAACAAATCGCTTCAATATCTTGATTTGAGAAAAATAGAAATGAGACGAATAGAACGAATCTTTTTGGTTATTTGTTCGCTGTGAATTTTGTTTCTTATGGACTAAAAACAATGAAATCTATGACAATAATGTATGAAACTACATACAGACATAATTACAATGAATTATTCATGTGGGAAATTTGGTGAAGTCTGTTTGCCATGAAGAAATCTCTCTGTTTTTCAGAAAGAATTATAAAAACATTAAACGGATAAGTATAATTGTATAACTATATGATGATGGTTAATATTAAAAAAATAATGATTCAAATTTTATTTGAAAAATACAAAATATCTCAGCTCTTTTTGATCACTCAAACTTGTTTTAAAAGACTGCAAATTTGGTGATAATTTTCGCATAATTGAAAATCATTTACAATACAAAACATCATATTAATTTTTGCCAAATAATAATATTCAAATAATCTACAGAGTGCTTAGCAAACAAATTCCATTGCATCATTATTTTTTTAATATTAATGATCATCATATAGTTATACAGTTATACTTATCCGTTTAATGT
>JAAEMK010000747.1 GCA_024225635.1 Desulfobacteraceae bacterium | reverse complement strand
GTTTATATTTAAAGGGCGCTGGTTATTAGCCCCGTTTTTTGTAGGCCTACTATTTGCTGTAATATTGCTATTAATAAAGTTTTTTAAGCAACTTTATTTAATGGGTATTGCCACTTTTAGTGCAACAAACCAAGAGTTATTAGTGGGTATACTTACCCTCGTTGATACCGCTTTACTGGCTGGTTTATTACTTATTATTATTTTTAGTGGTTATGAGAACTTTGTTTCAAAGCTTAATATTGAGGGCCACGAAGATAGGCCGTCATGGATGGGAAAAGTTGGTTTCTCTGGCTTAAAAATGAAGCTTATTAGCGCAATTGTTGCCATATCTGCGGTTGAGCTTTTAAAGGTATTTATTAATTCTAATATTCATTCAAGTGATGAGCTATTTTGGAAAGTGATTATCCATATCACCTTTGTAAGCTCTGGCGTATTATTTGCGCTCACTGATTATTTAAATAGTAAAACACAATCACATTAGAAAGGTTAAGTTAATGGTTTGGTGGCCGGTATTTCGTCTTAATACCGGCTATATCAGCCCCACTATTTTAGCGCACAAAAAAGCCCGATAAAATCGGGCTTTTGATCATTATTAGTCAGGGCATTCTTATTTTACAAAAGCAAAGTAACAGCCAAAACCATTCATGTTGAGTTTATTACCATCTAAAGTAGCATTACAGTGAGATAGTGAGTCATGCGCCTCAGTCACTGTTTTAGTCAACTCAAATG
>JAAEMK010000746.1 GCA_024225635.1 Desulfobacteraceae bacterium | reverse complement strand
AGACCAATTTCAAAGCGAACTTTTCCCCGACGCTTTGGTCACCTGGGAGCCGACGGTGAACGCCAACGAGTGGCTAGCCGGCTGCGACGTCAACCCCAAGTTTCAGTCTCTCCGCCCGGCCAACTTACCCTCGTCGAAAGACGGTTAGCAGTAGCTAGCGTCGCAACTCTACCGCTGTGTTCTTGTGTTCACGTGACCAGTATTCAAACGTGTACTAGAGGCCTTTCAGAGTTGCCAGCGCCCACGTCGAGCAAGGCGAAGGAAAAGGGCGCGTCTCCAGCTCCAGCCTGTGTGCTTCGAGAGGGCGTCGAGAAACAAGAAGTGGGTCTTTGGCAGGAGCGTAGCCAGGGGGGGGGGGCCCCCCCCCCCCCCCCATTGGCCCTGGCAAAAAAGAATTTTTTTGCTATAGGAATTCATCATTGTCGGCCGTCTTTTGACGAAAAACATGCAAAAATTTCGCGCTTCGCGCGAATACTTCACTATATTCCTATATTTATGGTCTAATATTGGCATCTTCAAGGCAAATTTACCTTTCACTACCTTAAATATGCTCTAGAGTACCTATTTTGTGCCAAATTT
>JAAEMK010000744.1 GCA_024225635.1 Desulfobacteraceae bacterium | reverse complement strand
TATTGCGACACCTTTAACATCCTCCTTGTTACCCCTCCAGTCTGATTGGTCAATAATCAGACCTTTATAGCACTGGAAAGGTGATTGTTGGGGGGTCAATTTTCGGTTAGAAATTCCCCTCCAGGGGGGTCAATTTTAGGTTAGCAAAACTAAAAAGTTGAACTGGAATGAATCAATGCTCTTCTCAGATCCTGATAATATCAAAAAAAGAGAGATAAAGAGTTCGTAAAAAAAACTGCATCGTCATAGTTTCTGTTTGTCATTCAGTGAGAAAGGACAAACAGGTCTGTAGATTTCATTGTTATTTTATAAAATTTAGAATGAAGGAGATTAATAATGGGTGTAACAGGCGAAGTGGCAGATGTAAAACAAGAAGTTCTCAATAAATTGAAGAGCATATCGGAAAGGTTGAAAAAAGATGTTAAAATAGTGAGTGGAAAGAGAGACGGTGATATTGATAAAAGTCCTCATAATACAGGAATAGCGGCGGACATAAAAATATCGGGTTTGAAAACAGTGGCATTATGTGATGAGTTGGAAAAGGAAGGTTTCACAGGCATTGGGGAGTACTATACTGCGAATGAAGAGGAATATGAGTTTGCACATGGGGATATTCGAGGTTTACCTGGGGCGGAAGAAAGTGGTGCCTATGCCGAAGGTGGAGATAAAAGTAGTGTGGTTTCATGGTGGAGAACTGGAAGTCCTACAGGTGGTGTTTATCACTTTGGTAGTAGAAAAGGAGAATCGTAAATTCATCCGTTTAAACAATCGTTTGCCTTAACGCGATTTTGCTAATATTTACAGGAGATCATTAATGAATTGTTTTTTTAGAACGATATCTTGTGCTATTTTGATCCTCATAGCTCAAGATGTTTTCGGTGGTGAGATTGTTGAACTTTACAATAAACTTCCCAAGGGGAAAACATCTCTTACTTCGCATCACTCTTTAATGAAATCCAGTAATGTAAGATCTTCCAATCATGGTATTATTGAGGCCGGTATTGAATCGACACCTTGTTACCCGAAGGAAAGTTGCAAATCGGAGGTGTTTACATTCATTGTAAATGCTGATGGAAGGGTGCGCTATCATGGAATGAATAATGTTGCTCTCAAAGGTAGCCATACAGGCAAGGTGGATATCAGCTATGTGAATGATTTTTTTTGGTTCTTTCGTGAATCACATTTCTTTAAACTTAATGATAGCTATGATGCCCCCTTTGAGGATGCAGCGTCAGACTTTTACTATGTGAAAAAGGACGGAGAACAGAAGGTTATACTCGATTATGGAAAGATGGGACATCCTCTGTTATGGGCTGTCCGAATATTGTTTCATGATATCATGGACCACGTGGAGTGGTTTACTAATGAAAAGAATATAGTGGAATAGTATGTGTGGTTCAATTATAAGTTGTTCGCGTAAACCTTAGAATTGGGCGTTGTGGAGGGGGCTTTCGGGCTTGTCAGGGAATAGGGTTTGATTCCCTGGCGCTGTCGGGGTAATGTATGGGGCTGTTTATTATATAATGATTTTTATGGAAGGACCTATGGTAGCCCGATTCGAAGCAGATAAAATGATAACGGGGTTTGACCCCTTTGAAAGCCCTTTATGCCGAAAAGTCAGGAATGGATTGTCGGAAAGCCTGATGGACTCAATTCATAAGGGCGATATGGGGCCCTCCCAATCCGTTGCTGAAACGTTGAGACGGGATCATGCCCACGAGTCCTGCCTGGAGCCGTATATCGATAATCGTATCACACGGTATCAGGCGGTTATCGCCCGGATCAGGTCCGCGAACATTTCCATTCAGGATACCTATGCCATCGCTCTCCTGTTATGGGACCAGGGGTTGTTCTTTGAGGTCCACGAATGGATCGAAGGGAAATGGCTGCAAGCCAAGGGCACGGAGAAATCATTGTTACAGGCATTGATCCGGGGTGCGGGAACCTACGTACTTCTTGAAGCCGGGCGGGAGGAAAGAGCAGGGAAAATGGCAGCTAAGGCGCTTCCCCCCATGATTCAGCACAAAGCCCTTGTTCCTGGTTTCTTCAATGTTGACCTGTTGATCGCAAGCCTGGAAGCACTTGATCCGGTACCGCCAAAACTGGGTGGAGACCAGCTGACGGGAAAATAAGTCTCCTGTAACAACGCAACTGGCCATCAAGGTCCTGGCCAGCCCCGGTGTCAGGCCTGTTGATACCTACCGGAACAGGGTTGCCTGGTTGTCCGCGAGAATCTTCATGTAAACCAGCTCCAGCTCAATCATTTCCCGGTCATTGTTCCGAAGCCATTCGGCAAGCCAGGCAAACCGCAGGGCGATGATGAATTCCGCCAGGTTCTCCCACCCCCTCTTGGAGATCAGTCCGCTGGCGGTGAGCTTTTCAAGAAAACGGGTCACCAGGGGACCGCCCAGGGCATTGGGATCTTCAATCCCGATGCAGCCGATCATGTTGGCCGCATCATACACATCGGGACGAAGACCGCAGAACTCCCAGTCTATGACGCCGGTAATTCCTGACGTGCCCCAGATCACATTCATCACATGAAAATCCCCATGGCAGAATATCCGGGGCACCCTGTCATGGACGTCCATGAACCGGTCTTCCAGGCAGGTCGCCACCGGCCGGACCCGGCTGGAGATCTCGGGATTTCTCCGGTCGATCTCCCTGCATATCCTTTGGACATACGCCGCGATTGAAAAAAAACTCCGACCGTCTCTCTCTTCCTGCCGGATCATATCCGTGCCACTGGTCTTTCCGTAAAGGGAAATCAGAAACTCCGCCATGGCCTCCCCCCGCCAGGCGTCCACCACATATTCAGGCCGGGGCAGTGCCCCACCGGGAACAAATGGGGTGATCTGGAAAAAACGCCCCTCAAGTTCCGTCAGAACAGATCCGTCACGGTTTCTCAGGGGGGGATGCACATGGGGGACCGCCAGGTCCTTCAAGGCGTGCTGGTTTTCCCCGAGCCGTTGCTTTTTTTGCGACCTGGCCGGGGCAAACTCTTCGACAATGTATTTTTCGCCCGCCGTATTTTCCGCCATTGTCCGGTTAAGGCTGCGTTCCGGGCTTCCTGTGATCTCCTTGTCCCCATGGAGACGGCGCAGTTCAAGGCCGTACCCCCGGGCCACCCGGTTTAAATATTCAATATCCGTTAAATCTTTCAAAACAATCCTTCAGGCTTTGATAAAAGCCCTCTGTCTATGAAAATGTCATACCCGTGACCTATAAGGCTCACCGGAGGGTCTTTTTCTGCTGTTTCCGCCATAGCTTTATGAATTCCGGGATACAGCTTTCCCGGGAGAACCTCAGGTTCACCATGGCCCGGGTCATGGCCACATAGATTAGGTTGAATTCGTCCGGCTCCACCCCGGAGGGATTGATGATCTCTCCTTTTTCCACCAGGGGATGGAAATCATCCATCAAAAGGACATTGGCCCACTCAAGTCCCTTTGATTTATGGGCCGTGGTCAGGATGATGCCCGCATCTTCAATTGCCACGGCCCGGTCGGTTATCCGGTCCACCAGGCTCGGGATACGGGAGGTGTATTTCTCCACCATGGCGCACAGGCTCATCAGTTCAAGATCCTCCACCGCCCTGGCATAGGATCTCAATGCCGTAAAGTCGTCAAAACTTCGGATATAGGGATCTTTTACCTTGTCGGACGCGCCATTGAAAAGGTGGTACACATCCTTGAGAAGGGTGAGCCGGTAGCCGCTGACGCCGCCGACAAACCCGATCTTGTGCTTTGGGAACAGCTGGACCGCCCTGTCAAACACACCGGCATTTGTCCGGGCGATGATGGTGTAACGGCCGGGATTCCATTTGGGCTTTTGTTCCCGCCGGACCGGGGTGCCGACGATTTTTCGTTTTTCCCCTTTGAATTTCCTGAGTACCATGTTGGCCACCCTGGCGATATTGTTGTCAAACCGGAAGCTTTGGGTCAGGTATTGGGTATGGGATGCCTGGAGGTGGTTCAGGGTGTCCCGAGCTCCCCGGAAACTGTATATCTGCTGGTTGCCGTCACCCACCAGGATGATGGCAGCGGGCGGCCTGTTGCGGCCGGGGGGGGCGGGGGCGGTTCCGGCCTGGGAAAACACAATGGCGCTTGTAACCGGGTTGATGTCCTGGGCTTCGTCCAATAGAATGCAGTCATAGTGCAGGACCGGGTTGGATAACTGGTACAATTTCAAATACCCGTCATGGAGCATGCCGATGGTCTCATCCGATCCGTCGCACATGAGCCGTCCCAGCCGGTTGGCAAGATCCACAAGGTCCGGCATCCGGTTGTCGTAAAATGCCATTGCCTTGGCCGGAATATGGCGGCGGGTCACCTTGGGGTCCGCCGATACCAGGTAATTATACAGGGTATCCATGGCGAACCTGGCATCCTCATAGCTCGAAAGGTTCAGGGCTTCCATCACCTGGTTGGCCCGGAATCCCGGCACCAGCCGCTCCTTGTATTTATATCCCTTCTCCCTGAACCCAAGGGCATGGGAGGTGCGGGCCGTCACATTGGGCGGAAACTTCTGGGCCGCCTCCAGTTGAACGCTCTTGTTAAAGGCGATGTACAGAAACCGCATCCGGGGCCTTGCCTTTGCGTACTCCACCAGGGTGGTGGTTTTCCCGGTGCCGGCAAAGGCCTTTATCTTCAGGATCTCTCCTGGACGAAGATCACAGGCAATGATCTTTTTTTGTTCGCTTGTAAGTTGAAACATTGGGGTTCTTGATTATTCAGCCGTCAGACGGTATTCGTAAAAAAACATTTTTATTTCCATGGCGGCCTTTAAATCATATATTGCATCCCATGGAAAGAGAAAGTTCAATAACCGGAAAGGTACCAAAGATGAATGAAAATGATTTGAGATTAATTCGAGCTGCAATTGAGATTGCGGGACGCGCCAGAAAGAATGGGAATGAGCCCTTTGGCGCGTTACTTGCCGACGAAAACGGCAATATCCTAATGGAATCCGAGAACACCATTATTACTGAAAAAGATTGCACCGGCCATGCGGAAGCCAACCTGATGCGGCGGGCGTCCCGTAAATATGATCCTGAGTTCCTCGCAAAATGCACCCTTTACACGAGTACGGAACCTTGCCCCATGTGTGCCGGGGCCATCTTCTGGGGGAATGTGAGGCGGGTGGTATACGGTCTCAGCGAAGAGGGCCTTTATGGAATGATGGGGGCGGATGATGAAGAAGTGCTGCTTCTGCCCTGCCGGGAAATCCTGGTCAGGGGTAAAAAGCCCATTCAAGTGATCGGGCCTGTCCTCGAAGACGAAGCCAAAAAAGTACATGAAGGGTTCTGGCAATAGGAGCCCTGTCTCCATGTATCCGGGAAAAGGGATTTAGCTTTAGTAACGTGGCCGTTTCGTAACGGCCACAATGCTCGCGTCGGCCTCAGCGACCCAGAGATGTTCCTTCTGAGGGTCATACTGCATGACAAACTGTGCCAGGCCCGACGCCACATAGGCATCAAATTCTTATAAATAAAGGTAAAGCTGGTATCCGCTCACGTGCGAACCTCTATAATAATCATCAGGATCGTTGATTTTGTCAAATATATTGTGCCGTAGCTATAAAATGAAAATGAAATCCCGGAGGGTCTTGATTGGATCCAAAAAAAGACCTATAATGGATGCTAAATAAAGATCTTAAAAACCGGAGGTATTTATGGAATCTGTATTGGCAAATTGTTCGGCGAGTATCTCTGAACTGAAAAAAAACCCAACTGCATTGATTGATGAAGCTCAAGGCGAACCCATTGTTATTTTAAATCATAATCGGCCAACAGCCTATCTCGTTCCTGCTGAAACTTACGCTGCAATTCTCGAGAAACTTGAAGACTACGAATTGGGGCTTCTGGTGAAAGAACGTCAAGCTGAAATCAAGGATGCAGTGGAAGTAAATTTAGATGATTTATAAACTCAAATTTATTCCAACTGCGTTAAAAGAGTGGGGAAAACTTGATAAGCCCCTTCAAATACAGTTTAAGAAAAAGTTGAAGAAACGACTTGAAAATCCCCATGTTCCATCTGATCGCTTGTCTGGATTTGATAACCATTATAAGGTTAAACTCAAGGCAAGCGGTTATCGTTTGGTCTATGAAGCCAAGGATGAAGAGATCTGTGTGTTGGTTATTGCCGTAGGGAAAAGGGATAAGAAAGTGGTTTATAAAAAGGTTCAAAAACGGAAATAAGGCTGACCAATCCTTTGCTCAGCCTTGTCGAAATTAGAAATTATTCAGGTGTGTCAGCAAGAACAAGCTTGTCCCCTTCGCTGTTCTGTAGGGTCTTCTCTTCCACCAGCAAGAGCCGTGATTGTACGGTTGCCCTGAACTTTTCAAGTCTTTCGGGACTTAAGGGGGTGCCCTTGAAATTCTTTATTGTACTTGGATTAACGGGTTTGCCATTGATCCGCACCTCATAATGCACATGGGGGCCTGTGACGACACCGGTCGCTCCCACCCTTGCGATGGTCTCTCCCTGATCGACAAACTGGCCTTTTTTTGCGATGAGTTTGCTGCAATGGGCGTAATAGGTCTGATACCCATTGGGATGCTTTAAAATGATAACCTTTCCATACCCGCCTTTCCAGCCGGCAAAGATGACCTTGCCGTTGGCTGTGGCAAAGATTTTTGTTCCTGTTTTGGCGCCATAATCGATGCCGGTATGCTGTTTGTACTTCTTGTGTACAGGATGGAAACGTCGAATGGAATAGCCCGAGGTTTTGACACCAAATTTCAGCGGCAGCCGCAGGAACATCTTTCTCAATGGGTGACCCTGTTTGTCATAATATCCGCCATCAAAGAAAAAAGAAGAGAATGTCCCGTTTTGTCCGGCATACCTGGCCGCCAGGATATCGCCATACTTGATGAAGGTGTCATCCAGGAAATATTTTTCATAGAGAATCGTTATCCTGTCGCCCTTTCTTGGGAAAAGATAAAAATCGATGTCCCAGGAAAAGATATCCACAAACTGATCAACCAGCCTCTGTTTTTCCCCGGTACTAAAAATGGCCTTGGAAAGGGACGAATCAAGGGATATCTCCATTGCCTCAACCCTTTTTTCCGGAATCAGGTCATGTTGAGAGACCGTAAAACCGCCGTTCACATTTCTTTCGGCAATATATTCAAGCAAGGGGTCAGGACTGTAAACGAATTTTTGAAGTTGATTATTCCCGGCAAGAAAAATCTGGAGCCTGTCATCAGGCGCGGCAGTTCGGAAATCGAAGGTTTTATCAAAGGCCCGGGTTAGATTGAAAATTTGAGTGGGGGATAATCCGCAGGATATCAGTTTTCCATAGACGGTATTATTCCTGCCGATCACCCCCTGGATATCCGGGGCCACAATCCTTGAAATCTCTTTCATGGCGCTTTTTTCGCCTGGGGAAATATCAGCATTGGAATCAGAGGGGAAGGCGTTCGCGGCAGGCACTGATTTCCCAGGCTCTGTTAAAGAGCCGTCACCGGTCTTTATTCGGGTTGTGTCCTCTTTTGAAGAAGGGAAAATGCTGCTGATTCCAATACTTGAGGACAAAAAGACTGCCGAAACAGCCAGCAAAAGCACAATGCATATCAGTTGAACGTACTTATTAATCAAATTCAATATATATAATCTCTTTCACGGGCACAATTCGAAACCAGGAAAACCAGCGGTTCAGTTCCGGTCGAGCCATTTTTATTTCAACAAAAAAGTTTCAGTCAATCAAAAAGTTTCACCTCTCATATCAAAATAGCCTTAATAAATCAATATGTGAGCGATGGCTGAAGCCGTCATGGGAAACCTTGTGGCCAGGGGAAACCAGGGAAAGGTCTACCCGGTGAATTCCAGGCGTGATACAATCATGGGACTTAAAGCATATCCCCATGTGGACGATCTGGCCATGGGAGAGAAGGTCGGATTCAGCCATTTTTGTGAGCCGGGGCTTGTGATCCCGGAGAACAGGCGGATGCTGCAATTGGGTAAGAAAATCGGATTTGAGTTGGCAAGGGGGCCCGGTTTCTCGGAGTATGAGTTGAAGATAGATCTTTCAACCATCAATTAAGGGAGGAATGATGATGGATAAAACCGTTAATGAACAAGATAAAATTTTGGTGCCCGTGGACGGCTCTGAACGGTCCATGAAAACCATTCGCTATATCGCAGGGTTCGCGCCTTTCAAAAACATGAAGGTGGTCCTGTTCAACGTGTTTCACAAGATTCCCGAATTCTACTGGGACCTTACCAACACCCCCATGATGAACGGCCGGGCCGTGCATATGGCCTCCTGGGAGCAGCAGAATCGGGAGATTATCGACCGGTTCATGGAAAAAAGCGTTGCCATACTCAGGACATCCGGTTTTGCGCCCGGGGACCTGGAGGTAAAAGTCGAGAACCTTGACGACGGGGTGACCCGGGACATCATTACCGAGGCAAGGAAGGGCTATGCCGCAGTGGTGGCGCGGCGGCGCGGGTTCACCAAGATTCCCGGTATCATGATGGGGTCCGTGGCAGACAAGCTCATGAACTCCCTTGATTTTGTGCCCCTGTTTTTTGTGGGGGCGGAACCCGTAACCGACAAGATTCTCATGGCCATGGACAACTCCGCGTCTGCCATGGCGGCCGTGGCTTTTGTAGCAGGGCTCTCCGGACATGACGATTCTTCAGTGACCCTTGTCCATGTCGTCCGGGAGGACGAGATCTTTTCCGACGACTATTACGGGGCCGACGGTGTGGGCCGGAACGTCATGCTCAAGGTGTTTGAGGATGCCAGGGAGCAGCTCACCCGGGGAGGGTACAACCATGACAATATCCATCACAAGGTGATCACAGGGGCCGGCTCAAGGGCCGGTACCATCGCAAGGGTGGCCGAAGAGGAAGACTATGCCACCATTGTCCTGGGCCGCCAGGGCGTCTCCAAGGTCAGGGATTTCTTCCTGGGCCGGGTGAGCAAAAAGGTGATCCATGCGGCCCACAGCCGGACGGTATGCATCGTATAAACCTGGTATGACGGGGAACGCCTGGATCCCAAGGGGTTCAGGCAATATTCATATTAATGATGGAAGGTTGCCAGAAACCCGGAACTTCCCGTTTGTTATTTTTAATAAATTGATTACCACTCTTTTTCAGTCAACTTTAGCAGGCGGTCAGGCATGGGGGGGCGAGCGCCGACATATGCCAACCGGGGCACAAGTTTTTCTTATTCATACCGTCGATTAAAACGGTACTGAAATTCTGCAAGATATCGTGGAATATATTTTTTCCGTGTGCATGATGAGTTCCTCTTAGTGAATCCTTGAGACTGTTAAGATTGATGTTCACAAATTAAAAGAAAGTATTCCTATCTGTTTTTTTGGTTCGCTTCAAGGATGTTACGTTCATGAATACATTGGGCTTTCTCAACAGCATTAAAACAGGCAAGTCCATCGGATAAAATGGTTGAGTGGGGAGATGGTAATGTCTACTCTAATGTGCGATTTCGGTAGGCCGAAATCCTTTAATTTTAGATAGCTACATCAAATGGGAATTGTCGTCATGTGTTTGAATGGCAGCAATAAATGATGTTTTGCGCTTTAGCGTTTCGATTTCTTTTACCAGAAATCCGTTTGGCCCCCAAGTATGAATCATCAACTTCTATGCGGCCAGTAAGTTTTTTCTTGCTGTCACGTTCAAGCATACTTGCATCAGCTTACGCTTCAATCGCCAAGCGGCATTGTAAGAGACCTCGATAAGGCGAGCAAGTTCTAATGCAGAAATTTATTTTTGTCTTGAATAATCAGATATATAACAAGAAGCTATTGAGCCAACGATAAACAGCAATGTCCGCCATTCCCTCATTTATGATGATGTCAGAAAAAAAATGGATCATCGAGTTATATGATTATTCAAATCCGGGCTTCTACAACAAAGGACTGGGATGGAACTTGTCATGTCTGAACGATTCTAAAGTATGCCAATTGGTATATTTAAACAGGATTTCCTTGTCTCAAGGAACATCTGTTAGGTAATAAATTATCGAGTAAATGTTATATTTATAATATTTTTCATTCACCCCCTTGATATTTTTTTGAGTATACTATATAGAAAAATAAGAAAAGGCGTTTCATAATATGCGAGTAATGGCCCAAGCCTTTTATTCTGTTTAAAATTGAGATGAAAGCGTTTTTCTTTAATTCGCTGATCCCCATGGCGTAAGTAAGAGCTTCCGACATGGAAAAAAAACAATTTACAGGCAAAACGCATGGATGCGAGATTTCCGGGAAGACCGTCGACTTTTACGAATGCTCAAATAATTAATGCCTTAGGCGTTGGTATGTTGTTGTAAATTATAGCTTTCAGAGCTGCATTGTCCTGACAGAAAGTAGATCTGGATGTTCTGCGAATTATACAGGGTTTCGTTCGTCGCCATCGGACTCCCCAGGAAGTTCCTGCAGCCCTCCCCCTGGGGATCACAGCAAGACTTTTTGCAAAAAAGTCTGTAACAAGTTAAAGCAAGGAGGATAAAGTCTCATGTAATATCCTTGGAAGGGGGAGCCCAAGCCCGGTTTCGTATGCAGTAGAAAAAAATAGAAATTTGTGCTCAAACACATCAAAAATGTTTCTTTTGCTGAAAAAAGGAGAACGATGAAAACAAAAATGTTACCGTTGCGGATCTCTGTGGCTTTCTTGTTGCTGTCTATTGCTTTGTTTGTTTTCAGCGGCGAAGCCGTTTTTGCCGATAACTTTATCAGTGATGAATCTCGATTATTGCTAAAAAAACTGGTTGAAACCAATTCCGGCACTGAAAACATTTCAGGGCAGGATAAAATGCGTGCCCTGCTGATTCCGGAATTTAAAAAACTCGGTTTTGCTGAAACTCTTCATGTTACCCCCAACGGCCGAAAAGTTTTATCTTTGAAGTTTCCTGATTCCAAGCCGTTCATTCTCTATATGGGGCATATTGACACTGTATTTCCAGAAAGCACAGAGTTTAAAAAATTTCATGAAAAAGAGGATAAGATCATTGGTCCGGGTATCATCGATATGAAAGGCGGCATCGTTATGATGCTGGACACACTTAAATCTGTCAACGCTGATATCAGGAAAAATGTTTTAATAATTCTCAATGATGATGAGGAGGTCGGCTCTTTTGAATCAAACGGGACCTACATCCCCTTGGTGAAAGGTATTCGCTATGCATTAGTCTTTGAACCGGGCCTTAAAGACGGATCATTTGTTTCTTCATCAGCAGGACTAAAATGGCTCGATCTGGAAGTGAAAGGCAGAGCCGCCCATGCCGGGCTTGAACCTGATCTGGGGGTTAATGCATGTTTGGAGTTGGCCAAAAAAATACCGGCTTTAAGCGAATTGACCGATTATTCAAAAAAAATAACAGTCAATGTGGGGGTTATTTCCGGCGGAACAAAGCCTAATGTGGTTTGCGAAAATGCATTGGCAAGGATAGATATCCGTTATGTTGACAGGAAGGACCTGGACGATGCCGTAAGCAATATGCAGGAAATCACCAATAACAATTCTGTTTTTTCAAAAAGGAATAATGAACCTGCAACTGCCACATTGAAAACTGTAGTCGAGGTACCAAGCCTGCCCCCTGAATCCACCAGGGAATTGGTTAAAATTACCCGGCAAGTTGCTGAAAAAATAGGGGTGGATTTTAGACATCAGCATGTGGGCTATGGGAGCGACGGAAACTATCTTTCAGCTTTACCACACCCTGTAAATATTCTTGTCGGACTCGGACCTTATGGCGACGGGATGCATTGCAAGACCGAATACCTTTCTAAAAGATCTTATGCGGAAAGATTGAAACTCAATATTTCCTTGTTGAAGAAATTAACAGAATGAAAGTTATGGCTATTTGAGAGTATTGAGAAAAATACAACACTGTATCGGTTCATATATCTACTACTTCGAGAAAAAGGAGATAGACAACGATGTACGATTCACGAAACAACACAACACAATGTAACATTGAATTTGGTAAGCAAAGGTCCGAGAGATACAAAAAAGCAATCAATGCTTTTACCAATGTATGGAGCGAAGACAGAGCGATCATGTTTAGCTATTTATCGCCTCAAAAAGGTGAACTTATATTGGAAGTCGGTGCAGGATCAGGTTTTTTCAGTTTCGATATCGCTGATAGAGTCGGATCCGAAGGGCATATTTACATAACAGATCCATCCGAAGATCAACTCCAGCCTATCCAGGAAAAGAAAAAAAACAACATGACCATTCTCACCCAGCCAGCCGAAGCTATTTCCATAGATAGAAAGGTGGACAAGATCTGGACAAGGGGGGCATTTCACCATGTCTTAAATAAGACTGAAGCGTTTTCGTGCTGGTATAACGCAAGTAAACCTGGTGCGAAATTAGTTGTTTTCGATATCTTTTCTCCGTCTAGCACCGCACGCTTTTTTGATTCGTTTATTGCTAGAACATGCACAACCGGACACGAGGTTTCATTTCTTACAAAGGAATTCGCCAACAGCCTCTGCAAAGTTACAGGATGGGAGCGTCCGGAATATATAGATATTCCACTTCGGTGGCAATTCTCTTCCCTTGATGATATAGGCGCCTTTCTTTCGCTCCTTCTCTCAAGTAAGGAAAAGTATACAAAAGAAGATTTTATTGATGCGGCAAAAAACATTCTTGGAATCATAAAAATCGGAGATCAGTATTATCTGAACTGGCCCATGACAATTATGATATCCAAAAAAACTGAAAAGGGAATTTAAAAAACATGTCAGCAAGCTTATTGACGTCATATATCCTTACCTGTCTGATTGCGGCATCTACACCTGGGCCGGGGACATTAAGTGTTATCTCATACAGCGCGAATATTGGTCTGCTGAAAACAATACCCCTTATGCTGGGCATTCTTATGGGAATGTTTCTCATGGCCATTGCCGCGCTAAGTGGGGTGGGTGTTATCCTGAAAACATCGCCGGCTCTATTTGCTGTATTGCAGTATCTGGGAGCAACCTATATCCTTTTTCTAGGTTACAAGTCCTTCCGTGGAGCAGCGACTACAGTCGAAATCGACGGGATAGGGATCTCCAGCGGCAATCTTGCGAAAGATTTTATTCACGGAGCGTTTCTTACTTTTTGTAGTCCGAAAACGCTTCTGTTTTTCACATCTTTTTTTCCACTGTTCATTGATACCGGAAAACCCGTTGTCAATCAGTTGATTATGATGATCACGCTGCTGCTGGTGTGTACTTTTTCGGTACATCTGATTTACTCGGCTGCAATCGAAAAATTGTCCACCCTGTTAAATAAATTTAGCAAACAGTTCAATCAAGGGGTTGGTGTCGCTTTTATCTTGCTGGCATGCTATATGTTAGCGTTGATATGAATAAGTGTCAGATATCAAATCAGAAAATTGTTTTTGTCGATAGATATATAACAAGTGGTCAAATGCTGAAATAGTCACCAAGCCCAGTCGGGGCGCAAAATGTTGTGCCAGGTACCGGGCTTGGTCAAAACATTACTGAAATTCAAAACATACACC
Organism: Desulfobacteraceae bacterium; assembly: GCA_024225635.1. Classification (GTDB taxonomy): domain Bacteria; phylum Desulfobacterota; class Desulfobacteria; order Desulfobacterales; family Desulfobacteraceae; genus Desulforapulum. The sequence continues at coordinate 66,818 of JAAEMK010000744.1, read as the reverse complement.
TGCCTGGCTCCCGGGGGAGCCAGGCGGTGTTTTTTAGGCGCGAATTTTTTTGGACAGGTCCCGGGTGAGCATCAGCACCCGTTTGGCGGAATCCAGGTCAATGGAGCCGGTGCCGCAGCTGGGGGTGATGAAGGACTGGGACAGGAGGGTTGCCCGGTCGATGCCGATGGCCTCCATCTGCGCCATCTGGGCCTTGAGCTTTTCGGCAAGGCTTTCGCAGGTCTCCTTTGCAATGTAATCCGCATTGTCCGTGGGAACGATGCCCCAGGCAATGATGCCGCCCCGGTCGATGAAGCTCTTGATTTTCTCGGGGTAGAGGATGAACTTGTCAAAATAGGAGTAGGCGTCAAAGTTGATGATGTCGATCTTTGAATCAAGGAGCAGGTCCCACTCGGTGTTGGCGCACACATGGATGCCGGTGAGGCCGCCCTCTTCATGGACCGCCGCCATTACCTCGTTGATGGCCTCGGTTATCTCCTGGCGTGACACCGTGATAAAGGCCGAGGTGCCGAATCCTGCCAGGGCGGGCTCATCAAAAAAGATGATGGGGGTGAGCTTCCGTGACGCAAAGGTGCGGGCCTGCCATTTGGCGTTCATGGCAAGGTGCTTGATGGCGGCGTCCCTGAGCTGGTCGTTGTAGAAGATCGCCCTGCCGTCCTTGTCCGTGACGCTGGTGGCAAAAGTGAAGGGGCCGGTGACCTGTCCCTTGAGGGCCGTGAAACCGGATGTGTCACGGTCCACCTGGCGCATGAACTCCTTGAATCCCCGGCCGGTGGCAGGGGTGAGGGCGAACCGTGAATCGTCAAGGCTTGCGCCCGCCTCGGTTACGGCCAGGTACTCTTCGTAAAAGGCGAGGTATTCGGCGTCAAAAGTTTCGCTTGCTTCGTCAATGTATAGCTTGCCTTCGGGTGATTGGGTGAATCCCGGCATCCCTGGAAGGAACTGGGCGGCCATGCCTTCTTCCTTGTACATGGGGAGCTGGGCCCAGAGAGGAATTTCAGGGGTGAACTCAAGTATCAGCCGGGTCGCCGCTTCATGGTCTTTCATGGGCAGGCTGCCGATGAGAAGGGGAAGCGCGTCTGCTTTAAAGTCTGTCATAGTGTCAACTCCTCATAAACTCGGTGGGGTTCGAGACCGGGTCTTAAACCCCACCAATATAATATTATCGTTTCTGTTTGGAAAGGATCTTTTTCCTTACCCTGACGGTCAGGGGGGTGACCTCAACAAGCTCGTCCGCGTTGATGAAGTTCAGTGCCTGCTCCAGGGTCAGGGGTTTAATCGGCGCACAGGTGGTGGCCTCATCCTTGCCCGAAGCCCGCATGTTGGAGAGTTTCTTCTCCTTACAGGGGTTGACGTCAAGGTCACGGTCCTTGCTGTGCTCGCCGATGATCATTCCTTCATAAACCGGGGTGCCGGGGGTGATCATCAGCCGGCCCCTGGGCTCCAGGTTGTAGAGGGCGTAGGGGACGGACTTGCCCTGGCGGTCGCTCACAAGGGATCCGGTTCGTCGTGTGGGGAACTCACCCCGGAACGGCTCATAGCCGGCAAAGATGGAGTTCATGATGCCAGTACCCTTGGTGTCGGTCAAAAACTCGTCCCTGTATCCGATGAGGGAGCGGGAGGGAGCTGAAAACTCCATGTTTACCCGGCCGCGCTTGTTCACAAGGTTGACCATCCGTGCTTTTCTGATGGAGAGTTTTTCCGTAACAACACCGGTGAAGGCCTCTTCACAGTCCACATAGAGGCGCTCAACAGGCTCTGTCTTCTCACCGTTCTCACCTTCTTTGAAGATAACCTCGGGACGGCCCACGCAGAGCTCAAAGCCTTCCCGTCGCATGGTCTCGACCAGGATAGCCATCTGGAACTCGCCACGGCCCTTGACCTTGAATCTGTCCCTTTCCACGGTGTTTTCAACGCTGATGGCAACGTTGGCCAGGGCTTCTTTCTCAAGTCGCTCCCGGATTCGGCTGGACTGGACAAGTTTGCCTTCCATGCCTGAAAACGGGGAGTTGGTGATGGTGAACATCATGGTGATGGTGGGCTCGTCCACGGCGATCCTGGGAAGGGCCTTGGGATAGTCCTTGGTGCAGACGGTGTCCCCGATCTTGAAGTTGTCGGTGCCGGAAACCACGGCAATATCGCCGGGTTCCACATGGTCGGCAACGGCAAGGGAGGCGCCGTCATAGGCCTGGAGGCTGGAGACCTTGATCTTCTCGATCTTGTCGTCCACGCCCATGAGGACCAGCTCATCCTTGGAGCTTACCTGGCCGTTGGAGATTTTACCAATGGCAAGCCTTCCTGTGTAGTCGGAGTGGCCAAGATCCGAGACCAGCATCTGGAAGGGCTCGTCCGGGTCATAGCTGGGTGCGGGAATCTCGCTGAGGATCTTTGAGAACAAGGGCTTCAGGTCTTCTGAATCGTCTTCCATGCTCGGCTTTGCCACGCCGTTCTTTCCAATGGCGTAGAGCACGGGAAAGTCGATCTGCTCGTCTGTGGCGTCAAGATCGATGAACAGGTCGTAGATCTCGTCCAGGACTTCCTCCACCCGGGCATCGGGGCGGTCGATCTTGTTGATGGCAACGATGATCCGAAGGCCCGCGGCCAGGGCCTTTTTAAGGACAAACCGGGTCTGGGGAAGGGGGCCTTCAGAGGCATCTACCAAAAGGATGGCGCCGTCCACCATGGACAGGGCCCGCTCCACCTCGGCGCTGAAATCGGCATGGCCAGGGGTGTCGAGGATGTTGATCTTGATGTCTTCCCATATAACGGAGCAGTTCTTGGCTGAAATGGTGATGCCACGCTCCCTTTCAAGGTCCATGGAGTCCATGATCCTGTCATCCACTTCTTTGCCCTGTCGGAACATGCCGCTCTGCTTGAACATGGCATCCACAAGGGTGGTCTTTCCATGGTCAACATGGGCAATAATGGCAATATTTCGAATGTTGTTGTTTTGAGCTGTGTTCTTCATTTAAATCTATTCCTTCTAAGACGTGAGGAGAACTTCATCGTTTTCAAAGTCTCGTTTTTTTATTTCACTAAACATTTCTATTAAGCGTTGTTTGGTCAGTTGCTTCTTGGCCTCTTGTTTTACATCGATTATTATTTCTCCCTGGTCCATCATGATGAGCCGGTTACCAAATTCGATGGCGTGGTTCATGTTGTGGGTCACCATCAGTGTGGTAAGGCCCTTTTCATTGATAAAGCGTTTGGTCAGCTCCATGACAAGGTCGGCGTTCCTGGGATCAAGGGCGGCCGTGTGCTCGTCAAGGAGCAGAATATCGGGGTTGGATGTGACGGTCATCAGCAGGGTCAGCGCCTGGCGCTGGCCGCCTGAAAGGGTGCTGACATTCTCCTTGAGCCTGGATTCAAGACCCATATCAAGCTGCTTGACCTGCTCTTGGAATGACTGCCGCATCTTGTTGGTCAGGCTGATCCAGGGCCACTTGAACCCCTTGCTGCTGGTGATCATCATGTTGTCCTCCAGGGTCATGTTGGAGGCCGTGCCTGCAAGGGGGTCCTGGAATATCCGGCCGATGGCCTTTGCCCGCTTGTATTCGGGTTCCCGGGTGACCTCTTTTCCTTTGAGCATGATTTTTCCCCTGGTGGGGAAGATGCTGCCGGAGATGAGGTTGAACAGGGTGGTCTTGCCCGCCCCGTTGCTGCCCACAACGGTGATGAAGTCGCCTTTTTCAACCTTGAAGTCGAGGTTGCGGATCACGGTCTTTTCACCGGCCGTGCCTAACCCAAAAGTTTTTCTGACCTTTTCGAGTCGTATCATGACCGGGTTTTCTCCTTTCGGTTCCTTATATTTGCGGCGGCAAGGGAGATGATGATGAGGATGCCCGCAATGAGCTTGAGATCGTTGGGGGTCATGTTGATGTAGTAGCCGTAATAGCGCCCGAGATACATGATCGCCTTGAACAGGATGGTTCCCAGCACCACCCTCAGGGTGAGGATGGAGATGCGGTTGGACCGGAGCAGAAACTCCCCGAGCATTACCGAGGCAAGGCCGGACACCACGATGCCCTGGCCCAGGTTGACGTCGGCAAATCCCTGGTATTGGGCGGCAAATGCCCCTGAAAGCGCCACAAGCCCGTTGGAGAGGCCCACACCGATTGATTTGAGGATGGCGGGGTTTACCCCCTGGGTCCTCACCATCTGCTCGTTGTTGCCAAGGGCCCCGAACATGAGTCCCATGTCCGTGATGAAAAAGAGGTCCAGCCCTTTTTTGATCACCATCACCACAAGGATGAAGAAGATCAGGGATGCCCATTCAGGCGAAAGCAATCCCTCACTCCATGCATGGATCTTTGTCAGGACCGTATCCACCCTCAGGAGGGGAAGGTTGGCCCTGTTGGACAATATCCGGATGTTGACCGAGTAGAGCATGGTCATGGTGAGGATGCCGGCCAGAAGGTGGGGAACCTTGAGCCGGTTGTGGATCTCGGCCGTGACTACGCCTGCCATGACCCCGCCGGTAAAGGCCAGCAGCAATCCCGTGACCGGGTTGACACCCTGGTGGAGACAGGCGGCCATGACCACCGCTCCCATGGGAAAGGAGCCGTCCACGGTAAGATCGGGAAAGTCGAGGATTCGAAAGGTAAAAAATACCCCCAGGGCCATGATCGAGTAGATCAGCCCTTCAACAAATATGCCTTCTATCATGGTCGCTCTACTTTCTCGTGGGTTTTCCGTTTTCGATGATGGTGTTGGCCGAGGCCTCAACGTCTGCCGGGAATTCAAGGCCCAGCTTTTTGGCCACATCCTTGTTGATCAACAGATCCACGTCGCTCGGGTCGGTCATGAAGAGGGTGGGGATGTTTTCCGGTTTTTCACCCTTGAGAATCCGTGCCGCAAGATGGCCGGTGGCTTTACCCATCTTGTAGTAGTCAAATCCCCAGGCGGCCAGGACATCGTTGTCCGCAGCCGAGCTCGGGTCGGCCGACATCACCGGTATCCTGTGCTTCATGGCAACGGCGGTGACGGCGGAAAGGGCTGAAAATACGGTGTTGTCGTTGCTGAGATAGATGCCGTCCACCCGGGATGCGATGGTCTGAACCGCCTGCATCACCTCGGCCGAGTTGGTCACCGTGGTTTCAACAAACCGGATGCCCATCTCCTTGCACACCTGTTTGGCGATCACGGCCAGGGCAACGGCATTGGCTTCGCTGCTGCAGTAAACATGGCCCAGGGTCTTGAGGGGCTTGATCCGGTTCAAAAGCTTGATCTGCTCCCGCACCGGGGTCATGTCCGAGGTGCCGGTGACGTTCTTCTCCCCTTTGTCCGTGGAACCCACAAGGCCAGCGCCCACAGGGTCGGTCACGGCGCAGAAGAGCACCGGGCGTTTTTTGATTGTTCCCACCAGGGCCTGGGCCGTGGGGGTTGCAATGCCAACGGCAATGTCCACTTTCTGGGACTTGAACTTCTGGGCGATGGAGGCCGCTGTTGCAAGCTCTCCGTTGGCGTTTTGAAGGTCAAACCGTGCGTTGGGAAAACTTTCCTTTATCCCGTCCTGGACACCGGTTTCCAGGGCGTCAAGGGCCGGGTGGGCAACGATCTTTGAGATTCCGACCAGGACCGGGTCCTGGGCCGCGGCTGTCGAAAAAGCGGAACAGGCGATCAGAAATGCGGCCATCACCGTTTTGAGTATGGTTTTCATTGACTACTCCTTGTTGTTTTTAACCTTGCTCCAGGCATACCAACCCTGGGGTCAATCAAAAGTCTTTTATTATATACTCGAGAGTCTAAAAAGCAAGATTAATTTTGTATTTTCAGGATTTTAAACAGGTTTCGGCCCCTGGGCGTACAGGGTGGACGCGATGTGAAAGAGAACCACGGCTGTTGCATTGGCAACATTGAGGGAGTTCTTCCTGCCGAACATGGGAATGTGGACAACATCATCGCACACCCGCATCACATGGGAGGAGATTCCATACTCTTCATTTCCCATCACCACCACCCCCCGGGCATCCCAGGGATTGTCATTGTATGGCCTGGACTGCTTTGCCGTTTCAACGGCCGTGATCCTGTACCCTTGGGTTTTCATTGTGAGAAGGGTCCGGGCAAGGTCAGGAGTTTTTGTGTGGGGTATCCAGCCTGCCGCGCCCATGGAGGTCTTTTGCACCAGGGGATGTTCCCCACCGGGGGTGTTGCCCAGGATCAGGGAGGAGAAGCCAGCGGCATCACAGGTCCTGAAAATCGATCCCACATTGAACAGGCTCCTGAGGCCGTCCAGGGCGATATGGAAGTCGAGCCTCGGAAATTCGCTCTTTTCTTCCTGCCTGTCCTCCGTCTCTATCGCCGTTAGAAGGTCCTGGTCCTTGGGGGCAATTCCGGAAGCGGTCCGCTCACAATGGATGGCGTCGGATACGAACTCCAGCCATGCCCGCCGGTCACCGGGATCGGGCAGGTTTTGGGGAAGGGTATCAGACCACTTCATCACCCGGGTGTATTCCCCGGCAAAGAGTTCGAGGCTTTCCGGGCCGACCCGGTTGGTTGAAATTTTGTGGTATACCGTTGAGAGCCATTTGATGATCCAGCGGTGCCGGCCCTGGGGCGTAAGGGACAGGAATTTTTTTCGGGTAAAGGAGAAACTGAGCATCCTTGGGAATCCTTTTGTGAAATATCGCTTGTTGAGAGCCTTATAAACGATAACGCAGAATCCCGCAACGTAAAAAAGCATAGACTTTTCAGGGGGGATCTGAATATAAATTAGCGATTATAGATAAAAAGAATATATGTGGATCAAAGGTACACGAGATAATGCCCCTGAAAATAAAGATAGTCCTGATTGTGTTGATGGTCTTTACCATTTTTGTCTCTTTGAACTATGGCATCCATCATCTTATTATCCTGCCGGGTTTTAAAACGCTGGAGGTGAGCGAGGCGACAAAGGACATGGAGCGCTGTGTCAGGGCGATCAGGGAGGAGGTCCTCCATGTGGATATCCTATGCCACGACTGGGCTGCCTGGGACGATCTCTACGATTTTGCGGTCTCTCCATCCTCTGATTTTGCAGAGAGAAATCTCAATCCCGATACCATGCTCAATAACCGGTTGAGCCTTGCTTGCGTCATCGATATTTCAGGCACGCCCCTTTTTTGCGAGGCATGGGATGTTACCCAAAAAGAGAAAACGGTGTTGGCCGCTTTCCCTGCCCCTTTGCTGCCCCGGGCCAGCTCTCTTGTTCTCTCTTCACTCAATGAGACGGATCTCACCAAGGTGAAAATCTTAGGCATCTACAACAGCGATCAGGGGCCGATGCTGATAAGCATTCGTCCCATCACGACCACCAGGAATCTGGGACCCGTCCGAGGGGCCATTGTTCTGGGCCGTCTTCTTGATGCGGCTTTCATAGAACGCCTGGCAAAACAGGTTGAGGTGGATTTCAGTATCCTTGCCATTAAGGGCGACGGGGTGACCCGGGAAGAGGACGAAATATCAAGAACCCTTGACCCTGAAGAGTTTCGCATCCAGGAGAAGGGCGAGGACGATCTTCTACGGATCTATTCCTGGCTGCCGGATATCAGCGGCGGTCAGGACTTCCTAATACGGGCAGAAATTCCAAGGCAGATCCTTGCCCAGGGGAGAAGCACCTTTACCTACTCGTTGATACTGATATCCGTTCTTGCACTGTTCATCGCTTTTCTGGTTCTTCTTCTCTTGAGAAAGGTAGTTCTCTCTCCCCTTGCTGCGTTGACCGATCATGTCCTTGGGGTTGCAAAGACTGGGGACCTCTCCACCCGCATCACCCTATCCCAGAACGATGAAATCGGCACCCTCGGCAGGGAGGTGGACCGGTTGCTTCAGCAGATGGAGAGTCAGACGGCCGAGCTCGCCGGGGTGAACGCAATGTTGAAAATCGACATTGAAAAGCGAAAGCGGGTGGAGCAGGAGCTTAGGGATAGCGAGGAGCGGTTTCGCCTACTCCATGAGGCGTCCTTTGGGGGGATTGCCATCCATGATCGAGGTATCGTTGTCGATGCCAACAAGGTTCTTACCGAAATGGCAGGCGTTGAGGTTGAGAAGCTTATCGGAAGAAGCGGACTGGATTTTATTGCGCCGGCTTTTCGGGAGACGGTGCGTGCCAATATTGCATCCGACTATGAAGCGCCTTATGATGCCGAGGGCATAAGGTCGGACGGTTCTTATTTCCCCATCGAAATCCAGGGAAGGAGCATTCCCTATGAAGGGCGTATACTGAGGATGACGGAATTCAGGGATATCACTTTCAGGAAAGAGATGGAACGGAAGCTGGAGACAGCCCTGGAGGAGCTTGAAGCCATTATTAAAAACAGTGCCGTTGGCATCATGTTTCTTAAGGGAGGGCGGATTCTTTATCGGGGAAACCAGCGGCTGGCGGATATCCTTGGTTTCGATACGCCTGAAGAGATGGTGGGATTGAGCATGACGGCGCTTCATCTTTCCGAGGAGCGGTTCTTCGAGTTTGGTGAAAATTTTTTTGACCGGCTGGTCCATGGCGAACAGATCCAGGTTGAGTATCAGCTCAGGAAAAAGGGCGGTTTTCCGGTCTGGTGCACCCTTTCCGGCAAGGCCATTGATCCGGCCGCCCCGCCGGACCTGTCAAAGGGGGTGGTCTGGATGGTGGATGACATCACGGAAAAGCGGGCGTACCAGGAGAAGCTCAAAGATATGGCCACCACCGATTATCTGACGGAATTGTGCAACCGCAGACATTTCATGGAACTTGGAAAAATCGAACTGGAGCGCCAGAAGCGATACGCCCATCGCGGTCTCTCCCTGATCATGCTGGACCTGGATCATTTCAAGACTATCAACGATACCCATGGCCACGAAATAGGGGATCTGGTTCTGAAGACCTTTGCCTATATGGGGCGCAAGGCCCTCAGGGATGTGGACGTGTTCGCCCGGGTCGGCGGAGAAGAGTTTGTCATTCTTCTCCCGGAGACCGACCTCATGGGGGCGTTTGCCATTGCCGAACGGTTCAGGCAGGCCTGTGAGCGTAGTTCCGTGACCCTGGACAAGGGCGAGATCTCTTTTACCGTGAGCCTGGGGGTCGCCACCTGGAACAGCAGCATCGAAAAGATCGAAAATTTGATGAAACATGCGGACGAGGCCCTGTACCGGGCAAAGAAAAAAGGGCGCAACCTGGTGGAGTGCTATAAAAAAAGCAGATAAACGCTAACGTTTTTCGGGGGAGCTGCCGATACGAACAGGGAGCAACACAATTCAGACCAGGCCGCGTTTTTGTTTCCGGCCCCCAAAAAGGAGTGTTTATCATGAACAGTATTTCACCGTACTCCCAGGCATTGTCCGGCCATGGCAATCCCGACCGTTCCCTGGCCGAGACGGGTTGCAGGTCCACGCAGCGGCGTTCGCTGTCCGCATCCGAAAGCAGCAATGTCGATCTTTCCCTGAGAACCAGGGAGGGGGATGTGGTTACCATCAATGCTGCTTCGTTTTCCGAGTTGAACACGTCTTCCTATGACCAGAGGGGTAAAATAGTCAATGGTTCCTCCGAGACCATGGCCCATTACAGCTCCAGGACCATGACCCTGGAGTCCGGGTCTTCCTTCACCTTTTCGGTACAAGGCGATCTCAGCGACCAGGAGCTGGATGATATTGAAAATATCGTGGGAAGCCTGGATGAGATCCTCGCTGAGATGGGAGATGGCGACATGGATGGGGCCGTTGAAACCGCCCTTGGCATGACCGGGTATGATACTGTTTCAGAATTTTCAGCCGATATCAGCATGCAGCGTTCCTACACCATGATGAGCGAGATCTCCCAGGAGAGCTATAGTGCAACCCCGGCTTCAGGTATTGCCGGGGAGAGTGAAACGCTCATGGATAGAATGAAACAGCTGATAGAGGATAGCGAAAAAGAGGTTCAGCAAATTTCCCAACAACCCGTTGACCAGCTGTTTGCCCACCTTCTCAAGCCCCTTGAAGAGAAAGAGCAGCCGGAAAATCCAAAATTCCAGGTACTGACGGATCTTCGGGACCGGATGCGGGAGCACTTTGATCAGATCATGGACAACACTTCAAACCTCTTTTCGGTCTGATTCCTTCGGTCGTCTCAAAGAATTTCGGCCAGGACAACGGTGATGTTGTCCCTGCCGCCGTTGGCCTTTGCCTGGTGAACCAGGGCCGTGGTCTTTGCCTCAAGTGTTCCGGAACTGCTCACCAGGGACTGGATCAGGTCGGGTGAAACCATGTCTGTGAGCCCGTCCGAACAGAGAAGAAAAAGATCCCCGGGAAACACCTTGCCCTTGATGATGTCCAGCGCGGGGTGCTCCTCGATGCCCACCGCCCGGAGGATCACGTTTTTGTAAGAGTGCGCTTTGGCCTCTTCTGGAGAGATCAATCCCTGGTCCAGCTGTTCCTGAACCAGGGAGTGGTCCGTGGTCAGCTGTTTGAAAGAGTTGTTTCTCAGGCGGAAACTGCGGCTGTCCCCCATGTGGCCCAGGACAAAACCGTCCGGGAAAAAGGCTATCAGCTCGGCCGTGCATCCCATGCCCTTGCATCCGGGGTTGGCCGTTGCATATTCCAGGATGGCGGCATTGGCCCGCTGGAAGCTCTGGCGAATCAAGTCCGCGGCAAGGGATTCGGTCAAAGCATCCGGCATTGCAAAGGAGGTCAGGCTTTCCTCGACAAAGAGCCTGCTTGCGATCTCTCCGCCTCTTGTTCCGCCGATGCCGTCCGCCACCAGGCAGAAGCCCCGCTGTTTATCGATGAAAAAGGTGTCTTCGTTGTTCTTGCGTACCAGGCCAGGGTCAGTCTGTCCAAATAAGTGTATTTCTGTCATGGGTCTCAACCTTTGGGGTCAGGAGAGGTCTTCGTTTTTAAACCGGTCGGCCATGAACGTGGCAAGATTGGATGCGTCAAATGAGATCTGAAGTTCGGATTTCAGGCTTGCCAGGTCGTCATGGAGCTCTTTTGCCGTTTGATATCTGCGGGCCTTGTCCTTTTCCAGGCACTTGGCAATGATGTCCGCCAGGGCCTTGGGAAGGTCGGGCCTTAATTCCGTTAAATCGGGGATCTTCATGGTGGGAATGGTTCGAATGGCCTCCAGTTCGTTGGAGAAATCGTAGAGCCGCTTTCCCGTGAGAATCTCATGGAAAATGATGCCCAGGGCGTAAATGTCCGCCTGGTGATCCACCTCCTTGCCAAGGGCCTGCTCCGGGGAGAGGTAGGAGAGTTTGCCCTTGATCACCCCGGCCTGGGTGAAACTTGGTTCACTCCTGGCCTTGGAGATGCCGAAATCACTGATCTTGACCTCTCCCCTGAAGGAGACCAGCATGTTCTGGGGGCTGATGTCCCTGTGGACGATGTTCAGGGGTTCTCCTGACTGGTCATCCGTTTTCGAGTGGGAGTAGTGAAGGCCTGAGCTGATCTTCTGGATCAGGAACAGGGCAAGCTCCACGGGCAGCCCGGATTTCTCATGGGCCATGATCTCCGCAAGGTTTTTTCCGTTGACATACTCCATGGCAATAAAGTGGAGGTTCATCAATTTTATCAGGTCAAATATCTGGACGATGTTGGGGTGCTGGAGCATGGCGGCAAGCCGTGCCTCCCGGATGAACATGGCCACGAAATCCTGGTTCTGGGCCAGGTGGGGCAGGATTTTTTTGATGGCAACGGTGCGCTTGAATCCGTCATCCCGGATATAGTCGGCAAGGAAGAGTTCGGCCATACCGCCCTGGGCGATTTTCTTCTTCAGCATATAAGGCCCCACCTTCTCCATATTTTCAAAGGCTTCAAGCTCTTTGGCGGCCTTATTCCTGAGATGGCGGTCGGTCATGAAAACCAGGAGGAGAAAAATGAGAACATTCAGGGCCAGAACGGCCAGGAGCATCAGGTGATACCGTGCCTCGGACTTTGCAAGGGTTTGGGCGTCAAGTCCGAAAACAAGGGTGCCGATCTTGACTTTTGAGTAAAAGAGATCCTTGGAAAAGGTGATGGTTTTTCCATATTTGTGAAACACCTCCTTTTCCACGGTCACCTCGTCCAGTGTGGTCATTTTTTTGGTTTTTTCGGGCGCTTTCATCTTAAGATTCATGGCCTCGGGGTCGCTGTGGGCAATGACAATCCCTTCGTGGTCCAGAATTCCCGCAAATACCGGAGCGATCTTTTTTTCCAGTTCGCCGATGGACACGTTCAGGGTCAGGATATCGTTCTCCAGCAACGGGGCGCTGACCTTTTCCGCCATGGCATTTGCCGCGATAACGGCTTTGTTCAGGAACTCCTGCCGAAAGTCGGTGGCTGCACTGCGGACCAGGAGCCAGGAGAGGATAATCCCGATCAGGCAGACAGCGCCATAGATCGCCAACGGTTTCTTGTTCCTGTTGAGGAAGCTGCTCTTCAGCAGGGTGCCGGTCACACTCTTGAATGTTCCGGTTGTCACCTGTTTTGCCCATGTCATGGTTGTTGATACTTTGTCGGTCACGGACATTTACTTTCTCCCGATTAGTTGGCGATGAGTCTGTTGATGATTTCAGTACACTGCATCACGATTCTTTGTTTCAACCAGGTCATTTCCTGGACCTTGCTCAGATCGGTCAATAGAATCGGTTTTTTTTCGTTGACCGTTGTCCTGAGAATTGGAAACTGGTTCAAGCTGAACAGTGCAAACTCTTTTGAGGAAACAGTGCTCTTTTCACCGCACAGGGGGCAGGTGATTTCAAGGCGCGTTGAGTCCGGCTCCTTTTCAGCTTCCTTTTTGGGAAACAGGGCCTTGATATTTATCCACAGGGGCAGGTCCGCCTCCTTCCGGAGGCGGACAAAAATCGCGACTATCAACGCCAGGGACAATAACGCAGCAACCAGGAAGAGCGGTCGTTTCGAGGTGACCTTCCGGGTTGCAAGGGAGATGAAGATCTCTCCGATCCGGGTGCCGGAAAAGGTGACTTCCGAAGAGAAGTTGATTACGGTCCGGTCGTTTGTTTCAATCGCTCTGGAGTATTGGACATCGTCCAGGACATCCCACCCGCGCTGGTTGAGGGTTAAAAACTGCTTCTGGTCCGTGTAGGCGATGAGTTTGTTCTTGTGGTCGATTATCGAGGCGTACACCACCCCGGGACGCTCTGACACCTCGTTCAGGAGCTCGCCCAGGCGGTCGATGTTCCTTTCGAGCAGGGGCAGTCCCGCCTGGCTTGCAATATCCTTTGATATAAAGACCCCGCTCTTGGTCAGCTCTTCCTGGCGATGATCGTCCTTTAAAAAGAGAAAAACGTAACAGAGCGAAAAAAATAAAAACCAGATGATCAGGGCATACAGCAGCCTTGTGGTGATCGTTTTGGCTGAAACGCCGGTTTTTGTGAGTGTCATCGGAACGTACCTTTTCAAGGGTTGCTGCGCTGGACCGTGATAAATCCCCTTCCCGGTCGGTTATTCCATGGATTTCCCTGGTGAAACGGTGTGAACGTTGGGTTTAGACTACCCGTAAACCTGTGTTCATGTCAAGTTAGTTATTGTGTGTCGTACCAGGCCCGGGTGAATTGTCCGGAAAAACGTTGTCCATGGCTTCAGGCGGTTGTTTTGCCGAAGAACTCTTTTTACTGGACATGGGCTTGATCTATCGCTATGGTGACTGTCTGTGTTTCTGTTCGGTTTGATAATCATAATTTTCCAGGAGCGATATGATGGTGTCTTTCAGGCTCTTTTGTATAGTGCTCTTCTGGGCTTTGTTTCTTGTCCTGCCGGGGTGCGGAACCGGTTTATCCGCAGGCGGGGTCAAGTTCCGCTCGGATGAGTACCTTTTTTACAGGCTGGGAAACAACGATACCGTTGCCTCCCTTTCAGAACGCTTCTGGGGGGACGCCGGCAAAGCCTGGCTCATCCGGGAGGCCAACGGCAATACCGATTTCAGGCCCGGCGACCTGGTGATCGTTCCCCTTAAACAGACCCGGCCCGGGGGGTTGTACGAAAACGGGTTCCAGGGGGTGCCCATCCTCTGCTATCACAAGTTCGGCCAGGGGAAGGCATCGGTCATGAACATGCCGGCCCATGCCTTTGACCAACAGATGCGTTACCTCAAGGAGAACGATTACCATGTGATTACCCCCCACGATCTCATGGGATTCCTCGAATTCAGGCAGCAGATACCGAGGCGGTCCGTGATCATCTCCATCGATGACGGCTATCGCTCTGTCCGGGATGTGGCCTGGCCCATTCTGAAACGTTATGGTTTTGTCGCCACCCTTTTCGTCTATACCGACTACATCGGTATTTCCTCCAAGGCACTTTCCTGGGACGATCTCAGGGAGATGAAAGCCGCCGGATTCACCATCGGTTCCCATTCCGTCTCCCACTCCGACCTGACGCGCCCCGGGGTGCATGAGACCAGGGAGCAGTTCCTTGGGCGGGTGAAACACGAGCTTGAAACCTCAAAAAAGATCATCGACAGGGAGCTTGACCAGGAGACGATTTTTTTCTCCTTTCCCTTTGGGCGCTCCGATCCCGGGACCATTGCAATGGCAAAGGCGGCGGGGTACAAGATGGCTGTTACCGTTGAGCGGGGAACCAACCCCTTTTTTTCAAATCCCCTTGATTTAAGGCGGGATATGATATTAAAAAGGGATATGAAATCTTTTGTATCCCGGTTAATAACCTTTAATTCGGTTTCGTTAAGGTGACATGTTATGAAAAAATCGCGTTGTGCTGTTTTCTTACTTTTCGTTCTCTTTATACTGTCCGGATGCGCCTCCCTCACCGAAATGCAAAAGACGCTGACCCGTGAGGATACAAGCCTTTTTCAGCAGCATATCTCCACGGGCGAACGCCTTGAAAAGGAAAACAATATTACCAGCGCCCTTAAAGAATACAAGCTTGCCGCTGCCATAAAACCAGGGAGTGAGATCGCAAAACGGAAGATCAAAGCGATGGAACGGTTGCTGTGGCAACGGGCACAGATCCATTATGAAAAAGGAGTTGCCCTGGACAAACGGGGAAAAAATGAGATGGCCAGGAAAGAGTACCTGGCCGCCCTCCAGAACTGGCCGGGCCATGCCGGGGCAAAGAAGCGGTTAAGCGCCGGGGACGTAGTTGAGGAGAAGAGGTTTATCGTTCACACCATCCGGCCCGGTGAGAGCATCTCCAGGCTGGCCCTTCGCTACTATGGCGATTATAAGAAATATCCCTTGATCGCCAAGTTCAACGCCATGAAGAACGCAACCCGGGTAAGGGTGGGACAGAAGGTCAATATTCCCGAGACAGACGGCACCTCCGTTGCCGAGCTTGAAAAGCGGCATGCCGCCTACCTTGCCACCATCAAAAAAGCCAAGGCAGTGAAACCGGAGAGGGTGACCGTGCCCGTGAAAGAGAAACCCGTATCTCCCGGAGTAACTCCTGAACCCGTGGAGAGCGTCAAACCGCTTGTTGAAGAGGGGCCTGACGAACCGGTAGCTCCTGTCACGGAGGAGGTCCCGGATGAGGAAATCCAGGCGGCTGAACCCCCGGTTGAGGAAGTCAAGGTCGACGAGTCCCCGGTTGAGGAGCCGCTGGTTGAGGAGCCCCCGGTTGAGGCGGTCCGGCCCGACGAGGCCCCGGTGGAAGAACCCCGGGCCGATGGGATCCGGGCAGGCGAAGCTGTTGAGGAGCCCCTGGCCCTGGCCGCGCCGGAAGATCTCGAACCGCCGGCGCCTCCCCAGGAGAGCTTTGACGATGCCGAGGTCTATCTTGCCCAGGGCATGGATCTCTTTAACCAAAAGGAGTATAAAGATGCCATCCTGGAGTTTGACCTGGCCAAAAAAGCGGAACCGGGCAATCCAAAGGTTCTGGACTACCTTTACCAGGCCCATTTCCAGCAGGGCCTGATCCACCATTCCAAGGAGGAATTCCTGGAGGCGGCAAAGAGTTTCGAAGCGGCCCGGGAAAACAATCCCGACTGCGAAAAGTGTCTGGAGTACATTGATAAATCCCTGGATACCTATAAAGAGAAACATTATACCATGGGCATTTACCACTTCGGCAAGGAGCAGCTCAAGGAGGCGATAGCCGAGTGGCAGCTTGTAAAGGATATCGACCCGGAGTACAAAAAGGTGAGTCCGAACCTCAAAAAGGCTCAAATGCTCTACGAGCGGCTGGAAAAGATTAAGAGAAGTGATAATTGATGAAAACCGTACCCAGGATTATTGTTCAGCTTATCCATATCCACGGTCCCCTGATGGGAACCATCCAGGAGTTCAGTGATGCTGCCATCGAGATCGGCCGGCATCCTTCCTGTCACCTCAGCTTTCCAAGGGAGCTTGCTGTCATTTCAAGGCGGCACGCAAGCATCAAACGGGAAGGAAACCGTTTTGAGATTATTGATACCAGCACTAACGGAACCTTTCTGAACGGGCAGCGGATCTCCCGCGGGTTTTTAAAGGACGGCGATGTGCTGATGTTCACCGAAGGCGGGCCCAAGGTCAGCTTTCTGACCCGGATGGAAGAGGGGAGCCCGTCGGTTGATGCGGGCATGCCACCTCAACCGGCCGGGGTTGCTTCAGGAAATGCCGGCGTTCCGGTTCCACCTCCGGCTCCGGCGTCACCTTCGGCACCGGCTTCAGCCCAGCCCCCTTCTCCTGTTCCACCTCCTCCTCAGGACCAGGCCCCGCCCCCGGTTTCTCCTTCCCCGGTGGCCCCGCCGCCGGGCCGGGTTGAAGGCATTGCCGTGGAAGTCGTGATGGCGCCCCTGGTGATCCAGTACGGTCCCATGCTCCAGTCGTTTAAGGAGGTTCCCATCACCGTTGGCAGTGGCGCGGACTGTGATGTGGTACTGGACCATCCCATGCTTGTTGCTCGCCACGCCCAGTTTTTTTTCAGTGGGGACAGCTACTGGATCAAGGATTTGACGGGTAAAAGTCAGGTGAGAATCAACAACCAGCCCATTGAAACCGCAGCGCCCCTGAATCCGGAAGACAGGCTTGGCCTGACGCCCCAGGGGCCGACCTTCCGGTTCCTTGCCGGTGGGCGGCTTGCCGAAATCGTCGAGCCCAGGGCGGATATCGAGCCTCCCGGCGCTCCGGAAAAAGAGCCGGAACCGGAAAAACCCCGCTCCCTGTTCAAGAGATTCTTCAAATAGATGATAGGATTGAAGCGGGAAAGCGTCGCCTCATCCCCCTTGGCGGCCAAGTAATCTTTGCTGTCTTCCCCCCGGCGCGCGCACTTCAAAAAGCGGGTGCCCCGGATTGATCATGGCAAGCTCAATTGCGGCCTGTGCCCGCTGTCTCTGGAATCCGCTTCCAAGTACGTGATGAAGCTGTTCAACGGATATGGGTTTTCCCAGCAAATAGCGTTTGCCGGTTTGAAATGAGTTTTTCTTTTGGCTCCACCATTGTTCCATCAATTCCGGTTCAGGCCAGGGAAGGTCTTCATCCGGATCCATTTCCACATCCTCGTCCCCGGCTGTTTCCCCGGGACCCGCCTCAAACCCCTGGGGCCATTCACCCTCAAGATCTTCGTAGGCTATATCCACTCCGGTTATCATTGAAAGGGACTCTCCCGCAACCCTGGCAAGGTCGGGATTTTCCATCGCCTGGATCAGCAGGGGCACTGCCGTGGGATCACCCAGGGCGCCGTAACCTTTCAATGCAAGCTTTTGCAGCTCTTCCTGCCTGGAAAGATCCTCCAGCCAGGCATGGCCTTCATGGAGATCCATGCTGCGAAGCGCCATCCGGCAGGATTGTTCCGAATACAGGCCGCCTTGCCCGGCAATGCTTTGTAGTACCGGAAGGGAAGAGGGCGCCTTGAACATTCCGGCAGACCAGGCGGCAAAAAAACGGCATTTTTCGTCCCGGTCGTTCAAGTGCTCAATCAGTGCCGGAAGGAGCCGTTCCAGGCCAAGCTCTCCCACAGCCTTGAAGGCACGGGCCTTCAGCATAATATCATCATCCGACAGAGCGTCTTCCAGCGGCTGCCCCGGATCACGCCCGTGCACGGCAGATGCCGCAAGCCCCATACGCCGGAGATCCGGGGCGTCCCCGGAGAGCAAATGCCGGACATGTCTGCTGATCCGGTCAAAAGGAAGCCAGCCAAGGGCTGATATAAGCCCCCGGGAGAGTTCATGGTTTTTGATATCCGTTTCAAGAACCGTTTGTATCCGTTGTTCAATATCATCTTCAAAGGCAAGCACGGATGCGGTAAACAGTTCACCCGGCTCTTCCCATGAAAGCTCTTCCTTTACGATTTCCCAGCCTTCGTCTCCCGCAATGCGCAATCCGTCGATATGGGACTCAACCCGGTCGTCAAGGTGTGCCTGGTCGGCAAGGGAATAGTGGGGCTCATGAACCCCATGGTCGCGCAGGAGCCATAGAAAAGCGGATTCCTCTGCATGCTGGAATATTATTTCAGGTATTATTGGCATGATGATATTTTATATGGTTCTTGATTCCTCATTTTACCCAACCTGTCCTGTCATTTATACTATTCTGGTCCAGGTTTTTCCGTCATAGGCCATGATGTCCTCTCTGCCGATGGACCACATGATATCTTCGATGGCACTCAGCTGGTAAGTCGTGTCAGGCTCATCGTCATCAAAGTCAACCTGCTTGAGTTCGTCTCCCTCAAGCCGATAGAGGCTGGACATGGTGGATACGTATAATTGATCCCCAAACCATTCAAGGCCCCATATGTCATCTGTTGTTTCCCCATGCTCGACCAGCTCCCAGCTGTGTCTGCCGCCCCGAATCAGTATCCCGTCATGTCCTCCCAGGTACACCGTCCCATCTGAAACGCATTTTACCGTTGTGAGGTTCACATTGGTTGGCAAATCCTCCTTGGACCAGTTGCTGCCGTCAAAGTGCCAGATTTCGCCTTTACGCCCAACCGCGTATAGATCGGAAGCATCCATCCCGTGAATCGCTTGAATATTGAAATCTCCCGGGAGTCCCTGGTCGATACGTGTCCAGTCCGACAGCACGTCAAGCCGGTAGACCATGCCTCGCAGGCCAACGGCATGGGCCTTGCCGCCAATTTCCGATACAGACCGAAAATCACCGTACCTGGGCGCCTCGGGTTTTGGATGGCTGTTCTGGAAAATGTTGCCGTTAGTCTCTCCATTCCTCGTATGTACGGAATAACCGCCCGAGCCGGCAGTGATCACAAAGCCCGGTTCCGGCTCCTTGATGATACAGCAGGAATTCGCATCAAAGTTGGCCTCTCCTTCATAAAATGTCCCGGTATCCCAAGTGTATATTATTGTATGTGCAATCCCATCTTCTTCCTTTTGCGGGTCACATGCCAGGATAAACCCGACATTCGCAAATCGAAGGACGCCGGTTCTGATAAATGAACCCTCCAGGGGATGAGTTGTCATGCTTTACTACCTCCTTTGTTCGTCATCAATCAAATGGTTTTCCTATTTTTGCATGGTTTTTTTCTTCTCCACCCGCAGTGGTGGGCCGTATCTTATCATTTTTCTTGATGCCCATTTTTTCATGTCCCTTACGCACCTGATCTTCGACACAGCCTTTGGGACATTGGGTTACCTCTTCCACGGCTTCCGCTCCAATACTTTCTGCCTTTGACACATCCCAGCGTTCGGAACTGGGAATTCGCTTTCCACTTTCAACACCCATCGCCTCTCTTGTCCTTGTATTTGTTTCAGCATGGATATCACCGTGTTTCCCTTCCGAATGACTTTTTCCTTCTGCACAAATGCAAGGCGCCTTGCTCGGCGAATATTTGTTCTTCTTGCCCTCGCAAAGCAAAGCGCCCTTGTCCCGTTTCGCCTTGTTGCTTTTTCCGGCAAAACCGGATTCGTAGAACTGGGATTTTGGAACAATGTGGTGGGGGGTAGGCTGCTTTCCTTTTTCGTCAGGGCAACAATTGTTCGGTTCCTTGGGGGATACCACGCATTTCAACGATTTTTTGCAATCCTTGTTGTTGCACATGGCTTTCAAGGTCGGTTTCCGTTTTGTCTCCCCTTTTTTGTCTGTGATAAATAGGGGCTCCGCTTCCTCACCGGCTTCGTTTCTTTCCGTGCCCAGGCAATTATCCTTAATACCTTTGGCAACCTCTTTGCACGGGCCTTGCCCTTCAAACGCCATTGAATCCAGATATGGCCAGGTTGGAGAATTGCCCGGGAAGGACGCATGATTATGGGTGGTCAGGTCCAGATGCCTTACAACATTCTGCCCTTCAAATTTCACATCCATGGACCAGCTGTTAAAGTAAACCTTACCGGTGATCTTACTTGTGATCACGCCTTTTTTTGGTGTGCTGCCCGGCTCATCCCCGGTACTTTTTTTGAAATAGGACTTGTTCTTCAGCATCACCTCCTTACCGGAGATTTTGACTTTTTTGCTGCCTTTGGCACTGTCCTTTGCAAAGGCGGTATTGGGGTAGGGAATCGGTACTCCGGGCGGTGTCGCACCCGTTTGGGGCGGCGTAAAGCAGACATCCGGAAATGCACAAAGAGCCTTCCCGTCAGCCGCTTTGCAGGAGATCTCCCTTCCGTTTGCAAAAACATCATTTCCCACTATCCACCCTCGCTTTCTTGATGGCTTAAAAACATCACGCCCCGCTCACCCTGGCTATTTCCAAAATGGCAGAGAACGGCTTTGCCCGGTGCATACCCTTTTTTTGCTCCGGCATGGGCCACCCCCAATGCAACAGGAACAATGGCTGCGCCTACTTCACCTACACATTCGGCCGGATGCCGGATATCAAAGGTTTCTTTTCGCTTTCTCAATGTCCGGGTCAGGGCCAGGGCCGCCTCCTTGAATCCGTATTGCTCGCCATTGGCATCCGTAATCCGGTAATCCAGATCATCGATGGTCATGCCGGAACTTTGTGACGCTTCCCTGATGGCCTCCACAAGCCCCTGGGCACGCAACGGTTCCCCGGAATCGATAAATGCCGGTTCCTGACCCAGGCCGATCCCTTTGATCTTTATATCTCCATTGGCGCCTTGATTTGCAGGCGATAACATCACGGCGGCACCGGCCTCGCCCGGAATAAAACCGTCTGAATTGCTTTCGGTCAGAAGCCTGTCCTTTTCCTCAAACGCGGCCAGGGTGCCTGCAACCAAAAAGGTGTCCACCCCTGCAACGATGCAATAGGGCAATCGCCTTTGGTGCAGCAGATCCATGGCCGTTTTGACCGCAACAACCCCTGCCACCCGGCCCTTGGAAATAACGGTTGAACTTTCATGGAAACGGACGGTTAATTGATCCTGCACCTCATGGAGCAAGCGGTCTTCAAGGCCTTCAAATCTGCCTGGCCGCTCTTTCTCTGCAACACAAAGCAGCAGCGGTATCTGTTCCGGATTTTCATTTTTCAAGGTATCCAGGCATTCGCGGATAGCCGGGGCAACCAGCTGAACAAGCTTTGCCCTGCCGCGCAAGGGGCGGTCAAGAGGCGCATGACTGCCGGTGATCCACTCCCCGCTGCTGTCCATGAAGCGTGTCTCCTGGACGTTATTGAGCCCGCACCGGATTGCCGCACAGCTTGAAGGGGCGGTCAGCCCGACACCCGTCACCATGCCGGTGGCGCAGATCGAAATCCCCTGCAATTAAACCTCCTCCGGTAATTCATCCTCTTCGATTTCGGTCAAAGGAAATGATATCTCTTTTTTTGAACGCAGTTTTTCCTTCTCTTCTTCACTTTCGGCAATCAGCGCAAGCTCCACTTCAAACATATTTTTCTTCAAGGGAAGCGATGCCCGCCATGTTAACGTAAAAATCTTTTTATCCGTTTCCAGCATGATGGTGTCTGGCATTGCCGGAATATCTTTTTCTTCGCCGTTTTTCAGGAAAAACGTCACCATGATATTTTTTGCCGGCAACCTGAAAATGGTGCGTCCTTCAGGGGTCAGATTGAGAAGCCCCACGGTTTCGCCCTCCCGGGGATACGGCATCTGCTGATCTTTTGGGGCGGCCTGGAAATAGGCATCGTTGAAATCAGCCGGCAGAAACGGAAAAACATAGTCCATCCAGTCCTGATCATAGGTGCCGGCCAATGCGCTCCTTGGCTGCCATCCGCGCCCCACCGGACCAAAGGACATGGGCCGGTATTTTCCGTTGGGTTTTAATACGGGCTTTCCCCTCTCTTCCGTGTTGGCCAGGGGAGTGTCCTTTACAAACGCAGATTTGAGAATCGTGTGGAATCCCACACCAACGGGATTCTGCATCCAGGCGGTATGTTTTTTGGGGTTTTCATGGTTTGAATCCACTCCGCCAAATGCCGTGTCATAGGAAATCGGCATTTGTGTAAAGGGCAGGGGCTTACCTGGCTTAAAGGAGAGAAAACCATTTTTCCAGACCCGGTGGCCCACCACATTGAATGTCTTGGAAATGGGACCGACTTGCAGGGAGACCGGCACTATTCTGGCGGGCTGGCCGTCCGGCGCATGGGCGCTGCCGTTCAGCAGCACATCGCAAAACGGTTTGCGGGGCGCATAATCGCTTTCATATAAAGGGGCGGAAAGGCCTGGTTCGCCGGTAAATTCATCTGCTTCAAATAGCGGCACCTGCTCTTTGGCAAGCTCGGGTTCGCCGCCGTTTTCAGGAATCGTAAACGTTCCTTTGACGCAGACCACCAGGAGTTCACGGCCGTCCGGCTGCATGCCCATTGTATAGCCGGCTTCCATGGCTGTTATGTGTTCTAATCTCATAATTAATTTATCTGCACCGATCCGCCCTTGATCTTGTTTACCCCTGAGGAGCGATTCAATAGATATGCGCCCCGGATAATCACCTTGCCGGCTTTTGTCAGGGTGATGCTTGATTTGCCGCAGCGAAGCACGATCTCCTCTTTGGCCGTGAAAGTGATTTTCCTGCCGTCAACCTCCACCTCCTCCGGTTTTTCCCTGTCAAGGCGGATCTCTTCCGGGGTATTGGCATTGGAATTCCCTTCTTCAAGACCTGAGCACAGGATATCCACGATCACAGGCCGTTCTGGATTGTTGTTTTCAAACACAAGCAGTACCTCAAGGGGGAAAATATGCTTTTCCTCCTGCAGCTGCGTTTTGACTGAGCGGGTTAGTCTTGCCTGGACCGGTTCCCGGGGGTTGCCCGGAAAGTCAACCAGGACCCTGCCGTTTGGGTCGGTTTCCACGATTCTGCCTGCGACGGCGCCCTTGATCTGCCTTGAAAACTCAAGTTTGCGGACATTGTCCGCCAAAGCCCCTTTCATCTGATCAATTCTCCAGTATCTTTTTGCCCTTTATGATGACATTCCCGGAACCCTTGGTGTTTATGTTTTTTCCCTTAATGGTGATATCGCCGTTTTTCTTCATGGTAATGGAGGCTTTGCCGACCTTGATGGTTAACTGGTCCTTGATTTCAATCACCCCTTTTTTATCCCCCCCGATGGAAAAGTCATCCCCGGACTTCAAGGTTGTTTTCTTGCCCGAGGTCATGCTGATATCCTTGCCGGCACTGACCGATTTGTCCTGGGCGATATTTTCGCTGGAGTCGGCCCCGATATTGACTGATTTGGCCGCCCCTATCTCTTCCGCCTTGGCCGCCCCCACGGTTTCATTCATGGCGGCGCCCACCGTGACCTGGTAGGCGGCCCCAATGGTCAATGCCTTTGCCGCGCCGATGGTTTCCGTCTTGTTGACCCCCACGGTCTGGGTCATGTTACTCCCAACCGTCTCGCTATGGTTGGTTCCCACCTGTATGGTTTTATTTACCCCGATGGTTTCCTTCTGATCATTGCCCACGGTTTTCGTCCGGTCGTGGCCCACGGACAGGGATTCATCCACGCCCACGGACTGGGTCTTATTGTTTTCAATGATAATGTTCCAGTCTTTTTGTCCGTGAAGGTAGATCTCTTCATCGCCTTTTTTGTCCTCAAAGCGGAATTCGTTTGATCCGCCGCCGCCAATGGTGGAGTTTGACTTGATGGTGCTTCTGGTTTTATTGGCCGGCAGGGGGTAGGGCGGGGTATTGTTGCCGTGGTAAACCCTGCCGGTGATGATGGGTCTGTCGGGATTGCCTTCAATGAATTCAACAATCACCTCATGGCCGATCCGGGGAATATACATGGCTCCCCAGCTCGCCCCGGCCCAGACCTGGGACACCCTGATCCAGCAGGAACTGTTCTCATCATTTTTTCCCTCACGGTCCCAGTGAAACTGAACCTTGACCCGGCCAAACTCGTCCGTATGGATCTCTTCACCGGCCGGGCCCACCACGATGGCGGTCTGCACGCCTTTCACCACCGGTCTGGGCGTTGACCGGGGCGGTCTGAACGGTACTTCGAACGGAATGCATTCAAACCGGTTGGCATAGCTGCTGTCAGCTGCTGTGCCGCTTCTGTAGCTCTCCTTCTGGTCTGCATGGTGTTCCACCCGGGTGAGCACATAGTCCTTGTCGTTCATGTCGTCCCGGAAATACTCCTGCAGGGTGAACCGGAAACCCGAGGCAAAGTGGCGGCAGCTGCCGTTGCCGGTGATGGTGGTGATCCGGGCTTCCTCCTCTTCTATGCGTATGGTGGTCAGCCGGTCGCCCTGGCCGCGGTTGGCGTATACCCCCGGATAATCATAAATTTCCCTTTCTTCCGGTCCCACCTGGTATTTTGAATCGGTTGTCACCTTCAGGTCCGTATTGGGAACCTGGAAGTTGAAGTCTTTCAAGGTGTATCTGCCCGCCCGTATCTCTTTCATTGCCTCGATGCGGGTGAGGACATCCTCTCCCTCCTCACTGCCGTCGGTTACCAGGTATCTTGCAAAATCCCGGTTGGGACAGGGGCTGTGCTCGGTTGGCGAATCCGCCAGCACCATGGTATGCTTTTTTTCCTCGTGCTCAAAAAAATAGAAGATGCCCTCCTCCTCAAGGAGGCGGGCAATAAAGTTAAAGTCGGTTTCCCGGTACTGTACGGTATACTCCCGTGGTTCATAGCTGCCTTGCAGCCTCAGGCTGTGGTCGGTGAAACCGTATTCCGCAAAGATTTTCTCAACGATATCCGGCACTGAGAGTTTTTGAAATATCCTTGAATCCGCCGTCCGGGTCAGGAGCCAGAACCAGGGCATTATGGTGGCGGTATAGGACGAGAACTGGGTCTCACTGCCGACTCGGTCTCCACCTGACTGGCTGAAACTGGATATCAGGCCGTTTAAGTAGCGCTTGCTGCCGTCTGCAAGCATGATGGAAACGGAGACGTTTTTTCCAATGATATCCTTAAACACGATATCGTGTCTTTCCGAAATCATTCTTAATTCAAAGCTGAAAAGCTCTGAAATTCCTTCTCTTCCGTTGAACCCGGTGAGGAGCAGTTCATCCGGACCGAGCGGCGTGTTAACGGCAAAAAACCGGTTTTCCTGTGTATACATGACAGCCCCCGTTTAAGGTGAGGAGCGGTAAAATAATGATAATAAACCGTTTACGATAAGATAAGCATATAATCCTTTTTGAATACCAGACTTGTTCCCGTGATGTCAACAGATAAAGCCCTGCCACTCCATGGGA
Organism: Desulfobacteraceae bacterium; assembly: GCA_024225635.1. Taxonomy (GTDB): domain Bacteria; phylum Desulfobacterota; class Desulfobacteria; order Desulfobacterales; family Desulfobacteraceae; genus Desulforapulum. Next base: position 41,439 of record JAAEMK010000744.1, on the reverse strand, counting down.
CCCGGGCCGGGCAACCATGCCATATTACCGCTGTTTTTTCCTTGCCACCACCACAAATCCCGATACCGGCCGCCCCTCTTCCTTGCGCAGTACCTTTGATGCCATGGAAACAACGTCAAACCCGGCATCGGCAAGGGTTTTTGTCGCATAGGAGCGGGGGTGGGAATATCTGCCGTGGGAGTTGAGCCTTGGGTTCACGTCGGTTTTCTCTGCCTCCTCCAGGGTAAACGCGAACAGCCCGTCCGGCTTCAAGGCGTTTGCGGATGCATCAAACACATGGGCAAGGGTACCAAAGTAACACAGGGTATCTGCCGAGAAAATGACATCAAAGGCGTGGTCGTGCTGATCAAGGAACTCCGTCAATTCAGCGGTTTCAAGATTGTCATACACATTTCTGCCCTTTGCCTTGGCCAGCATGCCCGGGGAGAGGTCCACGCCGGTGAGTTCTCCGGCATAGGGCCGAAGGGGCGGCCCGCAGAGACCCGTGCCGCAGCCCGCATCCAGTATCGCAAGCACGGCGGCCGGTTGGGGCAGCGCCTGGGCAAGGGCTTCCATGAGCAGGTCTGGCGCCCGGTACTCCAGCCTTTCCACCAGATGGGTGTCAAAGCTGTCTGCCATGTCATCAAACACCTGCTGAACATACTGGTTCGGGGCCCGGTCCGGGGGGGCATTGCCCAGGCAGGCCGCCTGGAGATACAGAACCGTGGGATTCCCGGGGTCCACCGTGAGCCATTTTTCAAACACCGCTTCAGCCTCTTTTTTCCGGTCGGCGGATATAAACGTCATGGCCAGCCGCTGCCAGGCAAGGGCATAGTCGGGCTTCAGGGTGATGGCACGCTGGTAGGAGGCGATGGCCCCGTCGGCATCCCCGGATTTGACCAGGGCATTGCCCAGGTTATAATGAAAATCAGCGGAATAGGGCGCCACCCGGATGGCATTTTGATAGGTCTCCACCGCTTCCGCCACCTTGTTCCGGGCCATGAGCACCACCCCAAGGTTGTTCAGGGCCGGGCCATGGTCGGGAAACAGGGAGATGGCCTTTCGATAGCATTCTTCAGCCTGGCCGGCCTTTCCTATTCCCTCGAGCACGTTGCCAAGGTTGTTGTGGGCATCGGCATTCTCCGGTGCAAGGGTGATGATCCGTTTTATCAGTTCCACCGCCTCGTTGCTCCGGTTCTGCTGGTGGCACAGCAGGCCCAGATAGTGCAGGGCGTTGAGATTTTCCGGTGCGGCCTCAATAAGACGCCCATAGAGCATCTCGGCCTGGGTCAGCTGTCCGTTCCGGTGCAGGTTCAGGCCGATTTCCAGGGCCTCGTCTATGGTCAGCGCTACCTGTCCGGGTTCCGTATTTCCATTGTTTGCCATTCGTTCCCCTTTAAGATTCCTATTTCTCAATGACGCTTTGATCCTTTAGATTGATTTCGTAGGTCTTGTTCCGCTCGTTGACAACGGTGAGTACGGTACCCCGCCAGTTTACCTTCAGCTTTTTAATATATACATCCTGGACATCCAGCTCTTCCCGCTCGTCATAAACGGTTTCATATACGACAAGGCTCCACAGCTCCTTTTCCGTGCTTTCGTCAATGGCTGCGATGATGCCGCCATTCTGGGGAAATCCCCGTGCCCTGGCTCCCCGGATCTCCTCATAGCGGATTCCATGCTTTGATACCGGTTTCACCCGTTTGACCCTTCGTTTTGCCGTTTCCATCAAGTCCTCCCTGTGCTTTTTTATCTCCGTGTTTTTTTCCTGTGTTCCGGCACCACACAACAGCATTACGCTGACCATCACCAGGAGCAAGAATCCATGTCTCATGATCTATACTAATGTTCTCTTGATGGTTCCCTTGGATAGCGCCCCCACCAGATCCGCAGCAAAATACGCCCAGCTGTCGGCATTTTTAAGGGCCTGGTCCGGCTGGAACGCGGTACCCGGTTTTAACCCGTCGTCATCATACCGTATGTCTTCGGTACCGGCCACCTTATGGGACAACTCGTGAATCACGGTCAAGGCGCACAGCCACATTTTGGGCACCACCCCGAAAAGGTTCTTTTTGCCCGTTTTCAGGAACAACTGGTAGATGTAGATCACCGGCATGGCATCCCCAGAATTCACCGAGGCATACACCTCGTTCCACTCACCGCTCGCCCGTTTTTCGGGCCGGTCGGAAAAGATGACCCGGGTGGAGTTACAGGTCCCATGGATCTTTTTAAACCCGGCTGCCAGGGTGGTCATGGATGCCTGGACCGCTTCCTCCGTGGGGTCGCTCCCGTGGAACCACCGCTTGACGGTCTTTTTTACCTTGTCTCCCTTTTGCCCCAGGAGCACCTCGACATCCGCGCTCCATTTCCTGGCATGCTGAAGGGCGTCCGACATCATTCCCCTGTTGCCGGAACCAAACACCTCCCGCCGTTTTTTTAACTGGTTGGTCAGGGCGTTTTTGTCCTTACCCATGAACAGGTCATAGCTCCATTTCCCATAGGCCTTTGGAGAATCCACCACCCATATGCTCTGGTTGCCTTTTTTCGCAACCAGGTAAAAGTGATTCATGGTCTTGAGCATGGCCGCCCGGTTCTGGAAGCCGGTACTCCCCGGCGCGCTGGCGTTGACAATCGCCTTGGCCATGGCGTCATTTTTCATAAGTTTTAATTTAGCGGCCTGTTTCAACTTGTCCCGCAAGTCCTCCAGGACCTTGGCTTTACCGGCATTGGGGCCATTGAGTTCCAGCAATGTTATGAGATTTTGTTCGATCGTCCGCCAGCTGTCATTCAAGCCTTTTGTTTGAACCACTTTCCTGGATTTGCTGTACACGTCAGTGAAAATATCCATCTATATTTCCTCCTTATACATCATGGTTTTCGGAGATTGAAGAAAAAGATCTCCCTGGCTTTCACCATCTTTCATAAGGCGATCTATATAGGCGGCATTGCGGTTCAGCTTTGAAGACGCACCCAGGGTTTCCAGAAGCGTTTCGGACATGGTTATGATAAATATTTTCACCGGCTTCAACCGGTGTTCTTTTATATATGCTTTCTTGAATGCCCCCTGTTCCAGGAAGTTGTTTACCATCATGACATGTGTATCATGCCGCTGTCCACAAGCTGAACAAATCCGACCAGAGAATCGTTGAGCAGCTCTTCCATCACATTCTGGGTGGAAGTGGCTCTCCAGAAATCGGTCAGCCGCTGTTCAATGGGGGCCGTGTCTCCCCTGGCCGCTTTCAGCATGGAAAACCATGCCAGGGCCGCACATATCCCTCCGCCCGAGGTTCCGCTGAGAGCGACGATCTCATTTTTTTTATGGGCTTCGTTCTTAAATAGCGACTTCAGGACACCCGCACTGAATGCCGTCTGACTTCCGCCTCCCTGGCAAGCAATCGCAACTTTTTTTTTCTCCGGCATAAAAAAATCCTTAGGTTTTATTTGGGGGACCCCATACTTCATTCGATCGTTATTTTAAATTAGATATGGTTCACCCGAATTTTATTTAGTTTCCATTTGAGGGTATGCGGGTTGCCCCATTTTCTCCTTTAATGTATAGTGGCTTTGTTACATTGTTGATCAGGATGAATTCGTTTCCCTTATCTTTTTGGGCAGGATGTGTTATCTCACATTTATCATTGATAGAACACCTCACGAATTCTATATAGATCCCGTCGTGTTCCTGAATTATATTTGCACCTGGACAATAATATAGTGTTTCGAGCATGCTCGAGTAGAAGATTTTAGTCGAATGGTTTGTATTTCGTTCTATTCCTATAATAGTAACTTCATCTTGATCATAGCTGCTACTCATGGTTTCTCCCTTACATGATGTCATAAATATCATGATTACTGTCAGTAAGAAAACAGATCGTTGGTTCATCATTACCTCCCTGACGTTTGCATCAATGTCGCAGGGTTTTTCGTTAGTTTTTTAGGAGACAATCTTGAGGTCGGATCTCGTTTCTCTAATTTATTGATCGATTGGGTTAGTTCTCGTGGGGTCTCGAACCCTAAGTAGTCATCAGCGTCAACATCTTCACCTATGACGTTTTGTACAACATCACTTGCCCACGCTGCACAGGTGTGGGTATAACTCCAAGAGACATTTGCTTTCATAAGGGCCTCAAAATGTTTAGACTGCGCATCTGAAAGTAAGTAATATCTGCTTGCTTTTGCTTTGGCTCCTATTTCCAAACCTATCCTGATATCAGATTTCTCTCCATTATCGATTGTTCTTGGATGAGCATCCGGCCACAAACCATAAAGCGTTGTTGTACCTTTTCTTGTGATAGAAATCCATGCATGTCCAGCTGTATAGCCTGCATCCTCAGAAACATTTGAGTGAATTCCCAATATCATATTTCCCATTTGTATTCGCTTTTCTTTTTATCAATGATTCAATTTCGGGGATACCATACTTCATTCGATTGTTTTATTGTTAGTTCCGGTGGCCCACAAATCCGTGTTTTTTTATTTAAAAAATCCTTTAGTTGTCAGTGACAGGGCACTTGCCCCTCTGGTAGTAACCGGTACCGGTTTTCTCCTGTAAAAGGGTTGTCGTGTCCGACCCCCCGCCCAGGGGTTCATTTGATCCTGCCGCATAATAATTGTAGGTAAACCCGAAGGGGAAGGCAAAGGACCAGGAGCTCCATGCCCTTCCTTCGTTCTCATGGGTAGTGTTGGTGGAGGTCCAGTCTTCACATTCGTCGGCGGGCGTCTCAGGTTGGGAGGTCGGGATATTCCCGGCATTCAGACACCATACCGTACCATCCTCAGTGCCATAGATTGTAAAATGTTCGGAAACGCCATACTCGCTGTTGAGTTCAACATAGCTCTTATCGCAAAGTCCCCAGCTGTTTGAGGGCGCATCAGGATAATTATCGTTGGGGTACATGGCGTAATGGGAGATAAAGTTTATGGTGTTTCCCGATTTTTGCTGATAGGGTGCGGGAATGTTGATATCAACCTTTTCGGTATAAGCAATACATCCGTCATCATCGATCACTTTGGCAATGACCGTGTGTTTGCCGTAATTCAAACCACACGTTTTGTATTGCCAGCTTGTGGTACCATTCGTTCTTTTAAAATTTTCCGAGTCAACTTGTACGTAAACACCCTCGAAAGGTTGCGCCCCTTGTTTGGCTTCCCCGGAAAGAAGGATGCCGGTGCAGTCATCCTCTACAACAGCTTCCTGTTGCAGGATGGCTATCGATAAGGGCGCGGAAGGCGTTCCCACGCTGACAGGATCACTCTCAACCGTGGTTGATCCGGGAGGCGTTTGTAAATCGGTCGCCATAATTACCGCAACATAGGCCCTGTCATTGACCGGCCATGCGACGTTATGGGAAAAAGAGCCGTCGCTATTCAAGCTGCTGACGATATCTTCCTCAGGAATGACAACGTTTTCTTTGTCGCAACTGTCCAGGAACTTGATTTTCAAGCTTGAAATCCCATCGCCAGGGTCCGGATCCGTTGCCTTGCCTTTCACCTCGATCTCAGAACCATTCTGCCGGATACTGATAATACGTACATCCGGCGCCTGATTCCTGTTGACCCGTTGATTGTTTTCCATGAAGAACCTGGCAAGGTACGTCCCATAATTGAATCCTGAACCGTCAACATAGCCGCCGGACGCGCCTTCGCCCCCCGGCCATGCATGACCGACATTATTCAGCTTAACCATGGAAACCGCAGCAGACCCATCCTCGCTCCAGGTTGTAATTGTTCCTTCAGGAATCGTTTCCACGCTTCCATCCTCTTGAGCCCCATAGATTTTTGCCATGGCCCCGGCGTTTTGGGGGGCATAGTGCTGATTAACCGTACTATCGCTTGTTCCATATGCTGTCGATGTGATCTGGGTGTCAAAGAATGACCTGTATGATCCTGCCAATTCCTGACAAGCCCGCACTGTGGAATTCACGCTACCACAAAACCGGGATATTGCACAAGAGGAGTCCGTTCCGGCGCTCGGCCCCGCGTCAATCCCCATGCCGGCAAATATGTCGGGCATCATGCACCCGACATTCATTGTAAAAGCACCGCCGGAACTCAAACCCGCGATATAAACCTGATCTTTGTCGATATTCAGTCCCGGCCTTGATGTCAGTTTGTCAACCAGGTTGCGAATATTCCTGTAATCCTTTGAATTCCTGTTTTTGGGGAAGGACCAATATCCCCAGCATCCAAACCCCTCCTTATGCATGGCCTCGGGCAGAGCCACCACCATTCCGTATGCTTCAGATGCCGCTTCCCATATCGCCCCCTTCATGTCCTCATTGGTCTGGGCGCACCCATGCAAGGCGATCAGCAAAGAACGACCGGAGCCTATGGGAGACACCGACTCCGGTGAATAAATATACACCTCGCTGAACCCTCCAGCGGATTCTCTCTGCCATGTCCCGGCATTGACAACGCCTGTACAAATAAGCAGTACCACGGATAAGATAAATAATGATTTTTTCATCTCTCCTCCTTTAAGCTGAATCTTTTAAGAATTTGGGGGACATCATACTTAATTATGGACAGATAAGTATGGTCCCCCGACTTCGGCCCGCCTGTTTTTGATTTTGTACCTATTTTGTCAATACTGCTTAGTCTATTGCTGTCGGATGGTTCTTCGCCAAATCCGTACTTTCATCCGACCACCATTCTAAATATTTTTCTGTTGCTTTTTTTCCTGAAGCTACTAATTCTTTTTTTCGATTGTCGTTCAAATCAAAGTCTGTCGTACCGACACCAAGCGTGTCTATATAAACTGTTCTGTGCCAGTCATCACTATGAAGATGCTGGCTGTCCTGCACGGCAAGTACCGTCTTTATAAGCTCCATCGTATAATCAAGAAAGTGTTTTATCTCATTCCTTTGAGGCTCCTGCCCATCACGAAATACACCTATTTCCTTTCCGGAATCAAGACGGAAACCCAAGGTTTCCTTGTTATATACATAAGGGCTGCTTTGGGGAGAAATTTCGGAGAGGGATTTGTTTTCTTCTTTGTAATACCCCGGAATCTTGATCAAATCTTTATTTTTAAGATATTTTTGGCGATCAAACAGTTTTACCGGGTAGTTGTTTATTACACCACCATCAACAAAAACATCTTTTCTGTCATCCCTCACAGCGCGGAAAAACAGAGGTATGGACATTGATCTTCGGACTGCATCTACGACCCTCAATCGTGGTGTATGTTCAGGGGAACAGACCTCTCCGAAGTTGGTTGATAAATTTGATGCATAGACATATAGATCCTTTCCTGTGTGCTCTTGCAGTGCTTTAAACGTGATATTTGCTTTGCCTGTTTTTTTCTTTAAAAGCTCACCAATCCAATCCCTGAAGAAATCTCCTTTATACCATCCATACTCATCCTTCAACCGGTTCATGTCACGTAAAACGCCCCAGCTGTCATCCTTGAAATCATTAAAATCAAGTTTATTCAATATTTTGAGAGTCTCCTGATTGCTAAATCCTGCTGCAAACAATACGGCGTTGATCGAACCGGCGGATGTTCCTCCTATTCTATCGATGTTTTTTAATATTCCTACTTTCTCCAGTACCTGCATTGCGCCAACATAAGCAATTCCTTTTACCCCCCCGCCTTCAAACACCAGATTTCTAAATGGATATGCCATTTTTCTAATCCCCCTCCTATAGAGTTATGTGATGTTCTATTGCCAGTCGTTATTTTTCAGGGCCTTAAACTCAGACTCCAATATTAACGCCGACACCCCTTGTTCAGTTGTACCGTGTTTTTTTACGGAATTTGAAAAAAACAGCTTTGCCTGCCTGTTTGAATTTAACGTACATTTATGTCAATGAGGAACTTATCAACAGGATCATCTTCAAATGATCGACGATATACAAGACTTATTATGCCATTACCAGTTCTACTGGCTCTAAAAATGAATTCTTCCTTCCCGCCACAGCCAACGAGATATTTGCAATCATCATTTTCTATAAAAATAGATTCTCCATCTTGAAAAATAAAATTATCATCAGGATTGGCATATTCCCACCGATAACCTGTCGATGGATTTGATGGAAGTTCGATGATTATTTTAGTTTCAATATTAACTTCAGCGGTTATTCCGGAATCTTCTTCAGTAAGTAACAAAGATAGTAAACCATTTGAAGAGTCCTCACAACTACTGAAAATTAAGATTGAAAATGGGATTAAAATCATAAGTATAAATATACTTCTTTGCATAAGTACTCCCTATCATTATTATTTTGAAATGAAATGTCTCAAGTGATAGTAAACCCAATGGCATCATTTCAAAATTCTTCATTTCGCCAGACTCTGAACCAACTGTCTTTGCTATATTTGTCTATAGCATTGAAACATTAGGACAGGTTAGCCGTAAACGGAAAAGATACGGCTAGAGATCTTAAAAGTGCTTCAACAGCAAAGTCTTATTGTTTGTTTTGTTCCATATCTTTTAAACTTGGTCTCGTGTCGGAAACTAAAGAACCTATTCCATCTCCCGCCGGCCTCCCGTCACTTCGGCTTTCCCTCACGGGGTACAATGCCGTGTTCTTCTCGCAGTTTGTTCTCGGTTACTCCTTCAGACTTGACGTATTGTCGCACACCAATGGTGGCATCCTCCTCGTCATAGTACTTCGGTTTTCGTGTGCCACACAGGTTGTGATAGGCGTGGATCAGCTCGTGTCCCAGGGTGATGAAAGAAGGCTTGTGCTCAATCTTGCCCCCGGATCTATATTCGGTGATATTGGGGTGCCAACAGACAGTTGAGAAGGTTCCCCTTCCATTGATCGACGATTCGTAGCATTTATCGTAAGTTATATTCGAGATTATCCCCACCGGCTCAAAAGTTCCCTTCTTGGTCTGACGGTAGGTGTCGGGACCCCGTGACTGAATGCATACCTTGAATAGCCACCGGGGATCTCCTTTCCTCTTTTCTGAAGTTGTCGGCAAGGAGACCTTGAATGCCATCAAGTACCATATTGGGAAGTGTTGGTGAAATGATGCCGCCTTGGGGAGTCCCTTTTAAGGTTTTAGAAACAGGATCAAGTCCCAATAAATCAAGAGCCTGTTCCACACGGTCGTGCATGGCCGGTATGCCCAACGGCCTTTTCTTGCCGTTTTCCTTTGGGATGTTACGGGATACTCTTCGTATATGCTTATCCCAGTCAATGAGATCCCACATAGTCTTTGAGCCCATACGGCCGTCAATACCATAAAATGATATCATCTATCTACACCTGTACAGTTATCCCATTCAAATCGTTTTACGTGATTCAACACCATGCCGGAAGTCTGCACGTTTTCACGTTCGGGCAAATTTTGAACCCGTATCTGATTCATTACAGATCAGCTTTCGTTTTCTCCGGTATTCCTCTACCCGCATCCCCATAGGCCAACCTTGCGGTTCGCTGTCCTTCATAGGGAAGGAAGGATACGGGCTTACCAAGTTCCACCTTTAAAACACACCGATGGGTTAGCGTTTGTCTATCCGCCGGAGGGATCATTGATTACGTAGAGCGACTGCGGAACACTCTATCCATACCTCTTGCCGTTTTGGCCCAGGCCTGAGGCCAATCATTAGATATAGTTGGAAATCCAAAAACGCAAGCTAATAAGTTAAGGATGTCCCGTATCCATTTGCATCCTCATGATTTATCCCAGACCCTTTTTAAAAATCTGACTGAGAGATATTTGAAAATTTGTTATAAGTTCTATTTTCTTTGTAATTTTAAGTCAATGCATTATCAGCACGCTTGGACCAGCGATATTTGATTGATGCACCGCTTCTGGAAAAAAGCTGGGTCATGGGGCATCGCCGTTCGGTTTCCAAGTAAAATTTACTGAAGACATCATCTGGGGCATCTGTATCTACAATGGCATTGATTCCAACATTCTGGAAGTTAGGGTTACCCTCCATTGCACCGCCAACCAAAATGGCCGTATCAAGATCAGCCGTCAGGTCAAACTCGAAACTGCGTAACTCAATGCCTAAGTCCTTTGCCACTTGCTGGGCCGTTACCTGGGAGCAAGAAAGTAAAGCACCAAGTCCATAGGCCAAAGGGCTCGGGTGTCTATCCTTTCCACCGAAAGCCGGAGCGGCATCAACATGAATAACATGGGCAGAGCCTTCAAGTTTAATATCCTGACAAACGCCTGTTCCTTCAGAATGCATCGTAAAAGATACTGTAGTAGTGTTTGGTAGTCTCGCTGACATAGCTGAACTCCTTTTGAAAAAATAGTAGATTTATAAATCTATGATCCGTGTCCCAATCCGGTTTATTCCATTGTTATACTTTTAGTTATAGCTTCCATTTGCCTGAAAAATGTACATCTTTAACGCTCTTTGCCTTATCTTTTGCCCATGTTTCCAGCCCCAATTTTTTTATTAAGCATAAATTGAAAATTTTTGTATTATGAGGCAAGTTGGTGGCTTGGTCAGCATATGGATGAAGGTGATCGCAAGGGAAATCTGAGCAATCATAGAAAAATTTAATCCCTTTCTTTTTTGTACATGGATAAACATTACATTCCATAGGTATAACAGCACATTTTTCATCCTCATTTCGACATCCTTTGCAAACAGCTTGTTCCATAGGAACACCAAGGTGTTGTGAAACCATGGATCGCATTTTCTGATTCTCATTCGCCAAATATACAATGCAATTAAAACAATCCAACCCGCAAGGTGCGGTCATCTGTTCATAATTCATTTTCTTTCATTTACTTATAACGCTTTAATTGTTGAAATCTGCGGTTTATCCGTCAGTATTTTACTTGTTGGACTTAAGTACGCTGTCTTTCTATTTCGAATTTGGGACTTGGGGCATCAATTGAAAGACAACAAGAACATAAGTATAGTCTACAACCTTTCAAATGACTTTATAAGATTTCTAAAAAAAGTCAAATGTTTAAATTTACCGATATCTAATATAGGGCTTATTAAGAAAGCCAATCCGAAACTGCCCTCCTTCATTTTCTTTTTTTTCAGCCTGAACTGAACCTTGAACATCGACAAAAAATAGTTTGCCATCAAATTGGAGCGAATATGATTTTCCCAATATCAGATTTTCGAAAAGGTCATGTTTTGTTCTGTTGTTGTTAGTGATGTGCAAATCGATATTTTTTTGTCGGTTTCCGATATTTGTAAAAGTTATTTTATATTCACCTAATTGTAACGATGTTCCTCGAGGTACCAATTTTCCTGTTTCCACAACTTCATATTTTTCAAAAAAATCTTGTTTTGATAGTAATGATTTTGACTCGTCTTCTTTTATTTTTATAACTATCTCAAGTGCTTTAAGGTGCTGTTTTAGTTTCTGGATTTCGGAATTTTTTCCGCTTATTAACGCTCTGTAAATCTTCTCTATCTTTTCTATTTCATGTCGAATCTCTTTTGATTTAGCTTTTTTTACTTCAACAGATTGATTGACAAGCTTGGTTTTCAGGACGGCTATGTTGTCCTCAAATTCCTTCTGAGTTGTGTGTAATGTTGAAATTTGGATTTCGAGTTTGTTCTTTTCGGCGGAGAGACCGCCTATGAGATCTGACAATCGGGAGTATTTTTGTTCTAATCCTTCATTTTTCGCTTGGTATGTATTTTTCTTTTCCCACTCTTTTTCAACCGTTCTGTCCAGATATTCTATGTATTCTGCTTTTCTGGCGTTTTTGCTTTCTTCTAAAGCGCTTTTGCTATTCTCCTTGGCTACGATGACTTGCCAGATTAGCACAACAACGGTTCCTACGGCGGTTATTGCCGTCAACGCTCTTGTGAAACCTGAATATTTTAATTCATTAAGAATCTTTTTGGATTCAACAGCATTTTTGATTTTCTCAAAATTTGAATCAATCGACGGCTCAATTTGACCATACTCCTTAATGATTTTTTTTTCTTCTTCCATGATGGTCCTCTCCTGATTATTTCTTTTTCTTCAGAAAAACATCTGAGTCAGAGGGCAGATGCCTGGCTTCAACCTATTCGTTGGATGCAGCCGGTTTTCGGTTTCGCCCTAGTACGAAATCTCCCTTTGGTGTAAAGTAACTTTTCCCTCTCTCGTTCACCTGAAGGGTTTTGTTCAACAGTATATTATTACCGTTTGTAATGTTGTTCTTTTTTCCGGATAACTCCAATAGATTGAAATGTTCGAATCTACGGAGCATAAGGTTAATCTATATTGAATTTGAATCCTTCCCCGTCCAGCTCGACCTTGATTTTGTCCATCTGTTCTCCCTTTGCCATCCGGGTCAGCATCTCACGGCTCATCTCCGGCAAGAGTGTGTTGGTGAGGATGTGATCCACATTCCTTGCGCCGGAATCGACTTCGGTGCAGCGGCTGGCAATGGAGTCCACTATCTCATCATCGTAGGTAAAGGTGATGTTCTTGTTTTCCTGCATGCGTTTTACAATGCGGTTCAGTTTCAGTCTGATGATGAGTTTCATGTTGTCGTCGGTGATGGGGAAGTAGGGCACCACCTTTAATCTGCCTAAGAACGCCGGTTTGAAATGGTTCTGGAGTTCCGGGCGGAGCATTTCGGTGAGGGCGGGCGGGTCGGGCATGGTTTCTTCGTCCGCGCACACCTTCATGATGGTGTCGGTGCCGAGATTGGAGGTGAGGATGATCAGGTTGTTCTTGAAATCTATCTGCCTTCCCTCTCCGTCCTCCATCATGCCCTTGTCAAAGACCTGGTAGAAGAGTTCGGTCACGTCGGTGTGGGCCTTTTCGATTTCGTCAAGGAGCACGACACTGTAGGGCCTTCTTCTGACCGCTTCCGTGAGCACGCCGCCCTCGCCGTAGCCCACATAGCCCGGGGGGGAGCCCTTGAGGCTGGAGACCGTGTGGGCCTCCTGGTACTCGGACATGTTGATGGTGACCATGTTCTGCTCGCCGCCGTAGAGGAGTTCCGACAGGGCCAGGGCGGTTTCTGTCTTGCCGACCCCGCTCGGGCCGACCAGCATGAATACGCCGGTGGGCTTGGACGGGTCCTCGATCCCTGCATGGGCGGTCTGGATCACCTGTTCGATGGCGTCCAGGCCGTGGTCCTGGCCGATGATCCTTTCCTTGAGCCTGTCGCTTAGGTTAAGGACCGTGTCGATTTCGTCGGAGAGCATCTTGCCGGTGGGGATGCCGGTCCACCCGGAGATCACGGCACTCACGGTGTTGGAATCCACGGTGAGCTGGATCAGCGGATCATCGCCCTGCCTTTCCTTGAGTTCGGCCTCGAGCTCTTTGAGTTCCGCCTGCATGGCCTGGAGATCGTCGCCGGTTTCCTCCTCCTCCTTTTCCTTGATGTGAAGTTCCTGGATGCCGGTGTAGAGTTCCCGGAGTTTGGTGGCCACCTCCATTTCGCTTTCCCACTGTTTGGTGAGCCTGTCCAGTTCCTTCTGTTTGGTTTCCTTTTCAAGGGAGAGTTGGTTTAATCGGTCTGCGTGGTCCTTGCCGACGGCGCTTTCCTTTTCGAGGATTTTTTCTTCCCTTTCGATCTGTTCGATCTGCCGTGTGGCGTCTTCCACGGCAGGGGGGCTTGTGGTCAGGCCGAGAGCAACCCTGGCGCAGGCCGTGTCAAGCACGCTTACCGCCTTGTCCGGGAGCTGGCGGCCCGAGATGTAGCGGCTGGAGAGATGGACCGTGTCCGCCAAGGCTTCATCGGTGATCATCACTTTGTGGTGGGCCTCGAGGAAGGGGGCGATCGCCCGCATCATCACCAGGGCTTTCATCTCGTCCGGCTCGTCGATCTTTACTACCTGGAAGCGCCTGGCCATGGCCGCGTCCTTTTCAAAGTATTTCTTGTACTCGGCCCAGGTGGTGGCGGCGATGGTGCGAAGCTCCCCCCTGGCCAGGGCCGGTTTCAAGAGGTTAGCGGCGTCACCCGAGCCTGCCGCGCCGCCAGCGCCGATGAGGGTGTGGGCTTCGTCGATAAAGAGAATGATGGGAGTCGGGGAGGCCTTTACCTCGTTGATCACCTGTTTGAGGCGGTCTTCAAACTCTCCCTTGATGCCCGCGCCTGCCTGGAGCAGGCCGAGATCCAGGGTGTGGATGGCGGCGTTCCTCAGCACCGGGGGCACGTCTCCCTCGGCAATTCTCAGGGCGAATCCTTCCACCACCGCAGTCTTGCCGACCCCGGCTTCTCCCGTGAGGATGGGGTTGTTCTGGCGGCGGCGGATGAGGATGTCCACCATCTGGCGGATTTCGAAATCCCGGGCCAGGACAGGATCGATTTCGCCTTGTTTGGCTTTTTCCGTGAGGTTGATCGTATATTGCGCCAGGGCCTGGGCCTTTCCCGGGACGGCGGGCCTGGGAGCGCCCGGGGGCAGGTCGGCGGTTTTGGCCATCTCCTCGCTCTCCTCAGCCGACCCGGCTGTAAGGTCCTTGAAGGATTCCGTAAGGGTGTCGATGGAGATCTTTTTGAACAGGGGGGAGGCGGACGTAAGGGATCTTGCCGTATCGGGATCGGACAGCAGGGCGATGAGGATGTGGCCGGACCGGATGGCCGGGGCATGGAAATCGATGGAGGACACCAGCCAGGCGGCTTTTATCATCCGGGGAATCCTGGGAGAGAGGGCTGGAGTCCTGGCATTGCCGGTCTTGAACTGCTCGATGACCCCGGTCAGGTCATTGATTAGGTGGGACTCGTTGATCTCAAAATAGCGTGCGATCTTGTGGAAATCGCAGTTTTCAATATCCAGGAGTTTTATGAAAAAGTGCTCGAGCTCCACATCGTAGTGGGTGTGGGACAGGCAGAGACCTGCTGCGGATTCCAGACTTTTGCGGCAGGCAGAGTTTAACTTTCCGATCAGGGACTTAAGGTTTGATGCAGCCATGTTGACTCCTTTTCAATGGTTTAGGTCTTTTGTTTTGCCTGCTTGAGGTCTGTCTCCTGGAAGGTCATCTGCTGGTGTTCCGGGTAGTCGAATTCCGGGGATGCGATCCAGGTGGACCATCCCAGGAGGGGCCGGTTCTCTCCCTCTCCGCCGAGGATTCCCAAAGGAACCTCCTCTTTCTTTAGAATGATTCTCAGTTCAAATTCATACTCGATGCCGACCATGTACCGCACAAGGGAGAATACGGGCAGGAGCAGATCCCCCGGCGGTGTCAGCCGCATATACTTTTTTAGGTCCACGGGCCCGAGGTTGACCCGGAATTTGGTCTGGCACTCCCTGATCTCCTGTCCGCATACGGTATCCATGCCAAGGCGCGCGTTGGCCGAGCCAAGGCTTGTGCGGTCCTCCTCGGCCAGGGGCACGGAGCGTTCCACAAACTGATCCACGGTGGTCCTGGCCCCGGAAAAGTACTCCAGGGCGGCTTCGATGCTGACGGCCGATGCCACCTGCCGTGAAAGAAGGCCTGAGTAGAAGCTCAGGGATTCCCGTGGAAGTCCCAGCATGCCGACCATGCCGGGGGTGCCGAGTCCCGCAAGGCTCAGCAGGTACCGGGAGAGGCGGTCTTCCGCTCCCGGGCGGTAGCTTTCCGGAAACCGGTGCTTTTTCCAGGCAAGGTAAAAAAGGGAGATCAGCCTGTGGTGGAACATGTCAAGGAAGGCTGTCAGGGTGTGGTCTTTTTTTCTACGCCGCTCCAGGGCAAGCTCGTTGTACCACTGGGGCAGGACCCCGGACGGCCCGATCAGTCCCATGAAGGCGACCTTCATGATCAGCGCCTGGTTATCCTTTTGCTGCTCAAGCCCGGATATTTCGCTGGGGGGAAAGGAAAATCCCGGGTCCACGGAAAAGCGGACCGCTTCCTCCCCCGGTACCAGGGTTTCTCCCAGGGGCTTCTTATCCCGGGCAAAGTTCTCCAAAAGGGTGACGGCCCTGAAAAAGGAGAACTCGTAAAATTTTTCGTGCAGCTGCTCGATCAGAGCAGTATCCGGTTTCCGCTCCTTGGTGGCCATACCTTAAGGGTCTCTTTTTGTTGAAGGGTTTTCACCATCAGCTGGGAAAATGAATTCACCGATACATACTGGGCCAGGAACCGTTCCAGGACCGAACTGAACAGATAGAGTCCCGCCCCCACAAATTTGTTCTCATCCAGGGTGATGGTCACCTGGACCCCCCGGCAGAAGGAGTCGTGGATGCGGCGGGTCACATGGACGGATTCGACCCGGACAATGCCGCTGATCTGCTGTTTTGTGGCCGGGGAGTTGTCAAAGTCGTAGAGCATGAGTATCTCCCGCAGGGCCTGCTCCCCCTCCTCGACCAGGGATATGTAGTTGAGGGAGAGGTGGGAGATGAGCCGCCACTGGAGAGCGCCCCCCAGGAAGGGCCGCCGGGTGGGGGTGGGCTTCATCATGCCCGTGATCCTTTCGACGGGGGCCGCGGTTTCCAGGGTGAAGTCTCCCTCGGCATCCCCCATGGGAAGCCGTTGGGCAAGATCCCGGTTGGTGCAGGTGGTGTGGACGGTGAGGATGTCGCAGCCCGGGTCCCGGGGGGTGAGATTGAGATCCGAGAACGAAAGAAACACCTCGGTGCCCCTGTCCGCCCGTCTTCCCGATGCCCGCCGCTGGAAGTGCCAGAATGCGTGCCGGATGTTTTCGGCGGCATGGTCCAGGTGGTGGCGGATGGAGTAGAAGGGCCGGTACTCCACCGGGTCTCCCGTGGTCTGGGAGGCGGCGGCCACACTGTCGATGGTGTACACCTCGGTGGCCTCCTGGCGGCGGATGTCCGGGATCACCTGGTATTCCGTCTTGCGCTGCTCCACCCGGACGGGCTCGGCGGTTTTGGAAAAGAGGTTGACGATGGGCGCGGCATTAAGGGTGAAGGTGCCGGCATTGACCACCAGGGTGCTCTTGGCGGCCCGGTCAAGGTAGATCCGGATTTCGAGATCCGCGCCTGCAAAGTTATCCCGTAACCGGTCAAGGCCCTTGAGGTCAAAAAAGAGGAACTTTTCCGGGAAGCAGAAATATTCAAACAAAAGGCGATAGCCGGGAAAGGAGCGCTTGGTAAAGGGCAGCAGGCGCTCTTCTTCCTCAAACCCCACGGTGCCTATGGCGTCCCTGCCAAGGGAGACGGCCGGTTTCCCGCCGCCGGATGGCCGGCACTCCACATGGCTCACATGGTTGAAAAGAAGCTCATGGAGGTGGAACACGTGCTGGTGCTGGCCGCTGAGGAAAAGGCGCAGGTTCGACCATTCAAGTGCGGCAACCGGGATATCTCCGAAGGTCTTCAGGTGAAGGCTGAGCACCTGGTGGGCACCCGGGACCATGGTCGAGGGTTCCTTGATGGTTGCGTCGACCACCTCCACGGGCCAGAGTGTCACGTCCTGGCTTGTGACAAACTGGCAGGGGGTGCCGTTTACCGGGTTTGAGAACAGTTTTGCCCCCCGGCCGATGGAATAGCCCGATTCCGGGATGTTCTGGGCCAGGGGGTCAAACCGGGCAATGGTCATGGAGGGAATGGGGTTGTTGTAATGGGGATAGATGATGTTGAAGAGCGATTCCGTGATCTCGGGGAAGTCATCGTCTATCTTTTTGTGAATCCGGCCGCTGATAAAGGCAAAGGCTTCCATGAGGCGTTCGGTATGGGGATCGGTGGAGGCGTCGGGTTCAAGGAGAAGCCGGCTTGCGATCTTGGGATGCTTTGCGGCAAATTCCGCTCCCATCTGCCGCAGATAGCTGAGCTCCTGTTCGTAATAGTTGAGAAAGGTATCATCCATAGGTGTCTACTTTTTGATGGAGTAGGTGCTTCTGTTCGAATCAAAGGTCGTGTTAAAGGTCACGGGTTCGGCCAGTTCGTCCACAACAAGTATGCCGGAGATCCTGAACTTCAAATGTCTGTTGCCATCCTCCGGGGAATCAACTTCCACGCTGACCCGTTTCAATCGCGGTTCAAACCGTGCAATGGTCTTTTCTATCTCGAGCCGCAGCATGGATTGTACCGTCAGGGTCGACGGGTTTTTACTGGTGTAGTCGGGGAGGCCGTACACAAAAAAAGAGGCATTGACCTCCCCGTAGGCTGTCGGCGGCGTAATGATGCTCCGCCGTGTGTTGAGAAGGTTCTCGAGATCCCTTCGCACCGCCGCCATGATCTGCCTGAAGCTGGCAACCCGGTACCGGGCAGACTCACGGGAGTTGTCCGGTTCATTATCAATGAGTCTGTCCAGTACCGATGCCTGAAACGTTTGGGGCATTTGGCTCATTTCTCTTCGTTGGCGGCAATGTCAAACTTGAACGGCAGCGGGGAGTCTCCGGAACCGTCCGGTTTCTGGGGCGTGTAGGTGTACTCGAATTCCCCGAAGTTGATGGTGACGTTTTCCGTCAGCCGGTCCTCGCCACCGGAGCCGCCGCTGGAGACCGATGATATCAAGCAGTCCTTCATGAGCAGCTTGATGTACTCCAGTGGTTTCTCACCGGCCTTTCTCACCGTGAGCAGGGCCTCCTTGATGTGGCTGCCATTGGCAACCGACTTCAAAAGCTTGTGGGAGGATGAGTCCACATATTTGGTGATGCTGAGATCCTGAAAATTGGCCTTGCCGGCACCGCTGCCGCCGCCCATGTGGGTGGTTCCGGACTGGGAAGCGCCCCAGCTCCATGCAAGCACGTCTATTTCCTTTTTATGCTTGGCGTCCTGGGCCTCACCATCGATTCCATCTAATTTTAAAAATTGATCAACAGACATTTTCTTGCCTCCTTTTTTTCAGGCCCCCCATGGGGCCCGGGTGTTATATGAAAGTTGTGGGCCGTGGGGGGCCACAGCTCACATCCCGTCACGCTTTTGGTCGGATCACTGGGCCGGCGGCGGCAGGTTCGCCACAAGCCGCAGGGATACGCTCAGTTCATCGAGCTGGTAGTGGGGCTTGAGGAATGCCACCGCCCTGTACGCCCCTGTTTTTCCCGGGATCTCGCTGACATCGACTCTTGCCTCTCTCAAGGGGTATTTGGCCTTCATCTCCTGGCTGGCATCGTCATCTCCAAGGGTGTAGGAGGTGATCCAGGTGTTGAGAAAATCCTGGGCGTTCTGCCGGGTCATGAAACTGCCGATCTTGTCACGCATCATGGATTTCAGGTAGTGGGCGAACCGCGAGGTCGCAAGGATGTACTGGAGCTGGGAACTGAGCCTGGCATTGGCGTTGGCGGCGTCGGTGTTGTAGATCTTTGCCTTGTTCGCGGTCTGGGTGCTGAAAAATGCGGCATAGTCGGTGCCCTTGCAGTGAACCAGGGGGACAAACCCAAGGTCCGCAAGCTCTTTTTCCCTCCGGTCGGTGATGGCGATTTCCGTGGGGCACTTCAGGGCCACATCCCCTTCGTCGGTCTTGAAGGTGTGGACCGGCAGTCCCTCCACCAGGCCGCCGCCCTCCACGCCCCGGATGGCGGCGCACCAGTGGAACTTGGCAAAGGCGTCGGTGAGCCGGGTGCCAAGGGCATAGGCGGCATTGCCCCAGAGGTATCGCCTGTGATCGGTGCCGTCCACCTTTTCCTCAAAGTCAAAGGCCTCCACCGGCACGTTGGCCTTGCCATAGGGAAGCCGCATGAGAATGTGGGGCATTGCAAGGGCCACATACCTTGAATCCTCGGAATCCCTGAAGGATTTCCATTTGGCGTACTCCACGCTCTGGAAGATCTTGGCCATGTCCCTGGGCTCTCCCAGCTCCGTGAAGCTGTCAAAGTTGAACAGCTCCGGGGCGGCCCCGGAGATAAAGGGCGCATGGGCCGCGGCCGCCACCTGGGAGATCTTCTCCAGCAGGGCCGTGTCCTGGGGATGGTTGGAAAAATAATAGTCGCCGATCAGGGCGCCGTAGGAGGCCCCGCCGAACATGCCGAACTCCTCTTCATATACTTTCTTGAACAGGGTGGACTGGTCGAACTCGGCCGCTTTTTCCATGTCCTTCAGCAGGTCCTTTTTCGACACGTTCATCACCCTGAGCTTGAGCTGCTCTCCGGTTTCGGACTGGTCCACCAGGTAGGCAAGCCCCCGCCAGGACGCTTCGAGCGTCTGGAATTCTTCGTGGTGCATCACCTCGTTGAGCTGGTCCGAGATCAGCGTGTCAATGGCTGCGATCCTTGCGTTGATCATGGCTTCCGTATTCTTGGAAACCGTGATGGCGCCCTCCATGATCTGGGTGACGAACTCGCCGATCACATCCTTGGCATATTCCCGCTGGCTCTCCTCCCGGGCAAGGCGGCCGTCTGAAATGATCTGGTCCAGGAGGCTGATATCCTCTTTGACTTGCTCGGTTGCGGGCTGGACCTTCTCCTCTTTCTCTGCCATGGGGTTCTCCTTGGTTATTCGTTATCTGTTCCTTCTTTTTTTGCCTCCACACCCGCCTCCTTGCCAAGTTTTTCCAGGGAGTCGGTGCTGGAGATCACCTCCTGGAGCAGTTCATCCAGGCGGTCGTTGCCGTCCAGCTTGTTCAACAGCTCGGAGAGCCGGTCCCTGGCATCCACAAGCTTGCGCAGGGGATCCACCTGCTGGGCCACCTGTTCCGGGTGGAAATCGTCCATGGACTTGAAGCGAAGCTCTACTGCCATCTGGCTGTCGTCGTCGGTGAGCTTGTTGTCCACCCTGAAGGCGAGCCGGGGCTTCATGCCCGCAAGTACGCTGTTGAAGTTGTCCCGGTCGATCTCCACGAATTTCCGCTCCTTGAGCTTGGGAAGCGGCTCGTCCGGCTTGCCCGAGAGATCGGCCATCACTCCCACAACAAAGGGGATCTCCTTCATCTCAATGGCATCACCCACTTCAACGTCGTAGGTGATCTGAACCCGGGGGGATCGTACCCGGTCCAGGGTGTGTTGCAGACTCTCTTTGGCCATGGTCTCCTCCTTATGGTTTTATCTGTTCTATAGGGATCGTTGTTTTATCTTATTCGGTTGCAGGTCCTTCCATGGAAAATTCCATGGCCTTGGTGACATCCAGTGTGCAGAGCCGTGTGAGCAGTTCCGAGGCCCGGTAGTGGTCGTCGTCCGTGGACCCCCTGGCCATCAGGCACTGGTAAAGTGTGCCCAGGGCTTCGGCGATCCAGATGGGGGATTCCCAACGTTCCAGCTGCAGCTCTTCCACCAGGGTGGTGAGCTCTTCCACAATGGGCCTTGCCAGGTCGGGCCTGTCCGCCTCGAGGCAGAGCCTGGCCATGAGGAGCCGGAAGTTGGTGCGCTCCCTGACGGACTGGGCACTGCAGGATGCGCCCAGGAGCTGTTCCAGGGCGGGTTTGATACCCTGTTGCGCCAGGGTTGCCGTGGCATTTCGCCACAGGGCCTCTTCAATGCCGCCCCCGCCCATGAGGCGGTTGACCTGGAATACCTGGCCCCCGGCCTGGGCCTGGGCCTGGACTGGGGCCGGAGGCGGCATTGGCGCAACTCCCGGCGGTAGGGTCGCCCGGGCTTGGTCCGGGACCGCCCCGGTGGTTTCCCCGGCAGGAGCCGTTTCAGCCTCCGCCACCGCAACCGGTTCCGGGTCGGGCTCAAGCTCCCTTTTCTCCTTTACAATGGTTGTAACAAGGCGGAGGCATTCTTCAATGCTCTCCTTGATCTCGGCAAGCCTTGGGGCCTCCCTGCCGAATTTGTCGTCCACGGCCGTGTCAAACAGGTTGAACTCCTCCTGGCATTGGGTGACGGTCTGGACCAGGGTTTCGTAATAAGCCCGTGACGACGCCCGTATGCCGGACTCAAACTCCTCCGGCGACACCTTGCCGTCGTCTATCATCTCCTGGCGTGCGGCCCGGCGCTTGTCGTCGCTCATGGTCTCTTTTTCCGATCCCATCAGCTTTGATTCCTGCCACTGCATGAAGGTGAAGCCCCGGCTGGCTGATGGATCTGTCAGGGGAATCTGTTTGATGGGCAGCCAGAGCTTGTCGTTGAGGAACTCCAGGGGCCCCACCCGGTAGTCCAGGTCTCCCTCGTCGATCTCGGGGTAGAGGGGCTCCCAGAATTTTTCAAACAGTCCGTTGAACACCTGGAATCCGAACATCACCCCGTCAAACCCCTTTAGGTGGGTGAGGGCTTCCATGAGCCAGGCGGCGATCTGGAGATCCTTGCTTTTTGTGGACAGGGCTTCAAGGGATAGCTCCATTGCCCGGGGCCAGTCGGCTGTCTTGACTTCATGCTGCCACTCCCCCTGGTCCAGGAGATCGTCGGCCTTTCTGGCCTCCTGGATCTCATCATAGACCGGGGTGTAGCGCAGGCTTTCCCCGCAGGGGTTCTCCCCGGGAATGGGGGCCAATATTGCTTCAAGATCCATCACTGTCTTCTCCCTGGTCATCGGGGACCGGTTTGTTGAACACCACTGTTTGGATTTCAAGAAGGGAAATATCCCGCTCTCCGATCCGGTACACATGCTGCCCGCTGGCCCTGGCATAGGGACCGCCCAGGGGGTGCCAGTCCGTCATCCTCCCCATCTTGACCCGGTGGTCCGAATGGCAATGGGACAGGGGATAGAGAACCGGGAAAAAGCATGACATGGTGAGTCCCTCCCAGGTGGTGACGCTCCCTTTTGCCCAGACAAGGTCGATCAGGGTCCGGGGCGGGCTGACGGTGATCTCCCGTATGGCCTCAAAGGGGATCCAGAGGTAGCGGTCATATTCCATGGCCTCCAGAAAACCGTTGAGCAGGGTGTCCGTGTCCGTGAAGCCGGAAAAAGGCTCTTTGTTGACAAACCCCGATATCAACGGTTTTGCCTCCTCGACCTTTTGGTAAAGCTCGCCTGCCGCCTCCGGTTCTCCTTGCCTGGCGGCTTCCAGGGCCTTGAAATAGAGATCCGCGTATTCGGGCCGTTCGGGCAGAAACGAGGGCTCTTTGCTGAGTTCCGCCACCGCTGTCCGCTCCTGTTCCGCCCGGATCAGGCCTGTATAGACCTCGTGCCCCATGCGGGTTTCCTTGTCCCCGGTTAGCAGGGCATTGAGGTGGACAAGGGCTTTGTCCCACTCTCCCAGGAAGAGAAGC
This sequence comes from Desulfobacteraceae bacterium, assembly GCA_024225635.1. GTDB lineage: Bacteria > Desulfobacterota > Desulfobacteria > Desulfobacterales > Desulfobacteraceae > Desulforapulum. The sequence continues at coordinate 18,617 of JAAEMK010000744.1, read as the reverse complement.
ACCTGGAAAAGATGGGTCCTGAGGGCCGGGTCGCCCGGGGCCTTTTTTATCCCCTGGATCAGTTCCTGTCTTGCCTTTGTCAGCTCTCCGTTCAGGATCAGTTTTTTGGTATTCATGGTCTCTCCATTTTATTATCCGGCCATGGCGTCATCGGTTTAAGTTTTTTGCTGAAGCGTTCCCTGAAATTGTCCGGGACCAGGGGCCTTGCAAAAACGGTCATGGCACTGTCGGCTTAAGGCTTCCGCTGAACAGCTCCCTGAAATCTCCCGGAACCAGGGGGCGCGCATAAACGGTCAGGACCGGGGCCTCGGGCGCTCCGCCCATGAAGGCCGCCACCGGCAGGGGACAGCGTTCAAACCGCGCGGCAGGCCTGTGGGCCCCGGGACCAAGGGCAATGGTGCAGCAATCCCGGTTGGACAGGTCCAGGCTCAGGAACAGGTCTTTGTTTTTTACAGGCCGGGCTCCCCGGGCGGTAAAATCCGAGGGCCTGAAGAAAATTCGCCGTAACCTGGCCTCAAGGGTGCTGAACGAGTCAAACCGTTTTGAGGCGATCTCCTCAAATTCCCTCAGCACCGGGTCAAATGCCTGAAACACGGTGTTCCACCGCTTTTCCCAGCCATGTATGGTGCCGCTGCCCATGATCACCAGGGGATAGGAACGTCCCATGGTGTCGCTGCTGTCCTTGACAATGCCGCAGACCAGGCTGTGTTTTTTGCCACCCCGGGTCCAGAACCGGTAGGAAAAATAGCGGTCATTGACCTGCTGTTGCTTTCTCTGGGCCATGCCCCGCTCCACCCAGGCCGAGAACGCCTTGACCATGGGGCTGTCAAGGTTGTGGTGAAGATAGTCGCCAAAGGCGGGGTGCTTACCTGTCACCGACCATTGCCATGGGACGTTTTTACGGCTTAATCCCAGCATCTGACAATCTCCGTGGGGACTTTTCCCGGGGACGCGGTCAACAGTTTCACCACGGGGGCATGACCCTTGAATCCGTATTTCACCTTGATGTGCTTGATTCTCATCCGTTGCAGGTCCGCCTTGTGCGCCGGGAAATTCCCCGGATAAAAGGTGCGGCTGCCGCTGGCTCTGGAAAATTCCTTGAGAAACCTTGGGAACGAATTGACCCCGGTGTATTTTTTTTCAAGGATAAGGTCTGACACCTTGATCTTGAGAATGAGATCGCATTTTTTGTTAAAGGACCATTTAAAAATCTCCGTCACGGGGTAGTTTAGATTCTCAAGCTCTGTGACGGTTCCTTCGCATTCAAGGATGAGCACGGTGGCATGGGGCTGGAAAAGGGCTTCGTCGTTTGCATTGGTCGGATATCCCAAGATCTTAACCGTGTACTCTTTCCGGGAGGGTTTCACCACCACCTTGCCCCGGGTCAGGAAGGTGAGAAACGCGGGTTCGAAGGCGATGTCCCGGTTGTTGATTCTGGCCGCGTGGAATCCTTTTTTCAGTCCCCGTTCGATAAAGGGCGCGGCCTCCTTGTTGAGAAACTGGGTGGCAAGCCCATCCTCCCCCAGGACAAGGGCGCTGGTGTTTGCCCCCCTGCCCATGCCGGTAAGCTCCACCAGCACCTTTTTTTCCCATGCCTTCTGAAGTTCGCAGGCGCTCTCCTTGAGAATGAACTCCTGGAACAGATCCAGGGGACCCCGGACAAGGGTCCAGATCTCGTCGGCGCCGCCGTCGGTTGACCGCTCCACGGTTTTTCTCAGGGTCTTGACAGCCTTGCGGGCCAGGAAAAAGGGGGATTCATTGGTGGATGGATCTCCAGTATAGATGCTGGTTGCCCCATTGAACGCAGCCTTTTGGGAGGATGTCATGGGGGCAAGCGCCCCAAGCGCTTCCTGATAGGTCAGGAGGGCCTTGCCCGCCGCCATCATGGTTTCAGGGGGCCGGTCCATGCCGGAGGGGAGCGTGCTCCCCCTGGTGAGGGTGGATTTCAGGCGGTCCGTGGCGGTCCTGAGCACTCCTGTTTTTCCGACCTCCTGGGCTTTGATGACGGCGGCTTCCCGCTCAACCCGGCTCAGTTGGCCAAGAAGCGTAATCCACCGGGGCAGGTCGTCCGCGCCTGAAAACGGCTCAAGCTCCTTTGTTGCCGTGGTCAGCAATTCTCCGTAGGGATTGGCGGGCAGATGAATGGTTTCGGCAATGGTTTTCCACTGGTCCCGGGTTGAAAGCGCCTTCTTGCCCCGGGGAAAGGACTTCACAAACCGGTGCCAGGTGGTGAGGTAGTTTGTCCGGTACCAGGCAAGGAACTCGCGCTTCAGGGCGGCAATGACCAGGGGATCGGTCAATGCCGCTTCAGTTTCCTTGACAAGGAGGAGGATCTCCTCCCTTCCCTTGAGGGTGTAGGCCGGGGGCACGCCGATGGCGTCTGCGGGTCCTTTTTCCATGCCCCAGAATCCGCCCAGGGTGTAGGGCTCAAGATCCGGGCGGGCATTGGCCCAGGTCACCAGCCAGTTCATGGTGGTGCCCTCCAGGGTGATGAGCCGGGCAAGCCATTTTTGATGATCGTTCATCTCCCGGTTGAGGGCCTGGGTATCGGTGCGCCAGAACAGGGCGTATAAATAAAGGTTTTTCAGCTTTTGCCGGACCTCCTCCACAATGGCCTGTCCGATGTTCAGGTCCACTCCCCTGTAACCGGGCTGGGGCCGGGAGGAGAGGGCTTCCAGGCTTTCGTTTTCAAGCCGTGCCCGGATCAGGTTGATCCGTTTGGTCAGGTGGACCATATGGTTTATCCTGGATTGCTCCGGGGTGGCGGCGTCCATGTAGGACATGGCGTCGGCCCTGTGTTTGTCAAGGGGATCAATGAACCGCTCGTGCATGAGGGAGCAGTACTTCTCCTTCAGCCGGGTTTCAACGGCCAGGCTTTCGGTCAGTCCGAACCGTGGAATCCACCATTGCCGGTTCTCTTTTTCCACCTGGATGATGGCCTGGCTGAACCGTTCCAGGGCGATGATGTCGCTCAAAAGTTCCCCCTGGAGGATTCCGGGGGTGGCGAATTCCACCGTCACCTGCTTCAGGGTGTTGAGGTTCTTGACAAAGGAGAAGCTGAGCATCCCGCAAAAGGCGATGACAATGGCGACAAAGGAGGCAAACCCCAAGTTTTTGGTGAGCCTCAGCCATTCAGCGCCCTGCTGGGTCAGGGTGAAGAGCCCCCTGTCACTGGGAAGAAGGGACGCGAAAAAGTCGTGGAGGAACAGCCCCTTGCTGGTGCCGGGGAGCACCTCCTGTTCGCTGATCAGCCCCAGGTCCTTGAGAAAATGGGAAAACGGGGTGCCTTCCTGGCGGCCGGAGGTGAAGAAGATCCCCCGGAAGATCGGGGTCTCCTGGTAGGGGGTCTCCTGGAACACCCGGTTGATGAACCGTTTCAGGCCCTCCTCAAGCTTTTCAAACTCCTTGGGAAAGAGCAGCAGCTCGGGATCCGGGGAGCTGCCCCGAAGGGTGTGGAGGACCAGGAGGGTGAGGTCGCGAATGCGCTGGCCCATGGAGTCAAAGGCCTGGGAGACAAGGGTGCCCGGCTCCCGGCCGGTTGTATCCCGGTTCACGGTTCCCATGGCCTGCTTCAGGCTCTCCTCGGGCAGGTGGTCGCAGAACCGGGTCATGCCGTGGACAAGATCGCACTTGGTCACCATGGCATAGACCGGGAATTTGGACCCCAGTACCCGCATGATTTCGTCGATGCGCATCCTGATTCCCTTACCGTACCGGTCGATGGCTTCGGGCTCCATGGTGTTGAGGGTGTCGGCGGCAATGGTGACGATAAGGCCGTTCAGGGGTTCTTTTTTCCGGTATTTGGCCAGCATGGAGAGGAAACGCTGCCACTCCTCCCGGTCCCGGGTTTCGTCCACGGGAACGGCGTAGCGGCCCGCCGTGTCAATGAGAATGGCCTGCTCGAAAAACCACCAGTCGCAGTTCTTTGTGCCGGACAGGCCTGCAACGGCCTGGGCGTCCTCAAAGGAGGAGGTGAGCCGTGCGCTCTTGATGGCCGTGGTCTTTCCCGATCCGCTGGTGCCGATCACCATGTACCAGGGAAGCACGTACAGGGGATTGCCCCGGCTCTTTAAATGGGAGCGCTTCAGGGCCTCCATGGCCTCCTTCCACTTTTGCTGCATCGCTTTTGCGGCATCCTGATCCGTCTGGTTCATGGACTTCAGGCTCTGGTCGTCCTGGAGGATGATCTGCTGGACAAAGCGCTGCTCCTGCCTTCTGGCCATCAGCTTTTTGAGAAGGACCAGGCCCAGGATGACGCCGGCAATGCCGGCCGCGACAAAGAAAACCACCCACAGGGGCCATCCCGCCCAGACCACGGCGCCCACCAGCAGGAGGAATGCGAACAGGGCCAGTGCCAGCAGGAGAACGATCTTCACGAGTTTGAGGAACAAGGTCTTCATCTATGGTATCCTGCCTATGATGGTTTCTCCAATGTTTGACAATATAAATCTGTACAGGGCGAACAGGGTCCCGTACAGCACCAGGGGAACCAGAAGGGTCCCCAGGAACATAAGGGAGAACCGGTTCCGGTCCCGGGCCTGTTCCCGGCTCTCTTCCCTGGCCAGGGCCTCGGGGAACAGGGGCATGGACGTCAGGGTGGGCAGCTCCACCGAGCTGCCCGTGATAAGCTTGAGGTTGGAACTCTTCAACTGATCCAGGAGCATCTCGTCCCCGGGGTTGCAGTACTGGCCGGTGAAGCCAAGGGCCAGGCATAGGTAGAACACCTCCCTTACCTCGTTCTGGTGGGGGCCCACCATGTTGAGGCGCTGGAAAAAGAGCTCCCCCGCCTCGGTGGTCTGGTACAGCCGCCGCTGGAGCTGGTCCCGCTGCCACAGGCGCTTGCCCTCCCAGGCGGATTTCATGATCGCCTCGTCCACCCAGGCGGCCACGGCAAACCGTGCAAGGTCATGGTCCATATCCGGAATGCTTCGGCTCTGGGCAAGGGCTGCGCTTTCCCGGAGCATCCGGTCAATGTCGGCCATTGCCTGGTCAAAGGAGACTCCCCTGGACTGGCCGCTCTTTACCAGGAACAGGGTATAGGCGAAAATATCGGTGAAGCAGTCGGCAAGTCGCATTCTAGCTCCTTCTTACCACCATCAGTTCCACGGTGAGATCCTCAGGCGCCATGTCCCAGTACAGGGCAAGGTTGTTCCGGGCCTGGACCTGGGCCCATTGCTCCCCGTGGTGGTCAAGCTGAAAGTAGACACAACCGGCTTTTCTTGGCAGCTCCTGGGGCACGGTGGAAAGATTGTCCGACCGTATGCCCGGCAATGACTGGGCAATGAGAATGGGAAGCGATTCCCGGGCCCCCAGCTTTGCGATGTGGGTCACGGCCTCCACCAGGGTTTCGGGGGCCTCTTCCGACTGGAAAACCAGGAAGAAGCGGTTGTGCCCGTCAAAGATCTGGGGGGCCAGTTCGGCCGTAAAATAGGTGCCGTCGTAGGCCAGGGGGATCACATACTCAGGCCCTGCGGTGATGTCGTCCAACAGCCTGGTGATGAGGCTTTGGATGGTGGAGAAGCATTCCCAGAGCTCTTTATGGTCATAGAGCTTCATCAGGTGGGTGCCGTCCGCAAGCTCTCCCGTGGCCGAGACCTCCGCGGAAAAGGAGGAGAGTTCACCCGCAAGCTGCCTGAGCACCCCGTACAGGGACCAGGGATGGAGCTGGGGGGTGCTCCGGAAGTGGGAAAGCAGGGGCAGGTAGCGGTTTAGGGACCTGAGGGCCAGCATGAACACCATGTCCCTTGACCCGAACTCGGCGGTATGGACGCCCTTGTCCCGTTTGCTCGCCTCGAGCTGGCGGGTTTTTGCCCCCAGCTGGTCCATGATCTCCCGGATAAGATCCTCCAGAACCGTGGACGCGCTGACCGTGATACAGGGGGGGATGAACCGCTTTGACAGCAGGATCTCCTCCCCGCTCCGCTCCAGGCGGGCCACGGGAATGAGCAGATAATCCCCCAGCTGGGGCAGCTCGCTTTCCCAGAAGATCCTGAGAAGCAGGTCCATCTGTTTCACCTGGGCCCCGGGGCCGGTGTGGTGAAGGTCCCGGACCTCCCGGGGATCCGTTGCCGCGACAAAGCGGGTGGTTTGCTCCCCGCAGTTGGAAGGATCGGGCACCACCGAGACATTTTCCTTGTCGTGGCTGAATTTCTTGAGACCGGCATACACGGTAAAACTTTTGCTTCCGTCCGTCCAGGCATGCTCAAACGACCGGGCCTGGATCACGGCGTTCTTTGAGATTACGGCATGGGTATTGTCCGGGAAGAGTAACTCCCCGGCTGAAATATCAACCGAGTAGTTGGCCAGGGCCGACTCCAGGAAATCAAGGCTGGCGACCCCCCAGGGATGGGGCGGAAAATAGCGGTACAGCGGCTCCACAAGGGAGCGCTGATACAGGTCGTTCAGCTGGAAATGCTGGGGCTGCAGGAACAGGCCCTGGTGCCAGAACAGGGGTTTATTCATCCACATTCTCCTTGAGGTTCTCGATCTGCTGGGAGCCGAGGGTCAGGGTCACGTCCAGGAGGCCCGGGCGCCGGGTTTTGGTTCTTGAGAAGAACCCTTTCCGTTCCGTTATGACCGGGAATTGGATCAGCCGGACGATCCGGTCCTTTTTGATGCCGTAGTAGCCTGCGACCACGGCAAAGTACCTGGCCGATTCCGCCCGGTCAAAGAGCAGGGTGGTATCCTCCCCCGGATTGACCGTAACCGTTTTTGAACTGGCGACCCCGGGATCAAACAGATCGCAGCGAAGCAGGCTGTAGAGGCCCTCCCGGTCGCCTGCCAGCTGGTTGAAGGCGTTGGGGTCCTTGAGCTGGTAGAGACAGGCATGGAGGGTGTGGGCCTTGCCCTCGTCCCGGTTGAGCATGGTGTCGGCCTTGATCCGTACCTTGACGGCATCGGTTTCATAGGTCCACTGGGGTGGCGGCAGAACCTTGGGAGCGCAGGAACAGATGAGAACAACGGCCAGGATAACAAAATAGCTGAATGGAAGTTTCACGGGTTTCTCCTTAATATTACAATGAAATTTTGTGGCAGTTTCTTTCGACCTCCCTTAGATAGGACTCCATGAATCCGTCGGATTCGACCCAGCGACGGAATTTTGCGAACTTTGCTTCGTAGGCGTCATAGCACTTGGCCTTGCGCATGGGGCTCAACCGGGTCACTCCGGCATCCTGTTCGATCCGCTCCGGGGCGAATTCCCGGAGGATCTGCTCCACCTTTGCCTGGGCCGCCTGTTTAAAGGCATTCTGGGTGGCCAGAAACGCGCTTGAGATTTGGCCGATATGCTTTTCAAGGCTTGTTGCGTCCTTTTCTCCCCCAAGATGGTAGCCGATCACCTGGCGGATGGTCTGGTCCGAGTCCTGCTCACCCACAAGGGTGGTGTTGATGGTGCTGATCAGGCGGTTCAGGGCGTCGAACACGGTGTTCAACGATTCGGCCAGTTTCTCCAGAAGCTGGTCCGGCGTAAGGCCCTCCTGGGTCAGGTCCCTGCCGAGCAGGAGGGAGCAGATCCTGGCAAGGAGGATGTCGTCCACCCCCATGGCCCCGTTGGCAGGCGCACATTCAGGGTCGAATCTTTGGATCAGCTGAAGGAGCAGGTCTGTCCGCTCCTGGTGCTCAAGGGCTGAGAGTTTATCCCTTAAAAAGGTTTCCAGAGCATGCTCCGCATTGGGGCCTTGTTCCTGGAATAGCTCGGCAAGGGCGCGTTCAAGGGTATCCTCCATCCCTGATCTATCCATGGGCTTTGTCCTGGAAATCCGGCTCGGGTCTGTTCATGGTTTCTTCTCCTTTTGCTGTTTGCCCGGTGTCAGGATCACGGTCTCTTCGAGATCGTCAAATCCTTTTTCTTCCTTAATCGTCGGACCCCGCTCCGGGGGGGAAGGCGTCTTCGGCACCGCCATGATCATGGTCTTTTCAAGTCCCTCCTCCCGGGATGGCGGGGAATCCGGGGTGATCACAACGGTCTTGTCCAGGTCGGACTCCTCCTTCGGCGCTGAGAGGACAACGGTCTCGAGCACGTCGTCATCCTCCATCTCTTCAAGTGTTTCAATTGCATCGGCTGGCTCGGTGGTTCCGGTGGACTCCGCCTCCCACTTTTGGAGGATGGCGGTGAGCATCCGGGCCAGGGCCGGGTTTTTTACCGTGCCGGGAGCGGCTTTCGTTTCCGGGGGAGCCATGGGGCGGCCTTGGGTCGGTGCAAAAAGCGTATCTTTGATCCCTTGCTCAAGGGTTTTTATCCGGTCGGCCAGAAGCGCTGTCTCCCGGCCCAGGGAGGCATTCCCCATGATCGTTTTCATGTCAAGTCCCAGCTGGACGGCGTCGGCCCAGAACCGGTGATATTCCCGGGGCGCTTCAAAACGGTCCGGGTCCCAGAAAATGTCGTCCATGGCAAGGGGCGTTTCCCCTTCCATGGCAGCCGTGGGTGTATCGATCTTTCTGAGAACGCTCTCAAAGGTCCGGGTCTTGTTCACGGCCAGGGTGTAAAACCAGAGGGAGGAAAAAAAACGGAAAAAAGCGGGAATTGAAAATTCCCTTGAACCGCTATGGCCGTGTGCTGTTTCCAAAAGGTCTATCATGGCCACCCTGAAGTTCCAGAGCCAGGGCAGGGGCGTTGTTTCTTTCATGGGTTCGATCCAGAAGCTTTGGGCCGTGAACCCGCTGCCGGGCCGGACCGCCCGGTCTGCCCGTGTCGCAAGGAGATCAAGCACCTGGCGAAGGAACGACAGCTTCACAAACAGGATCTCCAGGAAGAGCCGCGCGTCATTCTCAAAGAAAAACCGGCATGGAACGGGAAGGGAGATTCCTTTGCCGCCCTGGTGAAGCACCTGGTTGACCTCATCTTCCGGGGCGCCTGAGGCAAGAGCCAGGAAATCAACCGCGTTCAGGGCGCAAGCCTCGAACATGAGCATGTAAAAGGGGTAAAAGGAAAAAAAGGCGATGCGTTCCTTTGCCTTCCGGTCCAGGATGTAGCATTCGCTGTGGTTGGAGCAGGTGGTGCAGGGAAAACCGCATTGGGGGTGTCCCGGGCTCCTCAGCAGCTTGAAGTCAAGGACCAGGTCGGTCCTGTCCTTGACAAACACGGCGTCGCCGGGCTGTCGCGACCATTTATAAAAGGTAGAGGAACCCTTAGCTGCAACACAGCCGGGACAGTAAAGATGGCGTTCCATTGAGGTTGAAAACATGGCCAGGCCCGCCCGTTTCAATTGTTCGTCACCCCTGCACAGGGTGAGCTCGTTTCCGCATTCAGGGCAGGGGGGATGAAAGTAAATGTGCCGTTCTTTGCAGAAAAACAGGGGCTTGAAATATGGGGGCCGCGCCTCTTCCTCCCCTTTGTCCGGAAAGGGAATGAAACAGTGTCCTTTTTCCGGGGCGTCGGAATAGGCGATCCGGGTCTGCTGCCACAGGGCATCAATGGTGGTGTTTGTCACCTGGGTGAGGCCGTCGCTGGGGGGGACGGTTCCATGGTGTTGGATCAGGAGAAAGAGCCGCTTCATGGTGGCGCCTCGGTCGGTTCTGACGGCGGCCCTGACCAGCCGGGACAGGGGCCGGGGGGCCTGGACGAGCTGGAAGGGAAATGCGGATTCTTCCAGGGTCCTTGCGTCGGCCAAGGCTATCTCCAGGCGAAATCCACCGTCGGCGGATTCGATGTACGGAATCAAAGAGATCGTCTCAAAAGCTTTTTCCACAGCGCCATTTTCCTGTTCATGTCAATGGATGCAACTAAAGCGGTTACGATATTCTACTGTCGTTGGGCTCGGATTATTATCCTCATGTTTAGCTGGTGTCTTTATAAAAATCAAGGTTTTTATAAAAACGAAAAAGAAGAGCCTGTGCTCCCGGCGGGTTACCGGTGGAAACCGGCCGGGGGGGTGTTCAGGGCTCATTTTTCTTGAACAATCGCCGCGAAAGGCTGTATGATATGAGAAATTTAATTCCGGAGGGGGCATTGATGCAAAAAAACAGCTTGATCATTATCGTGACTTTCTTTCTGCTGTTTGCTTCCCCTGCTTCGGCTTTCCGGGTGTCCCTGTTCGTTCCCCGGGATGATACCCGTTTCTGGTCCACCCTTGTCAGGCTTACCCGGTCGGCAGCCGGTGATCTTGGGGTGACACTTACGGTCCATGAGGCCGGCAACCGCGGGGAAACCATGCTGGAACAGGTGAGAACCGCATGCCGCCAGGGAACGGACGGTATCATCTTCATGAATTACGAAAATATCGGCAAAGAGATTCTCAGGGTTGCGGGCCGGTTCAAGGTGCCAGCCCTGCTTTATAACACAGGGTTTAAAGATCCCATGATGGTGCCAAGAACACAGTTCCCGTTCTGGATCGGCAGCATTACCCCGGATGATGTCAGGGCAGGGGGATTGCTTGCCGAACGGTTGATCGATATCGGTAAAGCTGCCGGGTGGGGCAGGAGCCGCATGCTTGCCATCCAGGGAAATCCCCTGGAGAAATAATCCATTGACCGTGTCAAGGGCCTGGAGGCGGTTGTTTCAAACCGGGAGGATGTGACCCTGTACGGGATCGTGGATGCCGGCAAAAGCTGGAGCCGGGAAAAAGCCAGGCAGGTGTTTGAATCTGCATTCCGCCGCTATCCCGATATCAATACCGTGTGGGCGGCCGGGGATGATATTTCGCTTGGGGTGATGGATGCCCTGAATGGGATGGGCATTGACCGGGACAGGATCGTGACCGGCGGCATCGACTGGAGCGACGGTGCCGTAAGAGGAATTCGATCCGATCAAATCGGGGTAAGTGTGGGCGGGCACATGTTCGAAGGGGCATGGGCGCTGATCCTGATGTACGATTATCTGAACGGCAGGGATTTCTCCCAGGAAAATACCATGTTCAATACCGGGATGTATGCCATCGACAGCAGCAACGTGGACCAGGTGGCAGGCTTTTTGGCCGACACCTGGGAGCGCATCGATTTCAAGAGTTTATCAAAATCCCAAAGTGAGTCCTTGCTGTATCATTTTGATCTGCTTCATCTGATCGACACCTTTTATCCAGGTGCAGGGGAATTAACGCTTACCGAACAGGAGCGCCGGTGGCTGGCCGGACATCCCAGTATCCGGCTTGGTATCGATGCGGACTGGCCGCCGTTTGAATTCCTTGACCCGGACGGCAGGTATGAAGGCATTGTCGCCGACTATGTTCGAATCCTGGAAGAGCGTCTTGGCATACGGTTTGTCTATTCAAGGGAGATGTCCTGGTCGGAAACCCTGACCGCCATGGAAAATCGGCAGGTGGACATGATGGCCGCCATTGTGCCCACTTCCCGGCGGCAAAAGACCATGATCTTTACCAAACCCTACCTGAATTTTCCCCTGGTGGTGATCACCAACGAAAATGTGGATTTTGTTGAGGATTTGACGGCCTTGAATGGATGCACGGTCGCCGTTGTCAGGGATTATGCGGAGCATGAGATCCTCAGGGAAAACTATCCGGCCATTGCCCTCTATCCCGAAGACACCACGGCAAAGGCCCTTGACCTTGTGGTTACGGGAAAGGCCTACGCCTATGTGGGTAACCTTGCCACGGCAAATTATGTGATCAAGAAAAAGGGGATCACCACCCTCAAGGTCTCCGGGACAACCCCCCATGGCCATGAGATCAGCATGGCCGTGCGCAATGACTGGCCCCTGTTTGCGGCAGTGGTTGAAAAGGCGATCGCTTCCATCTCAGAAAAGGAACGGAACACCATCTATCAGAAGTGGATCACCATGCGCTATGAGCACGGTTTTGATTATGGGCTGCTCTGGAAGGTGCTGCTGCCGGCCCTGCTGGTCCTGTGGGCTTCCGCGTACTGGAACCGGCGGCTGTCAAGCCTGAACCTGAGACTCCGGAAGGAGATCCAGGTGAGAAACCAGGTTGAAGATGAGTTGCGCAAGGAAAAGGACAAGGTAAAACAGCTTGCGGCCATTGACCCGTTGACCGGCCTTTTTAACCGCCGAAACTTCAAGGAGATCTTTCCCCTTGAAATTCGCAGGGTCCGCCGTTCCGGCCAATACCTGTCCTTTGCGCTCATGGATATCGATTATTTTAAACAGTATAACGATTGCTATGGTCACCAGATGGGGGATGACGCCCTTGTCCGGGTAGGACAGGTGCTCCTGGACCATTGCAGGCGGGGCACGGATCATGCCTTCCGGCTCGGGGGCGAAGAGTTCGGAATCCTCTTTACCCCCATCGATCCCGACCAGGCAATGGGCTTTGTCGAAAATATGAGGCTTACCATCCAGGACCTGGCCATGGAGCACCGGCACAGTCCGGTGTCGGATTGTGTGACCGCATCCTTTGGTTTTGTCGTTTCAACCTATCCTGCCGACATGGAGTCCATGTACAAAGATGCCGACCTGGCCTTGTACCGGGCCAAGAAGGCCGGGCGCAACCGAACCGAGATGGAAGGGTGAACTCAGGGGGATGTCCGTATCAGCTCCAACGAATACCGCTGATTTCGAACTGAAATTCCGATGGTCGGGGGCGTTGAGCTTGCAATACCCACCCATGCCAGTGTGATAATATTCGCATCTTCATTTGTTCCACTCACGATCAATGCGGCAGGCACCGGGAAAATAGCATCGGAAGGCCCCAATTGTTTTTTCATATTACCTCTCCTTTTTTAATGGATTTCATCTTTATATTGGCATAAATAACACCTGCGATGGCAATACAGCCGCCAATGATTGAAACAGGGGATGGGATTTCACCTAACCAGATCCATTCGATAAGAATGGTGGTCACGGGCACAGCGTATAAAAATGAAGCGGCTTTTGACGCATCCATGCTTGACAGGGCTGAGGCCCAGCACACATAAGCGATGGCAGCCGGAAAAATGCCCAGATAAATAACCGTGATTGTATATCCCGGGCTGACGGATGACAGCTTTTCCAAAAAGCCGACTCCAAAAGGGACCATTGCAATTGTACCGCTCCACAAACAATAGCAGGTGACTTCAATGGGCGTATAGTTATTCAACAATGGTTTTTGCAGGATAAAATACAGGGCCTGGGCCATTGCCGCAGCGAGTATATAAAGGGAGCCGGGTTTAAAGGCGATACCGTTTGAAAAGGAGAATGCGATTAATGCTACGCCTGAAAAACTGATGATCAATCCAGTCACAAAATTAAGCCTGATTCTTTCCTTAAGAAAACAGCATCCCATAAGAGTGGTGAACAATGGTGCCGTGTTGACGATAAAACAGGCCTCTCCGGCGGTGGTTGTGAGTTCTCCATAATTCAGGGCGATATTATACATTGCTATCCCGATGATGCCCGTGGCAAAAAAACGGAAAAGATCCTTAGTGGCCGGTAATCGTATCTTTTTAAAGATCGCGATGATCAATAAGGTGATCGATGCAACGATATACCTGAATAAAGCCAGCTCAAACGGGTGATATTCAAGAACAGCATGGCGGATTCCCGCAAAGGCGGACGCCCAGAAAATAATTACTAGTATGATATGGATTTTAACCAAGGTTCAGATCCTTTCAGGGGTTTTCGTTGACCCATTATGGTGGATTTACTAATATCATGTCAAATGAATATAAATGAATGTTTTGTTCTTAAATAGTGATAGTATTGGAGGGAAAATGGACCTGGGGAGCCTCAGAATCTTTTACAACACCGGCGTTGAGGGAAGTGTCTCAAAGGCTGCTTTGAAATTGAATTGCGTCCAGTCAAACGTTACGACCCGGATTAAGCAGCTTGAGGCCGAATTGGAGGTGCCGTTATTTTACCGAAAAAAAAGAGGCATGGAATTGACCCCCTCGGGGAAGATTCTCATGGGGTATGCTGAAAAAGCCCTGGTGCTTTTCAAAGAAGCCAGGCAGGCGGTTCAGGAAACGGAAACCGTGAAAGGACCGCTCAACATCGGTTCTCTGGAGTCGACCGCCGCAGCCCGCTTGCCCGTGATACTTGCCCGTTATCACCAGGAATATCCTGATGTCGACTTAACCATTCAAACCGGAACCGATACAGAGCTCAAAGCCATGATTGCCGGGTATCAGCTGGATGCCGCTTTCGTAGAGGCCTCCGCGAAAAACATAGCGCTTGACCGGATTCCCGTATTCAACGAAGAACTGGTCGTGGTTACCGGCAAAAATGCCGATCCGCCGGAATCCATGGAACGACCGACATTGATTGTCTTTCCCATGGGCTGTACCTACAGGCGTATTCTTAAGAACTGGTTTGCCCAAAAAGGGGTCCATTGTTTTAAAATCATGGAGTTCGGTTCCCATGAAGGTATTCTGGGATGCGTATCCGCCGGTCTTGGGGTCACATTGTTTCCCGTCTCCCTGATACACCAATTAAACTATAACGACAGGATCAGGATCTATAAACTGCCCAAAAACACCGGTCATCTGGGTATCCATTTGATAAAGCGGAAAGATATCGTCACAACCAGGGCGTTGACAGAATTCCAGAGAATCGTACATGAAGAAGCCGGAAAACCGGATATGACATGAATCAAGGGGGGCAGCGCCTTAACCGGGTTGACACTCTTTGATAATAATATTGACTAATCCCCTGTGATAAGTGATATTGATTATATCTCCGGCTTTTCAGGTGTTTACCATGTCCGTGTCAGTTTCTTCCCGGTTCGCAGGGTGGCCGAAATGATGATCAAGGCCAGATAATACGAGGAACCCGTATGCTGAACAATTTGAAAGCATCTGCAATCTTTTTGTTGATAGTGCTTTGTGGGCCGAATTCAGCATATGCGGATCTTCTGGAATATGAGGTCAAGGCGGTTTTCCTTGAACGGTTTACCCGTTTTATTGAATGGCCAGGTATGAATCCGGTTGAAAAACCCTTACAAAAATTCGTGATTGGTGTGATCGGGAAAAATCCCTTTGGCGGTTTTCTGGAACAAATCTATTCGGAAAAAAAAATAAAAGACCGAAAGGTGGAAATCCGGTATATTAAAAAGGCGACGGAATCATTGTCCTGTCACTTGTTGTTTATTTCCGCTTCCCAAAGGCGTGATCTGGTTCAACTCCTTTCTTTTACGGAAGATAAACCCATCCTTACGGTCGGTGATTCAAAGGGGTTTGCGGAAAAAGGCGTCCTGATTAATTTTTATATGGACAAACGTATGCTTCGGTTTGCGATCAATGAAGCAGCGGTCCGTAAGTCAGGACTGATTATGGATTATCGCCTTTTGCAGTTCGCAAAAATCGTAAAACCTGTTCATGGAGAATGATGATGAAATTCCGAAATCTATCCATCAAGAAAAAGATTATTGGAATTATTATCTCAAGCACCCTTGTGGCCATTTTTTTGGGATTTGGCGTTGTCATTATCAATGATATTCGGATCTTTAAAGAGGATATGCATGATAATGCATTGATAAGTGCCCAACTGATTGGTGATTATCTGGTATCTCCCCTGGTCTTTGAAGATAAAAATGGTGCGGAAGAGATGCTGGCAAGGCTTGAAGGAATGCATGCGGTTGACAATGGCGTTTTATACGATGACAAAGGACTCCCGTTTGCCTCGTTCTCCAGGAACGGCCAGGTCATTGAAACCCCCATTCCCACAAACGTTACATTCGGAAAATTTGAAGGAAATTTTTTAAATCTGTATCATCCCGTCACATTTCAAAACAAGCGGTACGGTACCCTTTATCTCAGGTTTTCAACAGCCTTGCTTCATGAAAAAATCGAAACATATCTTGTCACCATGATATGCCTGATGGCCGTTCTGGTCATTATGTCCTATTGGCTGGCATCCCGGTTCCAAAGGGTGATTTCCCGTCCCATACTGGAGTTGGCTCAAGTGACCGGGCAAGTTTCCAAAGGGGCGGATTATTCCATCCGGGTTCAAAAAATCGGTGATGATGAAATTGGCGTTCTATATGACGGTTTTAACAATATGTTGAAGCAGATTCGCCTCAGGGAGGCTGAAAGGGATAAGGCCGAGAATGAACTCCGGAAATTTGCGGAAGAGATGAAGCGTCTGCGAAATCTTTTGACGAACATTATTGATTCCATGCCGTCGGTACTTGTGGGCATTGATCCGGAAGGGCGGGTGACACAGTGGAACCGGGAAGCCTGTCGTGTAACCGGACTGACACAGGAAAAAGCACAAGGGCATATGCTGCCGGAAGTATTTCCCCTGATGGCGGGAGAGATGGAACGGGTCCGGCAGGCAATTGTTTCCCGGGAGGTGCAGAGGGATGCAACGGTTGCCGTCCAAGTGGACGGGGAAAGGCGGTTTTCGGATATCACGGTTTACCCGCTTATCTCAGACAGTGTTGACGGCGCGGTTATCCGTATCGATGATGTAACTGAACGTGTCCTGATGGAGGAGATGATGGTTCAATCCGAGAAGATGTTTTCCGTGGGCGGTCTTGCGGCCGGTATGGCCCATGAAATCAACAATCCCCTTGCCGGCGTGCTTCAAAATACCCAGAATGCGTTACGGCGTCTTACTCAAAGTTCGCCGGTGAACGACCAGGCCGCAAAAGAATGCGGAACCTCCATTGAATCCATCAAGGCTTTTATTGATAAACGGGGCATCCTGAGGATGTTGGAGGCGGTTAGGAATTCCGGCAAGCGGGCTGCGGTGATTGTGGATAACATGTTGAGTTTCAGCCGCAAGAGTGAGTCCCATTTCCTTTCGCATAATATACGGGATCTCCTGGATAAAACCTTGAATCTGGCTTCCAGTGATTATGATCTGAAAAAGAAATACGATTTTCGGCAGATAGAAATATTGAGGGAGTATGAACCTGAGCTGCCCATGGTCTATTGTGAAGGCTCCAAGATACAGCAGGTGATACTCAATCTTCTCAAGAACGCTGCCCAGGCCATGGCGGAAGGCAAGGAATCCATGATGAAAGACGGCAGGGCCCGCAGGCCGCTTATTATACTCCGGGCAAAAAAGGAGGGCAAAATGCTCCGTATTGAAGTGGAAGATAACGGTCCCGGGATGCCTGAAGCCGTCAGGAAGCGGGTGTTTGAACCTTTTTTTACGACCAAGGGAGTCGGCCAGGGAACCGGTCTTGGATTGTCCGTATCCTATTTCATTATCACTGAAAACCATAACGGCACAATGACCCTGGAGTCCATGCCCGGCAGCGGATCAAAGTTCGTTATCCGGCTTCCCCTGGAAAGGAGTACCTGATCATGACACATCAAATTCGGATTTTGGTTGTGGATGATGATTCGTCGGTTTTGCTAGGTCTCTGCGATTATCTGGAGGATGAAGGATATGATACGGTTGCCACCGACAGCGCCGAGGAAGCCCTTGCCCTCCTGGAAAAACATCATTTTCGTGTTGTCATCGTGGATATCCGCCTTCCGGGGATGGATGGTAACGACTTTGTAATTAACGCATCCAAAATATCCTCCGGCATGGAGTTCATTATTCATACCGGATCGACGGAGTACTTCCTTCCGGAACAACTCAAAAAACTCGGTATCCGCAAGGAAGACGTATTCAATAAACCGGTTGGCGACCTGGATGTCATTGGCGAAGCCATTAAGCGGAAGACCGGCGGTTAGGGACAGGGTGGATTAGCCTCCCCCTCCATGGGAGGCTAAGTATGCTGCTATTTTTCTTTCGTATATCCCAGACCTATATCCCTTGATTCGTGTGATTCCTTTACAGCCATCAATAGCTTTTTGCACTTCCATCCTTTGGGGTGTTTATCTGAAAAAGGCAGGAATTTCTGTACCATTTTGTTATTGATGAATTTTTCATAGCAGAGATACGAATCCGGTGTGATTTCTATGATGTATCTGCTTGTGGCCAGGTGGGGTTGGGTGTTGGGAAGGTTGGCCCGAAATAAATTTCCTTTTTTGTTATATTCCGTATAACTGCCATCATGGTTCCTGATATATTTATGACCTGTGGCTATATCAAAGTAAGCTTCACCAGTTGCAATTGAAATTGAACTGTCAAAGTCTGATGCTGAAACCGCAACTCCAAGGAATAGAAAAATAATGATAATAAAAAATGACTTCTTCATGATTCCTTTCTCCCTTTTTGATTCGTACACAAGAATTCCGTTTCTGGAAATTGTCGTGCCCATTTGGGGGCCTGCATTCCGGTCTATGTCGTACCGACAGACAAAAGAACTCTTTTGCCCGTCAAATACGATAAGCAATCAGTGGAGGTGCCCGGATGTGATCATGGACTCTGATTACATTCCTTGGCTATCTCCTTAAAATCCCAAAAAGGCAAAAAATAGAATCAGGGGTATACCCTGATTCTATATGTGTCAAAAATTTCAAATAGAATATTACCGGGGAAAATTGAATGAATCTGGCGTTGAATCAACTACATTTGAGGAATGCCAATCTGTCTGCTCTAAAACAGTTATACTGATGCATAAACCACTTTAACGTTCCAATAAACATAAAACGGAATTATTTCTTGTCAAGAAACGTACAAATAAATCCAAACACATGAAATATGCAAATAGACTAAATTTGTCCAATAATAATGCGGTTTTTCATGGACCTTTTGGCATCCTTCATATGACCCCAGAAGTGCCTTACAGTGTTTTTAATCAGGATTTTGCTCGCAACTATTGCATAACGGCAGACTCCTGTGTCTCCCGTGTAGCTATACCAAAATTTAATTTGTGATTATCTCGACAATT
>JAAEMK010000743.1 GCA_024225635.1 Desulfobacteraceae bacterium | reverse complement strand
TGGTTTGTTACGGACTGATTTGATTCTGCGCATTCCAAATCAATTGAATTTTATTTGCAGGTTTAGCACACGCTTGATCTGAACAATTTTTTTTGCAGGACGAAGAAGAGTGGCCGCGTCTCGAGTCGGCCGGTGTCCCTGCAAGTGCCGGCACCCATCAGGAAGATGACGTCGCCGTCGAGCCGATTGCAGCGACTCAGGATTCGGACTCTTCAGGAATGGAATCGGGTTGGTTCAATCAACATTCTTGTGTCTTGTCTCGAGGCTTGTGATTAAAGGTGCAGTCAGGGGGGGGGTGTAGCCTCCCCAGAATCGGCTATCAAAGGCTCAAATAGGCTGCGAAATAGGCTAACAGAGGCTAATTAAGGATGATTCTGGTACATTTGTACCACTTTTTGAATGAAATTAGGTAATATTTGCACCCCTCACCCCTAAATTTTGGTCCAGCCAGAACCGGATTATGGTTTCCGGTAACCCCCACACCCCATCACGCCCGGAGAACAGGGGACCCCTCTCCCCAACCCAACCCCCCTCCCCCCCGCGAACTTTGTTTTCGTTTAGCAACGGAAGGAGAGGAATCGGCGCTGCGCCTACTCACTGCAGTGGACGGATTGGCCGCTTTGTCGCAACGTGAGACCTTTGACTGACTTGCCTGTTAAATGACTTATCATGGCCTAGTTTCTGCTTGCTTTGCTAGCTTGCTTTCCAACCAATCGTGTCCCAATTCGATTTGGAAG
>JAAEMK010000741.1 GCA_024225635.1 Desulfobacteraceae bacterium | reverse complement strand
AATTGTCGAGATAATCACAAATTAAATTTTGGTATAGCTACACGGGAGACACAGGAGTCTGCCGTTATGCAATAGTTGCGAGCAAAATCCTGATTAAAAACACTGTAAGGCACTTCTGGGGTCATATGAAGGATGCCGAAAGATCATAGCGCCGTTTGATTTCGGCCAGAATGACCCCAGGCCCTCTCCGGTATTCAGCGACGACAACCATGGGACGGCTTGCGCGGGCGTCGCCGTTGCGGATGAAAATCAAAAAGGGGTCGTGGGCATGGCGCCGGGATGCGCGCTCATGCCCATACGCACAACCGGGATGATCAGCGACGGTACCATCGATGATCTGTTCGAATATGCCCGAGTAAACGGTGCGGATGTGATCAGCTGCAGCTGGGGCGTTGCAGATGATTTTTTTACACTGAGCACACGTATGAAAAACGCCATAAGGCGCGCCGCCGTCGAGGGCCGCCGGGGAAAGGGGTGTGTGATTCTCTTTGCCGCTGGAAACGAAAACAGCCCGGTGGACGGCTTCAAGAACGGGGTCCGGGTTCGTTCAGGCTTTGCAATGCATCCTGATGTCATTACCGTTTCGGCGTCCAACAGCCGGGATGTGAGAAGCCATTACAGCAATTTCGGCCCTGAGATCTGGGTTGCGGCTCCGAGCAGCGGTTCCGGCGGAAGAAGGATCGTCACCACGGACAGGACGGGTGCCGCAGGTTATCAGAGCGGCGCATACACTACGGTGGAGGGGTTCGGCGGAACCTCCAGCTCCACCCCCCTTGCCGCCGGGGTTTGCGGGCTCATGCTCTCGGTGAACCCTGATCTGACCGGTTCCGAGGTAAAGAAGATTCTCGGAGAAACCGCCGACAAGATCGATTCTCACAATGGAAACTACAACCCCCAGGGGCATTCGGAGTGGTATGGCTGGGGAAGGGTCAATGCGTTCAAGGCCGTTTCCGAAGCACGTAACAGGCTTTCGCCCTCTCCGGTAAAGCGGATTACCTTCGAGCGGTCCCCCGGTCTTGCTGTTCCCGATTATCCCATGCCGGGTGTGAGCGACGCCATTCAGGTCGAGGATGGGGGAATCGTTCGTTCCGCCTCGGTTTCCGTGGATATTACCCATACCTATCGCGGCGATTTGAGGATCGTGCTCGTAACCCCGGACGGGTCCCATATCACCCTCCGTGACCGGGAGGTGGACAGCCGGGACAATCTGGTGCACACCTATACGGCAGATGATACGCCGGCCCTTGCCGGCCTTTCCGGCACGCCTGCAAGGGGAAGCTGGGAGCTCCGGGTGATCGATATGGCAAAGATAGATACCGGCGCCGTCAACAGCTGGACCCTGACTCTGGACCTGGAACCGGAAGGCGATACCGTGATCGAGGCAACCCCCGGCATGCATATTCCCGACAGCGATCCCACGGGTATCGTAAGTGAAATTCAGGTGGACAGGCAAGGAACTCTCAAAAAGATCGAACTCACGGTGGATATCACCCATACCTGGCAGGGGGATCTGTCGGTTACCCTGGAGAGTCCGGGGGGTGTAAGCGCATCCATCCATCAGCTCACGGGTGGGGCGACCCACAACCTCAAGAGAACCTGGACTGCTTCGGATACCGCTTCCCTGGCCGCCCTGGTGAATGCCGGAGTCCCGTTACTGGGGGCCTGGAAACTCCACGTTTCCGATCATGTCTCCCGGGATGTGGGCAAGCTCAATGCCTGGAAACTCGTTCTGGGCGGTTGATGGAAAAAGGTTTTGTAATAGTTGATATCCTTTTGATCTGATCACGCCGGGAAATCCCCTGCCCGGGCAAAGCAAAGGCGGGGGATAACCCGGCGTGAATCACTGGCTGATGGCAAAGGTGGTTCTGAAGCGTTTTTCCCGGGATGTTTTGTACTTGTCCCCTGCCTTTCCGGAGGTCATTTCCTTTTCCAGTTCGCCGGGGGCCTTGGGGGCCGCCTTCTCCTGTTTTGGTGCTAATTTTTCGATGATTAACCTGGTGTACGGAGTTGCATTGGAAAGTGTGATGGTACCGTACTGTTCCTTTGGCCGGCCTTTTCGAGTCTGGTAATCGGAAGGCTTGAACTCCTTGAGTTTTCCCTTGGGATCTTTTATCCGATGTCCGCCATCTTTTCCGGGAACGGCTTTGTAGTTGACTTCGACACTGAATGAGTGGGGTATGCGGCTGTGCACGGGAACCTTACCCGCACCCGAAAAACGTTTACCTTCCAGGGTTTTCAATTTGGCTTCCTGGCCCTTGTCTTTAAGTCCTGTTATGGCTTTTTTAATTTTTCTGTCATAATCCTTTATTTTATCATTGACGCCCTCCATATCCGGGGGAATGTCGGGAAGGTTTGCCAGTTCTTTTTCAAGGGAACGGGTCCTTTCCCTGGGCATTTGCAAGCCCCTGAGGTGGGCACGCAGAACAATTCCCTGGAGGGCAAGCCTTCGGTCATCCTTGTAGCGGGGACGGGATTTATATTCCTTTTCATATTCGTCAATGAACTTATCGATCACCCGCCTGCGGGTCTTCAGGAACTTGATAAGCAGATGTCCCGGAACCGCATTGGCAAGCTTTGTAATCAGGTTGTCGAGGGGATCAAGAAGGGCGGCGGCATTGGCTACCTGGGCACTGGCAATCTTTTTTTCCTTAAGGTTCCCGGCCAGGCCCACAAGCTTTGAATGCCGGACAAGATTCCATACAAGGAGATCCCTTTTATCTGTCTTGCGATACTTCTTCAACAGTTTCTTCTTTGCCTTTCGTTGCTCCTGGAATTCTTCCAGGGCCCTGGCAGCTTTCAGGGGATCCTTTGGCAGCCCCTTCTTTATCTCTTCGAGTTTGCTTTTCTTTGCCTCAACCCGCTCCTTCTTTTTGGTTAGTTTCAGTTTTTCGCTCTCGAGTCCTTTGGTGGAGACGTCCAGGAATTCTTCCATATCCACGGTATAGGTGGGGTCGTCGTAATTCAGTGAGACCGAAAGTTCGAGATTGGATTTCTTCTTGTCCAGGGGCAGGGCTTTCTCCTCGACCTTGACCTGGTTCCGCATGAACTTTTCGATACGTCCATAGACCTTACGGTTGATTTTGGCTTTCATGGGAACAAGGTTGTAGTATGCGTCCGGACCGCCGAAACTGTGCGCCACCAGATGACCGCCGTCATAGGTGACCCCTGGCGCCTCATACTGCTTTTTGCGAAATGAGGCCTCCCGGTTGCCCATGTATCCCACGATGGTCGACACACCCGTTCTTGCCTCTTTGCCCACCATTTTGGAGAAATATCCATATATGGTGGCGTCGACCTTCTGGGGCCTTGCCGGTGCATCCGGGAAACCGCTGAAGTGCTTGTTGTATTCTATCTCTTTAAGGGTAAGCTTATGCTTTGACAGTTCCCGTGCCAGCACGGCCTTGAGGGTTTCGGGATGATCGGCCCGGGCGTTGAACGATCCGAATGTGAACTCTTCCCTTGGCTTGGGTTTATCATATTTCGGCTTTCCGGCGGGTCCCTTGCCGGTGGCCCGGGCTTCCACGAGTTTACCTTTCTTGGTCAGGCCTAATTCGTGGGCAACGGCGACCTCGATCAACGACGGATCGGAGTTGATGACCTTGACATCAAACCCTTCCATGATCTTTATGTCCCGTACCTTGTATTTTTTCTTGAGTCCGGGAATGGTTTTTCTGAATTTGCCAAGTGTCGTGCCCTTTGTCATGATGGCGCGGATCTTCTTTTCGGCAGCCTTTTTGTTTTTTTCCCGCTCTTCCGGTGTTTGTTTTTCCTTTTCCTTACCCTTGCCCGTCATCTTCATGAACAGGGCTTTTCCCTTGCCGATGATAAATCCCAGGATTTTTTCAATGGCCAGATCAATGGGTTTTCGGATCTTCCTGATGGCCTTTTGTACGCTTTTACCAATGCCCCCAAGTCCCAGGAGTGAAGCAAGAAGCCCCAGGATCATGGGAATGGCGCGGGCCAGTGCCTGCTCCACGGCATTGGCGGCCTTTCCGATCTGCCCGTTTGCAAGTGCGCTCACCGAGTTCCATACCGATTGGGCGAAGGCCACAATGGAGTTCCAGCGTTCGATAAAGAACATCACGATGTCGTACAGCATCTTGATCGCCTTCAGCAGGGCGGATACGGGATTCAGGAGGCTGATCAGCCAGAGCACACCGGCCTTGACGATTTTTTCTATGACAACGTTCCGTATTCCTTCCATCACCTGTGCCTTTAGGCCGGACAGCTTCTTCTTCAACCGGTCCCAGAGGGCGATGGGCCCCTTTGCCATGAGATCCTTGACCAGGGTGAATGATTTTTCCAGCATGCCCACGATCCGTTCGCCTTTGGGTCCCAGCTTCTTCACGAGCTTTGCCCGGATATTGTCGTATGTAAGTCCGAGAATCTGCATGACCAGGGAGAAAATACCCTTCAGGTCAAACTTTTCCGGCAGGGTGATCCGGATATCACCCATGGCGCCCGTCAACCATGTAATCAGCCCGTTGAGCAGATGTTTCTTGATGTTACCTTTAAACTGGTTGATCCCTTTCTTCACCCCCTTGGCGACATTATTGAAAAATTTACTTGGCGACTTGAAGATCTTGCCCAGCTGCTCACCCGCACGTTCCATAAAATCCATGATGGACTTGGGATTGATGCCGAGAATATCGCATGTGGCATAAAAGGCGATCTTTGCGGCCTCGGCAAAGTCCCCGGTCAAGACGGCCCCGGCGATCTGCACCGTGGCCTTGAGGGCTGTCTGGAACACGCTGAGGATTTTGTCAAGGACCTTGCCAAGGGCGTTGGCCAGTGCTTCCACACCTTTTTTCAAGGCGGCGGCCACTTTGTTGACCCCTTGGATGGCCTTATCCACAACCTTGTCGATGGCCTTGTTGATCCTTTTTGCAAGCTCGGGAAACACCTTTCCGATATATTTTGTGACCTTGTCCTTCAACCATTTGCGGAACTTGTTGAGCTTGTCCACGATCCACTTGCGGCCTGCTTCGATAACCGCAAGGGCGGCTTTCTTGGCTGTCTCGATGATGAATTTCACCGCTTTTCTGAGGGCCGTGAAAATCACATCAATGACCTTGGTGATCGCCTTTACAACGCTTTTTACCGCGTCCTTTACCCGATCCCACCAGCTTTTTTTCCTGCTCTTTTTTTTGAGTTCCCTTTTCTTTGCAGCGGCCTTGTCCTCGCTTTTCTTCTTCTCTTTTTTTGCGTCCTGTTCGGCTTTCTTCAGCCTGGCCGCCGCCTTGCCCTCATCAGCCTTTACGCGATCCTTGACACCGTCCCTGAGGGATTTGTGTTCGTTGCCGGATTCCTGTCTAAAGGTTTTGATATGCCCGTCCGCTTCATCCAGGCCCTTTTTCTGCTCATCTTCCACCTGGCCACGGGATTGATCCACCAGCTGTTTCTGATCCTTTTCGGCCTTTTTATTGAGGGTCTCAGCCTCTTTTCTCGCCTTGTCTGTTTCGGTCTTCTTATCTTCATTGCGCTTGGTGGCGGCGGTTTTCACGTCCTGCACGGGCTTTGACAGGCTCTTTTTCAAAAGCGGGGCCATATCGCCGTCGGATTTTTTGCGCACCGCTTCAGGAAGGGGCATGGACAGGTAACCGGCCATGTCTTCCTGTTTTTCCGTGGTGACCTTTTGGGCGGCGGCTTCGATTTTTACAGGGTGGGTTTCATTCACTTCAACGGGCTGGATCTCCTCCCTGCCCGGGTTGGCCGTGATTCCGGCTGCGACCTTGTCCTTTTCAGCAATTGCCTGCCTGTCGCCTTCCTCGCTCTGCTTCTCGGACCGTTTGGGATCGGCGTCACCGCTTAGGTCTGTTTTCGGTTTTTCCCCGGCGCTCAGGTTCACCCCCGGGTCACGGGTCTTGACGGAGGACATGAAGCTTGTGAATCGCTGTTTGAACCAGGAGAGGAAGCCCCCCGCCGGTCCCTGGTCAAGGACTTTGTTATTCCTGCTGTTATTCAGGGGGGCCCCCAGGTCCTTATGCCCGGCGGGCTTTTTCTCCACAGCTCCGGGAGCCGGGCTTTCTTTGATCTTTGCCTCTTTTCCCTTTGGCTCTTCGGCCCCGGGCTTCTTTTGGAACGATTTTTTACCCCGGTTTTTTGCCGAAAGCTTCGGTGCTGAGCTTTTTTCCTGTTCTTTTTCCGTTTTCATGGCCCCGGTAACGGCATTACCGAGGGTGGGATAGGATGCCGCAATCATCGATGCCGTGGAGGACATGAACTTCATCACCGTGGCATCCGAACCGCCGGACCGGGGCGGCTTGATTTTTGCGGCGGGTTTCCCCACGGCCATGGCGGTCTTTTTAACCTTTTTGCCTGTCTTTTTTATACCGCCGGGTTTTATGGATCTCTTTTCCGCCTTTGCCTTACCGCTCTTCTTTTTCTGTTTTGCCTTCACCGGGGCGGGCGGTTTAAGGTCCTCGATAACGGGCGATAGTCCCTGCATGGCCTTATTCCCCGGAACATTGGGGCCCTTGTCCCCACCTGTTTTGTCTGCCGCCTGGGAAACTTCAGCCGGTTTCCCGGGACCACCGTGGTTCTGCTGCACCACATGGGTCAGTTCGTGGGCCAGGAGGTGTTGACCCTGTCTGGTTGTGGGGCTGTATTTCCCCTGGTTAAAATAGATATCCGATTCCAGGGTAAAGGCCCGGGCATCAATTGAACGGGAGAGCCTGGCGGCATTGGAATCACTATGTATGCGAACACTTGAGAAATCCCCGCCAATGCCCTGTTCCATCTGTTCCCGGACACCCGTGGACAATGGCGCTCCTGGCCCTCTGCTCCGGCCGGGGGTCCCGGACAATTGCGGGCTTTCCTGTGACGTGCCGGATTCTTTTGAGCGAAGGACCCGATTTGCACGGGGCAGGGGAGTGATACAAGGCAGGGGTAACCCCTGGGCACGTTCACCCGCCATATGATCCGCCACTTCGTCGGCTTCCTGCTCATATTTGTCACCTGGTGCCGACAGTTCCTTCTTGGTCCGGGGGGGTTCTTCGTCCGCTTTTTTTGCCAGGAACTTATCCTGGGTGCCCGTCGGCATACCTTTGCTCCGCCATCTTTTTACGGAGCTTTCAGATGTCGTTGTACCGGCAGCGCTTCTGATTTCCGCTGCAACTTCTCCCATGGTCAGGACGGTTGACTTGAGGAATGCGGAGATCCCGGCCAGGAAAGCGGCATTCGAAAGACCGGCCCGGAGTTCCGCTTTGGCCAGGTTCTTTATCCTTGTTTTTTCAAGGTCGAAGGCGGCCCTGATCTTTGCCTCGTCCGGGGCGGCCAGTCCCTCGAAATTATTTCGTACATGGGGAATCCGGGTAAAACCCGTGGCCGGGGTGGAGCCCCGCCACTCGAGTTTCGGGTTTTTGGCAAGTTCAGTGACAATTGCGGCCTCAAGGGCCTTGATTTTGTCTGCGACCGTTGCACCCGCCGAAACGGAAGGAATCTCCAGTGTCCAGGCATCCTTATGGATATCCGCTTCACGGCCGTCATATTTTGCTGGGTCCTCCCGGTCGGCGGGTGTCTCTTTGCCTTTAAACCGTTTTTTGTAGACATCCACACTAATGGAGGTGGGGAGCAGGTCGGTTTCCTTTGTGCCGGATCCGCCATAGGTAAATGTCACCTCGTAATGGAGCACGGCATTGTCATTGAATACCGCGTTAAATGCATCTGTCTCGAACCGGCTTTCCATTTTGCGGTTATCGGACCCGGATATGGGCGCAATATTGCTGCTGTCCGAGCCTGAGCCGTGGAGCCTGTGGTAAATGATATGCCCGGCGACCATGTTCAGGTTCAATTCCTGTGCAAGGTAGGCATAGAGGTTTGAATTATAGGAAGCCTTGCTTCCGGACTGATCCGCCGTCATGGTCAGGGGATCTGCAACAACGCCGGTTCCTTCCTTGGTCTTGTCCGCCTTGTCGTAACCCTTGGCAACCATGTTCGGTGTGGGCGTGGTGGTCTGAAGCGCTCCCGGTGTGATTTTGGATCTCGGGCGTACCACCAGGTGCAGATCCGGACCGGGAACGGATTTCAGCTCGGTTGTCAGGTCGTCCAGGTTGGTCTGCAGCTCCTTCCCCTGTTCTTCGGTGAAGTGCCTGCTTGTCACCTTGCCCTTGGAGGTTATGCGATACTGGGTGTCCGAGATTTTTTTCTGCAGATCCTTGATGACCGGTACCCTGGGGCCGTATTTTGCCTTCCGGGAAGTATCGGCGTTGATGTACGTTTCAAGATCCTTGACATATTGATCGAATACAACCGGAGTGGGACTTTCGCGGGTGAGCCTGGCGTCTTTACCTTTTCCCGTGAAGTAGATCTTGTGGCCCTTTCCTGCGGCATCGGTGTAGGTGCTCTTCTTTTTCCACCAGCTGAATATTTTTGCCACTGCCCCCTTGCCGGCCTTGATCAGGCGTTTTGCCTGTTTTACTATCCAGGCGATCACCTTGTCCAGGGCCTTGTCCACGGTCCCCTGGAGCTTTTTGATGATCTTTTGGATGGTTCCCGAAATATTGCCGAGGCCCAGCAGACGGGCCAGGAAGCTGATGATCACCGGTATGGTCCGGGCCATGGCCTGTTCCACGAAGTTGGCGGCATCATTGATCTTGCCCGCCGCGATCCTGGATATGGAGTTGACCACGGATTCCACAAGATCGAGAATCTGGTTGATCCGTTCGATAAAGAACATCACGGTGTTGTAGGTGGCGATGATCGCCTGGATGACCGCCCCTGCCGGGTTGAGCATGGTTGCGATCTTTGTGACGGCCGAGGTCACCACCTTGGTGATCACCCAGTCCCTGATGCCGCCCATAACCTTTTCCTTGAGGTTGTCCATATATTCCAGGATTTTTTTCCAGACAGCGCCCGGTCCTTCCTTAAAAAGAAGCATGACCACTTCAAAGGTGGTTTCCAGAATGCCTACGGTCTTCTCTCCCAGCACCTTGACAAGTTTCGGCCGGATGCGGTCGTAGGTGAGCCCCAGTATCCCGAGCACAAAGGTGACGATGCCCTTGAGATCCCATTTGTCCGGCAGCTTGACCCCGGCACTGCCCAGGGTGCCCGTGAGCCAGCCGATCAATCCGGCCTTGAGGTGCTTGAGGATATTGGAGGAGAACTGCCGGAAGCCCTTCATCACCGCATTGATGAGATTCTGCACAAATTTGACGGGATTCTTGATGATCTTCATGAAGGTGCTTTTCGCCTTCTTGAGGATGGCGAGCACCCGGGCGCCGGTGGGGCCGAGAACCCCATCGAAGATGAATTCAAGCACCTTCAACCCCACCTCCACGGCAAAATCGATGATCTTTTTCACCGGTTCGGTGAAGATGGCCACCACACGCTTGAACGCGGCAACGGGATTGGTCAGGTCGTTGATGCTGAAGCTCTCCCACATCCGGGTAAACGCGTTGATCAGGGCCCGGCCGATGAGCCCCAGTTTTGTGATGGCTTTGCCAAGCCACTTGAACGCCTTGGTGATGGCGCCGGATTTTTGAAGGTTCCTGAACTTTTCAAGGCCGCCGGGAACAAAACTCATAAATCCCCTGATGAAATTTTCCGGCGTACGCGGCACCTTTTCCCCGGTAAGGGGATCTTTTTCCAGGAGAACGGTCAGGAGGGGATAACCGGGAATCTTTCCGGCATACTCCTTGAGCAGGCCCAGCAGCCAGTCCTTGATCAGGCCGAGGACCTTCATGGCCACATTGATGACAAAGTTGAACAGGCGGGTGACGGGGCCTGAGAATATGTTCCACAGCTTTGTGATGGTGTCCAGGGGATGGATCACCGCATTGAGATCCAGAAGCTCAAAGGCGCGTTTGAATGCATCGGTGACCACCTCGGGTCCCACGTTGAGCTTTTCGATCTCGTTGTCGAGCCATTCCGACAGCTCCAGGAGTTTGCCGGACTCGTTGAGTTTGTTGAGATACTCTTCCCCGGATTCGGTGAGAAGCAGGAATGCCGAAACAATATTGTAGAGATTCCGCTCCACCTTTTCCCCGGTGACGGGGTCCTCTCCCAGTATAACGGAGAGCAGGGGATAGGCGCGGGTGCGTTCCTTTACGAATTCCGTCAGGGGTACAAGAAGCAGTTCACGGGCCAGTTCCACCGTCTTGTCGATGACCCGGCCGCCGAAGGTCTTGACATCTTCCCATATGGGTTTGAGATGCCGTTTCAGTACCCTGATGTTATAGTCGAAGGGATCCAGGCGGATGAAATCCATATCATCCCAGGCATCGTCAAGGGCATTCCTTAGACGTGTCCAGGAAAGATCAAGATCGGAGATCTGGCCGTTCAGCCACTTGAAGGCCTTGTCGATCACGCCGCCTTCTTCGAGTTTGTCGTACAGGAGGGCGCCGCCGGGTACAAGTCCCATAAAGCCCAGGAGGAAGTTTCTTGGGGTTCGGTCCACATCCCTTTCGGTAAGGGGATTGTAACCGATGATGACGGTGAAGAGTTCCCATCCCGGAATATGGCGGGCGTAGTCGTTGAGCTTGTCGCCGATCCATCCCCCCTGGATGCCGGGACAGGGGCCAGCCTGTACCGGTGGTGCCCTGGGTCTTTGCTTGCAGGAGCGCTGAACCCTTGGGGATGCGCCCTGTTGAACGGTATGGGTGAGCTCGTGGGCCAGGAGGAACCGGCCCGGCTGGGTTTCCGGGGCGAATTTTCCCTGGTTGAAGTAGATGTCGCCGCCGTTTGCAAATGCCCGGGCGTTCAGCATTTGGCTCATTTTTTCGGCGCGGTCATCCCTGTGAACCCGGACACCGGAAAAGTCGGCGCCAATCCCTTCTTCCATCTCAAGGCGCAGTTTTTCAGGGAGGGGCTCACCGCCGCCTTTGCTCTGCCTCAACTCGTGTTCGAGCCTGCCCTCGGATTCTTTTGTACGCATCTGGGGGGGCGGCCCCCTTGCCTTGACCATGCCGCTTTCCATCATTGCAATTGAAACCCTCCGGGGAGAAGGATTCATGTCTGACACCGCCTCTTCCTCTTCCTGGAGCCGGGTTTCTTCGGTTTTCGGTTCTTCAACCCGTTGATGGAGAACCGGGGTGATATGATGGGGACGTTTCAGCTCCGGCCCGGACGGTCCTGGCGCACTCAAGGAAGGGGTCCGCTGTACGGCCGGGCCTGCCACCTGCTCCGCCACGTGATCCGCTTCCTTTTCGTATTTATCCCCGGGCTCGCCAATGGTGAGCCGGGCCTGAAGGTCAAGTTTGGGCGTGCTTTTAACGGCCGGAGAAATCGGGCGGATCGATGGGGCGCTCTGTTTCCGTTGTCCGCAGAGGTGATGTGACGGGGTGGTTTTTACGGCCGGTGAAATAGTACGGATCGATGGGGTATCCTGTTTCCCTTGAACCCGGAGGCCGGGCGCACCGGCAGCCTTTTGCCTTTGCCCGGCATTGTCCCTGGTTTTATGTTTTCGGATTGCCTGCATCGATCAATTCTCGTTTTTTTTCCTTGCGGCCGCCCGGCCCATGGCGGTTAACCGAAATTGATTTATATCAGTGAATCGTGTCCAGCAGCCTTTCGGCTGATTTTCCGTGGACGACCCTGTCGGCGACCGCGTCGGCATGGCGTTCGTAAATATTCCCTTTTTCACCCATGCCGTTCTTAATATCCACACCTTTGCGCTGCTGGATGATATGCGCGGCTTCATGGGCCGCGGTGTGGAGATCGGGATACCCCCGGAAGGCCACTTTGCCGCCTGATGCGTAGGCAAGGGCGCCCAGTTTGCAATTTGCCTGTTTTGCAGCGGCATCATTGAACGATTGGACATTTGATATATTGTACCGTCCGAAAGATACCTGGATTCTGTTCATATAAGGATAGCTTCCCGGTCCGCCCCGGAATCCGCTTTTGACCACCTTCCGGATAAGCCTGCTCGATGGGGAGCGGACGGATTTTGATCTGCCGGAGGCCATATTCATTTTCCGGAACTGTAGCTTATCCTGTTTTTCCTCTTCCTCCTGGAGTTGCAGCTTATCCTGTTTCTCCTCTTCCTCCTGGAGTTGCAGCTTATCCTGTTTTTCCTCTTCCTCCTGGAGTTGCAGCTTATCCTGTTTTTCCTCTTCCTCCTGGAGTTGCAGCTTATCCTGTTTCTCTTCCTCCTCCTGGAATTGCAGCTTCTCTTGTTTCTCTTCCTCTTCCTGGAGCTGGAGTCCGGCCCTGGGGACCTCCTCTTTTTCTTGTTTTTGCAGGGGATGGTAGTTTGCCGCTGCCATGGACTCGCTGTTACCGAAGCTGCGGTCGTGTTTCATGGTATTGGCGGCGGAAAATTTATGGCGTTTTTTGAAGTATCGCCAGATGATTTGACGTGCCATTAGTCGGGACTCCTTCCTTCTTTACTGAATTCACGGTATATCCCCTGTTCAAGGTCACTCCGGGAGATCTCCGTGGAATTGCGTTTCATGGCCATCAGCGAACAGAAACGGATGACGTTCATGATCGCACCGCCGGACAGTTCATACTTTGCCGCGATTTCATCGATGTCGATGTCGTCGGCCAGTGTGGAACGGGAGCTGAAGCTCTGGCTCCACAATTGCTTTCTCAGCTTCTTGTCCGGCATTGGAAAATGGATGATCGACTGAAAGCGCCTGGAAAACGCTTCGTCGATATTTGACCTTAAATTACTGGAGAGAATTACCACACCGGGAAACACCTCGACACGCTGGAGCAGGTAGGAGGTTTCCTGGTTGGCAAAGCGGTCGTGGGAGTCGCTGACCTGGGTGCGCTTTCCAAACAATGCGTCCGCCTCGTCGAAAAAGAGAATCCAGTTCCGTTCTTCCGCCTGGGTGAACACCTTTTCCAGGTTTTTTTCAGTATCCCCAATGTACTTGGATATCACCATGGACAGATCGATACGGTATACCCTGCGGCTGGATACCTGGCTCAGGAGGGATGCCGTCAGGCTCTTTCCCGTGCCCGGCGGACCGTGGAACAGGCACCGGTATCCGGGCATGAGCTTGCGGTGAAGTTCCCACTCCGTAAGCAGTTCATTGCCGAAGCAAAGCCAGGCCATGAGTTCATCAAGTTGCTCCCGGGTATACGGGTCCAGAACCAGGTCCTCCCATGTGAGTTTGCTTTCAAGTCTCCTGGCCGGAAATCCGGAACCGAACATGGGTTCCAGGGGATGGCCGAAAAGGCTCTGGTTGAGAAAATCCTCGCAAACATCGAGCCTTTTTGCGGTAAAGGGCTCGTCGGTTTCCACATCATGGAGTTGCAGCATATGGCCCTTGAAAAACAGATGATCCGGATCGAACATATTCATCATGGAAAGCCGTTGTTCAAGGGAGTGGCCGGAAAGCACAAAAAGGGCCGTTTCCACCGTGGGCAGAAATCCGCTGTATGCTTTGCCCTGTAGCCCGCCGAACTCTGTGAACCCCCGGGACAGTTCCTTGTTCCGGGTGAAAAACACGTCCAGCAGCTGTGGGCGGACATGGGGCGCCATGGCAAGCAGGAGAACGATGCGCTCGCCGGTTCCAAAACTGAATTCCCGTATCTGGCGGTGGTACACGTTGTCCGGATTATCAGGGGAGGGGGGGACAGGGATGATGAACGGCTTGTCGTGGAAATAGTTGTTCAGCCGCTGTTCGATGACTTTAAACAGCCAGTCGAATTCGGCTTCAAAAACATGGGATACGGATTGCCGGTTCTTCTTATTCACCATTCCACCATGACGGGTTTGTGCATCCAGGGATGTTTGATTACTGAAATGGTCCATGGCAATGAATCGATCAGCACATCGATTGTTGTCCTTTCGACCCTGAGCCGCCAGCTTTCGTCCCGGCTGTCCAGGATACCGAAATGTCGGAGAAACGTATTCCTGAAAACCGGAGCGGATGTTTTTTTCAATGCTTTCCAGTGGCCGATGGCAGACAACAGCAGATCCATGGCCACGTCCCGTTCCTTTTCATCCAGGCTTAAAAATCTCTCCAACGGTTCTTCCGGTTCAAGGCCGCAGAGGATTTTGTTCAGCACCAGGTCGGACTCGGCCGGAAAATTCTTGCCGGTAACCAGAAACTGGGTAAAGTGGATGGCCCGGATTTTTGTTTTATCATCCACGAATTGATTCTCTTCATTCACATAGTTCAGGTCCCTGAAGACCGACGGAAAAAAAGGGGCCAGCAGAACCATTCCGGCATTATGAATATGAAACAGGTCCATGGGCGGCGTGAGCCATTGGGGCCATTGGTCCTGCTCCCGCCTTCTGAGATCAGCCTCTCCGGGCCCGGATTCCCGCCTTTGGCCCAGGCCTGGTTCCAATTTTCCATGTTCTGCCTGAACGGTCATTCCCCTTGTCCCGGTGTCTTCCCGGGGGACGCCGTTTGACATAGGGTTCCGGGCGGTCTCCTTTTTATTCTGTTTTTTGTCCGTTTCCGGGGAATAAAACGTTTTTCGTTCCGTGGCATCTTTACCGGAAGGTTCCATTGAGCTGGGCTGTTTTTCCGTGGTCATGGGGCGGTCGGGGTCTATTATTGACTGGTAAGCACCCGGCCCGGAACTGTCAACAGGAAAAAAAGTCCACGGTTTCAGCACCTCCGCCTGCCGGTTCCCGTATTCATCATCACCGGGGAGTGTATCCAGGCCGAACCGGTCCGGGGCGCTTTGGCCATGGACCGGGAAAAAATCGCCAAGGGCGTTCAGGAACAGATGCCGTAACTTTCCGGGAAAATTTTCGGCAACATTCCATGCACCAGCTATAAAAATCTCTTGCTGACGGGAGGGAAATGGATCGGCAGGTGATCCTTTTTTTTCCTGACGGGAGGCAAAGGGCAGGGCGGCTGATATTTTTTTTTGCAGATGGGAGGGAAAGGGGTCGGCGGCAGATAATTTCTTTTGCTGATCAGGGGCAAAGGGATCGGCAGCGAAAAAAGGCCGGGCCGGAAGAAGTTTTTCCAGGGCGGCCCGGAAGGATGCCCTGGCGAAGAAATCCTCGTCCACGGATGCGTGGAAGGCGGCTTCAATGACGGCATAACGGGTATTGAGCCGAACCTGGGTTCCGGGTTCAAATTTGTTAAAGATTTTCTCCACGGCCTGTTGAACCTCCAAAATCCATGGCTCCCGCAACTGTGTCATGGCCCCGATGATCCTGGGAAATTCCCCTGGGTCAAATTGCATTGCCAGCCGTTTCACGCTATTGGAAGAGTCTTGCAGCACCTTTTTCAAGGCATCCCGGAACTCCCTTGAGCCAAGGAGCAGGTCCGGCACCTCCCTGGCCGCCGCGTCAAACCCATTGGGGTCAGCCGTCCATGGCGCTGATCCATGGGCAATCACATTCAGGAACAGGTCCGCCGATTTCCATTCAGCCGGAAAGACCTCCGGCCGGGGCGGTTTCTTTTCATCCATGACAGTTGGAGACCGGGCCAGGGCGGCCTCCAGATTCTCCCGGATTCCGGCACTGACATCGCTCACAAAATCCCGGCGAAACGCATCCATATCCTTGAAGGGGGCAAGAACCACTTCCAGCCGCTCCAGGCGGATCACCCGGCTGCCTGCAATCCCGTCAAACAACTTCGACAGCGCCGCCCTTACTTCGGTTCGGCAGAGTGCGGAGGCCTCCTGCTGAAGATCCCGGGCCAGGTCGGCATCCGGCGCCTTCAGATTCACTGTAATTCTTCCAATATGGTGGGTCCGGCTCATAACCTGAAACTTATTCCCCTGGGGGCTTTCCCTTTTGATTAAAGGTTTTCGGCAAATACGGCCTGGAAACCGGTCAGGTTTTTCCTGCCTTCGTATGCCGCCTTGGGAAGCAATTCAAAACCGTCCACCGGTATGCTCGATGTCTTGAGTTTGAGGTTGAGGGACGTTGTCACTTCGGAGATATTCTCGAAAAGCTGGAACAGCTCCGAGGTACCGTCCAGGTCTTTATCACGCCGGCTCATCATGTTCATGACATTGGCAATGGAGAGCCGGTGGATGGCGACCGTGTGTTCGAACAGTTCCGGTTCGAGGTCCGGGCCGAGTTCCAGTATGCCGTTTGCAAGACGGATGTACTGATCCATGGCCTCCAGGAAAATCTCCTCCTTCTGAACATATTCGGCAGCTGCGCCTGCTTGAACCGCCGTGAGCATTTCCCGTGTGAAATCGGTGAGAAACGCGGGTTTTACACCGAATTCGAGCAGGATATCGGACCGTGATGACCCAAGACGCTCGACGGCTGCCTTAAGGGGCGTAACGGGCACCTTGATGCCGGGTTCTATCTCATCCTGGAATTTTATGGAAACCGTTTTCACAAGTTCATTCAGGCAGCCGAAGTTTGTGCCCGTGAGCCTCACATTGAAGGCCCCCTCCCTGGTGTAGAAATGGCTTACACTGAATCCTTTAATGGGCTCACTGCCGTCGCCGAAATCCCATAAATATGTACTTGCAAACCTGGATTTATTGTTGAACGACACGGTTACACCATTTGACGTTGCACTCATTACCTGGGTGAAGGCCAGGACCGGAACCCTGTGGACCGTTGCCCTGAGTGTGGCGGTTCTTGCCCCCACGGTATAGACCAGGGTAATGGTCTTGCTGCTCAGGTCGCCGAGATCCACCGACGCCGGAACAAAGCTGTTGCCAATAAGGCCGGGACCCGTGATTATCCCGCCCGGGGGCGAAGCCGTGAGCTCATAGGCTGTTTCGTCGGACTCGCAGAATATGGTGGTTTCGGAAACCATTTTAAAGATCAATGGGCTCAGGTCCAGCTCTTTTTCGAGGACGGACCGGCAGGGGCCGTTGTCTGCGGTGAGCCTTACATTGAAATTGGTTTGATCCCCCAGTTTGTAGGTATGGGTGGGATTTTCCAGTGTGGAGGATTCACCGTCCCCAAACTCCCATAAATAGGCTGTGGCGTTATCTGTGTCATTGGTGAACAGGATGACTGTACTTGTTTCCGCGCTGTCCGCAATCTTGGTGGAAAACGCCGCCTGTGGTTTGGCAAACACAACGGCCTTTGTTACCGCCACCTGGTTGGCCACAGCGTACTTGAGGGTCACGGTTTTGTTTAAGGCGTCCTTTAGAAGTATCCTGTCGGGATGAAAGGTATTATCGTCCGTTTCAATTCCGTCACCGGTGAGCACACCGCCGGGAGGCTCCATGGACAGCGGATAGGCAAAACCATCATCGATGCAGAAACTGTCCCTGTGCTCTTCTATGAAAAATGTGATGGGGATAAGGGACAACTCCATTTCGAATTGATGTTCGCACCCTTCATTTTTGGCGGTAAGGACAACCTTGAAGGTGTTTCCTTCAAGGAGGCTGAAGGTATGCACCGGTGAGTGATCCACGGAGGTGTGGCCGTCGCCGAACTCCCAGTGGAAGGTTTCCCCGTCCGTGGAAAGGTTGTCAAAGGCGACAACGGCGGCCTGGCTGTCGATCTCCTGAACCTCATATGAAAAGCCGGCGGTCGGATGGGCAAACACATTGGCCACCAGCTGGATCTCCCGCCCGCCGATCTTGTAGGTGAAGATCTGTTCCCCCACCGAACTGTCCGCCGGTACGAAGTAATAGGTTTCCGCAACTTTTTTTACACCGCTTCCGGTGAGGACACCTTTTTCCGGAAAAACACCAAAGGCATAGCTTTCCGTGTCATTGGCACAGAACGCCACCTTTGGCAGGTAGAGTTTCAGTTCCGCCAGCACCACATATTTGATCTCCGAACATTCGCTGCAGCAGACATAGTCGTGGCAGAAGTCGAACAGGATTATCTCCTCTTCATCCGCCGATTCAATGGTCCGGATCAATCCGTCCAGGAGCACGCTTCGCTTTTTCTCAAGGGTGACGGCAGGTACGGGGGCCGGGGGGCGCTTTGAAATGTCCGCCTTGATCCTCTCCTTCCGGATCAGCTTGTTCCAGCGAAACGCCTTCAGGTTGAAGTGGCCTGCCGTTCTCAGCATGTTCTCGTATATATTGCCCCGCAGGTTGTTGTACACGGCAAGGGGGGCCCTGGTGAAGAGGGGGCGCGTCAGCTTTTTGATACGGCGGGTCTCCTTGACCTTGTCGATATACCCGCTGACAAGGACAAGTGTCCCCGGAAGATGTACGCCTGCGCAGTGGTGTATGCCGGGGTGCCTTTTTATGTATTCTGAAAGAATGCCGGAGTTCTCGGCTGCCAGCCACTCCCGGCCATGCATGTTCGCGATGGTTCCCAGGCGGCCTGCAAGGCATGCGTCTGCTATTTCCAGGAGTTCTGAAATCAGGGCGTATTCAACCCCCAAAACCTGGTAGTTCGGATCACCCAGAAGATCTTCGATGATATCCTTGAGGGAGAGGGCCTTGTCCTTGATCTCATCATAGGCCTCGTTGACGGTGTCTCCGTCGTAATCGTGCACCTCGTCAGGGAGTTCTTCCAGGAGCCGGGTCAACCTGCCGATGATCTCCTGGAGCAGGCGGTCCCCCAGGACCGGCTTGGGATAAGCGGGGTATTCCGTTACCGGTGTTTTGGGAAAAGCAAAGGCGATCTCCTTTGCCTTGATCACAAAGGAGGTGCTGTCCTCTTCCACCGGCGTCTCTTTTTCCTTTGGTCCGGCCGTTGGAATAAAGGTTGCCTCGAAGGGTTCCGCCGCAGGCTTCCGGGTGATGGGTTTGATGCGGTCCACGATCTCCTTCACGCCCGTGGGAACGGTCTCCTTTGCAAGATCGGTCTCCTCGAATTCCTTTTCAAACCGGCTCTCCTTGCGCCCGATAAACGGCGAAAAGCCCTTGATGGGGCTGGGACCGGCGCCAGGCACTTCCATTTCAAGGGAAGCCGGGGCGGCATCTTCCACAATCCTTTCCGTGAAAGGGGCTGCCGCTGCCTGCGGGGGCACGGCGGTTTTTTTGCTCCCGGCAATGCGAACTTGGGTTTCGAAAAAACTGTTCCGGGTGAAATCGATAACATCCAGGTAATTAAGTTTCTGGGCCTTTTCGATACGGGTGGGTTTTTTCTCGGCTTCCCGCTCCTCTCGCTCCTCTTCCGGGGTGTCGAATTCCAGGTCCTGCTTTATAACGGAACTCAGGAATCGAATTTTGTCTTCCAGGAAACAGATGATATCGAGCCGTGCTATTTCGTAGAGAATCCTAAGGCTTTCAATGCTGCATCCGCCGCTGCTGAACTCCGGGACGTCACCGAGATCCAGGCACTTGATATTGAAAATCAGGTTGTACTTTTTCCGAAGGGCTTCGAGTTCTTTGATGACCTTTTCCTTGCCCCGGTACATATGCCCTTCCACCCGGGCATGGTTACAGTCGATCAGTGTTTGTTCCAGAAGTTCATCGCCTTGCCTGTGGTATGTGGGCAACAGGGAACCCTGGCAGCGCCTTGCGGCATCAACACTCCAGTAACTGCTTACGTTGTGGAAATCGTAGTAATAGCCCACGCCCCGCCGGGAAAGTTGTTTTCCCATGTAATCCGGTGTCAGGCGCAGGGTCGTGAGCTCCGGCCGCCATTTGAAATTTGTTATCATCACAGTGATCCGCCGGAACAGGAAAAGCACCTCCCGGCTGCGGCTGCCGTAAAATTCGTCCTTCCGGGCAGGGGTGAAGAAGTGACGGAAAATCGTGGGTCTGCACCCGGTCGTCTCCTTGCCCGGACCGATAAAAAGATGGTGGCTGAATAAGCCCTGTCCGGTCCCGCATTTTTCCGTCAGGGTGAAAGCCTTTTCCAGAAATTCATTGAATGCATGGAACAGGTCGTCCAGGAAATCCCAGAAGTATTGCAGGCCTTTTCCGTTCTTCATGGACTGGAAACTGCTGAAGAGCGACTGGATCACAAGGGAGATGTCCTCTTCTTCCAGAATGTTCCGGTAACATTTATATGCCGCCTTGAACGCTGTAACAAACCGCTCCATCTCCTTCCGGCACACCGAACTGTAGTTTGCCGTGAGCTTTGAATAGGCCGTGAGGTTGCTGCTGGTTAAAAGCGGTTTTGCAAGCACCAGGTTTTTCTGATCGTACCCTGCATGGAGAATGGCGGTGACTTCATTTTCCATCATTGCCTTGCCGAGCCTTCCGTCTTGTGCCTTGATGATCTCCAGGGCATGGGTGCGCCTTATCAGCAGGGCGTACCAGGAAAGGCGGTTCAATGCGCCCTGGTTGTCACAATGGTCGGGAAGGCAGGTGGTCAGATCCTCCTGGAACGCATCCAGGTAAAGGATCACCACATAAAGGGAAAGATCCAGGTCTGCAACAGGGGAAAAAACATCATCATTTTCAGGCTTTCCCGGGAGCAGTTCCAAAAGCTCAATGGTCCCGCTGCCGTCGGCTTTTTGAAACGGCGGGTAGGTTGCCTTTGGCGTGAAGGAGCGTGCAAAACGGAAGGTCAGGGGACTTTCAATGGAGACAAGAAACCCTTCCGAAGTAAGCCCCGTACCCTTGTTCAAAATCACGGCTTTGGGCTGGAGGGAAAGTTCAAAGCCGCAGACAATGCCCCGGCCGATCCCATGCTTGCATATGGCCCTATCCTTGGGTTCCAGATGGCCTGGAATCTGGTTTATTATTTCATCGGAAATAACTTGATTGGGCTGAAAGAACGGATATTGCTCACTCTTGATCATGGTTCACTCCATCTGTTTCTCCCAGGGCGGATCTCCCCAGAACCGTTGGTGTTATATCTTGATTTTCGTGGCAGTCGTAAAGGTGCGCCCGGGGATACACGTTCCGGAGCGTGCGCCACAGCTTGACCAGCTGTTCCAGTGCCGACAGGTAATCTTCCATGCGCCCCGGCCGGTTTTTAAGGGGCAGCAGGGCCTTCCACGTGGAAAAGGCATCTTCAAAGGCATCCATATGCGCCTTTGAAACCCAGCAGATCCGGGTATAGATGTGCGCCGGGGTCTGTTGCCTGATAAATCGATCAAGATAGTTCCTGAAGCTCATCTCCCTGAATCTTTCGGGCCAGGCGGGCATGACCACGGTGGTGCGGAAGGAGTAGGCGTCGCCGTTGCCGCAGTCCGTATCATTGTCGTCAAAACAGGTGGCCAGAAGGTAGCGCTCGTCGTTTTCCCGGCTGTAATGAACCGCCTCGTCAATCCGGTCGGAGGCATAGGGCCGCAGGAGGATATGTTCCAGGATGAACAGGCGCTCTTCCGAGAGTATGGATTTCAGGTACGGCACGCAGGCTTCCATGGCTTTGCCTGCGTTTTCTCCGGTATCGAAACCGGCCCTGTTTTCGGCGATCATTGCGCCTTCCGTGTTGTGCAGGGAAAAACGCCACTGGCCGGAATCCTCCTGAAGAACCCGGTAGTTGGTTTTTGAAAGCCCGAGCATGACCATCTGTTTCATGTCCCGGCGCATCTTGTCCCTTGAAAAATATTTTCCCGTGCCGGTAAGAAGGATCTCCCCATTTTCATTCAGTATCCGGAACCTTTTGCCCGGATGCTCCGTGCCGTCGTCCGGTTCGAATATTGTGAAGCGGGTCTCCTCGGCGGCGGACAGATAGGTTTCACTGCTGTATCCCAAAAGGATGCGAAGATTCTGTTCCAGGCCGGACATTTTTCGTTCCCTGCTTGTGCCGGTGTAATCCCAGGCCAGAAAGCGCGCGCGGCTCAATTCGGGAAAGTGGGTCAGCAGCCGTTCCTTGTCCTTCATGAGAAGTTCCATGGAGGATGGGCCGTAGATGGTTTCAAGGAGCATGGTGTATTCCCGGTACTGCTCGGCAAACCGGGAAAGCAGGTGATCCAGGAAGCGGTTGCGCCGGTCATGGAACCGTTCCTTGTCCTCATAATATCCGGCGATGGCCTTTGCATCTGAAATCAGGGTGTCAAAGTCCGGAACATCCGTTGGAAGGGAGTGGGCAAAGCTTTTTTCCAGGGGGGCGGGGGAGAGCAGGCGGGGGGCGAATTTCAACTGGGCCGTATAGTCGGCCATGAACTGCTCGAACAGCAGGAGAAACGCCTTGAACTGTTTTGCCGCAGCTTTTCGACCCGGAGGGACAATGCCGGGAAGGCCCTCGGGCCCGATGCCGAAGTTGCGGGGGTAATGGTGCTGGATCGAGGTATATCCGGCCACGTCCACCGTCATGGGCCGAGGCGGTTTCGGGGTCAGGTCCCCCGGGGCAATGGGTGCCTGGTAGTTTTTTGCCCGGAGCCGGGAAAGGTGATTTTCCATGGCCGGGGGATCATATACATAGGGGACACCTTCCTTGAGGAATCTCAATCTTGATTTTTCCATGGAAAACCGCAAGGCATGGTCTTTTGTCAGGGTCACCACCGCGGACATGTCCCGGTTTTGAACCGTATTGTCGATATGGGTGGTGAACAGCAGCCTTTTGACGGCGATTATCCCGGGAATATCCATCAGTCGCCGGACAAAATCGGAACCGTGCAATTCATCGGGGGGGTTGCTCTTTTTAAGATCATTGTCCAGGATGAATCCGTGGCGGGGCAGGGGAGCGTCAAAGATCTCCTCAACCGTTTTCCCTATGTCGAGCATTTCTTTTAACGTATACCTCCTTAGATCCGGAGAGATAAACATATCCATGGCGTAAATCAGCTCTGCCGCCAGCCGGTCCACATTGGTTTCAGGGGAAAGCTCCAGATCGGCGCAGATGCCGATCTCCTCAATGGGCACTTCCCTTATGCGGGCGAAATCCTCGCAAAGGTTTCGATTGCCCATCAAGGTGTTGCGAACCTTAAGGAGCAGTCCCTCTGTTTCCCCCCGGGGGAGTGTCTTTGAAAATTCGACATCCACGCTGTAAAAGCCCTTGAACTCCATACGTTCTTCCGGCTCGCCCTCGAATCCGAGTTTGCCCTCCCCGGGCAGGGCGTAAACAGGGGCATGGGCGCCGGTCACGCTTTTTATCCATGCATTTCTCACACCCGGGATATCCATGAGCAGGCGGCGGTAATCCAAGAGGGTCACGGGACCGGGTGGCAGGATCTTATGGGCCGGTGGGAAATTTCCCCCAAGGACCACACGGTCTCCCGCCCTTTCCGCCAGAAGCCCGGTCAGGGGAAGCCCTGTCCGGGACGCAAGATCCGTAAGGGCGTAACAGAGAAACTCCATTGTCGCGATGCCGGGATCATGGACATTATAATCGGTCCAGTGGTCACTGGAGAATTGCTCGATCAGCTCGACCCCTTTTTCCAGGAGGGCTTTGTAGTTCCAGGTAATGGGGCTGCTCATGGCTTGACTCCCATAATGGTGTGCGTGTTGTGTGAAACGAGAATGGACCGGGATGTCAGGGCGACCACCTCTTCCACATCCATTCTCACATCCCCGGGTCCCGCAAAATGGTTTATGCTGAAATCGGTGATGTAATCCACATAGGGAAGCTCCTCGATCAGGTTCAGGATAACGGACTTATGGATGCGGCCCCCGAAATGGATATCCGGCTTGCCGGAAAGCCAGGGGGTCAATCCTTCCCGGATGTCCCTGTGCAGGCATTCCTGGTATAGGCCCAGGTCATATCCTGGGTGAAAATACACCCGGCCCTCGACCTGGATCGACTCGTAGTATGGATTGACCGCATGAACCGTGACCTGTGGGGAACAAAGGTTCGCCATGGCCTTTTCCACCTTTTCCAGTACGGACTGGGTAACCGCCGGACGCAGGGGATACCGGCTGTTCCTGTTGGAAAGATCCGGAATAAGCACAAGGGTCACATGACCGGGCCTGGCTTCACACCCGGGGGATGTGTGGTTCAGGCATTTGACTTTGTGGACCCCGGGGAACAGATCCAGGACCAGGTGCTCATAATCCCACAGGGTGACCGCCCGGTTCTTGTGGCGCATTCGTTCGCTGCTGCGCATCCTGAATGCCTGCAAGTCCTCCTTCTGCCTTCCCCCGGAGGATGCAAAGGGTTGGGTCACGGATTTTACGGCCTTGTCCCGCACAAGAAACTTGGCGATGCTTGCGGGGGGCAGGGCGGTTGACAGATGGCTCCCGGCAGCCCCGGTATCCTTGTAAACGGCCATGCCTGCCTGGGCCCGGATGGAGATCAGGTCGTTCAATGCCGTTGTATTATTACTGACCTTTACCCGCAGCCAGTGGGTGCCGGTGGGCATGACGCTGTTTTTACCGGTCATCCCTTCGGGAAGGGAAAACTCGATCATACCCGATTGCAGGAATCCCAGGGTGGTGTCCCGGAGGATTTCCCTTGGGGTCAGGTCTGTCCATCCGGAGGCGGTCAGACAGGCCCATGCGACTGTATCCGGCCTTGAAATAAACGGATCTGCGCTGCCCTCTGCAAACTGCACCAGCAAGGAGAGGTTCTGGGGCGGAACCAGATCCTTCAGGCCGATGACAAGATAGCCCTCCCCGTCATAGTCCGGCAGGAGCACGGGGGCCGGTTTTTTGTCGAAACCAAAGGGGTGAAGGAGGATGATATCAAGAAGGGGCTGCGCCATTGAAAGGTCAAAGGTGTGTGATGCACAATATCCCAGCCGGAGGTTCTCGAATATGGGGGTGTAGGGAAGTTGCAGCTCGTTCAGGAGAGTGCTTTCGGGGTCCGTGATGGACGCTGCGACAGCCTTGCTGTGAAGCTTGCCGTACTCCTTGTGGCCGAATGCAAACAGGGGTTCCGTGAGTGTAAACCGAATGCCGCCCCGTCCAAGCGTACCGCTTAATTCGGTGAATGATTCGGCATCGTAATCCGCCGTGTACCCTGTTACTGGAAGGGTGAATTCATTTATAAACTGTGGAATCCCTTCCTTGGGCTTCTCCGTTTCAAGCTCCTTGGGCGGTTCCCTCATCACCCCTGTCTTTTTGGGTTGCATAGACCTCGGGAGTAATCCCGGATCAATTTTTATGGATTTTTCCACCCCCACCCCCGGCTTTTCCACGGCAAGTGGGGGCAGGCGTTTGGCCGGGG
The DNA here is from genome assembly GCA_024225635.1 of Desulfobacteraceae bacterium. Taxonomy (GTDB): domain Bacteria; phylum Desulfobacterota; class Desulfobacteria; order Desulfobacterales; family Desulfobacteraceae; genus Desulforapulum. Next base: position 55,463 of record JAAEMK010000741.1, on the reverse strand, counting down.
GAGGAGCCGCTTCCACACTGAGCGCCGAGTCCTTGGCAAGGGATGTCCATTGGTGATCCTTTCGGATCTCTATATCGGCCTTGTACTTGAATCCTTTGTCCGTGTAGCCCATGAACCAGGAGCCCAGGTCTTTGGGGGCATCCACCCAGTCCCATGCAATACTGATCTGGGTGAGGGGCTTTGCGAAAATCTCATGGCTGCCCACATGGAACCTGGAGCCCGGCCGGGGAAGGGGGCCGAAGGGGGGGAAGGGTTTTGACGGTTTCACCGTGGACAGATCATTCTGCAGCACCAGGTCCGTGACATTGCCCACCTTCACATGGATATGGAGTTTTGCGATCTGGATTTTTCCCAGTGTATTCAATGCCATGGGATACTGCTCCTGGTGCAGGAGAAGTTTGATCAGGGGCCAGGCGGCCGGAAGTGCGGGATCATCCCCTGATTTCGACGGGTTGTAATCCACTATCCCGGGAGCCCCCATGCCCAGCTGGAACAGGAAGATCAGTTTTTTTTCGCCGGTTTCCACGGACAGGGCCGGTGATGCCGCAATCCAGCCCTTTTCGGAGTAGATGTATCCCGAGAACAGGGGAGGGAGCTCAACCACGGAGCCTGTTGCATTGGAAAACGCTTTTGCAAAGGTCTTTTTCAACCCTTCAATATCATCCACGAAAAATTCAAGTTTGATGGTCCGGTCCCCCTGCTTGAGCCTGAGAAGCGGAGAGGACACGGCAAATCCCAGGGGGGCGAAGGGGTAATTTGCGTTTCCGAATCCCTGCCATTTTGGATCATCTTCCTTGAGTGCCTCACCCTGTCCGTCCCTGGTGTCCGCTGCAACGCCCATGTGGACCCCGGCAAGGGCTGGGGGCCCGGTATCCCTGTTGAATTCAACATAAATGTTTTTGAGGCTTTTCACGTAGGCCCGGGTGATCACGGTATTATCGGAAAGCTCGTAAATGCGCTCGGTTTTGTCCGTGTCCTTTCCCCCCTTGAAGGCCGTGCCGGAGGGAAGTTGGTGGCGCTTGATTCCCTTGGCCGGTTCAAAGATCAGGTGCGCCTGATCCGGTTTCCGGTCTCCCGGCACAAGTTTCAGAATGTCCTTTAAATAAAAGTCCAGGTGACGGCCTGTAAAACCGTTCAGCTGGTCCAGGCTGTGGGCAAAAAGGTGGAGAAAGGAGAGGAGCAATCCCACATGGGCCTGGTGACCGGGGTTGTTCAGGTCCTCCTCGATGATTTTCCCTGCATTGAGAACAATGGAGGAATAGAGGTTCTGGACCGCCTCAAAAAGCCTTCGAAGCATCCGGACCTGATCCTTTTGATCCACCGCAGGTTCGTTGCCGGGCATCCCGTTGGGGGGAGGGCCCGGGTCCCAGTCCGAAAACGCCTTGGAAAGCATGTCCCAGAGTTCCCTGTCGCCTGGAAACGAACCTTGAAAAAGCTTGAGAAGCTGCACGGCCTGCTCTTCCATCTGCCGGACATAGACCATGGTATCCTGATATCCCCGGGAGGATTTCGGCAGTTTCCCTGGCCATTGTCCCACCTCCGTGAAAACCGCCGCCACGGCAAAATACCCGTCCTTCATCCCTTTGTTCCATACGGCTTCTTCCGCTCCCGGGGTCAGTTTCTTTGCAGCTTTCTCAAATGTCCGGCTGAAGGCCGCAAGGGAACTCTTTGCCATAACTGCCAGGAAAAACAGCTGCTCATTGACAAGGAGCTCCTGCCAGGTGCCGGTTGGAAGAACCTTTTCACCTTTTCGCTGCACCACGGTTTCATAATAGCGAAGGTGGCGGCTGTATTTGTAGGCAAACGCCAGGAGATCGATAATGTCCCGGTCGTCGATCCCTGCATAACCGGGATCGAGTTCCGGCAGGAACCGTTCCGGGCGTGCCAGCCCGTCGTGTTGAAGCGGATTTTTTCTGTCTCTGGGTTTCATTGTTTCACATCGGTCCCTTCATCCTTATAGAATGGAAAGACAAAGTTATTACGTGAATTGGTCGACCGTATCCGGTATTCCAGTTCGATCAGGAGCATGCCCTGATTCTCCTGGGTGTGGAGTTTAAGGTCGATCAGCCTGATGCGTGGTTCGTGGTACAGGATCGCCGTGTTGACAAGATCCCTGATGTAGGCGGTCAATCCGTCGTCAAGGGGTTCGAAAACGTAGTTGTTGAGGTCGCAGCCGTAGGTGGGCCGGAGAAACCGTTCTCCCACGGTGGTGGTCAACAGGATTTCCAGGCTCTGCCGGATGTCTTCCTCATTGGAAACCATCACCACGGTACCGGGACCCTTGATGAACTTTGGCGGGAAATGCCATCCTGTTCCAAGAAAATTGTTTTGTGGCGTCTTTTTTTTCATCCGATGATCACCGTTGGTTCTCCAATGGCGACTGTTGCGCCGCATCCGCAGGAATCACCCACCCGCAGGGCGGGTTTGCCGCCGATCAATACGGTGGCGCTTCCCGCCACAAAGGGCGTTACCGGCGGGTGGGGAACCGGAATGGCACAGGCATGGAGGTCTCCCAGGGTGGCGGCAGGCATTTTACCGACCAGCACAGTGGGAATTCCGGGGCCTGTGACCGCCCCGCCGTGGACCGTTGTATCGCCGACTCTTGCTGCCGGAGGCATCTCCTTCTCCTTTTATTTCTCAGTTGATCATGACAATGGAGCCTTCTACTTTTGTCTGGCCGCCGCTGCTTAATTCCGCGCTTGCCGATCCCTTGACCGTGGCGCTGGCATTGGCTTCCCCTGTTACGTTTGTGCCGGTTGCGGTCAGGTCGCCCGAGGCGGTAAGCTCGATATTTCCGCCCGCCTCGATGGTTGCATCGCCCGAACAGGTCACCTTGAAATCGGCGGGGGAGTCCATGGTTATCCCGTCGCTGTTCATCACCATGGTGTTGCCGTTGAGTTCCGTGATCCGAATGGAGCTGTCGTCTTCATCCAGGAAAAGCTGATGGCCTCCCGGTGTTTCAAGGGTGATGATTTTTTTGTCGTCATCAAAATGAAACCGCATTTCGCTCCTGGACACATAGCCTTTTTCATGATTGTCGTCCGAGGCATCGATGGGGGCCGGGTTGGCCCCGCTGTGAAGGGCGCCAAGAACAATGGCGGAGCCGGGATCACCCCCGAGAAATCCCACCACAACCTCATCTTCGATCTCGGGCCGCCATACAAACCCGCGCATGTTTCCCGCGTCCGGGGTGGCCTGGCGCGCCCAGATCCCGGTTCCTTCGGGGGTGATCATGGGAAGGTGCACCAGGATGCGTCCTGCGCCGTCCGGATCGTCCTGGAGCTGAAGGACCTTGCCCATGTGCAGTCCGCCGATTGCGGGAACAAGCTCGGTATAGGGAATGCAGCCGGACGTATCCTGGAAGAGGGACCTTGACAGCCCCAGCTGAATATCGGTTTCCCAGCCCCCGTCAAAAAGCTCGTGGCGCACGCCGGAAACAAATGCCTTGCCGCTGAACCGCTCGCCAAACCCCTTCAGTTCAACCGTCATGCCGGGTTGGACTTCATGGTTGCCGGTAAAGCGGACCCGGCCGATAATCCGGCTCATCCGCTGGAGCAGCAAGCGTGCGTCCGCCCATTTCTGGAGGGCGCTTTCATCAACAAAGCCCGGGTCATGGATCTCTTCCTCCCGGTCCCCAGCGGCTGCGGAAAGATCCGTAACAGGAAGGTTGCCCAGCTCCATTGCCGGAGGCTCCTGTGCTTCGGCCTCTGTAATCTCCTGGTCTGCCTGCTGCCATGAGCAGGCCTTGATGCCGGCCGCCTGGAACCTTGCGTCCATTTCAAGATCAAGTTCGGTAACATCGGCGCCAAAGGTCAGGCTTACAACAGGGTCCTGGTTGAATTCAGGCGCAGCCACCTTGAAATCGTGGTCCATGATTGTGATGAGTTTACCGTTGGCCCGTGCCCGCGCCAGTATAAAATCCCAGTCCGTGCTCCGGTGCTGCACAAGCCTCAGGTGGGTCACATCCATGGATTCCACATCCGGTGAAATTTGGGAATATGCGCCAAGGATCTCCTCCATGATATCGGAATCGGTAACCTCCTCGTAGAGGGCGTTCCTGGGATTCAGGGTGAGCTGAAAGGCGGTATCCCTGGCTTCCAGGATCAGGTGGGACCGGCCGTCCGGACGGACCCGGATGCGGTGCTTCACCAGGACGCCCTTGAAAATCCGGTGCTCCTCCCCCTTATCTCCCGCACTGACGACCAGCTCCTTTCCGGGAATAAAGGTATCCTGGTTGCTCACCGGAAAATCGGAAAGGTTTGTCTCGCCGTCAACGAGAATCACCCGGGCAAGGGGAATCCGGTTGATTTCCCGCTTTACGACCACGGATACGATCTGGAGTTCCCCGGAAACAGGGGCGCCGTCGATCTCGATGCTGAAGGTGATGCGTTCAGGCATAATCCTCCTTCTCCTTTTCCAGGTCCCCGATGGGGGGAAATGCGATTCTGGTTCCGGTTGTGAGTTTTCGGAAATTTTCCATTTTGTTGTACCTTGCCACCGGAAGGTAATGGATCATGTCCCCGTAAATGCGGTAACACATCAAGGGAAGGGTGTCCCCGTCGGAAACCGTCCTGTAATGGGTCAGGTCCGGAGAGGACCTTTCTTCCTCCGAGGCCCGGAGCTCGTCGTCCTTGATTTCCGAGAACGCGGCGGCTATCTTGGCCCTCAGGGGCTCGCCGCCCGGTTTGAACAAGGTATAGGTGACGTTGGCGCTCTTCATGATGCAGCGTGAGACCAGGTGGCCCCAGGATATTTTCAGGTAATTGGGCCGGTGGAGTTCCCCGTTGAAATGAAAGGTGAGGTCAAGAAACTTTTTGATGGTGGCGGGAACGTCAATGACGGGCGCCGCCGTGCCCGTGCCGTCGAACAGGAATTCGAAGTTGTACTCCTGGGGTTTCATTTTGCCGAACCCCAGAGAAGAGCCCGAGGTGCCCTGGGCCTGATCCTCGTTGTACTGGATTTCGAACTTTTGGGAATAGGTGGAGGGGTTGAACATCACCTGGAATTCCCCCACCCTTTCGCTTTCACTATACTTGATGGAGGAGTATGCCTCGATGGTCAGTTTTTTCAGTTTTCCGGGTGTGGTCATCAGCGTTCCTCTCGTTCCCGAAGGATTTCAAGCACCTGCTCGACGCAGTCCCGTACGAGCTGCTCCTTTGCTTTGCTGTCTGTGGTTCCCCCCCGGGCTGCCTGGCCGGCGCCCTCCGGGGAGCCCAACTCCGCCTTTATGATCAATTCACGAATTTCAAGGGGCATCAACTCCTCCTTCTTTACCCATCCATAAGAAATATGCTCAATTCATATGCGAAGAACTCCCGGTCACTTGGTCTTGGTAAAGTAGCTGTAGGCCAGCTCCAGTGTTTCCACCACAACATTGTTTTCGGTGGATTTCAGGTCCGAGACGCTCCATTTCATCGGCCATGCGCCTGTGAAGGTCCATGTCGCCAGGGGCTGGTGCTCTTCGTTGAGCAGTGTGACCAGCACATTGGCAGGCTTGAAGATGAAGTTCTCCAGGGCGTCCACCACCCAGTCGATCACACCGGAATCGGTCAGCAGTCCCCGTTTCAGAACAAGGTTGCCGAACTTGCCCCGTGATGGAAGCCGGTGTTCGAAACGGTTTTCGCCGCCTTCCGCCACCTGTTCCACACCCAGCTCCCGTGTCAGGCCGGAAACTTCCTTAAAGCGCGTATCGTTTTCGGGAAGATCGTTCAGGACGATCTCCACCCGAAAATGAAACGCGACAGGGGGATAGTAAACCATGTCGATTATGCCGCTTCGATGGTGAGCCCTTCGTGGGCCAGTTCAAGGGTTTCGATGGCGATCTCGTTTCCCGTGGCCTTAAGCCCCGGGCCTTCCACCTTGACCGGGAAACAGTTCACGGCTTTCCAGCTGATCACCGGTTCATGGTCTTCGTTGAGCAGGCTGATGGTCAGGTCACGCCGTTCGACCTTGTTCATTTTTGTGGTGTTCAGCCATGCAAAGAACTCGTTGTCCCCATCGATGATGCCCCGTTTCAATACGATGTTTGCATACTTGGGAATCCCGGGCATCTTGATGGGCCCGTACTCCTTGCTTGCCCCGTCTCGATATTCGATTACCTGCTTTTCTATGGTCAGGCCGGAAGCTTCGGAAAAACCGATGTTGGTTCCGCCCCACTGAATCTGAAAATGGAATGCCGGCAATGGAAGTGCCATGATAATAATTCCTTTTCATGTTGGTTTCGGTCGGTTAAATTATGATTCCTGCATCTTGTGCATGAACCTGAGAACGATGAATTCGGCGGGACGTACGACGGCCATGCCGATATCCACAATCAAGCGGCCTTCCAGTATGTCCAGCTGGGTCATGGTGGTGCCGAGACCGACATTGACGAAAAACGCCTCTTCCGGTTTTGAGCCGGCCAGGGCCCCTTCACGCCATTTCAGGGTCAGGTAGTTGTCGATCATCGCCTTGAGCTTTACCCAGAGGTTGGCGTCGTTGGGTTCGAACACGGCCCAGTAAGTGGATTTTTTCACCGACTCTTCCACCATGTTGAAGAATCGCCGGACCGGAACATACCGCCACTCATTGTCGTTTCCGGCAAGGGTGCGCGCCCCCCAGACCAATATGCCCCGTCCGGCAAACGTCCTGATGGCGTTGATGGATTTACCGGCGTTAACGTCAATGTTGAGGTCTTCCTGGTCAATGTTGTCGATCCTTTCCGTAAGACCTGCAACACCGCTGAGACTCACGTTGGCAGGCGCCTTCCAGACGCCCCGGTTTTTGTCCACCGTGCAGTATACCCCCGCGATGGCGCCCCCCGGCGGAACCACGGAAAGGTCTTCGTTGATGGCCGTGACGATATTCTTATAGGTCGGCATCTGGGTGAGCAGCAGATCCTCTTTGCCCTTTTCCAGGCGGGAAGCCGCCATGGAAAGATCTCCCACGGCACCGTCAAGGCGTTTGAAAAGGGTACTGATATAGGGTTCCGCCGAACTCAACTGTTTCTTTACCGTGGCTCCCTCAAAGATGTCCTTTGCCGGGGCGGGGATACTGGCGGATATGAAGAGATTGGTCCAGGCGCTTGCCGTCCAGGTATAGGTTTTGGCCGGGGTGACGGTGGCGTCGATGATGGTCGTCCAGTCCTTGGCGCTCCATGCAAAATCGTTATACATGGCGACGAGGCCGGTTCCGGCCACTTTCATATAGCTGTTCAGTTCCGTTGCTATGGACGAGAATTCACCCGTTAGATTATCGGCCAGGAAGTAGTGAAGGCTTGCGGGGCCTCCGCCCTTCAATTCCGGGTTGTCGCCGGTCACCAGGTTATCGAAGATTTGATCCATGATTTGATAACAGAGGGTGCACAGGGCCTTGAATGCAAGGCGGACATCGCTGTCCGAGGCCCCGGGAGCGTTGATCTCATCCTTGAATTCATTGAGCTTCGCCTGGTATGCCTCCTTCAGTGTTGAAGCGGTGCCCTTCAACGTGTTGATTCTGGCCTGAAGGGTATCGTTGTCCCCGATGAGATGTTCAAGGGACAGGATGGTCGCCTTTACTTCATCCTCTTCCGTGAGGGAGGCAAGGGTCACGGAGCCCCCGTATTTCTTGAGACTGTCCTTGGCGTAGCGGTATTTCACCTCCCTGGGCAGGCCTGCCTTGAGCCAGGGGGTGTATGCCGCGCCGTACAGGAGGTTGTTGATGCCAATGGCGTTGCGAAAAGCCTTGTAGCTCTCCTTGGCCGTGATGGATTCGTTTTCAATAAGGTCCAGGATGGCAAAACGGTCGCCCAGGTCCGCCGCCTGTTTGAGGGCGATCTGCTGGAGATCGTAGAGCTTTGTGCCGGTGAGAAGCACGGCATCGGGAAAGAGAAGCATGGTGGGTTCATCTTCCTTGGCAATAACGGAGAGTCCGCCCGCGATCTCTTCCTTTGTGATGTCATCCTTGGGTGTTTTGCCGTATTCCCCCACGGACACGATATAACAGCGGCCGCCGCCGTTGGTAAAATAAAGGCGAATGCTGTCGTACATCAGGTAGGCGCTTTCTGTTTCCACCTTGCTGACGGTGTTGTCCTCGTTGAGCGTAACCTCCTTGATTTGAATGGGCGATCCTTTGCCAAAACGCTCTTCAAATTCGATGAGTGAAGAAATCTCTATCGCTTTGTTCGATAGTTTCTTCCCCTTGTACATGGCCTTCTCGGTGTACCCGATAAAGGCCGGGATTGCCGTGGGCACTTCAGCCACGGATGGAGGAAATATGGAAATCTCCTCGACATAGACACCAGGGGTTTTGTAGTTCATGGTTTACCTGACCTTTCAATTGTTACTTGTTTTTCTCTTTTTGGAAAAGAGATTTTTTTATGCCTGAGCTATCGGGTTTCCCGGTTTTTATCTTTTAAACATACACATACACCTCGGAATAAAAGCCTTCCCTGTGGGCGCGAATCTGTTCAGGACCCGGATTGGGAAGTTCCGCGATCAGCTTTGTTATGCCTTTTTTCAGCGCCAGACCCTTGACCGGCTCCTCCCCGTGTGGAACCGGTCCGTCCGATTCGATGAGAAATGCCGCCTCCCCTGCCGGTGTGGTGATGTCACCGGCCGGAAGGAATGCATGTTCCGCATCCATGTGCTCTATGGAAAGCTGGGCCGCCGTTAAACCGGTGTTGAAACGCGGTACGACCATGTACCGCCAGATGCTTTTCCGGTTTTCGACCCTGCAGGTAAATGTTTTGGGTGAAGAAGGCATTCCGTTATGGTCCGTAAATGCGTATGCCGGAGGAATGTCCTTTCCTGCGTATAGATCGATTGCGGCAAAAACCCTTGGCGGCGGAACGGATTCGGGAATATAAAATGATTCCGCATCACCGGTGCCGGGGGTCAGCCGGATAAACCCTTTACCTATGCCGGCAAGTTCCAGCTGACTGCGAACTTTACCTTCAACAGGCTGACTTACCCGGACCTCAATCACATTGCCGAACACATCCTGGACCCGGACCGGAACAGGTTCCGTGGCGGACTGCTCATTTCGCCAGGTGCCGAAGGCCATGGTGACAATGTCTTTTTCACCGGCAAACGGGTCCGTGGGCGCATCCGCATTCAAATAAAGCGTGGTACCGTCTTTCCTGTCATGGACATTATCGAAATAGAGAATCCTGCTGCCTGCCCGCATGAGAGGGAGGTCCGACAGGATTCCCGCGTGGGGGGACAGGGCGGTTATCCAGAATCGAAATGCGAATCTTCCAGGCAGGCTCCTTAACGGAATCAGCTGCTCCCCTTCGCCTTTTATCGCCTGGTATAGAATCGTAAAACCGTTATTCCTCTTTTTGAAAAGAAGACCCCTTTTGCCCATCAGCTCCAGGGTTTGCCCCTGGGGGACATAGGTGAACCTGTCCGGAAAGTTACGGAAATATTCATGCCGGAACTCGAAATCGAGCAGGGATTTGTAGGTCAACTCCATCAGTTCATCCCCCGTCCCTTGAAACCGGTTTGATCCACAACAGCGCCGCCCTGTTTCCGGAGGCCTTCCTGGATCACCACAAGACGCATCCTGTACATGATCGAAGGCCGGTAATTGGTTCCCAGGATGCCCCATACATAACTCATTTGCTCGAAACTGTGGGAGCTGAGTTCGAATACGATTTTTTCGATACTGCTGGAAAGTTCAGGATGGGTTTCCGGCTGAAAAACATTGTTGGCCTGGAAAAAACCGATTACGGACGAAATATTCTTGATGGAATCTTCATAATCTTTGAAGTTCGCTACAAACAGCAGGTAGAGATTCAGCCGTAAGGCCGGATTCGCATATCCGAGGGTGCCGCCCTGGCCGCGAATCACTTCCGCCACCTGGGCTCGATTGACCCTTTCCTCTTCGACATTGAAGAGGGTAAGGCCGACGGTGCCCTGTTTGACTGCAAACTTTCCCTGTTCGTCAACAATATCGGTGAGAACCAGCACCCTTTCGTTACTGACGATCCGGTTCCTTATGCGCAGGTAGTTATCCAGGCTGTCTGCGATAAATTTCAACGGTTTTTCTAACAAGACAACTTCCTTTTGAAAGCAGCATTGAGTCTTGCCGATAAGGGTTAAGGTATCCTGTGTCTAAATTGTTGAAACTGACGATCCCGGCAGAAATGCATGCCGCTGGAGGTGAGGAATAAAAGCAGGCGTGAAGAACAATCGAAACTGCAGAAGTAATAAAGAAAATAATAGTGCTGACGAAATTTTATATTAAGTTTAACGCCGATCGAATTTAAGATAAAAAATCATAAACCGATTCGATATAATAGTCAACACTCAAATTAAGGAAAAACAGGGGACGTCCGCACTTCGGGAAAGTTATAATTTGATTGGCGTCCCCGGTTTTTATACTTCGTAATCAACGGCTGACCGGGTGTCACTGACCGATTTTATGAATTCCACTACTTTCAGATGCTTTGGATTGGTCGCGTAGGCATTGAGATCGTCGTAGCTGTTGAACTCGGAATAGAGGACAATATCAAGCGGTTCGGGCGATGAGATGGGGTGAATGGCAACCTCCAGTTTAACGATTTCATCGATCTTTCCCACAAGCCCCTCCAAAAGAGACTTCATTTTTTTCAGGTTATCTTCTTTGTCGTCAGACTCGACAAGCGTCCACATTACAATATGTTTGATCATGGTTACCTCCAATCGGGGGCGCAATTAATAAAAAGGGGGACGCCCATAAAATTATGCTATTTCAAAATCAGTGGGGCCTTAAGGGAAGGGACGCCCATGCTTCATCGAAATCTATAATTTTATGGGCGTCCCCAACTTTCACGCTTTTACCACTTTTACTCTGCCATGTTTTTCAGCAGGGTGTACCTGTTGTTGTAGTCTTCCTCAATTTTCGCCCTGAGCTTTTTGGACTCGTTGGGGAAGATTTTCTCCAGCAGGGCGAACCTGTTTTCACCGCTCAGGAACTCCTGGAGTGACCCGTCCGGTTCCTTTGAATCAAGGACAAAGGGGTTCTCGCCGTTGAGCTCGAGCATGGGATTGTAACGGTACAGGGGCCAGTAGCCGGCCTTGACCGCAAGCTTCTGCTCTTCCTGGGTCTTGCCCATGCCTTTTCTGATGCCCTGGTTGATGCAGGGGGCATAGCAGATGATGACCGAGGGTCCGGGATAGGCTTCCGCCTCCTGGAACGCCTTCATGGTCTGGTTCTTGTTGGCGCCCATGGCGATGGAGGCCACATAGACATAACCGTAGGTCATGGCGATGCGTCCCAGGTCTTTCTTGCCCACGGGTTTTCCTGAGGCCGCAAATTTTGCCACAGCGCCTGCCGGGGTAGCCTTTGAGGCTTGGCCGCCGGTGTTGGAGTAAACTTCGGTATCCATGACAAGGATGTTCACGTCCTCGCCGGATGCGATCACGTGGTCGAGGCCGCCGAAACCGATGTCGTAGGCCCAGCCGTCACCGCCAAAGATCCAGTGGGACTTCTTGGTGAAGAGGTCGGACGCCTTGCTGATCTCGGAGAGGATCGGATCATCGGAACCGTTAGCCAGGATGGCCTTGAGCCGGTCACCATATTTTTTGGACTCGTCGGCATTGTCTTTGCCTGCGATCCATCCGCCCATGGCTTCCCTGATCTCGCCTGAAACATCCTGGTCCAGGGCCTTGGCCATGAGATCCACGAGCTTGTTCCGCCTGTGGCTTGTGGCAAGGTGCATGCCGTACCCGAACTCAGCGGCATCCTCGAACAGGGAGTTGCCCCAGGTCGGGCCGTGGCCGTCCTTGTTCACCGTATAGGGTGTGGAGGGAGCCGACGCCGCCCAGATGGAAGAACAGCCCGTTGCGTTGGCAATGGTCATGCGCTCGCCGAATAGCTGGGTGAGTACCTTCACATAGGGGGTCTCGCCGCAGCCGGAGCATGCGCCGGAGAACTCCATGAGGGGCTGCTGGAACTGGCTGCCCTTGACCGTATTGCGGGTCATGAGGTTGTCCTTGAAGGCAACGGCCTGGGAGAAGTCGAAGTTGGGCACTTCCACCTCTGTCTGGGTATCAAGGGGCCGCATTACGAGGGCGGATTCCTTGGCCGGGCAGATGTCGGCGCAATTGCCGCAGCCCAGGCAGTCAAGGGTGTTGACCTGCATGCGGAACTTGAGGCCCTTGAGTTCCTTGCCCTTGGCCTCCAGGGTGCCGAAGGTTTCGGGGGCTGCGCTGAGCTCTTCGTCGGTTGCAAGGATGGGAATGATGGCCGAGTGGGGGCAGACAAAGGAGCACTGGTTGCACTGGATGCAGTTGTCGGCGATCCATTCGGGTACATTGATGGCCACGCCGCGCTTCTCATACTTTGCCGTTGCAACGGGCATTTTGCCGTCGGTGGCGAAGGCGCTCACGGGCAGGCTGTCACCCTTCTGGGCAAGGACAGGCCGCATCACGTTATCCACATAGGCGTTGCCCGTGGGAACCTGGGTGCGTTCGCCTTCGGCGTCCTTCCAGCTTTCCGGCACCTCGATCTTGACAAGCTCGCTCAGGGCCATGTCCACGGCCTCGATGTTCATGGCAACGATTTTGTCGCCTTTCTTGCCGTAGGTCTTCTTGATGTCCGCCTTGAGAAGCTCGATGGCCTTTTCAAAGGGGAGCACGCCCGCAAGCTTGAAAAAGGCTGTCTGGGTGACCATGTTGATGCGGTTGCCCAGGCCTACATTAGCGGCGATCTTTACCGCGTCGATGTTGTAGAAGTTGAGTTTCTTCTTTGCTATCACCCGCTTGAGGTCCGCCGGAAGCTTCTCGTCCATGTCCGCCTGGCTCCAGCCGGAGTTGAGCAGGAAGGTGCCGCCCTCGACAATGCCGTCCAGGATGTCGTACAGGTCAACATAGCTGGATTTGTGGCAGGCGATGAAGTCGGCTGTGTCCACCTGGTAGGTGGAGCGGATCTGCTTTTCACCGAACCTCAGATGGGACACGGTGATACCGCCGGATTTCTTTGAATCATAGGCAAAATAGCCCTGGGCATAGAGATCGGTGTTGTCACCGATGATCTTGATGGCGCTCTTGTTGGCGCCAACGGTTCCGTCGGAACCAAGGCCCCAGAACTTGGCCCGGAAAGTGCCTTCGGGCGCCGCGTCAAAGTCTCTGTCAAACTCGAGGGTGGTGTTGGTCACGTCGTCGGTGATGCCGATGACGAAGTGGGACTTGGGCTCTGCCTGACCCATGTTGTCGTAGACCGCCTTGACCATGGCAGGGGTGAACTCCTTGGAGCCCAGCCCGTACCGGCCGGCGAGGATGGTCGGAATCCTGCCGGCCTGGACAAAGGCGGTACATACGTCAGTGTAAAGGGGGTCGCCAAGGGCGCCGGGCTCCTTGGTGCGGTCGAGCACGGTGATGGTGGCGGCCGTCTCGGGGAGGGCCGCCATGAACGCCTCGCTGACAAAGGGGCGGTAGAGCCTGACCTTGATAAGGCCGATCTTCTCGCCTGCTGCAACAAGCTTGTTCACTGTCTCTTCAATTGTCTCGCAGGAGGAACCCATGGCCACGACAACCTTGGTTGCCTCGGGATCGCCCACATAGTCGAAGAGGTTGTACGGCCTTCCGGTGAGGGCTTCGACCTTTTTCATGTATTCCTGAACTATCCCGGGAATCTTTTCGTAGTAGAGGTTGGCTGCCTCCCGGCCCTGGAAGTAGATGTCCGGGTTCTGGGCGGTGCCGCGCACGTCCGGGTGTTCGGGGTTCATGGCGGTGGCCCTGAACTGGGCAAGGGCCTCCTGGTCCACAAGTTTGGCCATGTCGTCGTACTCGATGGACTCGATCTTCTGGATCTCATGGGAGGTCCGGAATCCGTCAAAGAAGTGGAGGAAGGGCACTTTTCCTTCAATGGTCGCAAGATGCGAGACAAGGGCGAGATCCATGGCCTCCTGGACCGAGTTGGAGCAGAGCATGGCAAAGCCTGTCTGCCGGACGGACATCACGTCCGAGTGGTCCCCGAAGATGGAGAGGGCGTGGGGGGCAAGGGCCCGTGCGGTTACGTGGAACACGCAAGGGAGAAGCTCACCCGCAATTTTGTACATGTTGGGGATCATCAGCAGCAGGCCCTGGGACGCCGTGAAGGTGGTGGTAAGGGCGCCGGCCGCAAGGGAACCGTGGACCGCGCCGGCTGCGCCGGCCTCGGACTGGAGCTGCTTTACGTTGAGAACCTGGTCGAATATATTCTTCCGGCCCTGGGAAGCCCATACATCGGCAACTTCTCCAAGGGGGGTAGAGGGGGTTATCGGATAAAGGGCCGCCACATCGCTCATGGCATAGGCAACATGGGCAGCCGCAGTATTTCCGTCAATTGTAACCATCTTTTTCGTCATTTAAAACTCCGTTGTTTTTATTGCGGACTACTCCAGCGAGTCCGCATAAAGTTCAAGAACATGCTTTACCTGGACATTGTCATTGTTCTGGGACAGCATGTCGGTCATCTGCATCATGCATGCAGGGCATGAGGTGGCAACGATGTCCGCGCCCGAGGCGAGGATGTTGCCGCGTTTTCTCATGCCGATCTCACAGGAGAGATCATAATTCTGCAGGTTAAAGCTGCCGCCGTTGCCGCAGCAGTAATCCGCTTCGTTCATCTCCACGAGTTCGCAGCCGGGATCGGCCTGTACCAGGGTCCTGGGCTGGCTGTAGACCCCCAGGGCTTTCCCCAGGTGGCAGGGATCGTGGTAGGTGACCTGGTGCGTTGGCCTGCCGGTACCCTCTACGGGCTCGACCTTGAGCACGTCCACCAGAAACTGGCTGATGTCCATGGTCTTTTCAGACAGGGCTTTTACCGCAGGAGAGTGTTTATCCTGCTTGCCACCTGCCATCAAGGGCCAAATTTCCTTGATGGTAGAGGTGCAGGTGGCGCAAGGAGTGATTATATAATCGAAATCCCGGTTTTTGAAAAGGGAAATGTTGTGGTCCAGCAGATTTTCAAAGGTCTGTGTGTCTCCCGAGGCAAGGGCCGGAATGCCGCAGCAGGCCTGGTCCGCCGGCATGAATACACCCACGCCGTGGTGGGCGAACACCTTCAGGGCCGCCTCTCCGATCTCGGGATTCATTTTGTCCACGACACAGCCGGGATAAAAGGCGACCTTGATGCCGGACTTGCCGGGCTTTGTGTCAAGCTCGGGGCAAATCTTGTGAAAGGGCGTCTTTGCAAGGGGCTTGAAGTGCCGGTCTCCGATGATGCCGGACATCATCTTGGAACAGCAGGTGCCAAGGTCAGGGTTGGCTTTGGAAATGCCCAGGCCCTGGAATTTAGATGCAATATCCACAAGGCCCGTGAACCTTTTCGGGTGTTTGAGCATGCCCCTGAAGATGATCTGCTTTACCGGGGATAGTCCCACATAGGTTGTCAGGGCGGCCCGGGCCTTGATAAAGATCTCGGTGACCTTTACGCCGCTGGGGCAGTTTGCGCCGCAGGTGCCGCACAGAAGGCATTTTTCGATCCGCTTCTTTGCGCCCTTGGCGTCGTTGAGCAGCTGGTCACCGAGCCGCTCCAGCAGAAAAATCTTGCCCCTTGCCACGTCCCCTTCGTCACCGGTCTCGGTAAAGACCGGGCAGACAGCCTGGCACATGCCGCACTTCATGCAGTCGGCCAGCTGGTCTTCGATCTCCTTCAGCAGGAGGGAGAGTTCCTTTAAATTTGACATGTTATCTCCCTATGATTTTTCCGGGATTAAGGATGGAATTGGGATCGATGGATTTTTTCATGGTCCGTGAAAAATCGATGGAGGACTGTCCCACCTCGTTGACCATGAATCCCGCCTTGGCAATGCCGATGCCGTGCTCACCCGAGAGGGTGCCGTCCAGCTTGAGGGCGATGTCGAACAGGTCGCTGACGCATTTTTCCACCTTGTGCCATTCGGCCTTGTCACGTTTATCCGTGAGGATGGTGGGGTGGAGGTTGCCGTCCCCGGCATGGCCGAAGGTGCCGATGGGAATGTCGTATTTCCGGGCAAGCTCTTCAATGCCCGCCACCATGGCCGGAATTTTACTTCTTGGAACCGTGGCGTCTTCCAGGATCAGGGTGGGTTTCAGGCGGGCGAGGGCCGAAAGGGCGGCACGCCGAGCTTCCCAGACCTTGTTCTTTTCTTCTTCATTTCTTGCCACCTGGACCCGGGATGCCCCGAGGTTCTTGCAGATATCTTCCACCTTTTGGGCATCCTCGGCAACCTCCGCCGGATGGCCGTCAACCTCGATGAGAAGCATGGCCTTGGCGTCCCTGGGAAGGCCCACCTTTGAAAAGTCTTCCACGGCGTTGATGGTGAAGTTGTCCAGGAGCTCCAGGGTGCAGGGAACGATTTTGTTGGCGATGATGGCGGCAACGGTTTCCGTGGCCCCTTCGACACTGTCATAGATGGCCATCATTGCCTTGGAGGCCTTGGGGGGCGGAATGAGCTTGAGGGTAATCTCGCTGAAAATACCCAGGGTTCCTTCGGACGCCGTCATCAGGCCGGTCAGGTTGTATCCGGTGGCGCATTTTACGGTCTTGGAACCGCCGGTCACAAGGTTGCCTTCGGCGTTGTAAAACTCGATGCCCATGACATAATCCTTGGTCACACCGTATTTCAGGCCCCGAAGGCCGCCGGCGTTCTCAGCCACGTTGCCCGCGATGGTGGAGACTGCCTGGCTGCCCGGATCCGGGGGATAGAAGAGGCCTTTGGAGGCCACTTGCGCCGCAAGCTTGGCCGTGACCACGCCGGGCTCCACACGGACATACATGTCCTCTTCGTTCAGTTCCAGGATCTTGTTCATCCGGTTGGTCAGAAGCACGATGCCGTTCTCCAGGGGGATTGTGCCCCCTGTCAGGTTGGTGCCCGCGCCCCGGACGGTGACCGGAATCATGTTGTCGTTACAGATTTTTACGATCTGTCCTATCTCCTCGCCGGAGGAGGGCCTTACCACTGCCGCCGGGATTTCAGGCTTGAGCACCGCTGCGTCGTAGGCGTAGTTCTGGCGGTCGACCTCGCCGGTCATCACATTGTTTTCACCGACGATTGTTCCAAACTCGCCAATTATTGTCTTTGAGATCATGTTTGCTCCCATGTCATATTTTAGAGAGGACGCTTGCCGCCCCCATTGTTTGTTCAAGATTGATGGTTGTTATGGGGTTGCAGGGGAGTAGAGGCCCCCGCAACCCTGGGGTCAACAGCCCCGTAACCCGAGGAATACTAAAAGGTTCCGGGGAAGAGAACATATATGTAGGTCAGGGCAAGGAAGCCCGCCACGATTCCGTACAGGATGCAGGGTATCATTGTCCGGCGGATAATGGTGCCTTCCATGCCCACAAGGCCGACGGTTGCAGATGCGGCCACAACGTTATGCACGCAGATCATGTTACCCATGGCGGCACCCACGGACTGCATGCCCACGACAATCTGGTGGCTTGAACCGATCTTGGTGGCGATGCCGTACTGGAAGTCGGCAAAGAGAAGGTTGGAAACCGTGCAGCTGCCGGTGATGAAAGCACCCAGTGCGCCAACATAGGAGGCGACCATGGGCCATACGGACCCTGCCACACCCGCCACGAAGGTTGCCATGGTCAGGGGCATGGAGGCATAGCCAAGGGGGTTGTGGGCGGACTGTTTCAGGATCTCGACCATGGCCACGGCAAAGAACATGGCAATGGTGGGGTTCTTCATCTTGACAAAGGAGTCTGTCCAGGCGGTCTTGACCTTGTTCATGGGAATTTTGTGGAGGAAGATCGTGATCACGGCAACGAGCATAAAGGGAACCACGCCGGGAAGGTAGAGGGGCTTCATGGCGAAGTTAACGGTTTCAAATCCCAGGATATGGGGGAAGGAGATCACCCAGGAGGTGACCCATCCCTTAAAGGGAAGGCTGCCGATACGTGTGAGAACAAGAAGGGCCGCGATCAGGAGGTAGGGGGTCCAGGCGGCAAACTGGCTCATGCGGGCCTTGAGCTTGGTGGTGCCGGGCTCGATCTCACCGACCCACTCTTTTTCCCAGCCGGAACGCTCCTCAAAATCCCAGACGTCCTCGGGAAGGAACATTTTTTTCTTGGCGCCCGCAACAACCACGGACAGGCCAACCAGGCCGCCTATGAGGGAGGGGAACTCGACACCGATGACAAAGGCGGTGAAAAGGTAGGGGATGGAGAAGGAAACTCCCGCAAAGAGGGCGAATTTCCAGGCGCCGAAGCCTTCGCTCCAGGATTTGTTCTTTCCGAAGAACCGGGTCATGAAGCAGACGACAAAGAGGGGCAGAAGGATCGCCATCACCGCATGGGTCAGGGCGGAGAACTCGCCCACGCTTTTCATGAAGGCGTCAAAGGAGGCCACCGTGGCCTCGGGGCCGTTGGTTGCAATGGCGGCTTCAACATTGGTGCGAAGGGTCTTGAGACCGAACCAAACCGGGGTGCCCACCGCGCCGAATGTTACGGGGATGGAGTTGAGGATCAGGCTGACGCACACTGCCGCAAGGGCTGGGAAGCCGAGGCCGAGGAGCAGGGGAGCACAGATGGCGGCCGGGGTGCCGAATCCGGCGGAACCTTCTATAAAGGCGCCGAATAAAAAGGCGATGATGATGGTCTGGACCCGCCGGTCCGGGGAGATGGTGGTAAACCCGTAGCTGATGGTTTCCATGGCGCCGCTCTCGCGCAGGGTGTATAAAATGATGATGGCACCGAACACGATGATAAGAACGTTGATTGCACTGCCGAAACCGCTGAGGGTTGCCGCGGCCACAAGGCCCGCAGGCATTTTCCAGGCTGCAACACCCAGGACGGCGCTGGCAAGCCAGGCAAGGGGCATGGCCTTTGTGGCGGGCCACCTGAGGCCGACCATAAACACCAGTACAATCGCGATGGGTATAAACGCTATTAATGCAAGCACTCCTAAAGACATCCGATCCTCCTAAACTCTTAAATAGTTATAAAAAAAATCTCATGACTCTCAGTATTACAATTTGTGTGCCAAGCTTGTTAAGCGTCTGAAATTGCTGCAAAAATAGTGTTCTGTCCTGTTTTCCATACCCGGGATCGTACAAAGATGGGGGCCGGAGTCTGAAAAAACGGATTAATAAAGGGTTCCCGTAGGGGTATTGTTTTGGGAATGTCAGTTATTCCAAGGTGTTAATCTGGCTGTCTGTTTTTTCGGACTCCTGTTTGCCTTTGGATGAGATGTGAACGGAAAATCGGAATTTTTCCCAAAAACAAGGACTATTCAGGGGATGGTTGCCATGTTGGCTTTCCCGGAACGGGTGTTTTTCATGGTACAATAGTTGCTAATGATTTCTCTTTTTAGAAATTTCATCTATAATCCATGGAACGCATACAAGAAAGAGTCTGGAATGAAACATAAAATCTTAACATATATATTGGGAATCATCCTATCCATTGGCATTGCAGGGACCGCGTTTGCCGGTAATCCCCAATCCCAAAGCCGGCGCATCCTCTACCTGAACTCGTACCAGAACGGCTATGCCTGGTCGGACGGCATCCTCAACGGCATCCGGTCGGAACTATCCAAAACCGTAGACAGCCTGGATCTTCAGGTGGAATTCATGGATTCCAAGAAATACTATGGCCAAAAGATGCTGGAGGTGCTCCACGGGTATTATAAATACAAATTCAGGAACGATCATTTTGAGGTGGTGATCACCTCGGACAACAGCGCCTTTGATTTTGCCTTGAAATACAGGGATTCCCTGTTTCCGGGGGTGCCCATCGTGTTTTGCGGATTGAACAATTACAACCCCGCCATGCTCGGGGGGCAAAAAGGGATCACCGGCATCGAGGAGAGCGTGGATTTTTCGGAGAACCTTGAGATCGCAAGACGCCTGCACCCCAATGCAACAAAGATGGTGGTGATCGGCAACCAGACCGTGACCTCTCTTGCCATCATCCGTGAGATCAAGGAGACCATTAAAGAAAAGGCCATCGATTTCAAGGTGTCCTTTATTTCGGGTTTTAAGACCACCGACCTTCAGGCCGGGAAAAACGCTTTCCTGGAAAATATTCCCAAGGATGCGCTGCTCTACATCGTGCCCACCCATGAGCTGACCGGGAAAAAGTTCTACACCCCCGAAGACATCAGCCGGATGGTGTGCAAGGCCGCGAGTCAACCGGTTTATAGTTCCTGGGTTTTTCTGACCGGCACCGGCATCGTGGGCGGCAAGCTTGCCAGCGGGTTCGAGCAGGGCAAGCTCGCTGGAAGCGTTGCCGCAAGAATCCTGAACGGCGAGAATCCGGATGATATCCCCGTGGTCACCGGCGGCGGCCACACCTATATCTTTGACCACAACGTGCTGACCCGGTTCAGGATTGAAAAGGAGCGGCTGCCCGAGGCCAGCGTTATCATCAACGAGCCCTACAATTTTTACAAACTGAACCGGCAGATCTTCTGGGTCATCATCTCAAGCGTCATCATCCTTTCCGCCATGGTGATTCTGCTCGTCCTTAACATGGCCCAGAAAAGAAGGGCGAACCTTGCCATGCGGGAGTCCAAAAAGAAACTCCAGCTCATTCTGGACAACATTCCCCAGCTGGTGTTCTGGCAGGACAAGGACCTGAAACTGGTGGATGTGAACAAATCGTTCATGAAGTTTTTCAACATTGCCGATAAGCGCACCATTGTCGGGGCCGATATCAACAGCATCCCCAGGCTTGGGGAGGCGGCCAAGGTTTCAAGGGAACTGGGAGAGCGGGTGCTGGCCACAAACAAGCCCTGCTACGCCTGCCGCTGGAAAATACGGTTGAACGACCAGGAGCATATCTGGCTCGAAATGAGCAAGATCCCCCTCCATGATGAAGACGGGAACGTCATCGGGGTGCTGAGCACGGCGGAGGACATCACCAAGAAGATCAACCTCAAGAAGCAGCTTACCCAGGCCCAGAAGATGGAGGCCCTGGGTATTCTGTCCGGGGGCATTGCCCATGATTTCAACAATATCCTTACATCCATCATCAACTCCACCGAGCTTGCCATTGATGACGTGCCCCCTGATTCCATCACCCGCAAGGACCTGGAACGTGTCCTGAACGCCGGTAACCGGGGCTCCAACCTTGTCAAGCAGATTCTCACTTTTTCACGGCCCGGGCACATGCAGTTCAGGACCATGAGCATGACCGAGATCGTCACCGACGCCATGGAACTTTTGAAGACCTCCCTTCCGGGGAACCTTGAGATCATCACCGATATCGGTAAGATACGGTCCAGCTGCCACGGCGACCCCACCCAGATGCACCAGGTGATCATGAACCTTTGCACCAACTCCTTCCAGGCCATGAACGGCCTGGGGGGACGGCTCCAGGTCGGGCTCCGGGAACGCACCGTGTTTGAGGCTGAAGCCGAAGACCTGAACTTGCCACCCGGCGGTTATGTGGAACTGACCGTGGCGGACAACGGTCCGGGCATTGATCCGGACATCCTTGACAAGATTTTTGATCCCTTCTTTTCCACCAAGAGCAAGAATATCGGTACCGGGCTCGGCCTCTCCATGGTGCACGGCATCGTCCAGGGCCACAACGGAGCCATCTCCGTGACAAGCCTACCCTTTGAACAGACCCGGTTCACCATTCTGATTCCCCGGATCGACAAGGAAGATGACGATGAAACCCTTGGTGAGGGCAATTCCCGGCGGGGGGAGGGGGCGGTCCTTTTTGTGGAGGATAACGCGGACCAGCGGGAGAGCGTGCCAAGAACCCTGGAGAAACTGGGATACCGGGTCACCCCGGTGAGCGATGCCCGGGAGGCCATGGAGCGTCTCACCCTGGAGCCCGAGGCCTTTGATCTTGTTATCACCGATTACGACATGCCCAGGACCAGCGGCCTGGATCTGGCAAAGCAGATCAAGGAAATCCTGCCCGATCTTCCCGTGATCATGGTGTCCGGCCGGAACGTGGATTTCTGTATCCAGGAATCGGACAACATCCGGAAATTTGTTGTGAAACCCTACAACAAGACCATCCTGTCCGAAGCCATCAACGAGGTGATGCACGGCCAGGATTCATGATCCGATGTTCTTCATGGTGATAATAAATTTTTTCCTGAAGAGTGATTTTTTTATTGCGTAACAGGGATCTCTCCTTATTATAAACGATTATGGCTTTAATACTGATAATAGATGACGACACCAACTTCTGCGGGACCATGGAGAGCCTGATCCTGCGCATGGGGCATGACTGCCTTAAGGCTGAAACCCTGAAGCAGGGCATGGAGCTTCTTACCACACGGGATGTTGATATCCTGCTTCTGGACGTACGGCTGCCCGACGGCAACGGCCTTGTCCTTCTTCCTGAAATCAAGGAAAAGAGCGTCTCCAACCCTGAAATTTTCATTGTAACGGGACTTGGGGACCCTGACGGCGCAGAGGCCGCCATCAAGGAGGGGGTGTGGGATTATATTGTCAAGCCCACCTCGGTGAAGCAGACCAAGCTGAGCCTGACCCGGGCCTTGAAATACCGGGAGGAGAAAAAGAGCAAAAAGCAGACCGTGGCAATGAATCTTGACCGGATCATCGGAGACTCTCCCGTGGTCAAACAGTGCTTTGAAAGCCTCACCCGGGCCGCCGTGTCAAACGCGCCGGTGCTCATCACCGGGGAGACCGGCACCGGCAAGGAACTCTTTGCCAATACCATCCATGAAAACAGCGTCAGGAGCCGTAACAATTTTGTGGTGGTGGACTGTGCCTCCCTGACCGAATCCCTGCTGGAGAGCACCCTGTTCGGCCATAAAAAGGGCGCGTTCACCGGGGCTGCCGACAAGCGGACCGGCCTTGTGAAGCTTGCGGACAAGGGCACCCTGTTTTTGGACGAGGTGGGGGAGATGCCCCTTTCCACCCAGAAATCCTTTTTGCGGGTGCTCCAGGAGAAACGGTTCCGTCCCGTGGGGGACAGCCTGGAAATCAGCAGCGACTTCCGCTTGATCGCCGCGACCAACAAGGACCTTGACGCCATGGTCAAGAAAGGGACGTTCCGCCAGGACCTGCTCTACAGGCTGTGCGCCATCCATCTCAGGATTCCCCCGTTGCGCAAGCGGGGAGGGGACATCAAACAGCTTGCCATGTTTCATATCAATCGGCTTTGCGATGACTACCAGATGCCCAACAAGGGATTTGAACAGGTTTTCTTTGACACCCTCAATGCCTATCACTGGCCGGGCAACGTTCGGGAGTTGTTCAATGTCCTGGAAACCGCCTTTGTGGCGTCCGGGTATGAAAAGACCCTCTACGCCATGCACCTTCCCAGGGAGATCCGCATTCAGGTGGCCAAGGCTTCCATCCAGAAGGGGGCCGACAGCCTTGATGAGCCGGAAAACAGCCTTCCCTCCTTTAAAGAGTTCAAGCATCTCATGGAGATCAAGTACCTCAAGCAGATAATCGCGGAGAACCGGGGCGATGTCCAGACAATCCTGAAACGGTCCGGGCTGTCAAAGTCCCATTTTTACAGCCTGCTCAAAAAGTACGACATCAAAATTTAACTGCTCCTTTGCAAGCAATGCGATTTTGTGATTGTTGTTGACAATGGTATGTCATTGTGCTCTCTTCGACTAAAGACCGTAGTCAAAATAGCAATCACATATACTTGTTGCGACCTCAGCTGATCCCAAAAGCGGATTATTGAAAGGAGCGCCATGCACTGTTTACGATTGATTCTTATTGTTCTGATATCACTGTTCTCAATTGGGTGTTCAACAAGGCTGAACGGGAATGTTCACCTTTTAAAGGTGGGGCAGGATAATAATCTATATGGGCCATGGTATGGTGCCGATGATAAAAAAGGGATTATCCCTTTTCAAGAAGGACACAGTTTTCAAAACAACATAGATTCCTATACAATCCTTTTTAATGAAGCCTTTTTTAATTATCTGCCGGATCCATGTAATTCAAACGAGGTGATTGTAATTTTCACATTCAAAGAGGACCTGGGGGGGCAAGGGGACAACGAAATCGTAAAAATAATCGGCCCCATGAAGAGAATCGGCGACCAGAGTTTCAGCTCGGCAATAGGAAAGGTGATGTACGGGCCCAAGCGTACGGAATCAAGTGTGATCAGCGTAAAAATTCAAATCGTTGAATATGATGCAGAGGAAACGGAAGACAGTGCGGCTTTTCTTGATTTCATAGGAGGAGCTGCCGAGACATTTTCCATTGCAGATCCGGTAACCTCGGCCCAAATCAGTGTTGCCAAAGAGATTGCGAAAACAATAATAAGAACGAATAAAAACGATATTGTGCTGGAAAAGGAGTTTGACATTTTCCCCTACGATAAGACAGCATGGATATATAAAGCTGGCAACAAGGTTGATAAGGGCAGCGGCATTCCGCTCAAGGCGGGCAATTACGCCATTATCAAACAGGAGCAAACCACGTTTTTAAGCAATTACTGGGTGCTGACCAAGAAAGCTAATTGGCCTGAACGCATTGTTGCAATACCCTTTGACCTGGTATCCTCGATATTTGTCATGGGGAAACGATTGTTTACAGATCTCCCAAGCCCAGCCTCCCGAAAAGAACTCACCCTGTCAAAGGAGAACAATGGTTATAAGGATGGTCAAATAATTATCCGATTTGATGAAAATACCAGGAAGCTGATGTTGGAAAAGGAGGTTTATAAAACTAAAACCTGGCTCACTTTTTCCATTGAACAGGGCCGAAATCCATCCAAATGGGAAAACTCTGAGGAGCTGTTAAAATCAGAAAAAATCGTTAATGCTCTTCTTAAAAATCCTTCATACAAGGAGATCTTTGAAGGCAACAAGGTTGACGAAGCTATCCAATCGTTACAGAGGGCAAGAGAAAAGGCCGGTGAAATTAGGTCCAGAACACTATTTACTTTATTGGAGCCCGAGGAAACCATCTACTCGTCTGATGCAAAAATTCCTTTCAAATTGGTGATTCAGCGTCCCAAAGGTGTTGATGAAGATTGCGAGGCTGCATTACGGTTAATGAAGGTTGAAGACAACATAGTAAAAGAGGTGAATGACCTCGCCATCAGCAAGGCAAAGGACACTTTTACGCCCATAACCGCTGAATATGAAGTAACCTCCACTAAAGGAACCGGCAAGCTGGAAACCGGAGAGTATCGTTTCTATGTTGATTATAAGGATAATTACAATGCCATGCAAACCGCAGTCATTCCTTTCCTGGTTGTTGATAAGCCGAAAATATCTGAAAATCTCATAAAGCTCTTTGAGAAGGATACTAACAAGAAGGACTTGGCAATTACACTTGAATCAGGCAATGTAAATCACATCCAAAGCATTGAAATGGAGATTAACGGTAAAACCCACAATGTAAATTTTAAATCGGTCAGCCACCAAAAAATTGTTGTGTCCCGTTCTGAAATTGTGTCCCGTTTCGGAGACAACAACACGATTAAGGTCAATGGAATTACCTTTAAAATGAAACATGGCCTTGAAGATGTCAGTTTCTCAAAATAGTACCGGCCGTAAAAATCCATTCAAAAATATCTAAATTTACGCCTTTCAAAAGGCCATCCATTTCTTCAGATACTGGTTGATGCACGCAAACGAATTGCCATGTTGCAAGCGGTGCCTTCAGGATCAGGTTGACATATTTCGCGCTTTTTTGTAGTTGAATATCTTAAGGTGCGTTCAAATCGTCTTCCGTTGGCGCGTAAGCTGCCCTTGCGATTTTTTTCATATGTGTGTCATTGATCCGGTCCGGCCTGGACGGGGCTTGAATCTGTATTGCTACTAACAATTTGGAATGGAGGGAGTATGAAAAAGAGTGTTTTGCTTCTTTGTGTTTGTCTTCTGTTGACCGCCGGTGCCGCATCGGCGAAGGGCAAGGATACCTTCGTAAAAGCGACCTACGGTACGGTAAGAACCCTTGATCCGGCATGTTCATACGACACCACAAGCGGCATGAGGCTTTACAACCTTTATGAGAGGCTGGTGGCTTTTGACGGAGGCTCCACCCAGGATTTTATCCCGGAACTGGCTGCGGAAGTTCCCACCGTTGAAAACGGCGGTATCTCCAGGGATGGAAAGACCTACCGGTTCAAGATTCGCAAAGGCGTCAGGTTCCATGACGGTTCCATCCTGACCCCCGAAGATGTGGAGTACTCCTTTGAGCGCGGCATGATCTGCGATCAGGCGGGCGGCCCCCAGTGGATGATGCTTGAAGCCCTGACCGGAAACGGAGCAACCAGGGATGGTGATGACAAGATCATTCCCGGCGTATTTGAAAAGATTGTCAAGGCGGTGGATGTTGAAGGCGGCGAGGTGGTTTTCAGGCTTCCCGCGCCTTATCCTCCCCTGATGGCCATTCTTCAGTACGCAAGTTCCTCGATTATCAATAAGAAATGGGCCATTGCCAATGGATGCTGGGATGGAAAGATCGAAAATGCGGCAAAATATAACAGCCCGGATTTCAACACCGAGCCCCTCCATAAAATAGAAAACGGAACCGGTCCCTATGTAATGAAAGAGTGGGTTCCCTCCAACCAGTTCGTTTTCGAGCGTTTTGACGGGTACTGGGAAAAGAAGCCCGCCATCAAGACCGCAATCGTCAAGTATGTTCCCGAGTGGACGACAAGAAAGCTGATGCTCCAGAACGGAGATGCGGACCAGGTGGAAGTGGACGCAACCTACCTACCAGAAATTGAAACCATGAAGGATGTGACCATCAACAAGTTTCCCATCCTCGACTACTCGGCGGCGATCTTCTGCCAGGACATCAACCCGGCCGGAAACCCCGATATCGGCAGCGGAAAACTTGACGGTAACGGGATTCCGCCGAAATTCTTCTCTGACATTCACGTAAGAAAAGCCTTTTCCCATTGCATCGACTGGACAGCCATGAAGGAGGATGTGGGCAACAACCTGATCAATCTTCCCGGTTCTCCCAACTGCATCGGTCTTCCTTACTACAAGGAGGTGCCCCTATACGAATTCAGCCTTAAAAAAGCGGCTGCCGAGATGAAAAAAGCCTGGGGCGGTAAAGTGTGGGAAAAAGGATTCAAGATGACCATCACCCACAATACGGGCAATGCCCTCCGTGAAGCCGCGGCCCAGATGATGGCGGAGAACATCATGGAACTGAACCCCAAATTCCAAATTGAAGTGAGAAACGTGGACTGGAAGGATTACACGGTCAAATATCGCCAGTTTGCCTATCCCATGTTCATCATCGGATGGGGCGCGGATTTCCCTGATCCCCACAATTTCCTTTACACCTTTATGCATTCCAACGGGGTTTACGGCAAATATGCGGGATTCAAGGATGAAGAGGTGGACAGCCTGTGCAATGCGGGAATCAAGAATGTCGACCCCGCCAAACGAAAGGAAATTTACGGAAAACTCCAGGACAAGTGGTATGAACTGGCGGTGGGGAATACGGTTTACCAGAAAATCGGACTGAAACCTTACCGTTCAAACGTGAAAGGGTTTGTCCCCAACCCCATGTTCGACATGACCCATGAGTATCTGAAGGACCTGTATTTCGAATAGGAAAACAAGGGGGTGGACCCGTTGACGTTCACCCTGCGGTTAACCGGCAGATCCTTACGGAGCCTTCAGGCGGTTCTGTAAGGGTCCGCCCCCCAGAAAAGTTGGTGCGGTTTTGGCGACGTTTATAGCAAGAAGATTGATATTTTTGATTTTTGTAATGTTCGGGGTGTCGATCCTGATTTTCGGTCTGATGCTGACCTTCAGTCCGGAGAGAAGGGCCGCCGCGTTTGTCTCCACCCCCCAGATGGCAAAGGATATTCCCGTTCTGATCAAAAAATACGGGTTTGACCGGCCTTACCACGAGCAGTATATCACCTGGTTCAAGCAGGTCACCTCCGGCAACCTGGGGTATTCCCTGGTGGCGTCACGGTCGGTCCTGGAAGCCTTCTGGTACTATTTCCCCATCACCCTGGAGCTCAATCTCTATGCCGCCCCGTGCATTATCCTGTTCGGAATCTGGATGGGGACCATTGCCGGGAGAAAACCCAATTCCTTTTTTGATCATTTCTCTCGCATTTTTTCCATTGTCGGCTGGTCCCTTCCCACTTTTCTTTTCGCCCTGGTCCTGATCATGGTCTTTTACGGATATTTTTCCTGGTTTCCGCCGGGGATCGTCAGTGACGAGTTCACCATGCTGGTGAGAGATCCGGCCCTGTTCAATCAATTCACCGGCATGTACACCATTGACGGCATTTTGAACGGCCGCCTGGATGTGACCTTCAATGCCCTGAAGCATCTGGTGCTTCCGGTTATCACCGAGACCATCGTGATATGCGCCCTGCTCATGCGGGTGATGCGCTCCGGGATGCTGGAGGAGATGAGCAAGGATTATGTGATCACGGCCAGGGCCAAGGGGGCGGATGAGAAAACCATCTGCCTGAAGCACGCAAGGCCCAATGCCCTGATACCGGTGATCACCATTGCGGGCCAGCTGGTGGCGTCCCTGATGGAGGGCAGCATTGCCGTGGAGATCGTCTTTAACCGCCAGGGGCTTGGATGGTGGCTGGCAAGTTCCGCCACCCAGCTCGACATGCCGGTGCTGATGAGTATGTGCCTGTTTATGGCGATAGTGTTTGTCCTGGTAAATCTTGTTGTGGACATTTTATATGCCTACGTGGATCCTAGAATCCGCTTAAGCTGAAAGATTTTTGATTATGCTGGAAAATCATCCGAAATTAAAAGAACTGAGATACACGCTGTACCGGATTTTCAAGAATCCGACCGCATTCATGGGGTTTACCCTGCTCCTTGGGTTTCTGCTGGTGGCGATTTTTGCCCCCCAGCTTGCGCCGCCGAAAAACATGGACAAACCGTACAAGATGCCCCGGAGCGGTTACAGCGTGACCCCAAAACCCCCGAGCGAAAACCATATCTTCGGAACGACATCCGGGCAGTACGATATTTACTACGGCGCGGTATGGGGCACGAGGACCGCCTTTAAAATCGGGATCTTCGTGATCAGCACCGCCCTGTTGATCGGGGTGACCCTGGGAACCCTGGCCGGGTATTACGGCGGGATTGTGGACGAGTTGATCATGCGCCTTGTGGACGTGGTGTTCGCCATACCGTTCCTGGTGCTTGCCATGGCCATCGTGGTCGCCTTTGGCCGGGGGCTGGAAAATGTCATGATCGCCATTGCCGCCGTGGCCTGGCGGAATTACGTCCGGGTGATCCGTTCGGGGATTTTGACTGTGCGGGAGCAGGATTTTGTCCATGCAGCTAAGGTGATGGGGGTGTCCGATCTCAAGATCATGATCCGTCATATCGTTCCCAACGCGATTTTCCCGGTGATGGTGATCGCCTTTATGGAATGCGGTTCCGTGGTTCTGACCGCGGCTTTCATGAGTTTTCTGGGACTTGGCGCTCCCAAGGGGTATGCGGACTGGGGGCAGATGGTGGCCATGGCCCGGAACTACATTGTCGGCCCGCCTGAAGATCCCCTTAGGTTCTGGTATACCATCGTGATTCCGGGGGGCTGCATTATTCTGTTCGTGCTTGCATGGAACCTGATTGGTGATGCCCTTCGTGACGCGTTTGACCCCAAGCTGCGGCGTCAATGATATTGGAAGCGATTGCATGGCACCCGGACATGGCCCGTGGGGATAAGACAACTGACGTAAAAAACGGAAACGACTGAATGGCCAAGTTAATTGAGATAAAAGACCTTGTTACTAATTTCTACACCTATGAAGGGGTGGTCAAAGCCTTGAACGGGGTCAGCCTCGATGTGGAGGAAGGAATCACCCTCGGGCTTGTGGGCGAGTCCGGTTGCGGAAAGAGCGTGACGGTACGCTCCATGATGCGAATCATCCAGGCGCCCGGGAAGATTGAAAGCGGCCAGGTGATCTTTCACACGGAAGAGAACGGGAAAAAGACGGCCGTTGATCTTTTGCAGCAGTCCGAAGCGTATATGCAGAAACTGCGCGGGAACCGGATTTCCATGATTTTCCAGGAGCCCAACGCCGCCCTGAACCCTATTTTGAGTATCGGAGACCAGGTCTCCGAGAGTTTTCTCCTGCACCGGAAGGAGGAGATGTGCGGGAAGGTGCTGAAGGATATTGAATCTCCCGGAGACAGGACCATCCCGGTATTGAAACCCTGGCTCAGGTTCGTGTATGGGCTTGCGGCCGGGAATCCCGGTTCGCCCCTGCTGAAACTGATCGGCAGGGTACCTGTTCTCAACCGGTGGGACACCCGGCTGAAAAAGGAAGCCCTGGAGCGGTCTGTGGAAATCATCGGAAAGCTTTCCATTCCCAATCCGGAAGAGCTGATTCTCAGGTATCCCCACAACCTTTCCGGGGGGATGAAACAACGGATCGTCATTGCCATGGCCTTGGCCTGCAATCCGGTTCTGCTGGTGGCCGACGAGTCCACCTCCAACCTGGATGTGACGATCCAGGCCCAGATTCTCGAACTTCTCAACAAGCTGAAAAAAGATGTGATCTCGTCCATCCTCCTGATTACCCATGACCTGGGGGTCGTGGCTGAAACCTGTGACCGGGTGGGGGTGATGTATGCCGGAAATCTCTGCGAAGTCGCCGATGTGAAGGATCTGTTCAGGAATCCGAAGCATCCCTACACCCGGGCGCTATTGAAATCGGTACCCCGAAAGCACCAGGAGGAACGCCTTGAAACCATCGAAGGCAGTGTTCCCAACCTTGTGACCCCTCCGCCGGGCTGCCGTTTTCATCCAAGATGCAGGCATGTGATGGAAAAATGCAGGAAGGAGATGCCGGAGCTGACCGATATGGGAAACAATCACCTGGTTGCATGCCATGGGGTGAATTCATGATGCGGGAAAAAATACTGGAGCTTAAAAACCTGAAAAAGCATTACCCGGTTCTGGGAGGCATACTTCGCAGGCAGGTGAATTCGGTCAAGGCCCTTGACGGGATCGATCTGGATCTTTACAGGGGGGAATGCCTGGGGCTTGTGGGGGAATCCGGCTGTGGAAAAACAACCACAGGAAAGGCGGTCATTCGTCTCCACGATCCAACCTCCGGGGAGATCAATTTTTATCATAAAGGCTCGGATGTCCCCGTGGATATTGCCCGCATGGGCAGGGGGGAGATGAAAAAACGGGACATCAGAAGAAAGTTGCAGATGGTGTTTCAAGATCCCACCACCTCCATGAATCCCAGGATGCTGGTAAAGAATATCATTGCGGAACCCATAAGGGAGTGTGAAAAGCTCGGCAGCAGGGAGCTGGATGAAAGGGTAAAATCCCTGCTCCGGCTTGTGGGGCTGGACGATCATCATCTTCTGCGGTATCCCCATGAATTTTCCGGCGGACAGCGGCAGCGTCTTGCTATTGCCAGGGCCGTGGCCACGAATCCCGAGTTTATCGTTCTGGATGAGCCCACCTCCGCCCTGGATGTCTCCGTGCAGGCCCAGATTCTCAACCTGTTAAAGGACCTGCAGCAGAAACTTGGCATGACCTACCTGTTTATTACCCACCATCTGTTTGTGGTCAAATATATCAGTACCCGGCTGGCTGTGATGTATCTGGGTAAGGTGGTTGAGATTTCAGATACAGGCGAGTTGTTCAGTAACGCCATGCACCCTTATACCCATGCGCTTTTGTCGGCCATACCGGATACGGATGTGGATGCGGAGCCGGACCGGATCGTGTTGACCGGGGATGTCCCAAGCCCCCTGGATCCGCCTGCCGGGTGCCGGTTCAATCCCCGGTGCCCGTTTGCCACGGACCTGTGCCGCAACGAGGAGCCGGTTCTGGAAGAGGTGGGTGAGGGACACAAGGTGGCCTGCCACAGAAAATTTGAACTGGCTCAACTAAGCAAAAGGTAAACGTCCTGAAATTAAATGTTATATACTATGATAGAGAGCTGCTTTTTCCGAACTTGCGGCGTAAAATACCAAGGGCTCCAAGTCCACCGCCCAGGAGCATAACTGCTCCCGGAACAGGTGTGGGAACGGTATTGTCGATCCGGGTAACAACGGTATCCTTGAAATTCAACATGGTGCCTTCCACCGAGAAGGTGTCCAGCCAGGATTGTTCGTAAAATTGTGATATTTTCGTACCGACTGTAATATTTTCAAAAGAGGAACCTTCAAGCATATATATGAATGATTTCTCATTCCCGGCCTTAAACTGCATGGCGATATTGCCGAAAAGATTTCCCCAGTTATACTTATACTTTCGCTTCCCGTCCAAAACACCTTTATACAAAGAGGTGAATATGTATCCTGGTTTACCATCAGGCTGGGTGCAGCCAGGGGAGGTGGAGCTTCCCTGTAACTCAGGATCAACCATTAAAACATAGGTAAGGGTATCCCCGATCGCTACATTAGCCTGTGTCTCCAGCCCGGCTGAACCATGGATTGAGTCCACGGTCCCTTGCAGGGTTAAATAAACAGGAGAGGCATCAGCATAAACCGGCAACGATAACAAAACCATCAACATCGTAATTCTAACAAAACACTTCATGATAATTTAAGTCCATTTTTTAAAAATTCATTGTTATTTTTACCAATACAATAAACGTTCTTTTAAATGGGAAAATACTATTTGTCAAGATAAGTATGCTGCCTGAATCCGCACCTGATCTTTCAAAACAATGGAGATAAGGAAAATAACGTTGACCTTCCCCTAACGGGAAGGTTTAGGGTTCTGGTGCCGCGTACTTTCCCCCTGGGGGAAGGGCGGGCCCGGAATACTGTTGAGGCGTGTGCAGGACCTGTTGAAGGTGGAATCGGAAAAAGCGCAGGAAGGATTTTTTGTGGAAGAAAAGAACATAGTAAATCAATTCGGCAGATATGTCATACCGTCAATGATGTCAATGGTGCTGGTTGGAATGTACAGTATCGTGGACGGCTACTTTTTATGCCAGGCCATGGGGGACGATGGTCTGACGGCAATTAATCTGGCGTGGCCGTTACTGGCTTTGATGACCGCCATCGGTACCGGCATAGGGACGGGCGGCTCGATCATAATGTCAATCAGAAGCGGCAGCGGAGATCACGCAGGTGCGTTAAGGGCCAAATCCGAGACCTTGCTTCTCCTCCTGATGGTTTCAGTCATACTCATGCCGGTCTATTTTTTCCTGATCGATGATTTACTTGTTCTGCTGGGGGCACGGGGGAATATCTATGAATATGGATATGATTATATGCTTGTGATCACCTTTGGAACACTTTTCCAGATTATGGGCGCCGGACTTGTCCCCGTTATCAAAAATATAGGTAAGCCGGTATACTCCATGATAATGATGACCGTAGGAATGGTTATCAATATAATACTTGATGCTTATTTCCTGCTTGGATTGAAAATCGGGCTGGAAGGTATCGCCTGGGCTACCTGTATCGCCCAGTGCATCGTTGCGGCAATGGCCATTGTTCCCATCTTAAAATCAAAACTCAGCCCCAAATGGTATTCCCTGGAAAGAAAAACAATCTTCGAAATAATCAAGATAGGCGTTTCTCCGTTCGGGTTGACCATAGCACCGGCATTTGTGCTGATGCTGACAAATTTCCAATGCCTTGATTATGGCGGAAACGCCGCCGTGGCGGTGTATACGGTGATGTCCTATGCCGCATATTTTGTTTACAGTATCATGCAGGGGCTTGCCGATGGTGTGCAGCCCATTATCAGCTATTGCACCGGGGCCAAGGATCATAAGGGCCTTGTGGCGGTTTTAAGGAAAGGTTTTACTTTAGGGCTTTGCCTCAGCGGCGTTTTCATGGTTGGCTTTTATCTGGCAAGATATCAGTTTCCCATCGTTTACGGAGTTTCACATGAAGTCGCAATCCAATGCATGACGGCAATGACGGCTGTCGCGGTTTCAGCACCTTTTGTCCTGGTTGCCAGAATAATGTCGGCGTATTTCTATGCCATGGATGATGGGAAAAACGCCTCGATACTTGTTTACACCGACCCTTTTGTCTTCACGCCCCTGTTTTTGATAACATTGCCTGTGTTTATGGGGATTACAGGTATCTGGGCCGCCTACCCGGCAACACAGATCGCGCTTACATTACTGGCGCTGCTGTTGAACAAAAAGCGTGGCAAGGTACACGGAACCTGCATTCCGCATCCATCCGTATAGCTTTCCGGGGCACTGGGCTCTTATCATTCCTGCACATTCCAATGGGGCCGAATAAAATTGTGTATCAGTTGTTGAATCTCCTGGGTTCGTTGTAATCCTTTTTCTGTTTTGGCGTATGTGTTCGTTCTTCTTCTAAAAGTGCTGTTTTTTCTTCGGGTCGCAGCGTTTTGTCCTTCAAGGTGGTTTGCATGAATTTCAGAGTCTGGCAAACTTTGATCAGTATCAGGATGTTCCCGCTGAGGCGCTTGGTATTTTGCACGTTTCGGACCTCTTTTGTGTTTCTGGTCACCCTTATTTTTGACACGCACGCGAACGCCTTTCGGAAGAACCTTGGCCGGACGCCCCCGTTTTCCTGTTTGCAATGCCTCTGAGCATAAGTCAAAAAGCGTGTTGCCGTAGCGTCTTTCACCGTCCGACAGAAAAGATAATTCCTCAGTTTGACGAACAAATTTGCACACGGTTTCCATAACTGACTTGAATAACGAATTTATGGCAAAAGGCATACAACATCAATGTGGCTTTCTGATCGGCAAATCGATTTTCCCAATCGGCAATAGTCCGCTTGTTTGATCCCAATATGCGACCTTTAAAACATAAAATGCCCGCCATGAAAAGGGGAAGCTGAATTATATGAGCCCAGTGCCGGCTACAAATAACTACCTGAAATTGCAAATCTGTCTCGCCTTAAGTCGGTAGCCGCAAAATCGATTTTGACGTGGGGCTTTTTTACTTTGTTATTGATCCAATACATTTAAGTTGTCGATATAGTCTCGTGAATATGACTTCCATCGGCTCACATCATTGCTGCCATGGCAACTGTATTGGGCTCGAAAACCAACCAGTTCGGGCTGTCCAGAGTCTAAACTGTAGATGCTATAGGTTCCGCACGTTCCTTTAGCATTACTTCGCTTATCGACAATAAGCCGCCCTTGGGTATCCACAAAAAAACTACCAGCAAGCAGGGAAGTCGT
Organism: Desulfobacteraceae bacterium; assembly: GCA_024225635.1. GTDB lineage: Bacteria > Desulfobacterota > Desulfobacteria > Desulfobacterales > Desulfobacteraceae > Desulforapulum. The sequence continues at coordinate 20,526 of JAAEMK010000741.1, read as the reverse complement.
GTAAGCCATATACTTGACATCCTCCTGTATACGTTTTGCATATTGCACATTCTGCTTATCGGTTGAATCTTCCTTGTAAAAACCTGAGTCAAGTTTAGGGTCGTAAATTTCGACTAATGTCTTGAACACCAGCAGACGCGGTTTAGCTTCAGGTGTATTCATATCGATTAGAAACATATTGACTTGATTGATGCTTAAATCGCACATATTGTAAACTATGTATCGATTATCACCTAATTCCAAGAATCCAAGCCTAGGATGATTTTCGTCATCCCACTCATAAATTCCATCACGGCAATGCTTGGGAAAATCTAATGCAGTCCTCCACAGTAAGCGTTCTTCAACGCTTAGTCTATCTGATTTTTTTAGCACATATTTTCCTGCCTCTACAGTTACGCAAGAACCCAAGCATAAACATAAAAGAAGTATGATGATAGTTCGGTTAGTCACGTAAATCCGCCTCCTCCGTCATTGTCGAGCACTCAAAATGAGGAGAATTTCAAAAACAATTGCATAGTTTGCAATTCGTTCTTCATAATCCCCTTTATTAACAATTGCCCTGGCCCCTTTATAATCGGGACAACCGGTAATCGAAATATATTCTTGAATTTTTCTACCTTTCCCTTTCACATTGGGGATATCATTTTGCATCCAATACGTTAAAATTTTGTAGGCAGTGTCTGATTCTAAAGCTTTATCCGGGTTAATGTGCAACTCGTCTTTTTTCAGGTTAATCTTCTCCGAAATAAACTTGTATGCCTCTCCATGCGTCAATTGAACAAACCCTCGTCCATAAAAGACGTTAATGTATTCTTTGTCTTTAGTGCCTCGATATCCGTAGCTGTCTTTTACCAGAACGTCTTTCCCGTAAAATTTCCCTTTACCCTTTCCTGCCTCCCATACCGGTTTAAAGCTGTAGCTGGTTTCATGGTAGACCGTTGCTAAATAGTATGCCGCCCAATAGATATTTTTTACAGAGGAGTCCGACAATAGATATTCAATGAACCCTGCACAATCTTCATTTTTGTTGTCCAGATATAAATGGCTTTTGATCATTGCTTTGAGGCGTACTTTATCTACTGATGCCATGTCGTGCACTACGGGATTATCTCCTAAGACTAACTTTCTTTTGTTCGTGCTATTTACTTGTGTCTGACTGACTGCAACTAACTTATTCCATGTCTTGCCCCCAGCCCCGATATTCCCATCTGGTTGAAACGAGAGGAACTCGCCTTGAAATGCTTTAATACGCTCAATAGTAAATCCATCACATTTGCCATTTACCGTAAGTAATCTAAGTGGTTGTCGGGTCGTATTTGCCGGGCGAGGGATTGCATTGCCTGCTGGCACAGGACTAATTGATGATTTTGTATCGTAATAAGCCTTTCTATCAGCCTCTGGAATTTTTGCAACAAGGTTTAGCAGGTTCTGAACCAATGCAACATCCATAGCCAGATTCTTAGCTGTCAGGGTACCCACACCTTTGGTTATCGGACCTTGTACAAGTTCGTTTGCCTCCAGATATGGCATCTTAATTGCTCCTTATAGTCGGATGAAAAATACGTAAAAGATTATTAACAAGAGAGCTTTTTTCGTGTTCTGTACTTTCCTAACTGGTCGGTTCGCTTGTTTTTTTGAAGCGCCTGTTTGTAATGATGCGGTTATATAAACTTATTGCCTGTATAACCGACCATCGACAATTTACTTTCTTTACACCTTTATAAGGTCGGCTTATCATGTGACATTTTTAGGATAATATCTGAAATAAATATGACAAATCAAAATCGAGGTGTCAAGAAAAAAGCCCTATCCATTTTTGATCAACGATTAAACCAGTTTTTTTGTGACAAATTAAACAGACACTGTAATTAAGGATGTTTCGAGTTATTTTTCTACTTTTTCTGTTTTGGCGTATGTGTTCGTTCTTCTTTAATAAGTGCTGCCCTTGACCATGCGGTCGTTGATGGTGAGATGAACGCTGGCATGGGGATACACGGAGGTGCCGCTGGATATATGGAGGTATTTGAGGCTGAACACCTCGGCGCTTCTCAGGATCGCCTCGTTGCAGTGGACGCTCAGAACGGCCTTGTCCGTGTTGGGGGTGTTCTCCATCACATGCGCCACGAGCTTACCGAATTCCTCGGGCACGGCATAGCCCACGGTGTCGGGCAGGTTGACCGTGGTGGCCCCGGCGTCGATCACGGCCTCGAACACCTTGCACAGGAAATCGGGATCGCTCCGTGAGCCGTCCTCGGCGGAAAATTCCACGTTGTCGGTGAAGGAGGCCGCAAACTTCACGGCCTGGACCGCTTTTTCCAGCACCTCTTCCCTGGACATTTTAAGTTTGTATTCCAGGTGGATAACAATATGCGAAGATAAATGCTTAATTTTCAATTAATAACGCTGAATCAGCGTACGTTTCCGAATAACGTTTAGCAGCAACCTAATCGGTTAGTCCTTATTGCTCAGGAAGGTTGAGCGTGGTTGCGCCTGCATTGATCACGGTTGTGGGAACTTTGTGTAGAATTGCATGTATTGCTTTAAATCCTTTTTTAAAAGGGGTATAGGAAATGGCAACAAATGGTGAGAAAATAAAAGAATTGTGTGAAGCATATTGGGATACATACAAGAATGATTGTAGTGGTTTTGTTAAAGCCGTTGCTTCTGAATTAGGTATTCAATTAACGGGATTGGCTAATAATATTGTTGATCAAATTTTAAAAACGCCTTGGGAAATTGCAAATGATGGCAAAGATGCAAATGCTAAGGCATTGCATGGGAATCTTCTAATCGGTGGATTGAAAGCTATTGGACATGGTCATGTTGTTATAGTTGTTTCCGGTTTGTTGGCGCATAATAAATATCCATCAGCGTATTGGGGATCAATAGGAGGCGTTGCGCAAAAGAATAAAACAATCAACTGGTCATGGAATAAAAAAGATCGTGATAAGGTTATTTATGCATGGCGAAGATTACCGTAAAAGGAAACTTTTTTATGTCTAAATGCTTAATGGTATTAATGAGCGTTATACTTATTATCTCATATGTAGGGTGCCAGGGAATTATCAATTATAATACGAGTGATGTATTATGTGATTCGTCCGAATTATATACAGAGTTTCGATTTGCAGATGTCATAGTAAGAATTTACGGCCCTGATAATGTATCCTCACCTTCGGTCTGGCAAGGACCCGTGTGTATCTTAAAACGTGATTCAAAATCTGAGTGTTCATTCGATATTTCTCTTATTAAAGCAGTGCATGCCGAGAGTTCCGGCAATCAATTAAAAATAGTTGTCCATGCATTCAGTGGGAGCAATGAAACGATATATATAATCAATCCTTATGAATGTAAGCGGTTAAAATGACAAGTGCTGCCATTTGTTTTTTTTCAGTTCATGTGGGTAAGTCATATTAGTCTCAATATTTCGGTTTAAAGCATTGAAACCGAAATCGCCTGTTGGCAGGATATTGAGAGGCCGCGGGCCGGTATTATGCTCTTAATAAAGGAAGCGGCATGATACCGGCCTTGTCTTTCAGGGAGGCGATAGAAGCACCCGATGCTCCGGGTGCTTTGGGTTCATTCCCGATGGGTTACATGGTTTCCGGTTTGACCACGGGATTGGTCTTGAGGTACTCGAGCCGGTTGAGCCCGTTGATGTAGGCAAGGGCGCTTGCCGTGATGATATCCGGGTCGGAGCCCTTTCCAAGGGCCACGATGCCGTCCTCGGATAGCCGAACCGTTACCTCACCCTGGGCGTCGGTGCCCTCGGTGAGGGCGCTGATGGTGAACCGCAGCAGCTCGGACTTGGTGTCGGTGATTCGTGAGATGGTGTTGAACACGGCGTCGATGGGGCCGTTTCCTTCGGTGGCTCCCTTGACCATGCGGTCGTTGATGGTGAGATGAACGCTGGCATGGGGATACACGGAGGTGCCGCTGGATATATGGAGGTATTTGAGGCTGAACACCTCGGCGCTTCTCAGGATCGCCTCGTTGATCAGGGCGTCGATATCCTCGTCAAGGATGGTTTTTTTCCTGTCCGCCAGGTGCTTGAATTTCTCAAATACCGTGGTGAGCTCCTCGTCCGAGAGGTTGTACCCTTTTTCCGCAATATGGCTGTAGAGGGCGTGGCGGCCCGAGTGCTTGCCAAGAACCAGGGCGTTCCTGCTCACGCCCACGGTTTCGGGCTTCATGATCTCGTAGGTCATGGGATTTTTCAGCACACCGTCCTGGTGGATGCCGGCTTCGTGGGCAAAGGCGTTGGCCCCTACGATGGCCCGGTTGGGCTGGATCATGATGCCGGTGATGGAGCTCACAAGGCGGCTTGTGGGATAGATCTTGGTGGTGTCGATGCCGGTGGATTCCGGATAGAAATTGGGCCGGGTACCCAGGGACATCACCACTTCCTCAAGGGAGGTGTTGCCTGCCCGCTCCCCGATGCCGTTGATGGTCACCTCGGCCTGCCTTGCCCCCGACCGGATGGCGGCAAGGGTGTTTGCCGTGGCAAGGCCCAGGTCGTTGTGGCAGTGGACGCTCAGCACGGCCTTGTCCATGTTGGGGGTGTTCTCCATCACATGCGCCACAAGCTTGCCGAATTCCTCGGGCACGGCATAGCCCACGGTGTCGGGCAGGTTGACCGTGGTGGCCCCTGCGTCGATCACGGCCTCGAACACCTTGCACAGGAAATCGGGATCGCTCCGTGAGCCGTCCTCGGCGGAAAATTCCACGTTGTCGGTGAAGGAGGCGGCAAACTTCACGGCCTGGACCGCTTTTTCCAGCACCTCTTCCCTGGACATTTTGAGTTTGTACTCCAGGTGGATGTCGGAGGTGGCGATAAAGGTGTGAATCCTTGGGAATGCCGCGTCCTTAATGGCCTCCCAGGCCTTGGTGATGTCCAGCTCCGACGCCCGGCACAGGGCGGCAACCTGGCATTTTTTCATCTTCCCGGCAATTATCTCGACGGCCTTGAAGTCCCCTACGGAGGCTGCCGGAAAACCCGCCTCGATCACATCCACCCCTAGCAGCTCAAGCTGGATGGCGATGCGAAGTTTCTCTGCCGCGTTCATGCTTGCTCCGGGTGATTGCTCACCATCCCGGAGGGTGGTGTCGAATATGGTGATTTTGTTTTCTTGTTTCATAACATCCTCGTTTTGGGTTTAAACGTTTTTCTCCTTGTCAAGGGAGAGTTTGTACTGAAAGCTGTCTGCGAGTGCGTGCCAGCTTGCTTCGATGATATCTTCACTCACCCCGATGGTGCTGAAGATGTTGTCTTCGTCCCTGGATTCGATGATGACCCTTACCTTGGCGTCCGTGCCGTCGGTTCCTTCGATGACACGAACCTTGAAGTCCACCAGGCGCATGTCGCTGATGGAGGGATAAATCTTGCTCAACGCCTTTCTAAGGGCGTTATCCAGCGCGCTTACCGGACCGTCCCCCTCGGCCGCCGTGATCTCATAGTCATCCCCGACCTTGATCTTGATGGTGGCGTGGGCGTAGCAGGGCTGTTCCTTGTTCTTTTCAATGGTGACCCGGAAGGATTCAAGTTCGAAATGGGCCTCGTGCTGGTCCGACAGCCTCTCCATGAGAATCTTGAGGGAGGCCTCGGCCACGTCATACTGGAAGCCTTCCTCCTCGAGCTCCTTGACATTCGACATGATGTTTTGTTCATACCAGTCTTTGCCGCTCAGGTTCAGGCCCATCTCCTTGGCCTTGTAGACGATGTTGCTCTTTCCCGATTGCTCGGATACGAGCACCCGGCGCTTGTTGCCCACCAGGAGCGGGTCCATGTGCTCGTAGGCCCGGGATTCCTTCATCACCGCGCTCACGTGGATGCCCCCCTTGTGGGTAAAGGCGCTTTTGCCCACAAAGGGCCTTGAGTTGAGGGGCGTCATGTTGGCGGTTTCGCTGACGAACCGGGACAGGGACCGGAGCTTTTTCAGGTTGTCGGGATTCATGCACGGTACATTCATCTTCAGGGCAAGGACGGGAATGACGGAGGTGAGATCCGCATTGCCGCACCGCTCCCCGTAACCGTTGATGGTGCCCTGGACCATGCTTGCCCCGGACCGGACCGCCGCGACGGTGTTGGCAACGGCCATGCTGCAGTCGTTATGGGCATGGATGCCGAGGTCAACGGCGAAATCGTAAAGGCCGTCAAGGGTTTCCGTCACGGTTTGGGTGATGGCCTCGAGGTCGTGGGGCAGGGTGCCGCCGTTGGTATCGCATAGCACCAGGGTGCGGCATCCGCCATCCACGGCCGCCTTCAGGGTTTCCATGGCATAGTCCCGATTTTCCAGGAAGGCGTCGTAAAAATGTTCGGCATCGTAGAGCACCTCCAGATCCTTGGAGAGAAGATAGGCGATGCTCTCCCGGATCATGGCAAGGTTCTCTTCCAGGGTGTTCTTCATGACGGTTTCCACATGGAGGTCCCAGCTCTTGCCGAAGATGGTCACCACCGGAGCGCCGCATTCGATAAGGGCCTTGAGATTCGGGTCATCCTCCGGCCGTGTGTTGGCCCGTCTTGTGGAACCAAAGGCGGCGATTTTCGCACTCTTCAGCTCCACATCCTTAATCAGGTCGAAAAATCGCACTGCGCTGGGATTGGAACCGGGCCATCCGCCTTCGATGTAGTGAATGCCTATATCGTCCAGTTTCTGGGCTATTTTCACTTTTTCTTCAGGGGAAAAGCAGATATTTTCGCCCTGCATCCCGTCCCTTAGGGTTGTGTCGTAAAGAAGTGCTCGTTTCATCGGTTTTGTCTCCGGAAGAAGTTCCCGGGGGAGGCGGATTCGCATCCCCCCGGAACGATTTGTTTTACTATATTTTGGAAGGTCCCAGGGACCGCTTATTTATTATTTTTATGCTCATTCTCGCGGGTAAGGGCGATGGCCCCCGTCCTTGCGGTCTCGATGATTCCCATGGGCTTCAGGAGGCTCATGATCGCATCGAATTTTTCTTCGTCCCCGGACATCTCGATGGTGTAGTGCTCATGGCCCACATCCACCACCCGGCACCTGAAGATATCCACGATCCTCAGGATCTCCGCCCGGTGTTCGGGTTTTGCATGGACCTTGATCAGGGCAAGTTCCCTTTTTACGTGGTGCTTGTCCGTAAGGTCGATGACCGTTATGACGTTGATCAGCTTGTGGAGCTGCTTGATGATCTGTTCGATTATGTGATCGTCGCCGCTGGTTTCCATGGTGATCCTGGACGCATTGGACTCCACGGTCTGGGCGACGCTCAAGCTGTCGATGTTGTAGCCCCTGCCGCTGAACAGGCCGGCGATCCTGGACAGGACTCCCGGTTCATTGTCCACGAGGATCGAAAATATGTGTTTCTGGTTTTTCATCCTTAAACCCTTTCCTTTAAAGTTCTATACGAGAAGCATTTCCGTGATGGCGCCGCCGGCGGGAACCATGGGATAGACAAGTTCTTCGCGTTCCACCAGGAACTCCATGATCACGGTGCCCTCGGTGGCAAGGCCCTTTTCCAGTGTTTCCTTTACTTCCGAGGGTTTTGAGGCCCTCATGCCCGTGGCGCCATAGGCTTCGGCAAGCTTGACAAAGTCGGGGGCGCACTCCATGGGGGTGGATGAGTAGCGCTTGTCGTAGAAAAGATCCTGCCACTGGCGCACCATGCCGAGGTAGCGGTTGTTGAGGATGACGACCTTCACCGGAAGCCCGGCTTCCAGGGAGGTGCTCAGTTCCTGGATGTTCATCTGGATGCTTCCGTCGCCGGCAACGTCCACGACAATCTTGTCCGGGCATGCGGCCTTGGCGCCGATGGCGGCGGGAAGACCGAATCCCATTACCCCGAGACCGCCAGAGGTGATAAAGTGGTTGGGCTTGTCAAAATCGTAGTACTGGGCCGTCCACATCTGGTTCTGGCCGACCTCCGTGGTTATGATCGCCTTGCCCCGGGTCAGCTGGTGAAGGGTCTCGATGACAAACTGGGGTTTGATGGTCTCGTCGTCCTGGTCGTACCTGAGGGGCTGGGTGGATTTCCACTCGTTGATCTGTCCCAGCCACTCGCTTCTGTCGGCCCGGACTTCGGAGATCTTCTCTTTTTCCAGCATCTCGTTGAGAAGGGCCAGGGTCTTTTTACAGTCTCCCACGATGGGGCAGTCCACGTTCACGTTCTTGTGGATGGAGGTGGGGTCGATGTCGATCTGGATGATCTTGGCATTGGGGGCGAATTTTTCGATGCGGCCGGTCACCCTGTCGTCAAACCGGACGCCCGCCGCGATCATGAGATCGCAGCTGTCGATGCTCAGGTTGGCCCGGTAGGTGCCGTGCATGCCGGGCATGCCCAGCCACAGGGGATCGGAACCCGGAAAGGTGCCAAGGCCCATGAGGGAGGCCGTGACCGGAATGTCGGCCATTTTCGCGAGCTGCGTGACTTCGTCGGAGGCTTTTGAGAGCGCCACGCCGCCGCCGGCGAATATCAGGGGCCGCTTTGCCTGCTTGATCAGCTCCACCACCTTACCCAGCTGCTTCAGGTTGGGGGAGTAAGTGGGGCGGTAGGATTTGATATGGATCTCGCCCGGTTCCTCAAACTCCACGGTTGCCGTCATTACATCCTTGGGAAGGTCGACCAGCACCGGTCCGGGACGCCCCGAACTTGCGATGTAAAACGCCTCCTTGATGATGCGGGCAAGGTCCTCCACATGCTTTACAAGATAGTTGTGCTTGGTGCAGGGCCGGGTGATGCCGACGATATCCACTTCCTGGAACGCATCGTTGCCGATGAGGGCGGAGTTGACCTGGCCCGTGAACACAACGATGGGAACGGAGTCCAGGTAAGCGGATGCAATGCCCGTGACCGTATTGGTTGCGCCGGGTCCGGAGGTGACAAGGGATACTCCCACGTCTCCCTTTGCCCTGGCATAGGCATCCGCGGCATGAACCGCGCCCTGCTCGTGACGAACGAGGATGTGCCTTAAGTCAGGATGATTGGCCAGTTCATCATAGATATCTATGACGGCGCCGCCGGGATAGCCGAAAATGGTATCGACTCCCTGGGACTTGATCATCTTTATCAGGATTTGAGCGCCTGTCAGTTTCATCACTTTTCTCCTTGTGAAATGGGGTTTCCTTGTTTCATTATTTAAATACGGCGCCATTACCTGCCGAACTTACCTGTTTTGCATACCGTGCGAGATACCCGGTCTTGATCTTGGGTTCGGGCCGTTTCCACCCGGAAAGCCGCTGGTTGACGGTTTCCTCGTCCACCATGAGCTCGATGGTCTTTGCCGGGATGTCGATGGAGATCATGTCTCCCTCGGTCAGGGCGGCAAGAAGCCCTCCCTCCATGGCTTCGGGGGAGATGTGGCCGATGGAGGCGCCCTTGGTGCCGCCCGAGAAGCGGCCGTCGGTGATGAGAGCGACATCTCCGTCAAGGCCCATGCCCGCGATGGCCGAGGTGGGGGTGAGCATCTCCCGCATGCCGGGGCCTCCGGCAGGTCCTTCATAGAGGATGGCAATTACGTCGCCCTTGTTGATCTTGTTTGAGAGGATCGCTTCGGTTGCGGCCTCTTCGGAGTGGAATACCCTGGCAGGGCCCTTATGCCGGAGCATCTCGGGCTTGACCGCAGACTGCTTGACAACGCATCCTTCAGGGGCGATGTTGCCGAAGAGAACAGCTAATCCGCCTTCTTTGTGGTAGGGATCTTCCATGGGCCTGATCACGTCCGGTTCCTTGGTTACCGCTCCTGCAAGGTTCTCTTTGACCGGTTTGCACGTGGCGGTTATGCATTCTCCGTTGATGAGCCCCGCATCCAGAAGCTGTTTCATCACGGCGGGGATGCCGCCGGCACGGTTGAGGTCCACAATATGGTCCTTGCCCCCCGGGCTCAATGAGCAGAGGTGGGGCGTTATTTTACTTATTTCGTTGATGAGTTCGAGATCGATGTCAATGCCCGCCTCATGGGCGATGGCCTTGAGGTGGAGCACGGTGTTGGTGGAGCAGCCAAGGGCCATGTCAACGGCCAGGGAGTTGCGAAACGCGGTCTCGGTCAGGATCTTGAGGGGGGTGATGTCCTTATTATACAGATCCATTACGGCCATGCCGGCTTTTTTTGCCAGGCGAAGCCTTTCGGACATGGGGCCGGGGATGGTGCCGTTGCCCGGAAGTCCCATGCCGATTGCTTCGGTGAGGCAGTTCATTGAGTTGGCCGTGAACATGCCGGCGCAGGAGCCGCAGGTGGGGCAGGCCGCATCCTCGATGGTCGTAAGCTCCTCTTCGGTCATGGTGCCGTTGCTGACAGCTCCCACCGCCTCAAACACGGAGATCAGATCGATTTTCTTTGACCCGTCCCTGGGGTCGATGCCGGGAAGCATGGGACCGCCGCTAACCAGGATGGCCGGTATGTTGAGCCGTGCCGCCGCCATGAGCATGCCGGGAACGATCTTGTCGCAATTGGGGACCATGACGATGGCGTCAAAGGGGTGGGCCGTGGCCGTAACTTCGATGGAGTCGGCAATGAGTTCCCGGCTCGCCAGGGAGTAATGCATGCCGCTGTGGTTCATGGCGATGCCGTCGCATACGCCGATGGTGGAGAACTCCATGGGGGTTCCCCCCGCCATTGTGATCCCTGCCTTGACCGCCTTTACTATTGAATCAAGGTGCATATGTCCGGGGATAAGTTCGTTGGCTGAGTTTGCAATGCCCACCAGGGGGCGTCGTATCTCGTCGTCAGTAAACCCCACAGCCTTCATGAGGCTTCTATGGGGCGCGCGTGCAATTCCTTTCTTTGCTATCTCACTTCTCATATCCCATCTCCGTTATAAAAAAGAAAAAAAAAGCCGTTATCAGCTCTGGGCTGATAACGGCTTTTAAAGGTCTTAATCTTATTTATGCCACTGTCAGCCCTTTCTCCAGGAGGTGATAATAATCACCTCCACGATAATGACAGATAGTAGCACGTTGATAATAAGATTTTTGATCATTTTTTTGTAGCAAGTCCTTTTAAGATTTTTTAATCTGTTATGAGTAGCCTTAGTAAACCTGGATGTCAAGTAAAAAAAAATAAATAACGGGGGACAGATTTAAAATAACAACGGGGACAGATTTAATAGCAACGGGGACAGATTTAAATCTGTCCCCAAGATCAAAAGGGGGGACAGATCTCATGAAGGGGACAGATTAAAATCTGTCCCCAAGGCAAAGCCATCTGTCCCCAAGGCAAAGGGATCTCAAAAGGGGGGACAGATTTTAAATCTGTCCCCGTTCAGCGAAGGCATCCCAAGGCCTCTCAGGGCATCTGGTTGATGGTGCCGGCCATGTAGCCCGCACCGAAACCATTGTCGATGTTGACCACGGCAATGTTGGAGCTGCATGAGTTGAGCATGCCCAGGAGGGCCGTCATGCCGCCGAAGCTGGTGCCGTAGCCCACACTGGTCGGAACCGCGATTACAGGGGCCCGTACCATGCCCGCAACAACGCTTGGGAGCGCCCCCTCCATTCCCGCAACCACCACCAGGACCGATGCGTTTTCGATTACTTCCCTGTGGGCGAACAGCCGGTGGATGCCGGCCACGCCAACGTCAAAGATGGTACGGACCCGGTTGCCCATGGCCTGGGCAGTTATGGCCGCTTCCTTTGCAACGGGAATGTCCGATGTGCCGGCGGATATGATGAGGATTTCCCCCTGGGATTTTAGTTCAGGCTCCTGTTCCTTTAATAAGAGGATTCTTGCAGCCTCGTCATACTCGGCGGCGGGGAAGGCCTTTATGACCTGGTCCGCCTTTTCCCGGTCGATCCGGGTGACCAGGATGATCTCTTCGTTTTTTGCCATGGAGCCCATGATGCCGATGATTTGCCCAGGGGTTTTTCCCTGGCCGAAGATCACCTCGGGAAACCCTTTTCTCAAGGACCGGTGATGGTCGATGTGGGCATAGTCGATATCTTCAAAGGCCATGGCCTTGAGGGATGACTGGGCGTCGCCGGGGGAGAGGGTGCCTTTTGCTACCCGGTCCAGAATGTCTGCAAGCCGTTGTTGATTCATTGGTTATACCCTGCTTCCCTTGAGCCAGGCAAGGCCCTTTGCGCCTTTGTGTTCATCTTTGTGCTCGTCTTTGGGCTCCCCATTGTTTTCCGGGGCGGTGTCGTCGGGCTGCTTGTCAGAAGGCTTTTTTTTTTCTGTTTTTACTGTTTTTTCGGTCTCGCTGGAAGCCGGTGTTTCCGTATGGCCCCATTTGTATTTTCCGAACTTGAGATACCCTTTTACATTGTTGAGCCTTGCATCGGTCCCGTTTGCCACGGGGATGACGTTGCCCTTTATCTGGGGCCGGAGGAACTCGGCAAGCTCCATGCTGCCCCCGCCGGACAGGATGATGGTGTCGATGTCCCAGTCCTCTTCCCAGAGGCGGTTCACGTCGGTGGCAATGGCCGAGGCCGAGTGGGTATAGACCCGTTTCTTGAGGTTGGAGATGTTGTATTCCCGGCCCCGGATCTTGACCATGCCCGATTCAATGAACTTGAACATCCGGTAGAGCTCGATGTTGACCCCGCTCTCCTGGCGAAGTTTGCTGGAGATCACGGAAAAGCATTTTGAAATGCCCGTATCCATGGTGGTGGAGCTTCTCTCCACGTACTGGAGATGGTCGAAGATGCTGAAATCGGTTGTCCTGAAGCCGATGTCCACGACCCCGAGCTTCTGCATGGAAAGGGCCTTTTCTTTAATTCTGCCCTTGTCGTCCATGATCATGTTGAAGATACTGCCCACGGGCTGGGGGATCATGTGGATCTTGTTGATGTGAATATTTTTGGTGACGTCTTTTCCACCCTGGTTGTGGAAGGTGATCTCGTGGCGGCCGGTGATCTGGTCGGCGAACCGTTTGTAGTCCCGTTTTAAGAATCCCACGGGAAGTCCTGAAACCACGTTCAGGGAGGTTTTGTTCTCACAGCATACCCCTGCGGCGGTGACGGCAAGTATCCTGACAAAGTCCGACAGCAGTTTTCCCTGGTCCAGGGTGAACTCCCTTACATTGGACTGTTGTTCCGCATAGTTGCCAATGAAATATGATTCTCCGTCCAGGGTGACATGGAGGTTGGAGGCGCTGTCGTCGCCGCCCAGGGAGGAGTTGAACTGGATGTCTGTGGAATCTCCGATAATGGATTTAAAAATAACAGAATTTGTGCCGTTAAATGCTTTTGTGAATCCAAAACCGACATCTATCCCCACAATTTCCATGATCCCTCCTTTTTATTCGTATGCAATTTCCGCGTGGAGTCGCAATAAAACAATATTGATAAAAATGAAAATTAATACCACTTTAGTTTGCAAAGAGTCAAGAACCATCCCCTTCATAAAAAGCTTGCAAATAAATTTTATTGGTGTATGTTTCTCCACGCAGAAACAAACTTATGTAAAGGAGCACCTATGCCTGTTGAAAGAGAGTTGTTAAAAGCTGTTGCCTCCATCGATGATCTGGACGAGCTCGAGCAATTGTTTGAGGAGATCCTCACACCGGCGGAGCTTGCCGACCTCTCCCTGAGGTGGAAGCTTCTGACCGACCTTCACAGGGGCATGACCCAGCGCAAAATAGCCGAAAAGTACAGGATCAGCCTCTGCAAGATAACCCGGGGATCAAAGATCCTGAAGCAGGAGAATTCCATGGTTCTCAAGATCCTGAAACGAGATACAAACAGTGCGGAAAAAGGAGACACCAGTGACACAGAAAAATGATAGACAGCTCATGCTGGGGAACGAAGCCCTGGCAAGGGGGCTTTGCGAAAGCGGCTGCCAGATGGCCACCGCCTATCCCGGAACCCCCGCATCTGAGATTCTTCCGGCCGTTGCGGCCCTGAAAAAATCGGAAACCCTTGACTCCCTGCATGTGCAGTGGGCCGTGAACGAGAAGGTGGCTTTCGAGATCGCCTATGCGGCAAGCATCGCCGGCCAGCGAAGCGCTGTCGCCATGAAACAGGTGGGGCTGAACGTTGCCTCCGATCCCTTCATGAGCGCCGCCTACCTGGGAGTAAAAGGGGGATTCCTGGTGATCAGCGCCGATGATCCCGGTCCCCACTCCTCCCAGACCGAACAGGACTCCAGGCTCTATGCCATGTCCGCCAAGATTCCCGTGCTGGACCCGGATTCGCCGGAGCAGGCAAGGGACATGGCTGATCTCGGGTTCAGGCTGTCGGAACAGTTTGAGATTCCGGTGATGATACGGCCCACCACACGGGTCTGCCACGCCCGCCAGGATATTCAACTCAATAAGGTCACCCCCGGCACCGTCGAGGCGAACTTTGAGAAAAACCCGGGACGGTGGGCCGCCACACCCAAGTTCCGGTTCAAGCTCCACAACGACCTCGAGGCAAAGCTTGCCGATATCGCCCGGTTTGAAGAGACCGCCCCGGTTCGCCTCAACCCGGATACGGGCAAGCCGTCAAAGGCCATTGTGGTGGCGGGCGTCAGTGCCGCCCATGCCCGGGATATCATCAACGAGCTTGGGATCAGCGACAGGGTCGCCCTCTATCAGGTTGTCCAGCCATATCCCCTGCATACGGCTTTCATTGACGAGGTCCTGGAGAATCACTCCGATATCCTGGTGCTGGAGGAAACCACCGGCATCATCGAGATGCAGCTTGCCAGAAGGGACAAGGTCAAGGGAAAAGAGAGCGGCCATGTGCCCAGGACCGGAGAGCTGCTTCCCGAGATCATGGAGGCCGTCATTGCCGAGTTCGCAGGGACCGAGCCCCGTTCTTCGGTCATGGAATCCGTTCCCGGCCGTCGTCCCACACTGTGTGCGGGCTGTCCCCACCGGGCAAGCTTTTTCGCCATTAAAAAGGCCGCTCCCAAGGGCATCTACACCAGCGACATCGGCTGCTACACCCTGGGCATGAACCTCGGGGCCGTGGACACCGTGCTCTGCATGGGGGCCGCCATCAGCCAGGCCGCGGGCTTTGCCCACGCCTATTCCGACGAAAAGCGTCCCCCCATCGTGGCCACCATGGGGGATTCCACCTTTTTCCATGCGGGGGTTCCCGCCCTCATCGACGCCGTTGTCCAGAAGGCGCCCATTCTCCTCGTAATTCTGGACAATAGAACAACCGCCATGACCGGCAACCAGCCCACTCCCGCCACGGGCATCGATGTCCTCGGGGAGGAGGTTGCTTCCGTTGATATTGAGAAACTTGTGGCCGGCTGCGGCATTACCTATTGCAAGACAGCCGATCCCATGGATACCAAAGGGTTCATTTCCCTGGTCAAGGAGGCCGTGGCCCATACGAAAGAGCATGGTCCCGGCGTTGTGATCTCCCGGTCCCCCTGTCTCTTGAGCATGACAAAAGAGCAGCGCAAGGAACAGTACCGGAAGGTTGAGGTTTCCGAAGACTGTGACGGCTGCGGTTATTGCGTCTCGCACTTCGAGTGCCCGGCCCTTGTCCTTGACAGCGACAACGAGCGGGTGGATATCGACGCCTCCCTCTGTTCAGGATGCGGGGTATGCGTCCATGTCTGTCCAAAGGGCTCCATCGTTCCGGGTCATGTTAATTAATTCAATGGGGAATCAAATGAACTATCAGATAGTAATCAGCGGAGTAGGGGGCCAGGGCGTTCTTTTTGTGACAAGGCTGCTTGCCCAGGCCTGCATGGACGACAATAAGAGGGTGCTCACTTCAGAGACCCACGGCATGGCCCAGCGGGGCGGCACCGTAATTTCACACCTCAAGGTGGGGACCTTCAAGAGCCCCCTCATACGGCCGGGGAACGCCGACCTGCTTGTGGCCCTGAAGGAGGAAAATTATCCCCAGCACAGGGGATTCCTCAGGGATGGGGGCAAGGCCATTGTCAACTCGGATGAAAAAGATGTCAAGAGTGTAGACCTGACCCCGGTGGATGCGGATGCCATGGCATTGCAGGACAACAACCTGCCTTCCACCAATCTTTATATGCTGGGGGCGGCATTGGGATCGGTGCCGGTATGCTCCCTTGACAGGATCAAAGGGCAGATAGAGAAGGTTTTTTCGGCAAAGAGCGACGCCGTACGGGCAAATGCGCTGCTGGCGCTTGAAACAGGATACAACCACACTTGTAAGGAGCTGTAATGGGATTCATCCCCCAGAATTTGAACCGGGAAGCCATTGAAAAGATTCAGCTTGACGGACTTAAGTGGACCGTGGACCATGCCTTTGCCAACTCCTCCCTCTATCAGAGGACCTTTGGCAAGGCCGGGGTCACGGCCCGGGACGTCAAAAGCCTCAAGGACCTTGAAAAACTGCCCTTCCTGGACAAGGACGATCTCCAGGCTGACTACCCCTTGCCCCTGAAGTCGGTTTCCGACGAAGAGGTGGTGAGAATCCACGGTTCCTCCGGCACCACCGGCAAGCGCAAGGTGATGTGCTACACACAGAAGGATATCGATGTGTGGGCAGACATGTTTGCCCGCTGCTATGAACTTTCCGGCATGACCCGGCGGGACCGGGTTCACATTGCCGTGGGCTACGGCCTCTGGACCGCCGGGGCCGGGTTCCAGCTCGGGTGCGAACGGTTCGGCGCCATGGCCGTGCCCATGGGCCCGGTGAACACGGACATGCATGTGGAGATGCTGGTGGACATGCAGAGCACTGTATTCTGCTCCACCGCCTCCATGGCGCTGCTCATGGCGGAGGAGGTCAGGAAGAGGGGGCTTTTGTCCAAGATCAATCTCAAGAAGATCATACTCGGGGCGGAACGCCACAGCGACGCCATGCGCAATCGCATCAGCGAGATGCTGGGTGTTGACGAGATCTATGACATCTACGGCCTCACCGAGGTGTACGGCCCTGGAGCCGGCCTTGACTGTTCCGCCCATGAAGGTATCCACTTCTGGGATGACCTTTTCATATATGAGATCATCGATCCCGTCACACTGAAGCCGGTGCCGGAAGGCGAGGTGGGCGAGCTTGTGATCACCTCCCTGAAAAAGGAGGCAAGCCCCCTCATCCGCTACCGGACCCACGACATCACCCGGATCATCCCCGGTGACTGTCCCTGCGGCATCTCCTTTCCCCGGCACGGACGAATCCAGGGCCGGAGCGACGACATGTTCATCTACAGGGCCGTCAACATCTATCCCAGCCAGATTGATCTTATCCTTGACCCCATTGACGGGGCGGGCAGCGAGTACCAGATCATCCTTGATCACCAGGAGAACGGCCGGGACATGATGACCCTGAAGGTGGAGCGATCAGGCAACGGCTCCTCCGATGACGATACCGCCCTTGCCGCCATGATTTCCGACCGCATGAGAAGAAAACTTCTTGTGAGGGCCGCGGTGGAGATACTCGATCCCGAAGCCCTGCCACGGACCCAGCGGAAAAGCCAGCGGGTCTTTGACAACAGAAACGGCAACAGCAGTTAAAGGAACTTAAAAATGAAGAGATTCAAGCGGCTTGCAGCCACGGTAATCATTACTCCCATCCTGGCGGTTTTTCTAGGCCAGTCAATGGTTGAGGCAAGATCCATTTCCCTGAACTACGCCAACTTTCCCCCGGCGCCCACCTTTCCCTGTGTGCAGATGGAACAGTGGAAGGCGGAAGTTGAAGCCAAAACCCAGGGCAAGGTGCGCATCAATACCTTTCCCGGGGGCACCCTTCTGGGCGCAAGGGACATGATGGACGGTGTAATCTCCGGCCAGGCCGATATCGGGTGCCTCTGCATGGCCTACCAGCCCGGACGCTTCACCGTGACCAACGCCGTGAGCCTGCCCCTTGGCATCCCCGATTCCAGGACAGGCAGCCTGGTGCTCACGGATCTCTTCAATAAGCAGAACCCCAAGGCCTTTAAAAAGGTCAAGGTGCTGGCCCTTTTTACCACGGCTCCCGCAAACATCATGTCCAGGAAACGGGTGGCAAACCTTCCGGATCTTGGGGGCATGGATCTCCGGGCTTCGGGCGGGGCCGCCGAGATCCTCAAAACCTGGGGCGCCAACCAGATCGGCATGCCCATGTCCGCAACCCCGGAAGCCCTGCAAAAGGGCGTGATCCAGGGCCTCTTCTCCTCCCTCGAGGTGATGAAGGACCTGAAGTTCGCCGAGGAGTGCCCCTATGTGACCGTGACCAACACCGTGGTCTACCCCTTTGCCGTGGTCATGAACCTCGACCGGTGGAACGCCCTTCCCGAAGACGTGAAGGCGGTGATGGAGAACCTGTCAAGGGAGCAGGCCGTCTGGACCGGCAACTACATGGACAACCATGTGAAAGAGGCGGTGGACTGGTCCAAAAAGACCCATAATGTGGAGTTTCTGGAGCTGGATCAGCAGACCTCCGAGGCATGGAACCAGGCCCTGTCGCCCATCACGAAAAAGTGGATCGAGAAGGCGTCGGCCAAGGGATTTGACGGTGAAAATATTGTTGATACCATCAAGATGCTGATCCAAAAGCATGGCCAAAAGCATGGCGAGAACCACGGGAAGGACAGCTGATGCACAGGATCCTGACATTGCTCAACAGGCTCCAGACCGGGGTTGCGGGTGTGCTCCTGGTGATGATGGTCGTCCTGACCACGGCCAATATCCTGGCCCGCCAGGCAGGCATCCCCATCCGGGGCACCTTTGAAATCATGGGATTCCTGGGGGCCGCCGTGTTCGGCCTGAGCCTCTCGTTTTCCCATTCTAAAAAAGAGCACCTTTATGTGAGCATCCTCTTTGACAGGTTTCCCAAAAAGGTGCGGCAGGCGGCAAAGGGGATCAACACCATTGCCTGCATCGGCCTTTTTTCCCTTCTTTCCTATCAGCTGGTGAAGACAGGGCTGAACCTCAAAAGGGTGGAGGAGGTGTCCGAAACCCTGAGAATTCCCTATTACCCCGTTGTCCTGGTGGTCGCCTTCGGGGTGGCCGTCCTTGTCCTCCTTTTTGTCCATGAGTTGTTTACAGGTTTTGGAGAAGAGTCGTGAGCCTTACCCTTGTTGGAGTTGCGGGGATCGTCTCCCTGCTGGCGGTCCTTTTTTTTCTCGGCATGCCCGTGGGTTTTTCCATGGCCCTGGTGGGATTCCTAGGGTTTTCCCATGTTATCAACCTTAACGCGGGCATGAACATGGCCGGATCGGTCTTCTGGTCGGTCTGCTCCAAATACGGACTCACCGTGATTCCGCTTTTCATCTTCATGGGCCAGATCGCCTTTTACTCAGGGGTCAACCAGCGCCTCTACCGGGCCGCCCACGCCTGGACCGGCCATATCCGGGGCGGGCTTGCCATGGCCACCGTCATGGCGTGCAGCGCCTTTGCCGCCATCTGCGGTTCCAACACGGCAACCGCCGCCACCATGAGCACCGTTGCACTGCCCGAGATGAGAAAGTACGGCTACTCCACCATTCTCAGCACCGGGGCCATTGCCTGCGGCTCCACCTTGGGGGTGGTCATTCCGCCAAGCGTTGTGCTCATCATCATCGGCCTTGCCACCGAGCAGTCCATTGCAAAGCTTTTCTACGGCGGCATAGGCGCAGGCATTATCCTGACTTTGCTTTTGACCGTAACCGTAAGCCTCGTCTGCCGCATCCGTCCCCAGTGGGGGCCCGTGGCCGACAAGCCTTCCCTCAAAGCCAGGATCGCCTCCCTCTCTGGGGCAGGGGAGATGCTCCTTTTGTTCGGCCTTGTCATGGCAGGGCTATGGGCCGGTGTGTTCACCCCGTCCGAGGCCGGGGCAGCAGGCGCGTTTTTCGCCCTGGTGATCGCGGTCATCGGCAAGACCCTCTCCTGGGATAACTTCAAGAAAGCGATCCGTGACACCCTGCGAATCTCCTGCATGGTGATCATGCTCATCGCAGGGGCCATGATCTTTGGAAGGTTCCTTGCCGTCACCCGGATTCCCTTTGATCTTGCATCCGGGGTTGCGGCCCTGGAGCTTCCAGCCTGGGCCATCATGGGCGCCATCTGCCTGATCTACATTCTTGGGGGGGCCATCATGGATGCCCTGGCGCTTCTATTGATCACCATTCCCATCTTTTTCCCCCTGGCCCTTCAGATGGGGTACGATCCCGTCTGGTTTGCCGTCACCATCACCGTTGTCACTACCCTCGGGGCCGTCACCCCGCCGGTGGGAGCAACCACCTACGTGGTGGCGGGGGTTGCCGGGGACATTCCCCTGAAGGATGTGTTCAAGGGCGTGGCCCTGTTCCTCCCGGCCTACACCATCACCATCCTGCTAATGATCCTCTTCCCGGCCCTGGTGACCTTCCTGCCGGGCCTCCTGGGGTAACAACTTGGGGACGCCCATAAAATTGTAAACGGGTCCAGGGACACAACCGCTTAACAGGGTTACATCCGGAGATGGGATGTGAAAAAGTTGCGATATTCGTCCGTGCGGTGGCTGACATAGAGGATGGTGCAGAGTCCTTCCCCGGCCACCTGTTCGAGAAAATCAAGCACGGCCAGGCGGTTTGGTTCGTCCAGCCCCTGGGTGGCTTCATCCAGTATGAGCAGCCTTGGAACCTTGATCAGTGCCCTGGCGATGAGAACCAGGCGCTGGTCTGCATGGGATAGTTGGCGGAAAGGGGTCTGGGCCTCCCGGGTAAGACCGATGCGCTCCAGCCATTTCATGGCTTTT
>JAAEMK010000740.1 GCA_024225635.1 Desulfobacteraceae bacterium | reverse complement strand
CTCCGGAGTCTTTTTTTTTTCGCAAATTCTAAAGTACACCGAATGGAGTGCTGCTCACAGTATTTTTTAAAATATTCTCCTGCCCGTCAAAAAATCATTTTAATTTGCATGAAGTGTAAAGCGGGAAATGAAGGATGCCGATCTTTCCTTCCGAAGAGAAATCGGGATGGTCCGTCTGTACGCCGTCGTCCATGACGCAGACCACGACGGAACGATCCCCCCGGGTGATTTCCCATGCATCCGGCGCGGAAACATCCGCCCCCTGGGTCAGGGCAAATCCGCCGAGGTTTTCCAAATGCCATTGCCGGGGAAAAAGGGTATCCCGGGGACGGTACCCGTGGAGACGGATCTTCATGGAAAAATCCGGTTCAGCCAGCTCCACATCCTCCAGCTCGACCAGGGCATTGGCGATTTTTATGGGGTTGAACAAGGATTCACCGGTCAGCCTCAACAGAAAACCGCCGCCCTCCATGGGCATCAGCTCAAGACCGAACGTTTCCAGCATCTTGTTTATCTCCGAGGCATCCGCACCGGGTTTGAGTTCCATGTAGATACAATCCGTGGGAACCATGACCCCTTGCTGATCACCGGGCATATTGTACACATGGGAACACCACTCCACCCCCGGTTTCTTCTTGCGTACGACCTCCATCGCCTCATCCAGGGACGCCTCCTCCACACGATAGACCTCAACCTGGGAGGAGGAATCGGTTTCCCGAAACTTCACCAAAGGAGAGTCGCCCATCTCCGCCATTGCATCCGCAAGGCTCCCCCGCTTTGTACCGGCACGCTTCCTGACGGCAAAAAGATCCTTTGATTTCTCGATGTCGAACCGCTCACCCCCCCGCAGGATTGAAAGGGCGCTGTCCCAACCGCCACCACCTTTACTGTCTGTCATGTTGTCCATAACGGCTCCTTAATGTAAGAAAGAGTAAACTGCTGATTCTTTCGCCACTATTCGTCAATTATTCAACGTTGAACAGGCAGGGATCAGGAAGCAAACAGGACGTTACACATTGAGCCATGGTTTTTGGATAAACATATAAACATGTACAAATTATCTTTTTATGAACGTCCCCTCCGGCTCCTGAACCTGGCCTCGCCGGCTTCCAGCTGACCAAGGATTTCCAGGTAGGTTTTGTAACGTTCTTCCGGAATGCTCCCGCTCTGAACGAGTTCGGCCACGGCACATCCAGGTTCCGTGCGGTGGCGGCAATCCCTGAAACGGCAGGAGCTCTCCATGGCCTGCTCAAAACCGGGAAAATGCCCGGCAAGATCATCCGGGGAAATATCCACCAGGCCGAAATCGTTGAAACCGGGGGTATCCACAAGTTCCCCGCCGCCCGGAAGTGAATGGAGGGTGGAAACGGTGGTGGTATTACACCCCCTGTTGCCCGCTTCATAGAGCTCCCCTACCCTTAAGTCCAGTGTCGGGCAAATGGCATTGAGCAGGGAGCTTTTGCCGACCCCGGTGGTCCCCACGAAGAAACTCCGGTACCCCTGTTCCCCCAAATAGGACTCCAAAGCGCCGAGCCCCTCTCCGGTGACCGCACTCAGGACAAAAACATCCACGGTGCCGGTATAGGTGGCGGTATACTCCGCAACAAACTCTTCAGAGTCTTCAAGATCACACTTGTTGATCACCAGCACGGGCCGCAGGCCCGCCTCCCTGGCTGCAACAATCGCCTGGTCGACATACCCGAAAGGAGGCGAAGGGATCGATGCCACCACGACACCAAGAACATCCAGGTTCGCCCCGACCATGCGGACACTGCCCCTGGCATCCCTTCTGCGAAGCTCGGTTTTGCGCGGCAACTGCGTGAGCCGTTCTTCCCGCACAATCACGCCGTCACCGACCACATGGCCGGAACGCCGTTTCACCCTTACCACCTGCTTTTCTCCCGATTCAAACAAAACATGCACCGCAACACCGTGATGGGCGACGATCACGCCCTTCCGGCCCGGGGCGGAACCGGAACCGGCAAATTTCTTTTTCCCGGGTCCGCCAACAGCCTTTTTCTTTTTTTTCAAACGCAGAATCTCCGTCCAGATACATTCATGGGCCCTGGGAAACACCTCCCGGGACCCGCAATCATCTCGTTATTCATTCTCTATTTCTTTATCGTATGATTTCAGAACACTTGTCTTTAAGTACGCTGATTTTCACAGATTTATATTTCGATTGACTTTTATATCACACCCAGCACCGCTAACGCCATGAAAGGTTGTTATTTTTTTTGCCATGGGTACGGAACCCGTCCGGTCATGCTTCATCCTCCCCAATCCAATTTATACCCGATATCAAATATTTCATGGCAGGAGGGACAGATAAACAGCCATTTCACCTTATCCCCGTCCTGTTTAAGCATGGTATGAAATCCGTCCTTGTAACCGCATACGGGACAGACCCTGAATTCGTCTTCAAATGCGACATAATTGATTTTATCCGCCATGTCATCTCCTCCTATAACGTCTCCCTTATAAAGCGGGTCATTTCCTTAAGAACCCTTTCCCGGGCCTGATGGTGGGGCACGTGTCCGCAATCCTCTATTATTAAGGGTTTTACAGGGCCGGATACCCGGCTTGCAATGCCCTCCACCTGGGCAAGGGTGGCATACTCATCATCCTTGCCCTGGATCACCATGAGGGGACAGGTAATGCCGGAAAGGCAGGCTTCCACATTCCAGTCCCGGAAAGCGGGATCAAGCCACCGGTTTGCCCAGCGCCGGAAAACAGCGTCGGTCTTATCTCCGTGGTACCTTGCGAGCTTTTCCTTCAAACCGCTTGTCTCATATACGTTTACGGCTTCCCGGATGCCTTTGAGGGTAACATCTTCGATAAAGATATGGGCAGCCTCTGTTATGACGCCCTTTAATTTATCTGAATGCCTGGCCGCATAGAGAAGAGCGATGGTTCCGCCGTCACTGTGCCCGATTAAAACGGGATTTGTCACATTGCATCCGTGGAGGACCCCCTGGAGGATCTCGGTTTCCTCTTCAAGGTAATCCATGGGCCATTCTCCGGTATAACGGCCCGAACTTCCATAGCCCCGCCGTTCATACAGGAAGCCGGGACAGCCGGTCCCGGCGCACAGACTGGACGGAAAGCTTCCCCAGTGGGGAATGCTGCCAAGGCCCTCATGGAGGAACACCAGGGTGGGCTTGTCATTCAATCCGGTTGCCGGTTCCATTTCAATCCGTTCGGCCCTGAACCTGTAATCGCCCAGATATATGTCGAAGCTGCTTTTTGTAACTGCAATTGAAGTATTCAAGTCATATCTCCCCATGATCAAAACGGTCGGTTTACTATTCACTTTTTTATGTTGATTTTGGCATCCTTCATATGACCCCAGAAGTGCCTTACAGTGTTTTTAATCAGGATTTTGCTCGCAACTATTGCATAACGGCAGACTCCTGTGTCTCCCGTGTAGCTATACCAAAATTTAATTTGTGATTATCTCGACAAT
>JAAEMK010000739.1 GCA_024225635.1 Desulfobacteraceae bacterium | reverse complement strand
ATTGTCGAGATAATCACAAATTAAATTTTGGTATAGCTACACGGGAGACACAGGAGTCTGCCGTTATGCAATAGTTGCGAGCAAAATCCTGATTAAAAACACTGTAAGGCACTTCTGGGGTCATATGAAGGATGCCAAAATTTTTTTAAGTTGGTCAGGCGAAAGAAGTCACTTGTTTGCAAAAGCTTTATATGATTGGTTCCCAAAAGTGATTCAAAGTTTGAAACCATGGCTTTCTTCATCCGATATAGATAAAGGAGATCAATGGCTATCAAAGATATCGGAACAACTAAAAAAGAATAATTTTGGAATCATTTGTTTAACATCAGAAAATATCAGTGCACCTTGGCTTCTATTCGAAGCCGGAGCTTTATCATCTGCCATCGATCAATCTAATGTTTGCCCTATACTTTTTGATTTTGAGCCATCTTTATTGACAGGTCCCCTTGCCCAATTTCAAGCGACTCAATTTCTTAAAACTGATATTTTAGAACTTATGAAAACTATAAATAATAAATTGGAATGTCAAAAAATACCAGAAGATACGCTGATCGAAACCTTTAATGTTTGGTGGCCAAAAATTAAAGATAAAATCGATAAAATTCCAAAAACTTCCGAAAAAAAGCCCGAAAGAACGGAGAAAGAAATGATTGAAGAAGTT
Source organism: Desulfobacteraceae bacterium (assembly GCA_024225635.1). Classification (GTDB taxonomy): domain Bacteria; phylum Desulfobacterota; class Desulfobacteria; order Desulfobacterales; family Desulfobacteraceae; genus Desulforapulum. The sequence goes on along the minus strand of JAAEMK010000739.1, from coordinate 16,719 downwards.
GTTATGTTCACTCGTGCATTTTCAAAAGGCTATTTCAGGCAAAAATGGGAACAGGATTTAAACCGTCAAATACGGATGATTATAGCAAAGTTAACGCCCCGTGACGAAAAAATAATTAGAATGAAATATGGAATAGATGAAAAAAAACTGTATTCAATTAAAGAAATAGCAATAAAATTTGGGACTACACAAAAAGAAATAAAAAAACACTTAGATTCAGCTTCTTTAAGATTAACCCCATATAAAATATTAGATCTTTTAAAACAAATAGAATAGTACTCTTAACATCTTTTAGACGGGTAGTCACCGGCGTGAAAAACAAACGCTCTAAAACGCAACTTATAGTGCCGGTCAAATGACGTGATGCCAACCTTACCCTATAATAATAAGTAGCGGTATCAATTGGTCTGACCGGAACTATAATACATTAATAAATCACCTGTTTAAGTTTTTCGGGGACTTTTGGGGTGGACAAGATTGGCAGATTTCGAGTCCTCTCATCCTTGGTCAGGGCGATGATCCTTACATCGGCGGTCTTTGAGGTGCTGCTGCCCACGGGCTTGACCTCCTTGTCCTGGAGGAATTTCAGGAACTTGGCCTGGATGGGCAGGCTGATGTCGCCGATCTCATCCAGGATGGGGGTGCCCTTGTCCGCTGACATGAAAAAGCCTTCCCGGTTTCTCTCCGCCCCTGTGAATGATCCCTTTACATGGCCGAACAGTTCGCTTTCCAGGAGTTGTTCCGGTATGGCCGGGCAGTTCAGGGCGTGGCAGGATTTTGCCTTTCGTTTTGAAAGCCTGTGGATGATCCTTGCGACATACTCCTTGCCGCTGCCGGATTCCCCTGTGATGAGCACGGTGTAGTCCGTGGCTGAAATGGCGGTCACCTTTTCCATGAGCTGTTTCATTTCATGGCTTTCAACGTGGATGCTCCGGTCCGCGGTGAACTTCCGGATCATCTCGGTCAGTCGCTTGTTCTCCGTGGCAAGGCTGTAGTGGGCCACGGATTTTTCAACCGTATGGAACAGGGCCTCCCGCTCCACGGGCTTGGTGATGAAATCCCAGGCCCCTTCCTTCAGGGCGTTGACGGCATTGTCAACCGTGGCATAGCCCGTGAGCATGATCACGCAGAGATGGGGGGAGATCCCAAGCGCTTTGGGGAGAAGATCGAGGCCGGACAGACCCGGCATCCTCAGGTCCGAAAGCATCACACCGATGGCTTCCTGCCGGAGCCGTGCCAGGGCCTCTTCACCGGAGGAGGCCCCGAGGATGTTGATGCCGGTGAATTTTTCGCCCGGCAATGCTGTCAAGGACGCCGTTGATAAGCTCTCCCGTGTCTTCGGCGTTGGCAAATCCGGATAAAAGCCCCAGGAACAGGATGACATCTCCATGGTGCTTTCCCGCCGTGTCAATGAGATCCTTTGTCCTGGTTTTCACCTTGTTCTCAAGGTTCAGCGCAGAATCCTCAAGCTCGTTTTTTGCCTTGGAAAGGCACAGGACCAGCTCGTCCACCCCTTCGATCAACCCCTCTATTTCATCTTTTTTGCCCAGTTTCTCGATGATGCCCTGTTCCTGCTCCCCGGAAAACCGGGTCTTGAAAATCAGGCTCAGGTGGTGGAGGTTCTTCATCACCAGCCGGTCAAAGAAAAGGCTTATCAGGCTTGCAAAGAAAAGAATGCCCATGAAATACAGGGAGATGTACTGGAAGGTCACCTCCTTGACCGGGTTTTTGATCATCTCCACGGGAAAGCCCGCAATGACAACCCCGCCGATCTCTCCCACGGTGTAGTGAAAACCGCCGGTGTATCCGTAGATCTCAATCAATTCTTTGGGGGCGGTGGCAGGCTCGCCGTGGCAGTGCATGCAGGATTCACCAAACCGGATGGGCCGTGCAATGATCATCCTTTACGCTCAGGCGGTCCATGATCTCCCTTGAAATATAGGAGGAGGACATGGCCTTGATCAGAAAGCTGTCTTCGGGAAGCTCCCTGAACATTTTTTATGATTTGTGTTATAAAAAGTCACTTTGCTGATTTTATAGATCTGTTGAGGTCTGCCAATTAATAATTTGAAGGAAATTGAAGAATGAAGTTTACCTTAAAGACAAAGACGATCCTGGCATTCATGGGTGTGGTGGCAATCTCCATTGCCATCATCTGTACCCTCACCGCCGTCAGGCTCAGCCACAACTCCCTGGAAACATTTATGCACGCTTCCACCCAGCAGCTTTCCCAGATTGATGAAGCCATGAATATCTTTATCAACGAGGCAAAGATGAATGCGGGGATGGTTGCCAAAAATCCCCTGTTGGCTGAAAACGGTGACAGCATCACCAATTATAAGCACACCACCAGGAAAACAGCCATGACCCCCCTGGCAAACGGCGGTAAAGAAGCTGAGATTTTTGAGTTTCTCAGGCTGGTGCATGAGGCCCATCCCGCATATGCTTCCGCCTTTATTGGAACAAAGGACGGCGGTTATTTGCAGTTTCCCGCGTCTGACAGAAAGGCCGGGTACGATTCAACCGCCCGGGGGTGGTACAAACTAGCTTTAACCGACCCGGATAAGGTGGTCCTTTCAGATGCATACCAGGCCAGTAACGGAGTGATTTCCATCTGTCAGGTGAAAGCGGTCAAGGGAAGCGGGTATGAGGTGCTCGGTGTTGCCGGTATCGATATCAAGCTTGATGGGCTGGCAAGGATGGTATCAAGGATCAAGCTCGGCAGGACCGGATATCTGATCCTTGCCGACGGCAACAACAGGGTCATGGTAAATCCAAATGATCCCGGTGAGAACTTCAAGGAGATGAAGGACAGCGGCATGGAATCCTACGAGGAGATTGCCAAGGTTTCATCGGGTTATGTAAAGCAGGAGTTTAACGGCGTCCGGTACGATGTGAACGTATATACCTCCCCTGAACTCGGCTGGAAACTCATCGGCGTGATCGAGCATGGAGAGATCATGGAGAATGCCTACGCCATGATCCGGGACCTGATATTGATCGGCGGGATGCTTTTTGTGCTCTCGGCGGTAATGGCCTTTTTCTTTGCGGGTACCATCATCAAGCCCATAAACAGGGTCATTGACGGTCTGAAGGATATTGCCCGGGGGGAAGGGGATCTGACCATGCGCCTGGAGGTGACCGGAAAGGATGAGATCGGTGAACTGTCGAGCTGGTTCAACCTTTTCATTGAGAAGATCCATGACATTCTCAAGGATGTGGCATCCAAATCCAGTGTTGTCGGCAATGCTTCCGGGGAGCTTTTGAGTATTTCACAGGAGATGTCGTCCGCAGCCGGTCTTACATCCGCCAAGGCCGATACCGTTGCAAAAGCCGTGGACGAGGCAGGGGGAAACATCACCTCCACAGCCGCTGCCATGGACCAGGCATCCGCCAATATATCCATGGTTGCCGCCGCCACCGAGGAGATGACCACCACCATCAATGAGATTGGCCAAAACTCCGAGAAATCAAGGATGATTTCGGAAAAAGCGGTTGCCAGCGCCAGGGGGGCCTCGGACAAGATGGGCCGGCTTGAAGCGGCGGCCAGGGATATCGGCAATGTCACCGAGACTATCACCGATATATCGGAACAGACCAATCTGCTGGCTTTGAACGCCACCATCGAGGCTGCGCGGGCAGGCGAGGCGGGAAAGGGATTTGCCGTTGTGGCGGGAGAGATCAAGGAGCTTTCACGGCTGACGGCTGAAGCCACCAATGAGATCCGTGATAAAATAACAGGGGTTCAGGCCGTAACCGATGAAGCCATCGCTGAAATCGGGGATGTCTCTAAAATCATCAATGATGTGAATGAGATAACCCTTACCATTGCAACCGCCATCGAGGAGCAGGCCGCAGCCACCGGTGAGATCGCAGGCAATGTCTCCCAGGCGTCGGACGGGATTTCCAGCGTGAACGAAAACATGGCCCAGGTATCCGCCGTAACAGGGGGAATCACGGCGGATGTCGCCGATGTCAGCGCTTCCTCCAATGAGATGTCCCAGAGCGGCGGCCAGTTGCATTCCAGTGCCGACAACCTATCTTTGCTGGGAAAAGAGCTTGCTCAACTGGTAGGAAAGTTTAAGCTTTAAATTTTGTAACTATTCAGCACGTTGAATTATCCCCTGTTTTAACCATGAAGATCATGAAGGTGGAAATCAAAAATCCTTTATGGTGAGACCGGCTTTCCCCGGCTGACGTGCTGAATAGTTTCTTTACCCCTTTATCAACCAACCGCCTTCCTCGTTACCATACAAAGGACACCAATATGCTCCCTGTAGGAGTCTTGGAGATGATCCGAAATCCAGCCCAATATTGGTTGGTGTTATTTACTTTTCCCCCCCCTAACCTAACCGGACACTACTTAAAAATTCCATAAGTTAAAAAATACTTATAAACAGCTTCTTCACCCTCAAGGCTAATTTTGCCGCACGAATCAACACTGACATCTTTTTTAATAGCAACGGTATTGAACGTTCCCGCACCTATGGCAATATAATCATGCCCCATGAGCGTAGGTGAGAATCTGTCTGTTAGTATTGGATATCCCAAAGCATTCTCTCCGGCAGACGCTTCAACTCCAAGCTCTCCACGACTGTTGTGCCCCCACGACCAAATATCTCCATTATCTTGCAGAGCGACAGAATGCCAAGAGCCAATGTCGATAGAAACAAAATTCCCGGAAATTGGAATTTTCACAGGAGAGTTCTGATTAGATGACGCCGGATATCCAGGGTTATCAGCATCTTCACCAAGACCTAATTGGCCATCTTCCGTTTGTCCCCAGGTCCAAAGCGAACCATCTTCTTTAATAGCCAAAGAGTTGTATCCACCAGCAGCGATTGCTTTGAACCGGTCTCCTGGCGCACTGATTTGAACAGGAGTGTCTTGACCAAAATAATAACCAAAGCTTCCACCATGGCCGACTTCGCCATAAAGATTACGCCCCCATGCCCAGAGAGATCCATCTGTCTTAATCGCTAACGTATGATACTCTCCCGCTGCCACGGCTTTAAAATTGTCACCAATTTTAACGGGGAGTTTGTGGTTTTCAACGGAATCATTACCTAATTTCGAAGACATTCCACAGCCCCAAGCCCAAAGAGAGTTATCATCCTTAATACCAAGCGAATAATACTCACCTGCAGAGATGGCAATATATTTAGATCCGGCATCAATTGGGGTGGGAGATGTGATATAACTGGGATCATAACGTCTTATATCCAAAATATCCATGCCATTACCAAGTTGTCCAAACTGAAAACTCCCCCAAGCCCAGAGAGATCCGCTATCATCAATGGCGAGAGTGTGATTCGTCCCTGCGGATACAACTTTATAATTGCTGCCGATATTAATAGGTGAAGACTGATCAACAATATTGCCAACACCTATTTGCCCTGTGCTATTCTTGCCAAAAGCCCAAAGTGATCCATCGGCCTTAACAAATGCAGTATGCTCTGCCCCAACTGAAAGGCTTTTTATGCCACCTGATGCACTTATTTCGACCGGGGTTAAGTTGATCTCCTGATTTCCCAACATCACACGATTCGAGTTGATGTTTAAAGAAAAAGTCTCGTTATCAAAAATAATCGTTTGTGAATCAAGGGTGGCAGGTATTTTTAACACCGTACTATCTGTTCCTGTAAATGTGACATAAGCACCTGAGCGTGATACTGTGAACAGACTTGAATCAGACTTGATTGTTAAAATATTATTCCCAGGAAAATTCAGGAACGTAGCGACAGCACCGCTTTCAAGAGTTACCAGATTTGTTCCTTCGGTGCCATATATCTGGGGGGCATCGCCTGCGATTATTGTATATTCCGAACTGTCCTCAAGAATCACAATAGCTGTGTGGCCGGTTTCCATCCATAGAAATGGAATAATAATAGCAATGCAGCAAATCAGAAGTGATTTTAATCTTTGTTTCATAGTTTAATCTCCAATGAAAAATTCTCAAAATGTTTAATAACCCTATACCTCTCTTTTTTATTTTCTATGCAAACGAAAAAGCATCAAACCCAACGGGATGTGAAATTGCTTATCACAACATTATTCAAAGACCTGGCATCATCTGTAAAGTTGAATGCTCCGGTTGATGCATTAAGGGTAACAGCCGTTTTCATGGTGCCAGTATCAGAGGAGACAACAGTTGGGAAAAAGATGAGCATCACCTCCGGCTGTTATTGACCTATCAATCGAATTTGGAGTGACCGCACTTGCTGTGGATGATATTGCCGCACCCCCAAGGGTCATCACGCCCAGTGTTTTAATAAATACACTTTCTGTTCCGGATTGGCCGAAAATCATTGAACTTGTATTGGTTAAAAGAAAATTGGTATTTTCTGTGCCAAGATGCATTTGTCCCATCATCTCTCCTTATAGAAAATTGCAAGTGTATCTAATAGCTAATAAAAATAGGGTTGTCAATCGACAAAGCCCTCTGCATGCAATCAAACTGATTACATTATAAAATTTGATTTTGGGGCTTTGGCATTTTTTCAGGTTCAGTGGATGGATCGTTTTTAACAGGAAGAGGGTGCTCAATCCGGGATAGCATGTTATAAGTAAAGTTACATTTCCTCTATTTCGCAAAGAAAAATCGGAGGGGAATATGAGAATATCCATGGTATCCCTTTGGGCGGCAATGTTTTTCGCAGGCCTTATCCTTTTCGGGAAAGGTGAGGCCCGGGCGGAAGGGACGGACACCCTCCCCGTGGAAGAACGCCTGGTCCGGGAGGTGGCCCTTCCCGATCTTCTGGCCCTTGCATGGGAACGGAACCCCTTGATCCGGAGCGCCCGCAGCCAGTGGGATGCCTCGAAGGAAAGCACCGGGGTGAAGGGCGGCTATCCCGATCCCGTGATCAATGTCACCTATTTCCCTGAACCCATCGAGACCCGCCTGGGACCCCAGGACTGGAACCTGGTGATCTCCCAGCCGGTCCCCTTTCCCGGAAAGCTTGGAAAAGCAGGGGAGATGGAGACCTTGGGGGCGAAAATCGCAGGGCTGAACCTGGATATGACCGTTCGGAAGATCAATGCCGACCTTGCCGCAGCCTTTTATGAACTCCTCTATATCCAGCAGGCCATGGACGTGGCCCGCCGGAGCGCACGGCTTCTGGATGAGCTGAGAAAGATCGGCGAGACCGCCCATGGCAGGGAGCGGGCCACCCTGGTGGATGTGGTCAAGGCCCAGTCCCAGGCGGGGCAGATCCGGTACGATCTTTTGCTTCTCGACGAGCTCGCCCGGCGGGAGAAAAGCGGTATCAACGGTCTCCTGAACCGTCATCCCCGTGCTCCCCTGGGAAGGGCCTCGGCAAAGGGCGTCCGCCGGATCGTCCTTTCACTGGATGAGATCCATACCCTTGCCGAAGAACGCAATGAGACCATCCGCATGGCAAGGCTTTCAATCGAAAAGGCCGGGATCGGGAGCGACCTTGCCCGGCTGGGCAATTTCCCGGACTTCAAGGTGGGATTTTTTTATGCCGGTATCGGTGATCCCGATGTGGTATCGCCCCCGGATGATGCAGGGGACGATGCCCTGGGGATTCAGTTCGGCATGACCATTCCCCTGTGGACCGGCAAGAACCGCAGCCGCATGGCCCGTGCCCGTGCCCTGGAGGAGAAGGCAAAAGCCGTGGCCGCAGCCAGGATCAACTCGGTCAGGACCGAAATCAGCAACCTCTGGTTCCGGCTCAGGAACGCCGGGCGGCTCATCACCCTGTACCGGGACGATCTGATCCCGCAAGCCATGGGGTCCCTTGTCACTGCGGAGACCTGGTTCCGGGAGGGGGAGGGCGGCTTTTCCGATTTTATGGAAGCCCGGAACACGGTTTACAATTTCCAGCTCTCCCTGGCCCGTGCCTGCGCGGACCACGGCAAGACCCTGGCACGGCTGGAGCAGCTCGCGGGTACCTCCCTTTCCGGCCCGGAGGTGGCGGCCACCCCGGATCTCCGGGAAGAAAGCGAGGCGTTTGAGGCCGTAAAGAAACGGATCAAAGACGCCCGGACCCGCTGGGAAAAGGCCGCCGAAAAAGGAGAGGGGTTTATTTCCATGGCCCCTTCCATGGCCGCCTCCCTTGAACAGGCATCATGGGACGACGGGTTCGCCGCAGCCCGGCTGAACCGGGAATTTACCTTGGAAACCCTTGAGATCCTCACCCTGTTCAGGAACCCGTCCATCCGGAGGGCAAAAAAGGAGCTGCTGGGGGCGGTGCAGACCTTTACCCAGGTGATGAACCTTGACGAGATCCTCCGGCAGTATGCGGCCTTTACCGAAGGAATTTCACTTCCCGTGGGGCCGGTGAAGGGCAGGGAACCGCCCGGCAGCCAATTTCCCTTTCCCGGCGTGACCGCTCTCAAGGGCAGGGTGGCCGAAGAAACGGTGCGCCAGGCCGCCGAGAAACTCTCCATGGCCCGCAGGGACGCCGTCACAGCCGTCAGGAAAATATACTGGAACCTGTTGTTCACGGCAGAGGCAAGGCGGATCACCACCGAAACCCTGGGGCTGTTCAACCACCTTCTTTCAGTGGCCGATACCCGGTACCGGTCGGGAAAGACCAGCTTCCAGGACGTGAATAAGATCATCATCCGGACCCGGCTTTTGAACGAGGCCCTGGTCACCCTTAAGGAAAAGGAGTTGAACCTTCAAGCCGGGCTTCTTGCCCTTCTTTTTCTGCCTCCGGACACCCCGGTCGCATCCCCGGCGGCCAGGGCGCCGTCAACAGCGCTTCCAAACCTTGATTCCCTTTATCCCCCGGCCATGGAGCACCGGCAGGAGATCCGGCTGGTTTCGGCAAAACAGGCAAAGGTTGCGGGAATGCTGGAGATGGCCGAGACCATGATTCTTCCCCCCTTTACCCTGAACATGTCGTCCTACAGTGATAAAGCCGTGGTGCAGACCGGCAGCGCCGCCGTAACCCCGGCCTTTGCCCAAGGCCCTGAGCTTGCGCCCAAACCGTGGTTCGGAACAAACGATGCCTGGCTGGCCCAGACCCGGCAGAAGCTGTCGGCCCTTGGGGCTGCGCACGACGCTGCCGTGGCCATGACCCGGCGGGCGGTGCGGGAGGCATGGTTTGAACTGGACCGGGCCATCCGGGAGGAGGCCCTTTACCGGAAGAGCATCGTGGGGCTGTCCAGGTCCACCCTGGACGTCTCCACCCGGGGGTATGAGGCGGGCAAGGTTTCCTTTGCCGACGTGATCCAGTCCTATGCCGGTTGGCTCGATGCCCGGACGGCCCTGGCAAGGAAGAAAAGCGATATCGGCGTTGCCCGTGCCGTGCTGGATGCCGCCGTGGGCCGGGCTTCCAAAGACATTCCTTAAAAGGCGGGAAAAATGGATAAAAAAAGCAGCCTTAAACCCATTATCGTAACGGCTCTTATCACGGCCCTGGTCACGGCGGGAACGGGCATCGCCTGGTTCAAGCTCATGGGGTATCATGCCCCCCATTCCATCTCTGTACCGGCTTCCGGGGGTACGGGGGCGGGGGAGACGAAACAGCTCTACACCTGCGGCATGCACCCGTGGATAATCACGGAGGAGCCGGGCCTGTGCCCCATCTGCAACATGGAGCTGACCCCCAGGCGGGGCGGGGATCAAGGCAAACCGGGCGAGGCCGGGGAGATCCGGGTGGATCCGGTGACCGTGCATAACATGGGCATCCGCACCACCCGGGTCGAGGAAACGCCCCTTGTGCACACCATCCGCACCTACGGCCATATCACCTATGACGAGACATCTCTTGTCAAGGTGAGCCCCAAGGTGTCCGGCTGGTACGACAAGCTCCATGTGGACTTTACCGGAGCCGTGGTGGAAAAGGGCCGGCCCCTTTACGATATCTATTCGCCGGATCTCCTGGCCGCCCAGGAGGAGTATTTGTCCGCCCTGGGCAGTCCGTCCCAAAGCCTGCTGGAATCGGCCCGGAGCAGGCTTTCCTTTTTTGATCTTGCGGACACGGAGATCCAGGCCATCAAGGCTGCCGGAAGGGTAAAACGTGCTTTAACCATCCGCTCTCCGGCGGACGGGGTGGTGATCGAAAAGAATGCGGTGGAGGGCGGATTTGTCAACACCGGCACCACGGCATACACCATTGTAGATCTCTCAAAGGTGTGGGTGGAGGCCCATATCTACGAGTATGAAATGGAGATGATCGAAAAGGGGCTGGATGCCGAAATGACCCTTCCCTATCATCCGGGAAAGGTGTGCAGGGGCAAGGTATCCTTTATCTATCCCTACATGGAGCGGGGCACCCGGGATCTTGTGATCCTCCTTGAGTTCGAGAACCCGGATCTCTTCCTGAAGCCGGACATGTTTGCCGAGGTGTTCATCCGAACAAAGGGAAAGGGAACGGGCCTCACCATCCCCTCTGAATCGGTGATCCGCTCGGGTACCCGCAACATCGTTTTCGTGGCCAGGGGGAATGGACGGTTCGTTCCCCGGGAGGCCACCTTGGGCATCCCCGTTGACGGGGGCAGGGTCCATGTGATCACCGGCCTTGCCCCGGGGGAGACCGTGGTCACCTCGGGGCAGTTCCTTCTCGATTCCGAGTCCCGGCTCAAGGAGGCGGTGCGCAAGATGATGGAACCCGCACCCCCGCCCCCGGACGAAGAAGAAGAGGCCGAAGAGGATTTTTTCGGGGATATGGAGGATGAATCATGATCCATGGGATAATCCGCTGGTCCGTCAACAACCGGTTCATGGTGATTCTCGCCACCCTCCTTGTCATCGCGGGGGGGATCACGGCCATGGTGAACATGCCGGTTGACGCCATTCCCGATCTTTCCGACGTCCAGGTGATCATCTACACGGAGTATGCGGGCCAGGCCCCCCAGGTGGTGGAGGAGCAGGTCACCTATCCCTTGACAACGGCCATGCTCAGCGTGCCATTCGCCAAGGTGGTGAGGGGATACTCCTTCTTTGGAATCTCCTTTGTCTACATCCTCTTCGAGGACGGCACCGATCTCTATTGGGCAAGATCCAGGGTGCTGGAATACCTGAATTCCGTGGCCGGACGGCTGCCTGCCGGGGTCACCCCGAGCCTGGGTCCCGACGCCACCGGGGTGGGGTGGGTGTATGAGTACGTGCTCAAGGACACCACCGGGCAATACGATCTTTCCCAGCTCAGGAGCCTCCAGGACTGGTATTTGCGGTATGAGCTCACTGCGGTCCCCGGGGTGTCCGAGGTGGCGGGCATCGGCGGGTTTGTCAAGCAGTACCAGGTGGAGGTGGATCCAAACAAGCTTCTGGCCTACGGTCTTTCCATCCAAAAGATCCGCCGGGCGATCCTGCGCTCCAACAACGACGTGGGCGGCAAGCTCGTGGAGATGGGGGAGACCGAGTTCATGGTGCGGGGCCTGGGCTATATCTCCTCCATGGGGGATATCGGCAACATCGCCGTTGGCGTGGATAAAAAGGGCACCCCCATTTTGCTAAAGACCATCGCTAATATCCAGGTGGGCCCGGAATTGAGACGGGGCATCCTGGACTGGAACGGCGAGTCCGAGGTGGTGGGGGGGATCGTTGTAATGCGCTACGGCGAGAACGCCCTGGAGGTGATCCGCCGGGTGAAGCAGCGCCTCCGGGAGCTGGAAAAAGGCCTTCCCCAAGGCGTGGTGGTGGAGAGCGGCTATGACCGTTCCGGGCTGATACTCCGGGCCGTGAACACCTTGAAGACAAAGCTCATGGAGGAGCTTGCGGTGGTGGCCCTGATCTGCCTTGTGTTCCTGCTCCACTTCCGGTCGGCCTTCGTGGCCCTGTTCACCTTGCCGGTGGGGATTCTCATATCGTTTCTCATCATGTACGCCATGGGCATCAACGCCAATATCATGAGCCTGGGCGGCATTGCCATCGCCATCGGTGTCATGGTGGACGCATCCGTTGTCATGGTGGAAAACGCCCACAAGCACCTGGAGCGGGACCGGGGCAAAAAATCCCACATGGAGATAATCACCCTTGCATCCCAGGAGGTGGGACCGGCCCTGTTCTACAGCCTTTTGATCATCACCATATCCTTCTTTCCCGTCTTCACCCTCAGTGAGCAGTCGGGACGGCTGTTCAAGCCCCTGGCCTATACCAAGACCTTTGCCATGGCCGCCTCCTCGGTCCTGGCCATCACCATCATCCCCGTGCTCATGACCTTTTTCATCCGGGAAACGCCCCTGGAGGCGTCCCTTCCGAAGAAGAGAAAGGCGAGGATTTGGATCGCCTGGGTGGGATCGCCGCCGTTGCTGGTGCTCCTTGCGGGAATACTGGGCGTGGCGCTCCCGGACTGGAGCCTTGTTGCCGCCCTGATCCTTTCGGTAATCGTCTTTTTCAGTCTGGTACCCCAGAAGATCATGCCCGAGGAGAAGAATCCCCTGAGCCGCTTTTTCATCCTCATCTACCGCCCCCTGATTCGCCTGGTGCTCCGCTTTCGCAAGAGCATGGTCATGATCGCCATCCTGATCGTGGCCGTCACCTGGTACCCCCTGTCCCGGCTTGGCAGCGAGTTCATGCCGCCCCTGAACGAGGGGGATCTGCTCTACATGCCCACCACCCTTCCGGGCATCTCCATCACCAAGGCTCGGGAGCTGCTCCAGCAGACAGACAAGATCATCCAGCGGTTTCCCGAGGTGCATCACACCCTGGGCAAGATAGGCCGGGCCGATACCCCCACCGATCCCGCCCCCCTCTCCATGATCGAAACCACCATCATGCTCCGGCCCGAAAAGGAGCATGAAATGATTTCTGTGGAGCGGTTCTTCTCCGGCTGGCCGGGGTGGCTCAAGGAACCTTTTTCTTGGTTCTGGCCCGAGGAGAAAAAGGGTAAGATCATCCATGAGTGGCGCAAAAGACCTGTGGAGCGGTTCTTTTCCACATGGCCCGGTTTTCTGAAAAAGCCCCTGTCCCTGCTCTTTCCCCTGGAGCGCTACATCACCATTGCCGAGCTTACGGACGAGCTTGACCGGGCGATCCGGTTCCCGGGGCTCACCAACGCATGGACCATGCCCATCCGTACCCGCATCGACATGCTCTCCACCGGCATCAAGACCCCGGTGGGCATCAAGATCATGGGGCCGGACCTCGACGTACTCTCCCAATTGGGGGAGCGGCTTGAGGCCGTGCTCCGGGATATCCCCGGCACCCTCTCGGCCTTTGCCGAACGGGTCACCGGCGGCAACTACCTGGATTTTTCCATCCGCCGGGACCATATCGCCCGGTACGGCCTTACCGTGGGGGACGTCCAGGATGTGATCATGACGGCCATCGGCGGCATGAACATCACCCATACCGTGGAGGGGCTGGAACGGTACCCGGTGAACCTGCGCTACAGCCGGGAACTCAGGGACGATATCGAGCAGCTCAAACGGGTGCTCGTGCCCGCCCCCACCGGCGCACAGGTACCCCTGGCCCAGCTGGCGGACATCTCCATCCGCAAGGGCCCGGCGGGCATCAAGAGCGAAAACGCAAGAAGGACCGCCTGGATCTACGTGGATATCCGGGGCGTGGACGTGGGCACCTTCGTGAAAAAGGCCATGGCCGTGGTCGACCGGGAGGTGGATATTCCCCCTGGCTATTCCATGGTCTGGTCGGGCCAGTTCGAATACATGGAAAGGGCGAGAAAGACCCTGAACCTCATCATCCCGGCCACCCTCGCGGTGATCTTCATCCTCCTCTACCTCCACTTCAACAGCATCATCGAGGCGGTTATCGTCATGGCAAGCCTGCCGTTCGCCCTGGTGGGGGGCATCTGGCTCCTCTATTTTCTCAATTACAACATTTCCGTTGCCGTGATGGTGGGCTTCATCGCCCTTGCCGGGCTTGCCGCCGAAACCGGGGTGGTGATGCTGGTCTACCTGGACGGGGTGTTTGAGCGAAAGCGGCAAAAGGGTGAAATGACCACGGTCCGGGACCTGGAAGCGGCCATTATCGAAGGGGCCGTGGACAGGGTACGGCCCAAGATCATGACTGTCGCCACCACCCTGATCGGGCTCCTTCCGGTCATGTATGGCCACGGGGCCGGTTCCCAGGTGATGAAACGGATCGCCGCCCCCATGGTCGGCGGGCTCGTATCCTCCACCATCCTCACCCTGGTGATCATCCCGGCTGTCTACCGGATCTGGAAACGATGGGAAATCGGGCGGAATCGCCAAAACAACGGACCGCCGGTTCCGTAAAACTGAAACCTCAAAATAGGAGAAACACACCATGAAAAAGCATATTGCATGGATCATTACCTTCCTGCTGGTTCTTGCCGTTCCCACGGTTATTCCGGCCACGGATCACACCAAGACGGGCCATGGAATGGTCGAGGAAGGGGAGAAAGCGGTCCGGGACGCCATGGACCATGGCAAAATGGGGCATGATATGCCTGGAAAAGCGGGCGTGGGCAGGAACCGGATCAGGGAAGCCCATGTCAAGGGCCATCACTTTGCCTACGAACTCATCGATATGAGGGAAAAGATAAAGGATATGCCGGGAATGAAAAATACCCACCATCTCATGGTCTACATCAAGGATGAACAAGGTAATACCCTTGGAAAGGCAAAGGTGGGCTATTTGATCAAGGGCCCCGGCGGCAAGACCCAAAAGGTCATGTGCATGGGTATGGGGGGTGGCTATGGCGCTGATGTGAACCTGGGGGAAACCGGCGCCTACCTGATCAAGACCAAGGTGGTGGCCGGTAAAACAAAGCTGATGGATTCTTTTGAGTATGAGATGAAGCAGCCCCGCCGGTAATCCGTGGAGACCGCCTGCAAGCCGGTCTTGATCTATAAAACAGAACAGGAGGGTTTGAGATGGAATTAAGCAAACACAGGAGGTCAAAAGCTCAAATAGCAGGATTGATATCAGGTCCCATCTTATTTTTTATTGTGCTGTTCATTGATTTTGTACCGGGAAAACCGGTGGTGAGCCGCATGGCCGCAATCGCCTTGCTCATGTCCGTATGGTGGATCACCGAGGCGATTCCATTGGCGGGCACGGCCATCCTTCCCATGATCCTTTATCCGTTGATGGGGATTTTAGCGGGAAAGGCGACGGCTCCAATTTATTTCAACAGCACGATCTTTCTTTTTATCGGCGGTTTTATGATTGCGCTGACCATGGAGGAATGGCCACCCTTGTGGGCACCCCTCCCAATCTTGTGCTCCAGCGCACGTTTCAACTCACATTTCCTGAAGCCCCTCCCATCTCCTTCGGCATCTGGATGATCATGGCGGTTCCCCTAGCGGTGTGTATGGTGCTTATCATATGGGTTGTGCTTACAAAACTGATCTACCGGCCGCCGGAACACCTGAGGGTGGACCCCAAAATTGTCAATAATGAATACAAAGCCCTGGGCCCCATGACCCACGAAGAAAAGGTAGTGGCCGTCATATTCATATTAACCGCTGTATTGTGGGTGTTCAGGAAAAACCTTGTTCTGGGATTTGTGACCATACCGGGATGGTCAAACCTGCTTCCCACTTCAAAACTGATCGATGACGGCACAGTGGCAATTTTTATGGCCTCTCTCATGTTCTTTTTCCCCACACGCAGCCCCCGGGCCAAATCGGCAACCGTTATGGACGTCACTGTGTTCAAAAATCTTCCCTGGGATATCGTTATCCTTTTCGGCGGGGGATTTGCCCTGGCAAAAGGGTTTCAAGTCACCGGGCTCGCCGATTTTATCGGAAACAAGCTTCAGGTTCTTGCGGGATTCAGCACCATTGGAATGATCGGGGTCATTTGCGCAAGCCTGACGTTTCTGACCGAGCTGACATCCAACACCGCGACGACCCAAATGATTCTCCCCATTCTGGCATCCATCGCAGTGGCCATAAAGACCAATCCTCTCCTGCTGATGATTCCTGCGGCCCTTGCCTCATCCTGCGCATTTATGATGCCGGTGGCCACACCGCCCAATGCCATTGTATTCGGCAGCGGGCGGGTGAAAATAGGAGAGATGGTCAAGGCCGGGCTGTTGATCAACCTCATCGGCATTGTCGTGGTAACGGCCCTGTTCCTCCTGTTGGGGACGGCGGTATTCGCCATTAAAGCCGGTGTACTGCCGGTCTGGGCCCAGTGATCCTTTCAATTTCAAGGGAGAGTAAAATGCCAGCCTGCATGAAAAGGTTTTTAATTGTGATGTTTGTGGTGCTTGTGATACCGGTTACGACCCATGGGGCCGGGCCGGTCGTTATCGGAGTTCCCCTTCCCCTGTCCGGGAAGCAGATGAAAGACGGGCGGATGATGAAGGATTCCTTTGAGATGGCCGGGAGTTTCATCAACGAAAACGGCGGTATCAATGGCCGTCCCCTGCATCTTGTATATGCCGATGACCAGAGGAAGGAATCCATGGCCGGAAAGATCGTCAAGGATCTGGTGGACAATGCCGGGGCCGTAATGCTTGTCGGCGGACATACGAGCGCTCCGACCTATGCCATGGCGAAAATCGCCAATAAACTGGATGTGCCTTTTCTCGTCTGCACGGCCTCGGCGGACAGGATCACCCGGAAAAGATGGAAAAACATTTACCGGCTGAATCCTCCGGTCAGCGAGTATACCAAAGGCCTGGAAGATTTCTGGATGAAGTCCCTTAAACCCAAATTTATTTCAATTTTCGGCATCCTTCATATGACCCCAGAAGTGCCTTACAGTGTTTTTAATCAGGATTTTGCTCGCAACTATTGCATAACGGCAGACTCCTGTGTCTCCCGTGTAGCTATACCAAAATTTAATTTGTGATTATCTCGACAATT
>JAAEMK010000738.1 GCA_024225635.1 Desulfobacteraceae bacterium | reverse complement strand
AGGAATAAGTCAGCAGTCGGTGAGCACTAAGAGAGCAATCAGAGAGTGATCACTGATCAGAGAGCAATCAGAGAGCACCAGAGCACTCAGAGCATCAAAATAAGAGTCAATACAATCGGAGCCTATAAATACTGCGTCTTGTGTATAAATGATACATGAAATTAAATTGTTCTATTAAATTGTACAATGGAAAAAGGATTTAGAAGCTTAGGACTCCAGGACCATTCCAGATAGAGGTGCTCCAGTGCTGCCATTGCAAATTTTAGAGTTGTGATTTTTTCATCAGAACCCCTTCAGGACCTCTAGGGACGACCCCTAGGACCATTAAGGGGGTCTAGAAACTCCTCAGGGGGCTCCTACAGGAGTTGAAAGTTTTCATTTTTGCTTGGGTCAAGTTTTTAATCATTTTCACTGAACTTTCTAAGGACTCTGGAGGCCACATTTTTCAACCAAATACCAAGTGTCTTACCATTTTGGAAATCCTAAGACCAACACTGACTTATCCAATTAATTTGATTGAATTCCGAGGCCATTT
>JAAEMK010000737.1 GCA_024225635.1 Desulfobacteraceae bacterium | reverse complement strand
CGACAGAATTTGAATGGTTTTGGGTGCATTCCAGTGAAGTTTTCTATCAACTTGGGTATAACACACTCAATGGGCCCATGTGAAATGGCACAACTCAAACAAAACGTGGTATACCTTCTGCCTTTTGAGCAAAATTTCGTCGAAGCTTGGTAATTTCGATCAACTTTGGTATAAACACACTCAATGGACATAGCAGATCCTTGCGAAATATGGACAAAAATCTGGCGAAATGCAACAAAACGTGGCAAACCTTGCCTTATGCGGGGAAAATTTCATCGAAATATGGACACAAAACTACAGAAACGTAGCTAAACGTGGATAAAACTTTTGCCTTTTGTTGGGGAAATTAACCAAAATTTGGGGCTTTTCAGTGAAATTTCGTCAACTTAGTACTCAATAAACATAGCAGACCTACGCGAGATGTGACCAATTTCGTGAAAATTGACTAATTTGTAGGGAAACCTTTTGCATTTCGATGATTTCGAATGCATTTCAATGAAGTCTCGAT
>JAAEMK010000736.1 GCA_024225635.1 Desulfobacteraceae bacterium | reverse complement strand
GCAATTTGGAATGATTTTATATTGTTGAAAATTTCTGGACGTTTTGTTTTAATTGATTTATATAAATTAAATTTGACAGGTGTTGGATTCGTGATGATTTGATTAATATTTGATAGAAATTATACAAATACTGTTGGAGGACCATTTGATGGTATTTCAGATGAATTAGATGAAGATGAATCAATATTCATGGCAACATCACATTCAGATGAAGTTGAACCATCGTATGGTGTGAAATCATCAATCTTTGCTTTAGGTATGAATCCATTTGATAAATCATTTGAATAAATGTTTTAAATCATTTGAATAAATTTGCTAAATGATTTGAATAAATGTTTTTTATGTTTGTCAGATATTTCTGAATATTTTGCATTTGTTTTATACTCAAAGGGACTGGGTCCCCAAACTCCAGGGTATTTTTTTGGTGTAATTGGTGTGGGTGGTGGGTTCACTGGGTTGAGGTAGAGGTGGGTGTAAAAAATAGTGTATTTGGGAAGTGGTCGTAAAGGTGTGGGGTGTGTAATAAAATAGTGTATTTTCGGATGTGGTGGTGGAAGTGTGCGGTGGGAGTGGTATGTGGTGTGTAATAAATAGTGCATTCTGGTTTGCGTAGAGTGTTTTCTTTGAACTATTGTGCAAGGATACATACTACTGTTTGTTAAGAATGAAAACACAGAAATTAAAAAACTACGTATAAATTAAAAATAAAAAAGGCAAAAAAAAAAAAAAAATTTGTTGGGATGGTGGTCTGGTGGTGTGCAAAAAGTGTATTGTAGGTGGTGGATGTGGTGGTGTGTAAAAAAAGTGTATTGTTATTACTTTTTATAACAAATAAACATTCTAGGACATGTCAATCATTCAACTACAATTACATATTGTTTTGAATCGATTGAGTTTGATGAGTGGTTCACTAAATAAAAACTTTTGGGGTTGACGATCTCACATTACAAACTGGTCAGATTTCAAAAAAATACAATGTTTCAATGAGAATTTCTCAGTTTATAATGTGAGATCGTCAATCCGGAATTTT
>JAAEMK010000735.1 GCA_024225635.1 Desulfobacteraceae bacterium | reverse complement strand
CTAGCTATGATCGCATACGTAAGGAATGAAATTAACCTAATACTGCGACGACGCAATGCGTCAGCACACTCCCGACAGAGAAAGTTTAGTTGTCGTCCTCATAGCAGTCCAGCGCGGCGTCGCAGTCGATGCCGCACGCCACCTCTTCGTCCGCATCCAAGTTCGGGACCGGCGGCGCCTTGCGCCTCTCTTGCGAAGCCGTTGCGTCGCCGCCCGCTGTTTCCAGGCTCCGCGAAGTAGTCGCCTTCTTGGTCGGAGGTCCTCGTAGACCGTCAGAACGTTGGCGCTCCTCCTCGAACGACCAACTCGTCTTCAGATTGAGCTTGAACAGTCTGTCCTCTCGTCTGGCGCTCGCGATCGTCTTGCCATCGGCCGTCTTGATGACGCAGCCACTGCTCGAGAAGTGGACCGTCTTGCCTCGGTCCAAGACGGCGCGGACGGACACCAGGTTGCAGCTGAGACCTGGCACGAACAGGACGTCCGCCAGCGTCACGTCCGTCGTCATCGGCGCCCTTCTTCCCGTGTCGACGTCCAGTCGCACGCGACCTTGTCCAAGCGCCGGCAGGAATCGACCATCTCCGAGTCTAACGCATCTCGGTCTCGTGAACTCGCAGTAGTGACTGAAGACGGCTCTTGACGCCGTCATGTGACTCGACGCCCCTGAGTCGACGAACCACTCGTTCACTCTTGTCGACGTTGGCGTCCACGTAAATCAGCCTCTCTTCTTCGGCAGACGTCGCCAGCTCGCGTTCGCCATCTCTCTGCTGATCCTCGTCAGCGGCTCTGCAGTATCTCGCGATGTGTCCGAGACCGTTGCACTTGAAGCAGCGGATCGACCAACGATTTCCGCCGCCACCTCTGCCACTCGT
>JAAEMK010000734.1 GCA_024225635.1 Desulfobacteraceae bacterium | reverse complement strand
CTGCGTACAAACTATCCAGAATCTTGAAAATTATCCTTATGTCTTTCCAGCTACATTTCTATTTTATTTGTACTGTGCAAGGCGTAGTTGGACATAATTGTTGGGGGGAAACCATCTAGTTTGTACTTTGTTAACACTTTGTGGACAGTAAGGATGGAAAATGAGAAAAAAATCATGAGATAAAAATAATAATAAGAGAATACCTAGCGATGATATTTATCAGCAATAAATATGGCAATAATATTTGAATAGAGTATTTTTTCGGTTTACAGATGTTATTATAAGAACGAAATTTCAAGTAGAAAAGTAAGAAAAGCTTAGGTTTGTAATACAAAGATTTTAAGTTTAAATGGTAGTGGCATGATCTGTTTCTATGTTTCCTGGAGACCTGCAGGATCAGGAACTGAATAATGCTAGAAGCTAACAATTAGTTTATCTAATTAATTTTGAAATAGAAATATTTTTTCTTATTATATAAATTATTATTCTTATAAGTAGCGGAGCACTTTAAGATTTTAAGAAAAATAAATGGTAAACAGAAAGTTGAAAGGGAAATTGCGAAAGAAAATAAAATCACGAAACCAAAATACATTTGTAGCCTAACCAACAGACACACGGAAAAATATCTATAGAATAAATGCTCATGTATCAGATAATTTTTATAAAATGTATCATGACTCTATTATTAATAGAACTCGAGAAATTGACATGTTTATATAAATACATTTATGATTTATTTTGTAGCCTGACTGAGAGACTGACGAACGAAATATTCAAATAATAGATGTGAATCAATAAGACAAAACTTCACAAAAAAGAATCAGACCTTTATCGTTTATAGCCGCCGAGAAAATCATGTTTCTTATTTTTACAATTCTGCCTTTTGTAGCCTGACCGACAGACTGACGGACAAAATATTCACAGAACAGATGCGCATCAATAAGAAGAATCATCACAAAAAAGAATCAGACCTTTATCATATGTAGCTGCCGCGAAAATCATGTTTCTTTATTTTTACATTTAAATATTCATAGAATAGATTTGCATTAATAAAACAAATCTTCACAAAAAAAAGAATTTATATAGCCGCCGAGAAAATCATGTTTATTTGTTATTACATTTCTGCCTTTT
>JAAEMK010000733.1 GCA_024225635.1 Desulfobacteraceae bacterium | reverse complement strand
TCTTATTATTTGAATGAATATGTATTATTATTAGACAAAAAAACAAAAAAACATTACAAAATGGATACATTAAAAATTGTGTGTTCTATTTAATATTAACTTGATTCTAATTTCAATTTGTAAATTTATACAGATTAAATTAAAAATATAACAAACCGTCTTAACATGTTGAATAAAATAATTCAAAGTTTTTACTATCAAATGTTTAAAAAGAAAGAAAATGAAAACAGTAATGATTCTAAAACATCTGAAGTGATAAGAGAGAGATAAAAAAAATCTCAAGAGTTTAGGAGCTTGCTCCAGCTAGATTATTATTATTATTATTATTATTATTATTATTATAAATATCATCATTACCATAACATTGAATTACTTCAATTTTTTTACATTTTAAATATTTTTTCAGTTGATCAATTTTTTGTTGAATATACATTAAATATATAAATGGTAAATTTGCAATTTCAGTACCAAGATTATGATAAATAACTTGTTCATCTTCATGACAAAATTTATCAATATTTTTTCTTATCTGTTCTTTGTCAGGTGTTGGTATTACAATATCATAACCTTTTGATAAAAAATTACTCAATTGTTTAAATTGTGTATCTATCAAACTCTTAAAATTGTCTATGTCTGGTAGATCTGAGTTATAAAATGTTGTAACAATTCCAAAAGCATATTTTCTATCATAATTACCCATTATTTTTGCTTGTCCACCAAAATTTTGTCTTTTTTCATAATTGTTTCTGAAATAATCTTGATCATTATCTCCAAATAACATTTTTACTTTTAAATTTTTGGCTTGTATATGATCTAATTGCCATTTGTCATACCATAGTGTTTGATAAAATATTTTACCAGTAGATGTTTTTTGTGCTTTTTCAGGTATCAAAGGTATAACAATATCTTTATTTCCAATATTAGTTGCTTCCCAAACTAATTCACCACCTTTTTCATCATTTTCATCACTATCTGCTCC
>JAAEMK010000732.1 GCA_024225635.1 Desulfobacteraceae bacterium | reverse complement strand
GACACGATTTGTCCAGAATGGCTCATATCTGCAGCGTGCATTGCAGAAATGTGCTGAAAACGTGAAGCAGTGGGTTTTCGATGATGGCGGATATGGCGGCGGCATCAGAATTTGCATATTGTGGCGGGCTACAGTAGGGTCCCGACACGATTTGTCTAAAATTGCCTGTATCTTCTGCGTACGTTGCAGAGAAGTGCTGAAAACGTGTAGCAGGGGATATTAGGTCAAGACGGACACGATGGCGTCGTTAGAATTTGCATATTGTCGTGGGTTACGGTAGGGACTCGACACGATTTGTTCAAAATGGCACATATCTGCTGCGTACGCTGCAGAAAAGTGCTGAAAACGCGTAGCAGGGGCTGTTCGGTCATGGCGGACACGATGGCATCGTCAAAATTTGCATATTGTCGCGGGTTACGGTAGGGACTCGACACGACTTGTCCTTAAATGCTCATAGCTGCGGCGAAGGTTGCAGAAAAGTGCTGGAAACGTGATGTAAGGGGTATACGAAAATGAAAGACACGATCGCGGCATCAGATTTTGTT
>JAAEMK010000731.1 GCA_024225635.1 Desulfobacteraceae bacterium | reverse complement strand
TTATGTAAAAAAATTCAAAATTTTCCCATTTTCGAGGGGTTGAAAAAATAAGCTCCCGGGGGCTAATTGGAGGATTTACGGTACATCATACCGTACCTGTCTGTGTACTCCATGCAACTTCAGACCAGATGCGAATGCTGAGATCGGTGCTGGAAAAGATCAGTGGTCCCGGCGCGAAGTACGAGCGAATTCTGAAAGACGCCGAGGACGGGTTTCTGGAGGCGATCGGACGGAAGGACGGCGACAAAGACGTCTACGAAAACGTCCACCAGAAGCTCGTCTTTGCGCTAAGGAAACCGATCGTTTCGATTTGAATCGCGCGCCACTTCTCCGTCGAGTCCTGCGACGATTCCGATACATCAATAGGATTGCTGACGTTCTGTTTGACAATTTCCTGCACAATGCGTACAATACAACAAATATTGGATTCATAGGAAGTATTCCATTCGGAAAGAGTTGTCAGTTTGTGTCCATTTCTTCCACACATTCTACAGAACAACATTATACCTGGTTGGTCACATTGAAAGGGCGTGAATTGAGATATGGCTCTGCTTTTCACAACAACAATTTCTGCCTATGTGTGTATGTAGTACATACCTACTAGCTAGTTCATCGCATCGAAAGTTGATGAATTGAGAAAGCTGCTCCTGGCTCGAGACTCGCTGAGGCACCATCACCCTTCTCCTCTCTTTCCATTGATGATGTATTTATCTTATTGGGCATCCTGTTCACCAATTGTCACCGCTTTTGGATAAGGTGAGTGTGTATGTATGTCGAGTGCTTACATACGTACGTATGTATGTGTGTACAGTACTTTACGTACCTATCTATGTATGTCGAGTGATTACGTATGTACGTATGTACCTGTGTGTACAGTACTTTACGTATGTACGTATGTATGTGTATACAGTACTTTACATACATACGTCTGTATCTGTGTACAGTACTTTTCGCACATACATATGTATGTGTGAACAGTAGGATACATACAGTAAACTAAGCATACATACAAGAATACAGTAAACTAAGCAATGAGTACATACCTACTTTTTCGAAATATAAAAAAAATATAGTTAATACAATTGTATATGAAATATATGTAAATGTACAGGCGAGCATCATATCGATAGGCGAATCTAGAACGAGCATCATA
>JAAEMK010000730.1 GCA_024225635.1 Desulfobacteraceae bacterium | reverse complement strand
TCATCAAGCTTGTCGCGGCGCTGGAAGGAGGCACTCGCGACGAGCGACTGGACCCCGAGGGGTACACCGAGTGCAAGGATCGCGATGACGCGTCGAGCGACTTGATATCCATGATCCACGCGTGGCAGGCGATGCTCGAAAGGGAGGGTCCAAACCAAGACAGACACTTAGCGCAGATAGTCGGGTTCCCCAACCCCGAGATGGACGCGGCCGACTGGGAGAAGACATTCCCGCGGCCGAAGACGGCGACACGCAAGAAGCACCCGTCGGTATTTCACGTGGGCGCCAACGGGCGACCGACGTCACTGAGAGCCCTTGTGGACATGCTTGAGAACGTCGCAAAGCACTTTCTCAAAGACAACAAGCGGCCAAGTGAAAGGAAGGACACAAGAGACCTCGCGAGATCGCTCGTGTGCGACATCATCGCCCGGTGGATGCACCTGGGGCATCACATGCCCATGACGGAGAACGTCTTGTCGTGGTGCCGCCGCGCGCAGCGCACGACCGCGGACGACGAGGCGAGGGGCCGAGCCTACTTGCTCACGGACTTCATCATCGCGAGAGCGTGGATCGCAGAGCGCATGCGCGTGCGGCTGCACGCGCTAGTCCAAGAGGTCCAACAGGTAAGCGGCCACGTGCCAAATGGCAGACTTTTCTCCTCTTTTTTCTCCTCTTTTTCTCTCTAGCGAAAACAGCCCTAGGAGCCGTCCCCACCCGCTCCCGCACGTTATCTCGGACCCCCCCGGGCCCTCCCTGAGTTTGAGCGAGCAAGCTCAAGGTCGCCAGTGTCGACGTGCGAAAAAGTCTTTTTGCGCCGCGAAGTTTCGAATTTTCGCCAAAGAGCAAGCCGACGCCAACGCCTCCCCAGGCACCCCCGTTCGCCTCTCCTCTTTGTCGGTCAACTTTGTTTTTGTTTTGCTTTTGTGCGTGTGTGTCCCGGTGTGTCCCCTCCTTTCGCCGTGTTCGCCTCTCCCCCACCGCTCCCTCCGCTCTCCGATGTCGCAGCAGCCGGTCAAGGGCAGCGGCCGCCACAGGCGCCACTACCTCCCCAACCCCACGCACTCCTCCCACACCGCCCTCACACTGACCTACCCCAGGGCCACGAAGTCGAAGACCTACGACGCCGACCTCAGCCTGGCTTTGCTGGAGCTGGCGCCCAAGTCCTTCGCCGCCCTCGCGATGCAGTCCGCGGGCGCCCTCCCGTGGGCGCTCGAGGGCAAGAAGGCCACCCTCTTGCTGCCGCCGTGCGACGAGTCGGAAGCCTTCGTGAAAGACGTGAAGAGGCAGTGGAAGAAGAGGCCAGCCTTCCTCCACGACATGACCTTCGCGGTGAGCCACGTCGAACTGGTCACCCTTTTCGTGACCTCATACCACTCCACGCGCGGCGACTTCCTGGGGAAGTGGTTGCACGCCGGGTGCGACCTCGTGGTCAAAGACATCAAGGCCTACGGCAAGGCCAGCGCCGACCGCAAGTCCCCCTTCCTCGTCACGGTCGAGGACAGCAAGGCGGCGCG
>JAAEMK010000729.1 GCA_024225635.1 Desulfobacteraceae bacterium | reverse complement strand
TCAAAATTTGAAAAATCCGACTTCGTCACTTTTACCTACGTGCCCGACTGTATACGTCTACAAATTTTCAGCTCTCTACGTAACCCCTAGATACGATATTTTTGTGTGACATACGAACATACGTACGTACATACGTACGTACATACGTACGTACGTACGTACGTACCGTTACGAATTTTAGCATCCGTATAGTACTCGCGGCCGCTGAGGCGGCCGCGAAAAAAGACGGTACCAGCGTTGCCGACAACAATTCAAAATGATTTGTTGTATAGTATGTTATAGTACTGAGACGCAGCGATGAATTGTTGTATGATATGTTATAGTATGGCTGTTCGAAGCTGAATTGTTGTATAGTACAACAATTGGAGTTGTTGTATAAACCGGTCTTTGACCTTGAGTTTATATCAAAATCATCGATTATTTCACTAGCATTTCGCGTATTTGTGAGTCAGGAAGACAAATAAATGTCATAAAACATTTATAAAATTAGGAGAACTGACAACGGTTTTGACATTTGTCCGACAAACGTGGGAAATTTCAGACACAGAGCCACCAATTCACAC
>JAAEMK010000728.1 GCA_024225635.1 Desulfobacteraceae bacterium | reverse complement strand
AATTAATTTAATTAATTAATTTTAAAATTGTTCTTTGGAGCAATCGAGACAAACCATTGAGGAAATGCTATCCTAATGTTGCACATATGAAAATTATAATTATTTTATAATTAACTTTTAATTTAAATTAATATTTTAAAATTAAAATTATCACAATTAAAATTATTCGAAAATTGAAATTAAAATAATAAGAATTGAATTGTTCTTTGAAGCAATAGAACCAAAATGTTGGGGGCATGGTTATGAGTATGACGTCAGAGGTGGTCTTGTGCAGATGGTACAATGCGTCTAATGTAAGTCAGCAGTACGTTCCGTAAGTTCCTCCAATAAGCCATCAGGGGGCGAATTGTTACAACCTCCCTCAAGGATGGGGGACTTATTGATTGGAGGGGGCTTACAGTTTTGCAAAACTGCAAAACTTAAGGATGGTGACCAAACAGCTGGCAAAGCTCTTTCTTCTTTTTTTTCTGCGCTGCTGCAAGTGGCAAGCCTATTCTAAAACAATAAGTGTGCCTTCGGCAATGAAAAAGGAAGAGGATTAGTATGGAAAAATGCCCTTAGCGGGCCAGAAAAAGAAGTAAGGTTTCGTTGCGCACATGAAAAAGAAAGAGGATAAGTGTTGCTGCAATGAATAATTGTGTGCATGAAAAAGCCAGGGGATTACAGTTTTGCCAGCTGTTT
>JAAEMK010000727.1 GCA_024225635.1 Desulfobacteraceae bacterium | reverse complement strand
TTGGCGCGGCTGAGAGAGTTTCAAAGCGTGTTGGAAAAAATCCCCGGTGTTTACAGGGTGGACAGCCTGTTTTCCATTCCCAATCTGAAAGGGGAAGAGGGGGTGCTTTATGTGAATCCGTTTGTGAATCAAGTCCCGGAGACTCTTGAAGAGGCGCAGGTGATCAAGGCCGATGCGCTCCGCAATTCGCTGATGCTCGACAACCTGGTGTCCCGCGACGGCTCCGCCATAGCTTTCAACTTGTTTCTATATGAAGACATCGGCCAAGATGAAAAGCGCTTCTCTATTCAAGTGGATGAAGCTATCTCCACGATCGCGCCTTATATGGAAAAAGTTTTCCAATTGGGCGAGCCTTATACAAAGCGGGTGTTGTATGAGGGACATATGCGCGACCAGCGCAGACTGGTTCCTCTGTCATTCGTGCTGTACATCCTGCTCTCGTTTTTGATTTGGCGGTCATTCAGCCTGGCAGGCATGACGTTGCTTACATCAGGTCTGAGTATTCTTTGGACCCTGGGCTTTATGGGACTGGTCGGCCTCCCCATAACCAGATTTACGGCAATGATGCCTCCTTTATTGATTGCGGTCGGCTCAACCGAGGATGTACACTTGTTTTCGGAATATCTGACGGGTATTCGGAAAACCGGGACACGCCCCGATGCCATCCGTCACATGATTGGGAAAGGCAGCCTGGCCCTATTCCTGACCGCCCTGACCACATTTTCAGGATTTCTGGCGATTTCACTCAACAAATTTATAATCTTGCAACAATTCGGCTTTGTGTGCGCCTTTGGCTTATTCGTGAACCCTTTGATCACCTTTTTAACAGCCCCGGTATGGCTCAGGTATTTTGGCCCGCGGCATACCGGCGGCCGCGGCTCCGGATCCGTCAATACCGTATTCAGCGGCCTTGCCGGAACAATAACACGTCTGATTCGCGCTTACAGATGGCGCACCTTCGGCTTGCTGGCCGGAGGCATCCTTTTCGTGGGGTTCTTTTCCTT
>JAAEMK010000726.1 GCA_024225635.1 Desulfobacteraceae bacterium | reverse complement strand
ACATTCACACCTAATATATAATATCCAAATTTGGACATTTGGATATATATCCAAATTTGGATATTATATATTACATATATATATCTATATAGTTCGATATATATATGATTTATCGTTTGTTTAGAATGGATATATCGAACTCAACATACGATTACATACATACACAAACCAAAAAACAAATGCAACTTTTAATACTTACTAATGGCACATTCGTACCAGAGAACACACACTACTGACAATTGATTGTATACTCTACAATTGTAATAATAATAAAAGGTAGTGTTTCTTAAGGACATACACCAAAGAGTGGGCCGACTTCGTTTTGTTTGGGGGGGATAGTAATGTTTAGTACGATAGTTTTGACTTTGAGTCCAGTAGAAGTGCATTGTGGTCTGGCCACGACCTATCACTGTGTCCAAGTAACTACGGTTCGGAAACAGATGGTCTGGTAGCAGTGCCCTAGCTACGGTACGGCCGCTCATTGCGGAACTTTTAAGAAAGTCACGATAACCTGGCAGTTATATGGGAGCGATCACCCTTAATTAATGTCCACTAGTTGTGTTAGTAAACGGAAGAACACTACTATATAATATGTGGTGACATATTAATATACTTTTTTATATACAAAAGGGGGAACCCTCGCAAAATTTTTTCATCTAGTGTGCTTGACCTTGACTTTTTTCTCTAACTATATAACTTTTAAATAACTCCAAGCAATACTTACTTTGCAAGCATTACCCTGGAGTATAATAGATTAGATTGTGTACGGAATTTTAAATTATTTGAACAGATGTAGCAATTAATTTTATATGTCAAATATATGTTAGTGATAA
The DNA here is from genome assembly GCA_024225635.1 of Desulfobacteraceae bacterium. GTDB lineage: Bacteria > Desulfobacterota > Desulfobacteria > Desulfobacterales > Desulfobacteraceae > Desulforapulum. The sequence goes on along the minus strand of JAAEMK010000726.1, from coordinate 38 downwards.
AGAATTAATATAATTATTGTGAATATTGTATTGATATT
>JAAEMK010000725.1 GCA_024225635.1 Desulfobacteraceae bacterium | reverse complement strand
GGTGTCAAAGGTTTACCTGGTCTTGAAATCATATTCTTCCTATGCTTATATTGTATTCTACAACAAAGTAATTTAAGCAGATTGAATATCACATTAAGTTTCTTCCATCAAGGAATCAGTCCATGTGCCCTTATCTATAATTCATTCGCCCAATTTGACCTTGCGGAGGGGGAAAGCACAGATTGGTTAAATTTATTTACTATCAATTCTTTAACAGGTATTTCCATCGGTGGCAGTTTGAAAGCAGAGATAGAATTTATACAACCTGGATTGAACGATGGAGACACCGGAACGGCAACCTTCATTGCAGCATTTGGCCTTGTCGGCGGTAATGTACAGTGGTACGAAGAAACCATTGTGGATTATGGGTCAGGTGGTCAGTTTGCCATAGACATGAAGGATATCGAAGGACCATTCTTCGGCAATGCTATACTTACGACCCCATTTGACATTCAGGGTAAAATTAGAAACATTTCAGATCCTGTTCCGGAACCTGCGGCAATGGGGCTCTTAAGCCTTGTCCTTTTAGGTCTTGCAGGCATTGTGAGAAGGAAAATCGAATAATAACAGTATTGGCTGGCATTTTGTTATCCAGTATGGCCGGCTGATCCGGATGAAGAAAGAAACCGAGATCAACCAGTCGGCTCAAAATTAAACTTAGGTAAGAGCCTTCCTTGTTGGGGGATCATAAAAAAAGGGGTCAGGCTTAGCTTATTGCGCTTTTTAGGAAAAAGCGCAATAAGCTAAGCCTGACCACGGATATTTCAATAATGGCACCGAGAGTGGCACCTAAAAGAAAAACGGCCCCGGAGAATTTCGGGGCCGTTTCTGCTATCAGCAGTTAGTGAAAAGGGTGTTGCCGGTTGAGTCTACAACATTGAGTCCGATAACGGGACCGCCGTCCAGGCGGTGAGTTGCGCAGCTGACTCAGGGGTCGTAGGCGCGGACCGCCATTTCCACCTTATTTAATATGGTCTCGTCCACCTGGCCGTTTTCGATGAGCATATTTGCGGCCTGCTTAACGCTCATGGAGATGGGCGCAAGGTTATGGGTGGTGCCGACAATGAGGTTGGCGGATGTGATGCAGCCGTTGTCGTCGGTGGTGTAGTCATGGATCAGGGTGCCACGGGGCGCCTCCACATGACCGACGCCCCTGCCCGCCTTGGGTGTTACGTCGTTGCGGGTCTTGGTATCGGTGATGGCCGGGTTGTTCAACAGCTCCAGGGTCTTCTCGCAGGAGTAGACAAGCTCGATGAGACGGGCCCAGTGGTAAAGCAGGGTGTGCTGTACCGGACGGCCGAAGTTTTTCCTGAACTCCTCGAGCTCCTTCTGGGCAAGGGGAGTCGGGATCTGGTCGCAGCAGTTGATCCTGGCCAGGCAGTTGGAGCGGTAGATGCCCTTGGGGGCATCGAGGTCCATGGAGAACCCTTCGTTCCAAGACTTGGCATAGGGGTATTTGCCGTAGGAGACGTCCACGGTATGCTCTGAAATGTAATCGAGGTAGTCCGTGTCTTCGAAATCCTCTGCCGTGCCATCGGCACGCATGAGGCGGATCTTGCCGTCGTAGAAGTTGAGGCTGCCCTCTTCGTCAACGGTTCCGATGAAGCCGGTGGTGATGGTGCCGAGGGTGGTGACGAGATCCAGGTACTTGGGAAAAATCTCTTCCTTGGCGTGCTTCATGGAGAACTTGGCGAACTCGAGGAGTTCCTTGGTATCCTCGATCATCTCCTGTCTCTGGCTCTCGTTCATGGGCTTTGAGAATCCGCCCGGTACACCTGCGATGGGGTGGATCACCTTG
>JAAEMK010000724.1 GCA_024225635.1 Desulfobacteraceae bacterium | reverse complement strand
TAATATTAATAATATATTGATAATAATATATATAAAGTATAGATAAAGTAATAGTTAATTAATAATATATAATAATATGTATAGGTTAATACTATTATATTTAATAACATTACTTTATCTATTACTTTATTAATAACTTATATATTATTATTAATATATTATTAATATTAATAAGATAAGATATATTAAATATAATAATATTAACCTATACATATTATTAATGATATAGAGACCTAGTTAACTATTACTTCCTCTATATATAATATATTTATCATATTAGATTGATTAATAGTAGTTCTAATTATATTTATATTTAAATATTATATTTATAATACTACACATATTAATTAGTAAAGGTAATATTAATATTATGTTATATGTAATAGATATTAAACATATATATTAATAATATTGATAATAATAATAAGATATAGTTAAAGATACTATTAATTATCAATATATTATTAATATTATTATAAGATATATATATAGATATTAAAGATATAATTCAATAGAGATTATCATTAATTCTCTATTAAATAATCTAATAGTAATTCATTAATATATGTATAGGTATTAATATTATATTTAATATATCTTATCTTATTAATATTAATAATATATTGATAATAATATATAAGTTATTAATAAAGTAATAGATAAAGTAATGTTATTAATAATATATAAGTTATTAATAAAGTAATAGATAAAGTAATAGATAAAGTAATAGATAAAGTAATAGTCTTATTAT
>JAAEMK010000723.1 GCA_024225635.1 Desulfobacteraceae bacterium | reverse complement strand
CGAGAAGACGGAGACGAAGACCTACTGCAGAGTCTGCAAGAGAAGTCATCCTCTCCCATACTGCCGGCCAAAGTCCGGAGGGGTCAGCATCAACAATCAAGAGCGCCAACCAGGTGGTCAAGGAGCAAGCCGAGGAGGAGGCCGAGGACAAACATCTCCTCCCGAAAACTGCAAATTCTGTGGTAAGAAGGCTCACACCTTTACCTCTACACGCAACCCCGGCAAGACTTACACAAGCTCGCGCCTATATGATTGTCCAGACTACATACGTTTGGATGAGACAGCACGCGCAGAGTACCTTGAGAAACACAAGGGGTGCTCTGTCTGTACAAGTCCATATCATCAAGAAGATACTTGCAACAGCTCATACCAGAAGTGTGGCGCAGTCATCTCCGGAGACACAAAATGTCAGGAGAGACATAATCGAGTCTTGCACGGAGCAAACTCTAGTTACGTCATCACCAACAATCTGGTTCAAATCAACAATGTCAAGACAGGACTGGAGCAACACATTGAGCCCAGACCTGTCCTCCTCTTCATTCAATCTGTCATGCTCCGAGGAAAAATCCGCACATCGCTCCTCTATGATTCTGGCTCAAATACTAGCCTCATAACGAGGGCTTTAGCCAAGTTACTCAATCTTCCTTTTAAGACCGTCGGGTGTTGGGTGACGGTGGCAACCAAAGAAGCAGAATTCATTGAAACAAGAGTTTATGAAATGGTCCTCCCAGTGGTCAGTCACGGCAAAGAGTGGCACAAGAAGATTTATCTCTATGAGGTGCCCGGCCAGATCACCAGCGATCCCCAGCCCATTAACGTCAAGGCGGCCTATCAACTCTTCCCAGGCGTGCCCCAGGGAGCCCTGGACAGGCCAACTGACCCCGTCGGTATTCTTCTCGGGATGGACTGTGCAGATTTAATGCCCACGCGATCAGATGACAATATTGGAGGGCGTCAAGGAAATTTGATCTGTATGAAGACTGTGATCGGTGGCCAAGGATTTGTATTGGGTGGCTCACATGCTCTGATAGATGGCACCGACACAGATTGGGACCCTACCATTAATGCCTACAAGCAGGCCAAGATTATTAACTCCGTCAAGACCGTTGTTGTCAACACACTTGATGTGACAGTTGGCTCCGCTGCGCCCAGATCTAATAACCTCCCACGCCACACCGGCACAGCACACCTGTACAGCAGCGGCCAGCTGCCCACCACAGCAGCAGCAGCCCCGCTACCATACCGGTCTGCTGACAAACTTCGCGGGGATTCTCAGCCTAGTCATATCTCAACTCCCGGCAAGACATCATGTCTCCCAGAGTATCAACGAAATGATTTCGTTGCTGACAATCATCTCACTTTCAGACAGACCTTTTATGTCAACCCCAAGCAGCGACTACCTGTCCCTCGAGATGAGGACTTCCTACCCCGCCAAGATGACCCGCCGGGTGAAGGAGCAGAAGCCCCCGGCCAACTCCTCCAGCAAGGGTCCAGTCGACACGCAGCTCGTCTCCGAGATAATCAATCTCTGCAAAACCCGTCACAGGTGGACCTTCACTCAGAAGCTTGCCGCGATGGCCAGTTACCTACAGAAGAGGAAGAGGCAGGTGCGAGGAGATCACAGATCTATAAACTTCTTTGCGACCATGATGAAGCATCACGTCAAGGAGAAGAGCAGGGCTTACAAGAAGCTCCTGAACGACTATACAATCCGACACAAGAAACTCTACCAATCTACCCTCCGCCTACTGAAGTTGGTCAAAGACAAGAGGATCAAGATGTGGCACGAGGAGATGCAGGAGTATTGGGCCCAGATCCGAAAGCTGCTCGCCAAGGCCTTCACGCTGCTTCTGTGGGACTAGAGCATTCAAAGATTCCTGACTTAACGACAGAAGGCAGCTCTTCAAATCTAATCCCTTTTGTTACTATTTCCAGATTCGCCACGATGGATAATACCAGCGCCTCTAGCAACGTGATCACCACCACCTACGCTTACGAGAATGACGGAAAGGAATATGTGTTCCTGTATAAGGACCATCCATTCACAGTCCTGGTCACCAATGTCCTCCCCAATGTCACCTGGTCAATCATCGATCATGACTT
>JAAEMK010000722.1 GCA_024225635.1 Desulfobacteraceae bacterium | reverse complement strand
GGATGGGAAGGGGTTGGACCCGGGTTGGTGTCCATGCACTGGCACGCAGTCCGAGGGCAGCAAGGTCCACTGCACACACCTCGCTGAGGGGGTCCACTGGGGGTGGTCCAATCTGAAGGGCGGGACCTGCACTTGCTCAAAATGAAAGATTGGGCTCCTAAACCCACACGTCTTGGTTGGGGGGGCAGCTGTGGGGCTTGAGAGCAGCAGGCTACCACAGGATGCTGAGATACGTGTGTACCCCGTGGGTCCATCGGTCACACAGCGTTTTAGGCCAGACGATACTTGGTTGGTCTTCGATAGTCCTCGCTTCGGCGCGTCGAATGAGACCCCTTTGGGCCGTTTAGTCGGACTTCGAATTGGCAAAACGCCACCACACAGCGGAGAATAGGCCGATCCAGAATTTCCAAACCGACATGAAAGAGGTATGGTCATGACATGTGATAATCAAAAATTCACAAGTGCAGAAAAGGTCGGCATTTTTGGAGAGGTCGCATTTTGTCCCAAAAACTTGAAAGTCGAGACGAGGGCGCAACGACTGCTTTATGCGGCAAGAGTGAAGGACGAAAGGTGCGCCCGCGGCGGCCTGCCGCGCGAACAAAAGACCTTGGCGGAGTCATGGGGGAGAGATGTTGGAGGTGGACTGAAAAACTGGGAAGCACTTTGGTGGAAAAAACCTGTTCAGCGTCATCGTACAAGCAGCACGATGTATAAAACACGCAGGAAGTGAGAAACAATCATTTTGAGCTCCCAAGAAATTGTTTTCCGAGGAAAGCACACCGACACATGCCAAAAGCAAATCGTCGACGGTCTGACTCTTCCCAGTTTTTCAGTCCACCTCCAACATCTCTCCCCCATGACTCCGCCAAGGTCTTTTGTTCGCGC
>JAAEMK010000721.1 GCA_024225635.1 Desulfobacteraceae bacterium | reverse complement strand
GCCCGCCATGTGGGTGGCCCTGACAAGATGAAAGATGGGCACCTCGGGGGGAAGGGAGCCCGGCTCGATGAGATCGGGGTTCTCCAGGCTGCATTCCGGGCAAAAGCACACGGGGCAGACGTTCCTGCACCCATAGCACTTGATGCACTTGCTGAACTCGTACATCCAGCGGGAGAACCGCTCTCCGTTGTCAAACTCCTCCATGAAGGCTTCGGGCTCGGCATTGTAATCGATGCCGTGCTCTTTCTTGAACCCGCCGGTCTTTTTCGGCTCAAGGTAGGAGCAGTCCCCGTGCTTCCGGGTTCTGGACGGGCAGCAGTTAACGCCGATGGTCTCGATATTGTCGGGGTCCCCATTGTGCTGCCCATCGTAGTGGCAGCGGGCTTTGAGCCCCTCTGGTTCGGCATCTTCCTGGTGTTCATGGTGGAGCTCTCCCAGATAACGCCCCCGGTGGGATTCAGCATCTTTGTCATCCAGGGCATCTCAGCGGAAAAGGTGAGCACCATTCTAAGGGCCACCCTGCCCTTTTTCATCATCATGGTCCTCATGGTGATCCTGATCACCCTATTCCCGGAGATCGTCTTCTATCTCCCGGAAAAAATGGTTCAATAATACCCCAATTCCCCAAGGCACCAATAATCCATCGGTGCCTTGGGGAGGTACTGGGCTCACATCGTTCCAGGCTACAAAAAACACACCATGATGTATGCTGGAATAGTGTGAGCCCATTGCCAAGAGCGCCAATCAACAGTTAATGAGCCTTTTACTCTCGAAAATTTTCTATCGATGCAAACGGCTGTATAAAGGTAGTAAAAAAATGAGGCAGTAAAAAATCAAGGAGCCTCATTGGAATGATAGGAGCCCAGTGCCATCATTAGTGAGCCATGCTTAAAATCCGCCTTAAATCGGTATAATCTCTATATTTTTAAAAAATCAGAATTATTTAGACTCTGTCAGTCTGGTGCCTGTTTTTCATTTCAGCAATATTTTGACTAAGCCAGGCATGGATAAAACATGTTGTGCCCGTGCCGGACTTGGTGCATATTTCAGCGTTTAGATTTTTTTTATACTTTTGTTGACAAAAAGCAAGTTCCTATCTTCATTTCGGGAGGGAACAGTTCAGAATGCTTCTTGTGGGTCTTGAGAACCTTGTTCCAGAATATTTCAGGGTTTTGAACGATTAATTCATATTCTGCTTGACAAAAGTACATACAAATAGTTCAATTCAATCGGGAGGTGGTATCAGAATTGGGTATCATCATATCCCTTATGTTAATAGTTTTCTTTGGCGATTAAACCTTTATCATAAAGGATGGATATTTTAAACCTATTCTATCGCCCCCTGCATTCGACCCCCAAATCCGTTATAATCAGAAAATTGGAAGGATTAAATGGGCTATACTGGGATTTCATATAAAATAAAGCAGGGTGATACGCTCTGGAATTTAGCAGCAACTCATCTTGGATCACCAACTGAATGGCCACGTCTTTACGAATTCAACAACCGCAACGAGGTTGTTAGGGCAGGCGCGCGACGCATCATAGATCCGGACCTTATTTATGCCGGTTCTACCTTACGTTTGCCAATCCTGCAATCCCCTGCGACGCCTGTTGCTTCGATGCCACTTCCTCATGCTGGGCATTCGCAGAACCTGCCTTCTGCTAATGTACCGCACCCTGGTCGATTACGCGACAAACTTCCCAGCATTTCAATGCCATACTCATCAGCGTATGAGCTGAAAAACAACTTGATGTTGTTTGATTTCGGCACTTACATTGCGAGGGTGAAAATGGTAGGCCGGGTGGTTGTCACCCTTGGCAATGCTTTGCCGTTGACACTTGTAGCTAATGGGAATTTTGAAGCTACAGCAAAGAGTCGCTCCGATAACACATTTACAAGCCTGATGTCAGAAACTCAGGTAGGTTATGACCCCGCCACTGGACATATCAAATTCTCGAATAAAATGATTACTTGTGCAAGCAATATCCCCGGCCCGAGCTATGCAGTCGGGATTGAAACGTCCACAGCCTCCGGCATGCCTGTTCTGAAAACCGAAATTCTCTATCCGGACCTAAAGGGACGTATTGGTCAGGATTCGTATACTGTGATGGCGTTGAAGATCGAAATCGAAATCGAGCCACGCCAGCCCATCCCCCCACGGCCAGTTCCTGTTAAGGTCTATGAGCAAACGCCAAGCGCGCGCCAGATGCCTAAGCCTGGAACGGACTGGCGGGAGGCGATCAAAGACGCATCAGTTGGAGTGCTGGTTGTGGCGACAGTTGTAACCGTGGCTTATGGTGCCAGTGTCGTTTTCACCGGAGGAGGCACATCTCTTGCTGCTCCGGGCTATGCGTCGGCCATGGGGATTCTGCTTGTTGGTGGTACCGCGGTCACGATCAGTGTCCGTACCGCCCACGATCAAAAAATCTACTGATACTCAATTGACCACTGTCAAACCCATACACTTTCTTGCAAGCCTTGTGATCATCGGCACCCTTATATGGGGGGCAGGGTTCCTGACGTTAAAGCACCTGCAAAAAGAGGTGCCGCAGCGCACTGGTGCGCGACTATATCAAAATGGTACACAGGGGCATAAGCTGAATAATCACATCTTGGGTGACAAAGCCGGAGCTTTGCAATCCCTGTTTGCGCTGTGGGCTATTCATCAAGCGCTCGATGCATATCCGCCCATGTTTCTTAAGTCACAGGGCCCCAATATTCTGCTCGCTAACCAGCTGAGCCTTCTTGGGCACCCAATCTCCGGTACGGTCCAAATACGACCCCACAAAAGCTGGGTGATACTGGCAAGCAATTATCTGCTACCTTCCCTTGACCTCCAATTTATGCGGCGCACTTTCCATCACGAATTCTCAAGCATCCTGATCGCAAATACGCCGTTTCCCCATTCTGACTGGAAAGCAACGCTCCCCGCTGGCTTCAGCTTCCCTAAAACGGATCAAGAGCGGCTTGAGGCCCTGCAAGACTATCCATCTGCTGCTGAAATGGACGTCATTTATGCACGTGGTTTCGTCGCCGGTTATGGTCGCTCAAGTCAGGAAAATGACATAAACACCTACGCCGAACTTTTGTTGGACGCACCCGTTGAACTGGTTAATCTAGCATCGCGCTATCCAGCAATCGCAAAAAAGGCAGCCCTCATCAGCGGTTTCTACAAAAGCCTCGATCCAAGCTTTAAAATTTCAAATTTCACCACGCTTAACCACCTGCCCTCATCTCAAGGCAAATAAATATCACCCCTCTATAGCGCTCACTTAAATTGAGACGCCTATGCTCAGATAAATTGAGACACATACACTTTCTGAATTAACCGAGCCCAGTTCTGCCTGAATTCTTTTGAAGACATCTCATTGAGTATGATAGTCGGCATTTCATTATCAGCATTGGCTTTCTTTCTTAATCCCCTGGATTTGTTTGGCACGTAGTGAAGCTTTGCGCTCATAATAACCGTAGTACCTTACAGTCTGTTCATACCTTCCGGGAATGTGAGTTATCAGCATAGCCAGCCAGTCCAGGGCATTGAATGTTTTTCGTGATTTTTTGTTTTTAGAGGTGTAAACGACCTTGGCAATACCGTCGGTTGATTCTTCTGCCGGGACATAGACCATCCTTTCCTGGGAGACACGTAGTGAAGCATAGCGCTCAACATGCACGGATAATATATCTGGCCAAATTACCAAGACCTGTTTTACGTGTGACCTTTGGTTATCATCGGATAGAGCCTGTCCCCGAGATAGACATGAAACCCAGTATTATACCAGGAAAGCATGTTTTCGATAATAGCATCATTTATTTCCCCCTCCTTTTTTAGCATTTTTACGTGTGACCTTCAGGTTAAAGCTTCATACTGAAAGGCCTCTTCAAGGTCTTCTAACATAACCTAAAAATCACAAGTACCCCCCGGGTGCCCTTTTAAAACCGCCGTCATCCAAAAAACAGCCATCAGAAACTATAGCATGGAGATGGGGATTGAAATTTTGAAAATCACCGTAGGTCTGAACTGCTATGCTGGCACAAGGGAAAGGATTACGCCCCGGGCCGTGTGAAGGCGATCCGGGGCTTGTTTTTGGGGAATGATCAGGCGATCAGTTTCTCAATTTTCACCGCGCCGACCTTGAACTCGGGAATCTTGACGATGGGATCAAACGCCGTTGAACTGGTCAGCGTATTGGTGGGGTTCTCGCCAAAATGGATAGGAAGGAAGAGGTTCTTGGGGGGCACGGAATCGGTGATCCGCGCCGGGGCCTCGATCTCACCCCGCCGTGAGGTCAGAAGGACCATGTCCCCGGAAGCGATGTTGAGCTTTTCCGCATCCGCAGGATTGATATCCACATACCCTGTCTTCTGCTCGGTATCGAGGCTGTTTGAGACCCGTGTCATGGTACCGGTATGGAAGTGGGCAAACATCCTGCCCGTGGTCATCATCATGGGATACTCCTCACAGGCGGCCTCGGCCGGCTCCTTGAACTCGATGGCGTGGAACCTGCCCTTGCCCCTGGTGAAAGTCCCCTTGTGGAGGTAGGGGGTGCCGGGATGATCCTTGGACGGGCAGGGCCACTGGAGCCCGTCGATGCCGATCCGGTCATAGGTCATTCCCTGGTAGGTTTTGGTGAGGGACGCCATCTCGTTGAACACCTCTTCCGGGGAGCCGTAGGACATTTCATGGCCCAGGGCGGTGGCAAACCGTGAGATGATTTCCCAGTCCGGCAGGGCGTTGCCCACCGGCTCCACCGCCTTTTGGGTGAGCATGCAGCGCCGTTCAGTATTGGTGAAGGTTCCCTGTCTCTCCCCCAGGGCTGCCGAGGCAAAGACAACATCTGCCACCTGGGCGCTCTCGGTGAGGAAGATATCCTCCACCACAAGGAAATCCAGCTTTTTCAGAACATGGTCCAGGTGATTCTTGTCCGGGTCGCTCAGCTTGGGATTCTCGCCGATTACGTAGAGCCCCTTGATCTTGCCCTCGTCAATGGCCGAGATCATGTCGGTGATGGTCATGCCCGGGGTATCGGATAGCTCACCGCAGTTCCATGCTTTGGCAAACTTCTCCCGGACCTCGGGGTCCGCAACGGGCTGGTACCCGGTGAACACGTTGGGAAGCCCGCCCATGTCGCAGGCGCCCTGGACATTGTTCTGACCCCGTAAGGGGTTCACCCCGCCCCCGGGTTTACCCAGGTGGCCGCAGAGCATGGACAGGTTG
>JAAEMK010000720.1 GCA_024225635.1 Desulfobacteraceae bacterium | reverse complement strand
TAGAATGCGGATCGCTCCATCCCATTTTTCGGTGTTCAACGGAGGCAGAGAAGCCGCCGCTGAATAATCAAAAATTGTAGCACCTACGACATTTGAAAATTATCGGACGCTTACTCAACACGTCCACATCTTGGGGTTCTCGGGTGTCCCCATTTTTCGGGACAGATGGCCGTTTAATTTCTTCGTCGTCCCTCATTGGGGATTCCGAATTGGATCGGCGCCTACGATTTCTATGTCTACCGCTCGACATTTCTTTTGAAAACACAAAGACTGAAATGGCAAAGTGCGACTTGCACGTCGGTGATTACCGTAACCACACCAGGTCTATTTCAGTATCCTATGCGGAATCGGGAACAACAACATTCCAGACAAGCTTCTGTGTGGGCGTGGCCTATTGACAAATTTCCAGACAGACCTGTCTGGTTTTGCACATTCCTAACATTCCTGTCCGGGTACACATTTCGGGGGACCGTATCAGAGACAAAACACGGCAAACATTATCGCTCAGCATGACAGCGAGGCAAATGAATCCAGTCATTCTTCGCCGGCCCCTCTTCATCTATCGTCGGTTCCTCCTCCTCAGCCAGTTTCGGCTCCGGCTCTTTAGGTGGCGGCTCTTCTTTTGGTTCTCCTCCCATTCTTGGCTCGCCTCCCATTAGTTTTAACAGTTCGGTTCGAGCGTCT
>JAAEMK010000719.1 GCA_024225635.1 Desulfobacteraceae bacterium | reverse complement strand
GGGAGGAAACGGTATAGTTCCCTGGGACGGGCGTCGGTTAAATCGCAACTTTATTTTGCAAGCCTGTGTAGATGGTTTACCCGCTTCGGCCGCCTTTGTGGCTGATGGGGAAAAAGGAGTGGTTATCGGCTTAAGCCGTCAACTTATCGGGCTTGATGAATTCGGTGCTGCCGGTTATTCCTGGTGTGGCAACATTCTGCCGTTACCTTTGGATTACGACAAAATCCGATGTGTCCTTGAAGAAGTAACAGAGATGGTTGGCCTTTTAACCCGGCATTTCGGATTAAAAGGCGTTGGTGGAATCGATATTATCATATCTGAAGGTTCAGATGGTCGGACACGCCCTTTTCTGGTGGAAATCAATCCGCGTTATACGGCCTCAATGGAATTATTTGAGCAGGTTTACGGACTAAATATCTATTCCTTACACTTAGACGCCGTTAACGGATGTCTGCCGGAATTTTCTCTGAACAAACACCTGCATAGACCTTTTGCCGGAAAAGCAATCGTATTTGCTCGCAATTCTGTCACAACCCCTGACACCGGAAGATGGTCTGAGCATGGTTGGCGAGATATCCCTTTTCCAAACGACGAAATCAAAAAAGGACGGCCTGTCTGTACTGTATTTGCCAAAGGCAATACGTACAATGAATGTTTTACAAATTTGCTTATAAGCGATGCAAACGTAAGACGGGAAATAGGCGATGCCAAAAAGGAAATGTGAATGGAAGATTTTTTTACGCTAATCACCGGACGTACCAAGGGCCAGGCTCATGGCTTGCACATTGGCGCCGGTTCACCGGCCCACCTTGAGGCCACATCATTTATCGAAATCGGCCCGGAGGATATGACCCGTTTGGGGATAAAAGATGGACAGATTGTCCGCCTTCGTTCAGATGCAGGGCAGGTGGAAGCGCCCGTCCACAGCGGAAACCTTCCATCAGGCCTTGTGTTTATTCCAATGGGGCCGACCGCCAATGTTCTTGTGGGAACAGATACCTTTGGCACCGGAATGCCTTCCTTTAAAGGTCTGCGTGTAAAATTGGAACTGATATGAGCGCATTGATTGATAACATCACTTGTAAATTTTGCGGTTGCTTGTGTGACGATATTACAGTCGAGGTAGAAGGTGATCGTATCCTCAAGGCCAAAAGGGCTTGCCCTAATGGCCGAGGCATGTTTTTGAATTATGATCCCACGCCTCAAAAACCTTATGTTGATGGACAGGTTGTGGAATGGGATGAAGCTGTCACGGCGGCGGCCGATATTTTAAACAAAGCGGACAGCCCCCTCATTTATGGCTTGAGTTCAACCAGCACCGAGGCTCAAAGGAAAGCGGTGGAATTGGCCGACCGACTGGGCGCTATTATCGATTCCACCTCCTCGGTATGCCATTTTCCCACAAGTTTGGCGGTTCAAACGGTGGGAGAAGCTACCTGCACATTGGGTGAGGTTAAGGATAGAGCTGATCTGTTGATTTTCTGGGGCTGCAATCCCCTGGTCTCGCATATCCGTCATTTCAGCCGCTATTCGGCAAATGCAAAAGGTCTTCTCACCCCCAATGGCAGAAAAGATAGAACCGTGGTTGCAGTGGATGTCCGTTTAACTCAAACCGCCAAGATAGCCGATCATTTTTTGCAAATAACGCCCGGAAATGACTATGAGGTGCTAACCTCGCTTCGAGCCTTGATCCAAGAAAAAAATATTGAGCATGACGTAGGCGGTATCGCTTTGGAACAACTTGAAGAGTTGGCCTATATGATGAAGAACTGCCGTTACGGCGTGATTTTTTTCGGAATGGGCCTGACCATGACGCCTGGACGAAATTACAATGTGTCCGAGCTTTTTACACTAGGCGCTGAACTTAACCGCTACAACCGGTTTTCGGTCATTCCTATGAGAGGGCACGGTAATGTGGCCGGGGCGGATCAAGTACTCACATGGTTGAGCGGCTACCCTGCCGCAGTCAGCTTCGCGCGCGGATATCCTCAGTTCGGGCCGGGTGAATTTACGATCGTGGATGTCCTGTCCAGAGGCGAAGCGGACGCAGCCCTCATCGTTGCATCGGATCCAATGGCTCACCTGCCCCGGATG
>JAAEMK010000718.1 GCA_024225635.1 Desulfobacteraceae bacterium | reverse complement strand
TGATACACTTAGGAACCTCTAATCACAAAAAAAAAAAAATATATATATATGTATATATATATATATATTTACTTAATAATATATGAGTAAATTTATTTATAATGACTGTTTTCTATAAATTAAGCTATTAAGCTTATTATTTGTGCTCGGGCACAAAGAAGTGTAAATATACTTGATATAATTTAAGTGCTTAATTTTTATCATTTATTTAGCCCAGTTAAGTCTGCCTTGATTAATTTCGTAATAAATTCCGCCCGTTAATAAGATTAATACGATGATAAAAAGCACTGCAGACTGTACTATAACTTGGGCCCTTATTAGACTAAAGATTGGAAAGAGTAAAATCAACTCTACATCAAATACTAAAAATACAAGAGCAATTAAAAAAAAGCGCAAGGATAAAGGCGTTCGAGGCAAAGATTTAGGTATAAAACCACACTCAAAGGGGCTTGATTTTTCTGAATCTATTAGAGATTTTTTGGAAATTCTTATGTTTACTATTGCTAGTAAAAGTGACAAGCTTAGAGATAAACATAAAAGAGTAAAAAGTTTAATCAGTCATTGCAGGGGATAATATTAAATTTCTGCGTATAGCACGGCTGATTTCCCCTAAATCTAATTTTATTGTTTATTAGTGGGTGATTTATATATATATATTTATCCTGTATATACATATGCGTGTGTATCTATATTATATATTTTTATAGTTCAAAATTTCCGCTTTGGGTTTTCAAACCCCCTTAAACCCTTTAAGCCAGAGATATTCTTTGAATAAAATATTTTTTTTATTAAGGGTAAATTGGTAATACGTAAATTAAATTATCATAACGATTATGGTGATAATAGTGTAAATTAACAATGATTTAGCTAATAATTTCCTACTTATCACGTTTAACACAATTTAATTATCAAGCCCTTTTAGGAGGTAACGTTTAAAAGGGGAATAGCTTTCTATTTTTAATATTGCTATTATTGATCTATAGATATAAAGTTAACTTTCAAGTTAGAAGAAAAGAAGTAGTTAATTTTTACTTTTTGATTAGCTCTTTTCTTTATATAGGTCTATGCTCTCCAAAAAATAATTAATTATTTAAGTACAAAAATATTCATTAGTTTGAGAGAGTTTGCCAAGTTTTATGAAAAAGTGGGTGAGTGTTATTGACAATTAAGGAGGATTAGGGTATTACGGGTGAAGATATAAGTATATTTGGTTAAATATTTATATATATATATATATATATATATGTTTCTTCGTTAAACTCTAACTAACCACATATTTGTAAAGTAATTTTAATCGTTTTAAATAAATTTTTATAAAGATTTGCACAAGATTGCAATTTTAAGCAAAAAGTTTTTATTTGTTGTCATACTAAGAGAGCTGTTATCATTATTTTTATAGTTGGTGGGTTAAGAATTATATTTTTTAAATATATTTGAAGAAAGAAGTTGGCTCTTTACTTAAAATCAAAATTTTTGATTTTTATATTAGCATTTTAATTAAACAAACAAAATATTTCTTATTTAGTTAAATATTTCAAATAGTTGTTTATACGTAAATGAAAACATTTTTATAAAGATGTTTACAAATAGCTATTCTCAAATTTATACACATACACATATACAAATATTTATACATATATATATATATATATATATATATATATTTATTCACAGAGGTGTTAATAACTTGGGACTAACATTTTTATATTACTATTTCTGGCTTGTTATATCACTTCTAAAAATCACTCGTCAAACATTAAATCAGCTTACTTCTCACAATTTATGTGTTTTTAGCAGAATAATTTACATGTGTTTATAATTACCAACAAATAAAACATAAATTACTGCGTGCAGAAATATTTTTTATATGTTTTTATGGCCAATCACTTTATCTTCATAGTTAACATTTTTACCCCCCCCCTTTTTTTGATAAGTTGGCCAAGACTATCACTCAAATAAATTTTTACCCGTGATTAAAGATATATTTGTTACCTTTCTCCACTCGTCGACCGAGATATAAAATTAGAACCTCACCCTATTTATTATTTTCACGAGAAATTAAGCATGCTGAAGATTATTACTGTTAAAAATTATTTTTCGTTTTATTTGGTTATAGTCAACTACTTATTTGTTTTTAT
>JAAEMK010000717.1 GCA_024225635.1 Desulfobacteraceae bacterium | reverse complement strand
GGTCGATTTCGTCTTCTTTCACCCTCCAAACCGGTGCCAATCTGAAATAGAAAAATCAGAGGTCATAGCGAGCAGTCATCCGGCAGACAAAAGCGTGAAAATTGCATCACATTTTCCGCCGCGGATTCTTTCTCTGCCGCCGGCGGCGTCCAAACGCCTTTCGAAAAGCAATCGAAAACGGCCTGAATTCGAAGAAATATCGTTCCCTAAGAAATAGTTTGTAAAAAGTTGTTACAAACAACGTCGGAGAAATTCATTACCACTTTCGGATTCACAAGAAAATGAAATTTTTTTAATTTCTTTCCAAATCTCACCTTTATCAGGCCTTTGCTCCTTTGCGTCGCGACCGAAGAACCTCCAGCGCTTCCATTTTACTCTATTTCTATAGTGAACTATAGTGAAAATCGTACAGCGGCTACAATTATTGGGTAAGACTTTCTGACGGACCTTCTCCGCCACTTCTTCTCTTTTTTACAAACCTTTTCCGAAAAATTTCGATTTCTATGATTTCGATTTCTATGAGGAATTTCCTTTTCAGTCTTTCCTAACCGCTCGTTTTTCAAAAATATTTCGAAACAATGCTTTGCATTCAAATTCGTTGTTATACTACTGTACGTTGAAATGGTTTAAACCATTTCAACCGACGCGTTTCATATACGGTAGTGCATTTTTTTGAAAACACGAAAATAAGAATCGAAAAAACATGTGCCACGCGGTACCACCTTACAGAATCTAGACTAAACGGATTCTATTGAAATTTGAATACGTAGTACATCTTGAATGCATCTTTGGTGCATCACAAAAATGAGCGCATTATCTTTTGCCGTTCGCGAGAACGACGCTCTCAAAAAACGGCCCTACAGTAGCTATTTCTCCAAAATACTACATTTCAGCCCCGGGCTCACTCTGTACGTGACC
>JAAEMK010000716.1 GCA_024225635.1 Desulfobacteraceae bacterium | reverse complement strand
TCAGCTACACACCGTGCTTGGTGTTTATGTTTTATTACCGCTATTGCTTATAGCCTTTACAGGTATCACCTTTAATTGGAAAAGCGCGACCAAAACATTAGTAGAAACCGTGGCATTTTCTCAAGTACAAAATAGGCCTAAAGCGCCAAAAGTGATAGCAAAATCAACAGCAAGTATTAAATACGACCAAGCAATAAATAAAGCCCTTGATGTATTTCCTGAGGGGATTTTGTATCGTATTTACTTACCTAAAAAACACAATGACCCAATCGCTTTACGCCTACAAAACCCAGGAGAAAGCCATGCTTATAGCTGGGTGTGAGTAAATCCATACAACGCTAAAGTGCTTAGCGCGTATGATGCCAATAAAGCAAATGCAGTCACCCATATATGGAACTTTAAATATGTGTTTCATACTGGCGCATTTGCAGGGCCGATTGTAAAATTTGTATGGCTTTTAGTATCACTGTCGTTAGCATTTTTTATACTCAGTGGTGTTTATTTATGGTG
>JAAEMK010000715.1 GCA_024225635.1 Desulfobacteraceae bacterium | reverse complement strand
GTGATTACGGCGAGGTCGGCGGGTGAGGCTATGGCGACGGTCGGTGGCGGGCCCTGGTTGCGGATCTCGAGGGTGACGGCTTCTGTGGTCAGGACCCAGTACCCACGGCCCGGGTGCATCATCCTGAGATCGTTGGCCCAATCCGGGATTGCTGGGTCGAAGAACTCCCAGGTGTCGCCTGGATCGCTCGCGTCGTATCCGAAGACGCGCTGCCACTTACCGGCGATCGAGGCCAGGGCGGCATGCGGGTGCCGCGGCTGGCCGGCGGGGAAGCCGATCAGGTTCCAGCCTTCGCACAGCTCGATGGTGGTGGTGGCCGGCAGGGTGCCTGCCACGGGCAGGAGGGTGGCGGCAGTGGCCTTGACCCACAGGCCCATCGTGTGGTCGATCGCGATCAGGCTGCTGGCGGCGGGATCGGCCGGGTCGTAGTATTTCCAAGAGTCGGCCAAATCGCAAGCGTCGAAAGCCTCAGCCTTGTAGAGGTCGCTGGCGACGGCGGCCAAGACCGTCGCCGGGACGGGGTCAGGGGGCTCTTCGGGCAGGGAGATCAGGTTCCAGCCGGCGAGCAGGGGAATCTGGTCGGTGCCCGCCTTTTCCAGGAGGCTTGCGATCTCGGGCGGCGGAGTGTCTTCGATCTCGCCGCTTCCAGCGTCCGGAGGGCTGGGGGGTCCGGTTTGGCT
>JAAEMK010000714.1 GCA_024225635.1 Desulfobacteraceae bacterium | reverse complement strand
TTCCCTGGTCGGTGTTTTACGTCAAAGTCTAAGGAGGCCAGCTCTTCAGTCCATCTAATTAACCTGCTGGTCAGAGGTTTCAACCTCTTGATCTGGAGAAGCGCACTACTGTCCGTGTTCAGTGTGAATTTCTTGTAGCTGAGAATAGAGTGAAACTTCCTGCACCCGAAAATCACCGCTGCTAACTCTCCTTTGTATGATGGGTAATTTTTCTCGGCTGTGGTCGTTTTTCGCCCTGCTGCCGTTCTTGTCCGTCTTGAACCTGGCTTAGAATAGCAGAGATGGCTTTGCTGCTGAAGTCTGTAGTCAATTGAAATGGCTCTTCTAAATCAAATCGCGTTGGTGCCCGAATGGGTGCTGTGGCAAACTTGGATTTCAGGATCTCCAGCTTGGCGGTCATTTCATCTGTCCATTCCAGTGTTTTCGCCGTCTTTTGGCTGTTCATTTCCGCGGTCAAGGTGCTAAACTCTGGTATGAAGGCTCTGTAATATCCGAGGAATCCCAACAAGGTGTTCAATTCCTTAGGGGTGGCAGGGGTAGGCCACTCCATAATCCTGGCAATATAGGCTGCCTGCATGGCCACACCATCCTGGGACAAGGTATGTCCCAAATAGTCTATCTGAGTTCTAAACAACTGTGTCTTAGACGGCTTCAGCCTAATCCCTCCTTCTCTGTGGGCTTGGAATACCTGAGCCAGCCGGTCCAGGTGGTCGTCCAGGCTGTTGTGATACAACAAAATGTCATCTAGGTAGGCTTGTAATCCGTCCGTGCCTAGGGGGTTTAAAACTGCCTGGATAAACCTGGAGTACACTGACGGGGCGGTGGCCAACCCGAAGGGCATACACACCCACTGATATAGGCCGTGTGGGCTGGTAAAGGCGGTGACCGGTCCTGATTCCATGGCTACGGGTATGGT
>JAAEMK010000713.1 GCA_024225635.1 Desulfobacteraceae bacterium | reverse complement strand
GTAGCCGATTTTCACTATAGACCCAGCCTGCATGTGCTGGGGGCTGGCCGGGGGGAAGGAATATTTTCCCTCGGGAAAAACAACTCGCTTCGCTCAGACATCTTTTTCCTGTCGGGAAAATATTCCTTCCCCCCGTCCGTCGAACCATTGTGGCATAGGATTAGAAAAACAAATTAAGAACGAGCAATAACTCTTCTGACGGCATTCTCAGCTGTCAGCAGGGCGTGGGGTGGGGCATAAATTTTTCGGGGAAAAAGATGTCTGAGCGAAGCGAGTTGCTTTTTACACGAAAAATTTATGCCCCACCCTGCGACCACGCTCCAAACCAAGAGGCCCAAAAAATCAGGGCCCAACCTCTGGGGCAGGATCCGGACCACCCTCGCGAAACTCGCTGGCCGACTTGCCGGTCCACTTCCGGAAGGCGCGGCTGAAGTTGGAAAGGTCGGCATAGCCCAGCTCGTAGGCAATCTCGCTGACCGATTGGTTGGTATACCGGAGCAGCTGGATCGCCCGGTCTTTCAGCACCGATTCGACAATTTCCCGATAGCTGGTATCCCGGTCCGCCAGCCGGCGTTTCAGGGTGCGCGACGAGACGCAGAAGCGTTCGGCCATGGCTTCCAGTGACGGCAACGGCCCGGGCATCATTCGGAGCATGTTGCGGATCGCCAGGACGATATCG
>JAAEMK010000712.1 GCA_024225635.1 Desulfobacteraceae bacterium | reverse complement strand
GGCTGGCCGGGGGGAAGGAATATTTTCCCTCGGGAAAAACAACTCGCTTCGCTCAGACATCTTTTTCCTGTCGGGAAAATATTCCTTCCCCCCGTCCGTCGAACCATTGTGGCATAGGAAACGAAAAGCAAATTAAGACAGAGCAATAAAAAATAACACGGCAATCTCGTCTGTCAGCAGGGCGTGGGGTGGGGCATAATTTTTTTGGGGAAAAAGATGTCTGAGCGAAGCGAGTTGTTTTTACCCAAAAAAATTATGCCCCTCCCTGCGACCACGCTCCAAACCCAGCGGCAAGAGAAACCCAACCGCCCAAGCCAAACATCAGGGCCCAACTTCCGGCGCAGGGTCCGGACCACCCTCGCGAAACTCTCTGGCCGACTTCCCGGTCCACTTCCGGAAGGCCCGGCTGAAGTTGGAGAGGTCCGCATAGCCCAATTCGTAGGCAATCTCGCTGACCGACTGGTTGGTATACCGGAGCAACTGGATCGCCCGGTCTTTCAGCACCGATTCGAGGATCTCCCGATAGCTGGTATCCCGGTCCGCCAGCCGGCGTTTCAGGGTGCGCGACGAGACGCAGAAGCGTTCGGCCATGGCTTCCAGTGACGGCAACGGCCCGGGCATCATTCGGAGCATGTTGCGGATCGCCAGGACGATATCG
>JAAEMK010000711.1 GCA_024225635.1 Desulfobacteraceae bacterium | reverse complement strand
CACACGCGCGTGTGATACTAGGTTTTATGCGTGTGAAACCTAGTCCTCATTCGGCTTTTCTGAGCAGTTCTAAAACGTATGAAACCGACGTTATTCGCGGGACACACACGCGTGAAACCAGGCTGCTTGATTGCCTGAGTTGGTCCTGCCACGATTTGCCACATGTTGCACATATCAGTGCAGCTCTTGCGACGCGCGTGTTATTTCGTGACACTGGACTGGGATGTACCTTACCTAGTACCTACCATCCATATTACCTCGATTACCGTAATACCTCAAATAAGCCACCCCCTCGAATAAGCCCCAATCCAATAGTACCCTCCTAGAGTAGGTTGAAATAATAACACCCCTCCAATAAGCCCCCCACCCCCGCTCCAAGAGGAAACAGACAGGGTTTCGAAGCGAAAGCCACCTAAACGACTGAGTGGCAAGCTCAAGAATCCGAATTATTTCGTGAACTGAATTATTGTCACCGTTTTGATTTACGTACATCATAGTCGAATTATGTTGTTACATACGTCACTGTTTGATGGTTAAGTCCGTTGAAATTGAACTTTGTCCACATTCCAGTTGTTTAGAATGGAAGCAGTTTGTCTCAATTCTCAGCAACAAATGATGACCTACCTACTCTTATTGTACTGTAGGTAGACACGCACAGACACACACTGCTAAGTTCGAAATTGGCGGCACTACAGTACTTTCAAGTCATAAGCACGCGTGATGGTGGGGAAAACACGAGTGAAACGCGCGAATCACCCGAAATGAGCACAGCTAATGAATTTGCGTGGTTTTCAATGCAGAGTGAAACTCGCGTCTCACACGCGTGTGTTCCGCGCGTTCATCCCCAATTCACACGTGTGCGTCTGCGCGGTCATCGTGTGTTCACACGCGAGTTTCCAGTGCGTGTGCAACCGTGTGAAACCGTGTGTCCCCCACGTTTTTTTCCTGTGTCTGTTGGCGTAACGGTTAAATACTCAGCCATTCCAATGGCGAAATGAGTACGGACGATGTCCAGCATTGTTT
>JAAEMK010000710.1 GCA_024225635.1 Desulfobacteraceae bacterium | reverse complement strand
AGAATAATAGCTAAAGTACGAAAAGTTGAAGATAAATTTTGGACAGAAGATTCGGAAAACGATGAACAGGACGAGTAAAAATAAGGTATCAGTTCATCTGCCCGGGACTATAGTACAAGTCAGTTATCTTATGTCAGCCAACGGTGATGGTTTTCACCTATCCTGTTTTTTTTGCAACTTAATTCCCGAACGATTCCAGTTCAGCGGACAGAATTCCCTCTGCCCCCAGATGGGTCTGCCTGTATTTATCATACCCTCTATGGGTTTCGATCACGCCCCTGTCCAGTGAAACCTTCCACACCCTTTCAAAATTTAGATTCAGGGCAATATGGATATGATTGGTCGCGGGATGGAACATCATGGAGCAAAGCGTTGAACAGCCGGGGTCCCGGCAATACGCCTTTCCTAAAAGTTCAAAGCCTTTATCAACGTTAAAATCATTCTTGTTTTTTAAAAGGTAATCATGGGCAATCTTATATCTCTCCGCACCAACACCAACAGCCTCATCGGGATGTTTACCAATCAGGCTGTGGTTAGCAAAATTTGCCATCACCAGAAAATCAGACTTCATCCCAACGATGATGTTTTCTTTATTGTCCGTTTCCGCGACGATTGCGTTCCCTTTGGTATCCGCAAACAAGTTATGCAGGGACGGGCCGGAATTTTGAACAGCCAGTTTTTTTGAAATAAACTTCCTAACACTTTCCACATCAGGATACATGGAGATGGTTTCATACTGATCATCGATATGAATCTGGTCTTCATTTGGTTCCTCTACACCCTCGATATGCGGCTCCATTTCCTGACAGGAACAAAAGAGGCCTTTATCGTTCATTCCGCAGGTGGTTGCAAAATAATCGCTGGATGCCGAATCTTTGAGTTCATACAAAAAACCCAGATGAAAGATCTTCATTCCTGAATTGGATTCGATCCAGAACTTAAGGGGTATGAGAGTGTAATCAAAATTCATCCCATAGAAGATCTCGTTGCCGTACAATGCAAAGCTGGTACAAGCAAAAGCCGATGAGGCACTACCAAAAACGAACAAAACCAGAAGAACTATAATTTTCAGCATCATGATTCTCACCTTTCAGATAACAGTTAAAAAAACCGCCGGGGATATCCGGAGCCAAATCCTTATTCTTTCATGATTTTTATAATTATTTCATCCAAGCAAGACCGTAAAAAGGTGTTCATCGGTTTTTGATCACCCGTTTCGTAAAAAGGAAGCATCAATTGATTGAACTCCAGTTTTCTCTTGACCGGAAGATTGATTGCAGGGTAACCACAACTCAACAAAAGCCCATTCATAATAAAGCGGCCCATACGCTTATTGACGTCATAAAAGAACTGACATCTCGCCATTGTAAGGAAGTAATGGATGGCTCGATCATAGATGTCTGAGATCTGGGATGCGTCATCCACCATTCTTTCAAACAACTCAGGTAACAAATCTGCCTGTGGCGGCAGATAGTCCGTTCCAGCAATTATAACACCGCCGGATCTAAGCTTTCCCCATTCCAAAGCTTCTTCCTTAGCAGCGATTCGATGAAGATCACAGACTTTCTTAAGAGAGATCTCAAACTGATTTTTTTCAATTAACTCAAATAGCATCCGCCATGTATCAGCTTGATTCAGGGCTATTTGCTGGTCAGTTATTTTATGTCCGCCAACGGTAACGCCTTCCAATAAGGTTTGGATTTCCGGCAGGGTAAAATTAATCCCCTCCAAGTTCACTGCATCACATACAAATTCAGCTAATTGACGTTTAGCAAGCATTACTGCTTTTGCTTTATTTGGTTTCATGTTCCATCGAGTTTCTTTCATTGTGCTCACCAACCATCTCTACAGCATATAATCTACTATGAAAATCCCAGGTGCCTTTCGGGGGGGGGTGAAACAAGTATAATGTCCCCGATATTTACGATTTTATTCCAATTTACCAATGGCTAACGTGGCCTTCAGCGGCGAGGCTATTTGCGTCCGCGGAAAGAGATGTTAGGGACTTTTTTGGACTTTCACATGAACCTTCGCGATGCTTCTGGACTGCCAATTACCAGACCTGTATTCTGGCCGCGAACGTAAATTACCGAACACATTTGAAGACGCGGTGAATTTTGAAGCATTCCATTTTTTCTGTTCAACTCTGCCATCAGTATAAAATGTTTCAATTACGGCTCTCTTTGAAACTAACAATTCTTGTTTAAAAATATCAGGATTTACAGGATCTATTGTTATTGGCAAAAAACCTTCATTATTTACAATATCTGGAGATTGCTTAGAGGATGAGGTAGTTACCTGAATGTATTTAGGTTCTTTTGAATCGTATTTATTTTTAAGATACTTTTCTCGATATTTTAATAGATTTACAGTTTTGTGTTCCCAACCATCCACAAGTTGTGGTTCGAGCCATTGGATTTCATTGTACCAATCTGGAACACATGATTCATTAAGGTTAGTCAGTCCAATAAGATTACTTCCGTAAAGATCAATATGCCTCTTATAAAAACACACCTTAATGTTTCGCATGTGATCTGTAGGCTTGGCGAAACCTTTTGGAATTAGGACTACATTGGATGCAGATGTAAAGAGCCCATAAGGTTGAATCTCTTCGTTAAAATCGTGAAACACCTCTTGCTCAAGATCTCTTTCATCTTGTTTATGGCCAAACACATGAGCCAATTCAAACTTATCTAAACCACTGGTAGACCACATTCCCGATACTCCGCCAGAATAAGCTTTGTTCATTGAGTTTCCCTTCATTGCTTAACGCCACGTTTAACCGGCCGGACATGGCAAGTAACTGTCCTCAAAAAAACAGTAGAGTCAACAAAAAACAACGTTTAAGGCCTCACTTGCGTAGCCCGACCAGGTCCGCAGTTCAAGTACTTGTTGGGCCTATCGATAGCTTTGAATTATCGGATCAAATGCTTTTATAAATTCGATCATTGTTAGAACCCATTGACCATTATTCAAATTAGATTTTTTAGAGGAGTTAAGATATTTTTTTATTCTTATATCTTTGCAGTCAGGTTTTCGATTACCTGTCGCACGATCGTCCTCATCCCATGTTATATTGTCAAAAGTTTGCTTATTAGCTTTAAATGATGATTTAATAAATTTGTATAACTCAATTTGGGATTTTTTTACCCCACTTGTAGTTCTGGGTTTTAATTCCAGTTCAACCCATGAATCTGAATCATTTTCAGCAAATACCCACTTTGTTGCTGGTAATACTGTTTTTGCTTTTCCATAAGATCCATCATATTTGAACTCTAAAAATTCAATATGATCAATATTAGCTTTCGATAATTGAAAATGTGTTGCTTTTATGAATTTTCGCCATTTCTCTCTAACAATTGAATCTTTTATAATTTCGAAACCCATAATCCCTCACTAAAAAGCCCAACGCTGCGCTCAGGGGCGTCAAAAAGTGAAGCGAGGAAAGAGCGCAGCTTTTGGGCGTCCCTTGGCGTATAGTTAGGCTCACTCCATTTGTGAAACATGCTACCATTCATGAGGTTGGAGACCTATGGATTGTGCCACCGGAAAGATGACATCCCCCCACTTATGTTTTGTAAACATCTGCCTACCGTCGTCTGTAGAATGCATTATTAATGTAACATCAATGCCTTTCTGTTTAAGCTTTAGTAATGGATCCTCATATACGACATCGTCTGCAACCAATATTATATTTTCTGTATTGATTAACCTTTTTAAGTGCTCCAGTATTTCATGGTAAACAAAACCATCTGTTTTTTCGTAATAGATCTTACCTTTTACACCATCTTTTGTGCTGAGCGTTTTGATACAATTAATAAAGTCTGGCATTTCAAGATCGTCACAATAAGAATAACTATAGCAGTTTATTGATTTTTTTTTTGACTTAAAATTGTCATACATTGACAATATATTCAAAACAACTTGATCTGTTTCAGGCCAATCGAAAGTTTTGTGGGGATATAGTTCATTATATATATATATTGTTTTAGAAATAGCTTTATTTAGAAAACCTTCATCGATGATTAAAGATGTGTATTTTTTAATCATTGAAGATTCAAGCTTTTCTTTTATTATTTTTACCGTTTCGTGTCGGAATTTATTTTTCACAATTTCTTGAGAAGTAAGCTTAGAAAATGTGAAGTTGAAAATATACTTATTATTTCTAATATTCCATTGGACTATATCTTGGTAGAAGAACGAAAATAGACAACTTTCAAAGTTCTCACATCGGACATACAAAAAAACAACAAAGTTCTCTGTGACATATTCTTTAGGTATTTCTATATGATTTCCGTTCGACTTTAATGTTCGGCCTTTACACTGAACTTTTAAAAACTTTGTGAATTTATTTTGAACATCATCAATAATTAATAGATCAGCACCATCGGTGTCGAAAGTAGGTTTTGTAACTTTAAAACCGAATTTTAGCAATTCATGTTGAATATATGATTCTGACTCAATTTCTAAAGGTTTTGTATCCATTCGTATTACTCATATACCTGTATATTATAGATCCTCTGTAGCCTAACGTACCGTTCACTGGCCCGCGCTGTTTGCGGGTCCAGTGAAACAATTCGTTAGGGGTTTATTGGCGATCATTGAAATAGCCTTCTATCGCTTTCTTAGAAATTGAATATTTTATCAGTTGTTCACTTCGATCTCTATCTATCAACCCTTTATACTTGTCAAGTCTTTCTGCTCTCTTCGCAATAAGATGAGATGAAATATCGAGTTCCTCAGATAAATCCCTTGCATACATTTTTCCATTAAAACTATTTAGCTCGTGTAGTATCCCCAATTCAAGAGAGGGTAACAACTTAGCCTTATCAATCTTTTCGAGTTCACTTTTAATTCCATCCGAGATTGCCTTTACTTGCACCTGACTTTGACATTCTACGCAGCGCATTTTATTAAATTCTAAAAATTGCAACTGATCATATGGATAGGATTTTTTACATTCTGGGTTTATACATAAGATATGCTTTGATTCTCGTAGAAATGCTTCGAAGATTACATCAAAGCCAAATGGTCTAGCAATGAAATACTTTCTATAGTCGTTCCCGGTAGGTTTACCCCACCGCATGTTTTCCAAAAGAGTTAAACCATAATTAAGACAGTATATTGATACTTTTTTGCCATCACGGTCACTCATCTCTGCGTACTTTGACACAAAAAAATTCAGCTCAAGAGTGCGAATAAATTGTTCTAAGTTAGGTGAAAAATTAAAGTGACTGGTAAAAGGATTTGTTTTTTCAGATTGATAAACAATTCCTGACAACTCACCAGTGGTAATTTGTTTCCTAATTTGTTTAAGTCGCCCTACAAATATAGAAAGTAGTTCTCTTTGTTGTAATTCAGACACTTTTTCATCAAATGAAAGCAAGCTATGACTGGTGACCTCAAAGAATGAAGATATAACTTTTTCGTAATACTTCTGCGCAGCAGAATCTATTGCAATTGTAGTAATCTTTCTACCAATAGAAATGTGTGTTTGATGACAATAAAATAATATGTATCCAATTATTCGCGGCACATTCATGGATGCCTTAAATAATAGCTCCATATAATCGTCCAACGTGACCGAAGATGTAACATCAAAAAAATCATCGATTGACTTCGTGCTAAAGTATTTTACCCTTGTACTAACTAATCTTTTAGTGAAATCCAAAGAAAGAGATTCCATTGTATTTTTGTCATAATTGGAATATAGATTGTAGAAATCCAAATCAATGATATCAATTTTCCCTTTATCAATGTCACCAAAGTGTATTCTATTAGGGTATGCAGCCACTTTAAAACATATAAACTCATCCCCCCAGTTATTTAAAGGCGCAAGGACTACATCAACAAAGTTCTTGATTGTTACTTCATCAACTTCAGAGAAATCATCAAGAAAAATCACCAATTTTTTTATTTTCAATATCGACAACACTTCTTTTACTTCATCTATGATATCCTTAATTTGAAAAACCTTCAGCAAAGCTCCTGAAAATTTCTTTTCCCAGCTTTCAATTTGTTTTGATTTGTCAGAAGTTGATGTTGAAGATGTCCCCTTGGCACCGACATTGGATCCTTTTGAATCAAGACCAACATTCATCCCGCCGCTTTGCTGACTTGATGAAGAATTTTCAGATTCATCGGTGCCAGATATTGAGTTGACATACTCATTAATTACAGGCAATTCAATTGACTTTAACTGTTCATTATTTTCAACCTTCTTATATAGGTTAGAAACGCCTTGTTTAACCTTGTTGGTTTTACTTAAACCTATCATGTTGGCAATTTTACTAAGTAAAGAATCTGCTTTTATGTCAAGCTCTTTGACAATTGACTTCAATATTCTTTGAATAAAAGAACGCTCAATAAGATATTTTTCAAGTGCTTCATTTGGTATCCGTCCCTTTAGATAGTCCAAATTGTGATATTCACTTTTCGTACTTTCAAAAACAGTCTTTGTGTCTATATAGCAAGGTAGATAATCATCCTTCTTTCTGTATTCACTTTCTAACCTTAAAATTATCGTTGATTTCCCAGTACCTTTTCTACCGACTATAAATGTTGTGTTATCTGAAAAAATCATTTTGTAAACCTGATTTTCAGGTAAAAGATCCGTATACAAAGTTTCAATCAACGATCTTTCTTGGTCATCTTTTATCTCCGCACGCTTAAACCTTTTCAAGGAATCAGCAACCTTATAAAACTCATCCCTATTTATTTCAGTAAACATACTAATCCTTTCGATCATGATTTATAGGTGCTAACATAACAAGGTGGTCAACAATTTTTTTCCGTCTACCTCCGTTTGTCGATAACACTCATCGGGGTATCAAATATGAATGGGTTTGACAACCAATTTTAAACACTCCACTCTGTTTTCCAAAAAACGAATAATCCATTCTGCATGATAAACAGAAAACCGGACAATTCCAAAAGTTTCAATTTACCAGAACCAGACATAAAGCCGACTGCGTTATTGGATATGAGACGATGTTTTGCTGGGTGGTTCTCTTATATATAAGGTAGATGGTTGAATTGGGTTGAATGCGGGTAAGGTGAAAAAATGATATTCTGGTATTGGGTATCGGGTTACGGCGATATGCTTTGGTTCTGAAAAGCAAAAAGGGCTTTCCCAACCGATGGTTGAAAAAGCCCTTTTAAAATCTGGTGCCCAGGAACAGAATCGAACTGCTGACACGGGGATTTTCAGTCCCCTGCTCTACCGACTGAGCTACCTGGGCTCGTTAAGACTTGGTGTTTATATGAGATTCTCTGGTTTCTGTCAAGCATTAGTTTTAAAATCCGGCAAAAAAACACGGGGGGCAGGGCGGGGGCAGAACAGGGTCAGGCTTAGCTTATTGATATAATGGCTCATTTATTTTAGTTTAATGACAATAAGCTAAGCCTGACCCCTGACGAACTAACAATAGCTGAGGTTGACCCCGAATTTGAAGCCTGCCCCCGAACTGTGGCCTGCCCCCTGACGAACTCGCAATAAGCTAAGCCTGACCCCGAATTTAAAGCATCAGGACGGGGAGCGGCAGATGCCGCAGCGGTTGCAGTCGATCATGGGGCAGTCGGGGGTGATTTTTTCGGCCCGGGCCCTGTCATACTCCTTCCATAGAAAGGGGCGCTTGATGCCGGTATCAACGATATCCCAGGGGAAGTACCCGTCCTTTGGGCGCTCTGCGTGGATCTGGGCTTCACAGTAGTCCTTGAACTCTTTCAGGGCCCTGGACCACCCCATTTCTTCCGCCGCCTCCAGGATGTCCGCAATACGGCGGTCTCCCCTTGACAGCAGGGCGTTGATCCTGGCCATTCTGAAGGATTCCGAGTTGATGTGCATGTTGGGCACTCTTTTCAGGCCGTCCTTGATCACCTTGAGCTTTTTCTTGAGGCTGGGGATGCGTTCCATGGGAGCCCATTGGAAGGGGGTGGCGGGCTTTGGAATAAAGGGGTTGATGCTCAGGGTGATGGTGCCGATCTTATGCTTTTTCCGGCTGGTTTCGAGGAAGCGCTCCCTGATCTTCCTGGTCAGCTCAACGATGGCGAGGATATCCTCCTCCTGCTCAAAGGGCAGGCCGATCATGTAGTAGAGCTTGAGGTTGATGATGCCGGTCTCCACCAGGCGCTGGGTGGCGGAGAGGAGCTGCTCCTCGCTGATCTTCTTGTTGATGATGCAGCGCATGCGTTCGGAGCCTGCCTCCGGGGCGATGGTGGCGGTCTTGACGCCTGAGCGCTGGAGGGTTGTGATCAGCTCGTCCGTGAGGGCGTCGGCCCGGAGGGAGCTGAAGGAGAGGTGGAGATCCTCCTCGATTCCCCTGGCGCAAATGGCGTTGATGCCGGGATGGTCGGATACGGCTGCGCTCACAAGCCCTACCTTATCCGTGAGCTTTTTTGCGTCCCCAAGGGCGCGGATCACCACATCTTCGGGATAGAACCTGGGGGGACGGTAGATAAAGCCCGCGCTGCAGAACCTGCACCCGTGGTGGCAGCCCCTGCCGGTCTCGATGAGGAAGATGTTCTTGAATGCCGTGTCCGAGGAGAGGATGCGGGTGGTGGTGGAGATGTCGCCGAGTTCCAGGACCCGCCGGATGCGGACCTGGCCGGGGGCGTGTTCGTTCAGGGCCTTCATCCCGGTGAGGCTTTTGCCGCCCTCCCGGTCGTATTCGGGGGTGTAGTAGCCGGGGACGTAGACACCGGCAAGGGAGGGAACAAGTGCTTCATAGAGCTCCTCCCTTGGCATGTCGGGGGTGTAGGTATCAAAAAAGGGTTCCATGAGGAGTTCACCCTCCCCCAGGAGCATGATATCCATGAACGGCGCAATGGGCTCCGGGTTCAGGAAACAGGCAACCCCCCCTGCGATGACAAGGGGGTATGAGTCGTCACGATCAGAAGACCGCAGGGGGATGCCCGCACGTTTCAGGATGGAAACCAGGTTGAGGTAATCGTTCTCAAACGAAACCGAAAAAAAGATGATATCGAACCGGGAGAGCTCCATACCCGTCTCTTCGCTCCGGAGTCTCTCCTTGTCCTTTGGCAGAAAAACGCGCTCTGCCGCAACATGGTCAAGGTCGTTGATCAATCCGTAAACCGTTTGAAACCCAAGACTTGACATCCCGGCCTGGTAGGTGTTGGGATAAACCAGGGCCGTTTTGATCAGTTCTTTTTGTCGTTTTACAATGCTGCCTTTTTCAATTCTGACGGTCTCTTTTTTACTCCGTCTGGTTTTCTTGGCCATCTATCAGTCGGCTTTCCTTCTCAGGAACGTTGGTATCTCGAGGTTGTCGCTGTCCAGGGATACGCCCCGGTACCTGCTGCGGCCATCCTCGTTCGCGGCCTGTTTCTGAACCATAACGGGTTCTTCGGTCTCGTTCCAGTTTTCGAGCTCCTCCTGGGTGGGCTCCCTGAGCTGTCCCCTGGCAAAGGGCTCGGCAACGGGAACGCCTTCCTGTTTGGGCCGTGCGGACCTGATCCTGTGCACATTCTTTCCAGGGGCCTCGTTCTGGCCGATGCCGGTGGCGATCACGGTCACCCTCATCTCGTCTCCCAGGCCCTCGTCAATGGCCTGTCCCCAGATGATCTCCGCGTCGTCGCCGACCTCCTGGTGGATGCGGTCGGAGGCTTCGGTCATCTCGTCCAGGGTAAGATCGCTGGAGCAGGTGATGTTCATGAGAACGCCCCTGGCGCCGGAGATGGAGATATCCTCGAGAAGGGGATGGGAAATGGCCCGTTCCGCGGCTTCCACTGCCCTGTTTTCCCCTGAAGCGATACCAATGCCCATGAGGGCCATACCGGCCTTGGACATGGTGGTTCTTACATCTGCAAAGTCGAGGTTGACCAGGCCCGGAAGCATGATCAGGTCGGTGATGCCCTTTACGGAATGGTGAAGGATCTCATCCGCCTTGATGAACATGTCCACCATCTTTGCACCCTTGCCTGCGATGCCCCTGAGCCGGTCATTCGGGATGGTGATCACCGTGTCCGTGATGTCACGAAGCTTCTCGACGCCCTCCTCGGCCTGGGCCGCTCTTTTCCTGCCCTCAAAGGAAAAAGGCTTTGACACAACCGCCACGGTGAGAATGCCGAGCTCCTGGCAAATCTCGGCAATAACAGGGGCCGCGCCCGTGCCGGTGCCGCCGCCGAAACCCGCAGTGATGAACACCATGTGGCTGCCTTCAAGGGCGGCCCGGATCTCGTCGATGTTCTCGGTTGCGGCCTCCCTGCCCACGCTGGGGTTGGCGCCGGCGCCAAGTCCCTCGGTGAGCTCTGCCCCCAGCTGGATCTTCAGCTCGGCCTTGGAAATGTCAAGGGCCTGGGCATCAGTATTGGCGGCGATGAATTTCACGCCCTGAAGATTTGCGTCGATCATGTTATTGACAGCATTTCCGCCGGCTCCGCCGACTCCGATGACTTTTATCTTTGCCGATTTGTCGCTTTCCACGTAGGAAAAATTCATATTACCCCCTCCTTTAGTATATTTAGATAACGTCTTTAAACCATTGTTTCATTCGTTTCAGAAGCTTTGAGAACAAGTTTGCTTCATTGCCCCCGAGCTGTTCGCCGCTATGGTTGCGGCTGCCGTAGATTACGAGCCCCACACCGGTTGCAAAGCTGGGATTTTTCACCACATCCCTGAGGCCCCCGATCTTCGTGGGTTCGCCCAGGCGGACGGGCACGGAAAAGACCCCCTCCACCACGTCGGAAATGCCGTCCAGCAGGGCGCTGCCTCCGGTGATCACAAGGCCCGAGGGAAATGAATTCTCAAGCCCGTGGCTGTAAATCTCCTCCCTGAGGATGGAGAACATCTCCTCCACCCGGGGTTCCAGGATCTCGGCCAGGATATCCTTGGGAAGGCTCTTAGGATCCCGGCCACCCACCCCCGGAACGTCGATGGTATCTCCTTTGCGGATGCTTTCAGGCACACAGGTGCCGTGGTTGATCTTGATCTTTTCCGCCTCTGCCAGGGGAGTCCTGAGACCGATGGAGATATCGTTGGTCAGGTTGTGCCCCCCCAGGGTCAGTTCAAATGTGTGTTTGATGTTGTTGCCCTTGAATATGGCAAGATCCGTGGTGCCCCCGCCCACGTCGGCCAGGGCGCATCCAAGCTCCTTCTCCTCCGGGGTGAGGACCGCCTCCCCCGAGGCCAGGGACTCGAGCACGATGTCGCAGACGTCAAGGCCCGCCTTGTTGCAGCACTTGACAATGTTCCTTGCCGACGACACGGCCCCGGTGACAATGTGGATCTTTGTCTCCAGGCGCACGCCGGTCATTCCCACGGGATTCTGGATCGCCTCCTGGTCGTCCACGATGAACTCCTGGGGAATCACATGGATGGTTTCCCGGTCCGTGGGGATGGCCACGGCGCTTGCCGCGTCGATCACCCGTTCCACATCGTTCTGGATGATCTCCCGTCCCTTGATGGCGATGATGCCGTGGCTGTTGAAGCCCTTGATGTGACCGCCCGCAATGCCGACATAGACGGATGAGATGTCGCACCCGGCCATCACTTCGGCCTCTTCAACGGCCTTTTTAATGGATTCCACCGTGGACTCGATGTTGACGACGGCGCCCTTCCTGAGTCCGTTCGAGGGGTGGGAGCCCATGCCAATGATGCTGATTTCACCCTGGGAAAGCTCACCGACAACGGCACAGATCTTCGTGGTTCCGATGTCGAGCCCTACGATTATTCTATCTTGTTCCTGCAAATCAAGCGCCTCCTTTAATAGTGCCGGGCATAATATCTTTATCTTCAAGCGTTACGGTGACGCTTCTGATGTTAAACATGTCAATGGAGCAGAGCCTCTTTTGGGACGCGGATGTTTCCATATAGTCTATGATCTGCTCTGCATTGTTCAATTTCGCTTGAAAGCCATCAAACCCGAGCTTCAAAGTTATTGGAGTGTTGCCCACGGCATCCCGGCCGTCAAATATCCGGGTCTTGATCTTGATGCCGACATCCCTGTCCGCTGTTATTGTATCGATCCTGTCCCGGCCCTCCAGGGCCAGCACCTCCATGACCGCATTGTGCAGTTTTCCTGAAAACCCGTATTTTTGACCCATGGATTCGAGCTTGAGCCCGAATATCTCCGGCAGGGCGGCCGCCAGGCTGTCAAGGCCCGGGTCGTACCTTTTAAAAGGCTGGCCCTCGGCGTCCAGGAGGATCTGAAAGTCACTATCCACCACGGCCTTTGCAACGGCATGCTCCTCGATCACCGAAATGGTGATGGTCGAGGGAATCCGCCGGGTAACGGCGGCATCCCGAATCCAGGGATGGGCGATCAGCCGGCTGCTCACCGTGTTCAGGTTGATGGACAAAAGATTGTCCCCTTCCGAGATCTCGGCCTGGGAAAGCACCTCGGCCCGGCCAAGGGTATCGTTGCCGGTAACATTGATCTGCTTGAGACCGAAATAGGAACTCTGGGTCACAAGGTCATGGGCAAAGATCAAGCCAAGGCTGAACAGGGAGACCGCAACCACCACCAGGATAAACTTGAGCCCCAGATCCAGGCTGTTCATGAAATCAAACTCCAGTATGGAGATTTTGCTGTCCCCGGACCGCAGTTTGTTTTGTCTTATTCTTCTATTCACCATCAATTTTCACCTCTGGTTTGAGATCAACATTGAATTGGTTTTTCACCTCGTTTTCCACCAGCCGCTTCAGGGCCAGGATATCACTTGCCGTGGCCCCGCCAAGATTGACGATAAAGTTGGCATGGGCCTCGGAGACCATGGCAT
This sequence comes from Desulfobacteraceae bacterium, assembly GCA_024225635.1. Taxonomy (GTDB): domain Bacteria; phylum Desulfobacterota; class Desulfobacteria; order Desulfobacterales; family Desulfobacteraceae; genus Desulforapulum. The sequence continues at coordinate 14,111 of JAAEMK010000710.1, read as the reverse complement.
TGCCGCACCGGCGGCCCTTGAGCCCGGCTTTGTCGATGAGCAGCCCCGCGGGCCGCTCCTTGTCCGGATTCTTGAAAAAGCATCCCGCGCTTGCCGCCGAACCCGGCTGGCTTGCCCGCCGTTTTTCAAGATGGGCGGCCCAGCTTGCCTGCATGGCCGACCTGTCACCAGGCGCCAGGAGAAAGTCCGCCCCGAGGACCAGCACCTCCGGCCCAAAGCCGTTAAAAGAGATCTCCCTGTGGGAGAACCCAAGGTCACTGCGCTCAACGGTTTTCACCTCCCCGTCCAGGGTCAAAATCTCAAGAGAAACAAGGGAGTCGGAGATGGTTCCAAGGGCGGTGCCCGCGTTCATCATGACAGCGCCCCCCACCGTGCCGGGAATCCCGGCGGCAAACCCGAATCCGGCAAGGCCGTGATCCATGGCAAACCGCGCAAGGGCGGCAAGGATCACGCCCGAAGAAACCGTAACAAGGCTCTCCGTCCCGCTGATCCGGGTGATAGTTGGCCGGGCATTGATTTTCTTCATGGAGAGCACAAGCCCCCGGATGCCCTTGTCCCGGACCAGGATATTGGTGCCGGAGCCCATGGGGGAAACTGGCACCCCAAGCGCCCTTGCCCGGGTCACGATCCGGATCAGTTCATCCCGGGAGGTTGGCGTTGCAAAGAGATCCGCGGCCCCGCCCACCTTGAACGAGGTGTGGCGCGCCATGGGCTCGTCCCCAAGCAGAGTGGAAAACTCCTGCTTCAGGATCTCGCACCCCCGGGTGGGGTTATGGGCCATGGCCTGCATCACGACATTCTCTCCAACAGCTGTTCCCCAAGGTTGTATACATCTCCTGCGCCCAGGGTCAGCACCATGTCCCCCTCCTCGATGGTGTCGGCCAGCAAGGCGAGGCACTCGTCAAAATCTTCCACGCAACATACGCTCTTATGTCCGTGGTCCCGGACGCCCCTGCACAGGGCCCGGGAATCGACCCCCTCGATGGGATCTTCGCTGGCCGCATAGATGGGCAGGATGTACAGGACGTCGGACTGGTAAAAGGCCCGGGTAAACTCATGGAACAACGCCTCGGTCCGGGTGTACCTGTGGGGCTGGAACACCACCACCAGGCGTTTGTTGGGCCAGCTCTCCCGGACCGCATTGAGGGTGGTCTTCACCTCGGTGGGATGGTGGCCGTAATCGTCCATGACCGTGACGCCGTTCTCTTTGCCCTTTATCTCCAGGCGTCGCTTGACCCCCTCGATTCTCTCCAGGGCCTCCTTGATGACGGCAAAATCGATTCGCAGCTCAAGGGCCACGGCAATACCGGCCAGGGCGTTGGAGATGTTGTGCTTGCCCGCAAGGTTCAGGGAGATCTCGCCCAGGGTTTCTCCCATATGGACAACCGTGAAAATGCCCTTTCTTCCCTCGAACCGGATGTCCCTTGCCTGGAGATCCGCCTGGCGGGTAAGGCCGAAGGTGGTGTGACGCACGGAGATCCGGGGCAGGATCGCCTGGATATGCTCGTTGTCCAGGCTGAGCACGGCCAGCCCGTAGAATGGAACCGAATTGATGAACTTGACGAAGTTATCCTTGATATCCTCGATGTCCTTATAGAAATCCAGGTGCTCGAGATCGATGTTGGTGACCGCGGCAATGGCCGGCGAATACTTTAGGAAGGAACCGTCGCTCTCGTCCGCCTCGGCCACGATGTACTCCCCCTTGCCGTGGAGGGCGTTGGTGCCGAGGTTCTTCAAGAGCCCCCCCACCACCACCGTGGGATCGAGGCCCGCGGTGTTGAGGATGGAGGCCACCATGGAGGTGGTGCTGGTCTTGCCGTGTGCGCCGGACACGGCAATGGAGTATTTGATGCGCATGAGTTCCGCCAGCATCTCCGCCCGTGGAATGATGGAGACGGAATTCTCCCTTGCCGCCGCCACCTCGGGATTGTCCGCCGATATGGCCGTTGATGTGACAAGGACATCGGCGCCCTTTATCTGGTCGCCGTTGTGCCCCTGGTAAATAACGGCCCCCAGCCGTTCCAGCCGGCTGGTGATGGAGGAGAGCTTAAGATCCGATCCCGAAACCCTGTATCCAAGGCTCAGGAGCAGCTCCGCAATGCCGCTCATGCCAATGCCGCCAATGCCCACAAAATATATATGGTAATTCTTTTGGTACATTTAAATTCCTTGTTCCCGTGCCATGGCAAGACAGGTTTCCGCAATGGCCCTGTCCGCGTCCGGCATGCTCATATCCTTGGCAACCCCGCCCATGGAGCGGAGTTTGTCCGGATTGTTTATAGATAATTCGATGATTTCCTGCAGCCCTTCAGGCGTGAGATCCTTGTCCAGGATCATCCGGCACGCTCCCCGGTCCGCCAGTTCCTTGGCATTGAACCGCTGATGGTCGTCGGCGGCATAGGGATAAGGGATCAAAAGGGATGGTTTTCCCATGGCCGTGATCTCGGAGATGCTTCCCGCCCCGGCCCTTGAAATAATCAGGTCCGCCCCTGCCATCAGCCCGGGCATGTCGTCGAAGAACGCCCTGGCCGTAGCCTTTATGCCCATGGCCCTGTACCGGTCCGCCACTTCTTTCTCATCGTTCCTGCCGGTCTGGTGAACGATGCTGAAGGCGTCGGGATCGGCCAGGCGCTCAACAGCGCCAAGAACGGCCAGGTTGATGGAGTGGGCCCCCTGGCTGCCGCCGGTCACCAGCAGGTTGAACCGGTCCGGGTCTTTAAAGGGTGCGGTACCCCCCCTACCCTCTTCCGGGGGGGCCGGGTCTTTAAAGGGTGCGGTACCCCCCCTACCCTCTTCCCGGGGGGCCGGGTCTCTAAAGGGTGCGGTTACCCCCCTCCCCTCTTCCCGGGGGGCCGGGTCTCTAAAGGGTGCGGTCACCCCCCTCCCCTCTTCCGGGGGGGCCGGGTCTCTGAAGGGTGCGGTTACCCCCCTCCCCTCTTCCGGGGGGGCCGGGTCTCTGAAGGATGCGATTGCCCCCCTCCCCTCTTCCCGGCGGACCGGGTTGCCCGTGTGAATGGTGACGGCCCGATGGGATAATCCCCTGGTGGTCTTGAACGAGGTGAAGACCACATGGCAGAACCGGGACAATATCCTGTTGGTAATACCGGGAATGGAGTTCTGCTCCTGGATGGCGGTCATGGCGCCCCAAAGCCGTGCGGCAAGCACCACCGGGCCCGAAGAGTAACCGCCGACCCCCATGACGAGGTCGGGCTTGAAACGATTGATGATGAAAAGGGCCTGGAACAGGGAGACGGGAATTTTCGCCAAAGCGAGAAGCTTGCCCAACACGCCCTTGCCCTTGATGCCGGAGACGTTGATCCCGGTGTGGGCGAACCCGTACCGGTTAAGGGTGGTGGTTTCAAACTCCTCGCCGGTTCCCACGAACAGGATCCCGGTCCGGGGGTCGATTCTCAACAAAGCCTGGGCAATGGCAATGCCCGGAAAGAGGTGGCCCCCTGTCTTTCCGCCTGCAATGATTATTTTCATGGCCTTTTTACGCATTTTCAGCATTGGCTCCGATGTTCATTAATATTCCCATGCCCGTCATGTGGACGAGCAGTGAGGTTCCTCCGTAACTTAAAAACGGTAAAGTAAGTCCCTTGGTGGGCAGAACCCCCATGGCGACCCCTGTGTTGATGATGACCTGAAGCCCGAGGCTGATGACAAGCCCTGAAGCCACAAAGGCCCCGAAAAGGTTTTCCGACCGCCGCGCAATGGCCGCCCCCCGCCACAGGATGATGGTGTAGAGACCGAGGATGGCAAGCACCCCCGCAAGCCCAAGCTCCTCCCCGATCACCGACAGGATGAAGTCGGTGTGGGGCTCCGGCAGATAATGAAGCTTCTGCATGCCAAGGCCGATGCCCTTGCCGAATATCCCCCCCGACCCAAAGGCCTTGAGGGAATGGGTGATCTGGTAGCCTGTGTTCAAGGGATCGTCCCAGGGATTCATGAATGCCAGGATGCGCTGCATGCGGTAATCCACCCGGTAAACCAGGAAATAGGCAATGGGCACAAGAAAGGGTAATGGAAGCATCAGGTGGATGATTCTGACCCCGGCCACGAACATCATGCCCCAGGTGATGCAGCCGAGGATCAGGACCGTGCCGAAATCGGGCTGCATTAGAATAAGGATGGCCAGCACCACAAGCAGGATCACGTGGGGCATGAACCCCACGGAGAAGTTCCGGATCATCTCCTGCTTCTTTGCCAGGGAGTATCCCAGGAACAGCACCAGGGCAAGCTTGGTGAACTCGGATGGCTGAAAGGTGAAGCCCCCAATGGATATCCACCGGCAGGCCCCGCCGGCCTTGTGGCCGAGGGAAGGCACCTGGACCGCGACCAGCAGCGCCAGGGCGAGCCCCAGGAGAATATAGGCAAACACCTTCAGGTATTTGAATGGAAAGGACGCGGCCGTGAACATGGCGCCGAGGCTGACAAGGCAGAAAAACGCCTGGCGCTGCATATAGAAGAGATTGTTGTCAAACCGTTCAAGGCCGATGGCCGAGCTTGCGCTGTAGACCATGACAATGCCCATGCCCGCAAGCAGCAGCACCGGGAAGAGGATGGTCGCCTCCCCGAAGAACGGATGTATTTTAGTCTCTTTCTCGCTCATAGTTCCTATTGGCCGAGCCGGTTTACAAGGTCCATGAAATCATTGCCCCTATGGCCGTAACTCTTATACATGTCAAAGCTTGCGCATCCGGGTGAGAGCAGCACGATATCGCCTGGTTCCCCGATCTTTGCGGCCGTGGTTACCGCCCCGGCCATGGAGTCGGCTGTGGTTATCCGGGTTGCGCCCGCGAGGGCCGCCTCGATCTCCTCTTTCGCCTCCCCAAGGGCGATGACCGCCTTGACCCGCTCTTTCACCAGGGGTATCAGGCAGGAGAAATCGGTCTGCTTGCTCCGGCCGCCCAGGATGAGAACCACCCTGTCAAACCCCTTGAGGGCGCCCATGACCGCATGGGGGTTGGTTCCCTTTGAGTCGTTGTAGTAGTCCGCCCCGTTGACGGTTGCGACATACTGGGTCCTGTGGGGAAGTCCGCTGAAGCCCGCCACCACGGTTTCAATGCCCTCGATGGTTGCGCCCGCGGCAAGGGCGGCAAGGGCGGCGGCGGCCAGGTTCTCCCGGTTGTGGGCCCCCTTGAGCCGGGCTGCGGAAAGATCCAGGCGGTAATCGCCTGCTTCCGTGGAAAGTATGACGGCATCGCTGCCGATGGCGGCATTGTGGCAAGCGCCCTCCCCTTCCGGTCCAAAGGTCATGACCCGGGAGTTGAGACTGCTTGTCCTGACACCCAAATCGGTGATTCCGGAATTGACAACGGCCACGCAGCTATGGGAGTGGTTGGAAAAAAGGCTCCACTTGGAATCGGCATAGGCGTCGAAATCCGGATACCGGTCCAGGTGATCCTCGGCAATGTTGAGAAGCACCCCCACGTCCGGCATGAAATCAACGGCGGAATCCAGCTGGAAGCTGCTCACCTCGGCCACAACCGCATGGGCCGTGTCGCCTGACCAAAGGTAGTCCACCAGGGGAGTTCCGATGTTGCCGCCGGTAAACACCTTAAGCCCGGACGCCTTGAGCATCTCGGAGATCAGGGTGGTCACCGTGGTCTTGCCGTTGGTGCCGGTGACAGCCACCAGGGGCTGTTTGAGAAACACGGAGAAAATATCCAGCTCCCCCGTGACAACAACGCCCTTTGCCCGGGCCAGGCTGAAATATTCCATGTCCAGGGGAATGCCGGGGCTTGTCACCACAAGGGCCGCGTTCTCAAAGGTTTCGGCCGTGTGGCTTCCGATCTCGCACCGGATGCCGAGGGCCGCAAGTTCCTCCGCCTGTTCGGTCCTTGACGGGTTGCTGTCCGTTGCGACCACATCCAGCCCCTTTGATTTCAAGAACCTGGCAATGGAGACCCCGGATACGCCAAGGCCGGCAACAAGGATATATCCCTGTTCCGGGTTTCTCAAAAGGCTTGCCATGTGGGTTGAAATGGTCATTGTTTCCGTTCCTAACGTATCTTCAATGTGGAAAGGGATACCAGCGCCAGGGTGATGGCGATGATCCAGAACCGCACGATCACCTTGGATTCGGGCCATCCCTTGAGTTCAAAATGGTGGTGCAAAGGCGCCATGCGAAAGACCCGCTTGCCCTTGGACAGCTTGAAATAGGTCACCTGGATGATCACGGACAGGGCTTCGATGACAAAAAGGCCGCCCACGACCATCAGGAGGATCTCCTGCTTGGTGATGACGGCGATGGTTCCCAGCAACGCCCCCAGGGGTATGGAACCCGTATCCCCCATGAACACCTGGGCCGGATGGGCGTTGAACCAGAGGAACCCGAGGCCCGCCCCGGCAAGGATGCCGCAGACAACCGTGATCTCCCCGCAGGAGGCAATGTGCCTCACCTGGAGATAGTTGGCGATCTCCACATGGCTTGCCACATAGGCAAAAAACATGTAGGTCACCGAGGCGATGATGATGGGGCCGATGGCAAGGCCGTCCAGTCCGTCGGTGAGGTTCACCGCGTTGGAGGTGCCCACGATCACAAGCATTGCAAAGGGGATGTACCAGACCCCGAGATCCGGGGTGATGTTCTTTAAAAAGGGAATGCTGAGGCTGGTGTCGAAATCCGGGCAGCTGTACACCAGAAAGGAGACGGTAAACCCGGCAATCAGCTGGACGGCGAATTTTCCCCTGGCCGTAAAGCCCATGTTCCGCTTTTTGACCTGCATGAGGTAGTCGTCGATGAACCCGATGAGACCGAACAGTCCCATGGACAAAAGGGTGATCAGGATGTAATGGTTGGTAAGGTCCGACCACAGGAGCGTTGACACGCCCAGGGCGAACAGGATGAGAATCCCTCCCATGGTGGGGGTGCCCTCTTTCTCCAGATGGGTTTCCGGGCCGTCGTTCTGGATGAACTGGCCGATCTGCATCCGGGAGAGCCGCTTGATCACCCAGGGCCCCAGCACAAAGCAGAGGACAAAGGCGGTCAAACCACCGTAGATGGTTCTAAATGTAATATACCGAAACAGGTTAAAAAAAGACATCTCGGTATGGAGAGGGTATAACAAATGAAACAGCATCGTTTAATTCCTGATTTAGGCGGCCAGGGACCCTTTTAAAAAGGCCGGAACCGCTCGCTCCTTATGTCCTTCCCGGCGTATTTGCCGGAAATTCAATGAGTTTATTGACAATTTTCTCAAGCCGCATTCCCCTGGAGCCCTTAACGAGTATCCAGGCGTTTTCGGCGGTATTTTCCATTACGGCAGCGGTAATCTCCTCCTTGGTGCCGGCAAGGGTCATCTCCCGGGGCAACCCGGCAGCAACCGCCCCGTCGATCACCTGGCCCGCCATGGCCCCATGGGCATAGAGGCGTGATACCCCGGCGGCTGCCGCCGCCCGTCCCACCCCATGGTGAAGGGCCTTTGACCGGTCACCCAGTTCAAGCATGTCCCCGAGCACGGCGACACACCCGGCCTTGCCCGCCGACCGCCCGAGGGTCTCGAGGGCGGCCCGCACCGAATTGGGATTGGCGTTGTAGGTGTCGTTCATGATGGTGGTGTTATTGAACCCCTGCACAATCTCCATGCGGCCCGCCACGGGTTCAAACCCGGCAAGGCCGTCCGCTATGTCGGCCATGGATATCCCCGCCCCAAGGGCCGCAGCGGATGCGGCAAGGGCGTTGTTCACCATGAACCGGGCCGGGGTGGGAAGAAGGACTTCACAACGTTGGCCGGTTCCGGCAACCAGGGTGAAACCGGTCCCCCGGCCTTGGGGAGTGATGTTTTCCGCCCTGACCCGGTCCCCGTCGGTATCGGACACTGTAAAGTTTTCCGCCAGGACCCGGTCCCCGTCGGTATCGGACACTGTAAAGTCTTCCGCCAGAACCCGGTCCCCGTCGGTATCGGACACCGTAAAGCAAAGGGTCCGGGTGATGCCGGGGTTGGCTGCTGCCGTTTCGGCAAGGATTTCGTACCGGGGGTCGTCCAGGTTCAGCACGGCTGTTCCATTGGCGCCAAGTCCGGTCAACAGTTCCGCCTTGGCCCGGGCCACGTTTTCAACGGAGCCGAGGCCCTCCAGATGACAGGCGGCGGTGTTGGTGATCACGCCGATGTCGGGAAGGGCGATCCGGGCAAGCCGCTCGATCTCTCCAGGATGGTTCATGCCCATTTCCACCACGGCCCACTCATGCTTGCGGGAAAGCTTCAACAGGGTGAGGGGCAGGCCGATCTCGTTGTTGAGATTGCCCTGGGTGGTGAGGGTCCTGAACCGCCGGTTAAAGATTCCCCCGGCCATCTTCCGGGTGGAGGTCTTTCCGTTGGAGCCGGTGATGGCGACCACCTTGACATTGGCCCGGAGCCGCTGGCACCGGGCAAGTTTCCCCAGGCCCGCGAGGGTGTCATCCACCGGGAAGAACCGGCAGTTACCGTTATTCCACTTTTCCTTCAGCTCCCGGTCCAGGGAGGACCAAAAAACGTTGCCGACCACAAACCCTTTGACGCCCCTGCCCGCAAGGTCGGCAATAAAGGTGTGGCCGTCGAAGTTTTCACCCTGGAGGGCCACGAACAGCTCCTGTGGCCCGATGGTGCGGGAATCGGTGGAAACACCGGTAAAAACAAGGCCGTCCCTGTCCGAAGCGGCACCAGGTACGATTTCCAGGGCCTCTTCGATCCGGGCGGATGTCCAGGGTATGGGCTGCATCATGATTTCTCCCCTTCCGGGCACAGTTCTTCAAGGGCCTGTGCCAGGATTTTACGGTCGTCAAAATCGATGGTGCCTGTTTTTAAAATCTGGTAGGTCTCGTGGCCCTTGCCGGCGGCAACGATGATATCATCGGGCCTTGATGCCTTGACCGCTATCTCCAGGGCGGTTCGCCTGTCAGGCTCCACATGGAACCCGGTCCCGCCCTCCCCCGCTTCCATCTGTTCCCGGGTGAGTCCGGCATGGACGGCAGGGTCGATGCCCGTAAGAACGTCCCGGATGATCAGGCCGGGATCCTCGGTTCTCGGGTTGTCCGAGGTGATGATGGCAAGATCGCTGAAAGTTGCGGCGATGTTTCCCATGATGGGCCGCTTTGAGCTGTCCCTGTCCCCGCCGCAGCCGACAATGGAAATGATCCGGGCGGGGGCCTGTTCCTTCAGGGTCTTCAGGATGGACTCCAGGGCGTCCGGGGTGTGGGCGTAATCCACGAACACGTGGCGGCCAAGGGAGGGCTCGATGCGCTCCAGGCGGCCGGGAACCCCCTTGCAATCCTCGATTCCCCGGACAATGGTTTCGGGATCGATGCCAATGCCCCAGGCAGCCCCTGCCGCCGAAAGGATGTTCTCCACATTGAAGCTTCCCACAAGGCTTGATGAAAAACCGTACTCTTTTCCATGGATATCAAGGGTTCCCGAGATTCCCGAAATCCCGCTGGAAAGCTCCACGCAGCGAACCCCGGCCTCCGGGGCCTGTCCCGTGGTAACGATCCTTGTCTTTGCGGCATCCTTGAGGTCGCGGCCCCTTTCGTCATCCAGGTTGACCACGGAAACGGCGGTACCGGCCTTGGGGCCTGTCGGCAGGTTCCTGGTGAAGAAGCGCTTCTTGCAGGAGAAGTAGCGGCCCATGGTCTTGTGGTAGTCCAGGTGGTCCTGGGTCAGGTTGGTGAACACCCCTGCGTCAAACCAGCAGTTCCGGACCCTGTGAAGATCGATGGCGTGGGAGGAAACCTCCATGATCACATGGGTGACGCCCGCATCCCTCATCCGGCCCAGCATCTGCTGCAGGTCAATGGATTCAGGCGTGGTCACGGGGTTGTCACAGGTGTTGCCGCAATACCGCCAGTTCACCGTTCCTATCACCCCGGTGGTATGGCCGGCCCGGTTCAATATGCTCTCCAGGAGCCAGGAGGTAGTGGTCTTGCCGTTGGTGCCGGTGATGCCGGTGATGCCCATGCTTTCGGAGGGATTGTTGTAAAACCGTGCGGCAATGGAAGCCATGGCTTTCCGGCTGTCCGCGACCTCCACGGCCCGGGGCACCCCCGTAATGTGCTGCTGGGCCACAACGGCTGCGGCCCCGCGGTCCAGGGCATCCCGGATATAATCGTGGCCGTCGCTGTTAAAGCCCTTGATGGCGATGAAGAGGCCTCCGGGTTTCACGTCCCCGGAGTTGTTATGGATGGAGGTGATCTCGGGATCAGCGCCCGGATCGGACTCTAAAGCAAATCCCCGGTCCCACAAAGGGGCGCACTCTTTTATGAGGTATGATAATTTCAACTTTTTGCTCCGTCTGAAATCCCGGCAACGATCTGTTCCCGTTCCAGGTCAGGGGGAATGTTAAGATAATGAAAAGACTTGGCAAGGATGCTCTTGAAGGCGGGCGCCGCCACCTTGCTGCCGTAGTGGCTCTTTCTCGGCTCGTCCACCACAACCACAATGGCAAGCTCGGGATTCACTTCCGGCGCAAACCCGGCAAACGCGGCGGTGTACAGGTTCCTGGAGTATCCCCTGCCGTTCTTGGCCACCTTTTGGGCGGTGCCGGTCTTGCCGCAGACCGAATAGCCTTCCAGGGCTGCACTGGCTCCCGTGCCCCCCTCGGAGACAACCGCGCGCATCATCTTTCTCACGGCCCGTGCCGAATGCTTGGAGATCACCCGCTGCTGCACCTGGGGTTCAAACACCCGATCGGTCTCCCCGGAATTGAGCAGGGTCTTTTTCACAAGAAGGGGACGCATGAGCACCCCGTCGTTTGCAATGGCGGAAAAACCGGAAGCCAGCTGAAGCGCCGTCACGGACATGCCCTGGCCGAATGTGATGGCGGATGCGTCGATGGCCGACCATCTTGCGGGGGCCGTGAGGGTTCCGGGACTCTCTCCGGGACAGCCGAGCCCTGTCCGCGTGCCGAACCCGAACCCGGTGAGCGCATCATAGAGCGCCTTCTTGCCTGTTGTTTCCGTTATCTTTACCATTCCTATATTACTTGAATACTTCAGGATCTGCCCCAGGGTCAGCCACCCGCTGTCATGGGTGTCATGGATCACCTTGGAGCCGACCTTGTAAGCGCCGTTCTCACAGAAAAAAATCGACTTCGGGGTGCAATACCCCTTGTCCATTGCAGAAGCTGCAACAAATACCTTCATCACCGACCCCGGCTCAAAGGGATCGGTTACCACCCGGTTTCTCCAGCGCTCCCGGGTGGATGCGGAAAACGCATTGGGATTGAACTCGGGATAGAGGGCCATGGCCAGGACCTCGCCGGTCCGGGGACGCATCACAACGGCCATTCCGGACTTTCCCCTGAAGCTGGTAACCGCATCCTTCAGGGCGCATTCGGAGATGTACTGGATGGTCCGGTCTATGGTCAGGACCAGGGAACCTCCGCTGAATCGCTCCTTCAGGTACTTTTCAGGGTCCAGCTGCCGGCCTGTGGCGTCCCTGGTGACCTTGAGACGGGTCTGCTCCCCCTGGAGCACCGAGTCATAACCGAACTCAAGTCCCTCCAGGCCCTTGGCGTCCGAACCGGTAAACCCGATCACCTGGCCTGCCAGGCCCCGGTTCGGGTAAAAGCGGATCACGTCGTTCTGGAAAATAAGCCCCTTGATGTTGAGCGCCTTCAGCTCCCGGACCTCGGCCGGTGAGATCTTGCGCTTGATCGGGACAAAGGATCTATTGGTGGAGAGCTTTTTCCTGAGCTTCACCCGGTCCACCTTCAAAACCCGCGCAATGGCCCGGGCATCGGCTGCCGGATTCTCAATCTTTCTGGCGGAGGCTGCAACGGAAAGCGCATCAATGGTCGTAGCCAGACGGTTCATGTTCCGGTCAAGGATCTCTCCCCTCTTCCCCTGGATGCGAACAGTGCCCGTGTATTCATCCGTTGCTTTCTTGGACAAAACACTGCTCTCAAGGATCTGAATTTCAACGGCTTTTGCACCGAGAAGAAGGATCACCAAGAAAAAGAACACTTCGACTACAACTATTCGAGCCCGTATCCCTTTTTTTCTCTCCTGGCCCATACTACCCTTTCCGACTACTTCTATTTACCCCATTATCGATCCATATAAACAACCTGGCCCTGTTTTGGCATATCAAGGCCGAGCCGTGTTCTCGCTATTGTCGCTATCCGTTCCGGAGACCCCAGGCGCTCCCGCTCGATGATCAGCTCTTTTCTGTAAGCCTCCGACCGCTTCCGGACCTGCTCTGCCTGGGATATCTGAAATCCCTTCCTTGTGCACTCCACCCGGATACCGGTGTAAATAAAAAGTTCACAAAGAAAAATAAGAAGAATCACCAGCCATCGGCCGGGAATCTTCTTTATCTCCTGTTTCACCCCGTTTTTCCTGATCCTGTCTGCGTTCCATACCATGGAATCACACCTTTTCAGCCACCCTCAACCTGGCGCTCCTTGCCATTGGATTGGCCTCGGTCTCCTCCCTGGTCGGCATGATGGCCTTTTTGGACACCGCCTTGAGCCGGGGCGTAAACCCGCACACGCACTGGGGAAAATCCCTTGGACAGGTACATCCCTGCTCAAACGCCCTGATCTGCTGCTTAACGATCCTGTCCTCGAGGGAATGAAACGATATCACACAGATCCTGCCGCCCGGGTTCAACATATCCGGTACGGCTTCCATAAAGCGTTCGAGCCGTTCAAGCTCTCTGTTCACGGCAATCCTCAACGCCTGGAACACCCGGGTTGCCGGATGTATCTTCTGCTGGTGGACAAGCTTCGCAGGCATGGCGTCCCGGACAATTTCAGCAAGCTCCCGGTTCCGGGTAATGGGCGCGGCACTCCTGGCCTTGACAACGGCCCTGGCAATCTTTCTGGACATGCGCTCCTCACCATACTTGAAAAAGATATCGACCAACTCCTTTTCATCCAGCTGGTTGACAAGATCCGCAGCGGTCCTGTCCGCCCTTAAATCCATGCGCATATCCAGGGGCTCGTCCCCCTTGAAGCTGAACCCGCGCTTCCCCTGCCTGAGCTGGTGCAGGGAGAGTCCGAGATCAAGCAGGATACCATCCACACCCTCAATTTCCATTGATTCAAGGATACGGGGAACCTTGGAGAAGTTATCATGGTAAATATGGACGTTTGAGGCATAGGGCTCAAATACCTTATGGGCGTTTTCAATGGCGTCCCGGTCCTGGTCGGTCCCGATGAGCCTGCCTCCGGGCAACACGGCCTTGAGGCTTGTCAACGCATGGCCCGACCCGCCAAGGGTACAATCCACGCAGGTATCTCCGGGTTTTAAATCAAGATACTGCCGAATCTCTCGGGGCATCACCGATGTATGTGTAAAAATCATATATTATAGTCCCAGGGAAGCGATCTCCTCTCGTACTTCCTCCTTTTCCATCTCCTCTTCCATCTTCCGGTTCTGGGCATCCCACTTATCCCTGGACCAGATCTCAAAGTGATCCAGTACGCCGACAAGCACGATCTCCTTTTCAAGTTCCGCGTACACCCTGAGACTCTGGGGGATCAATATGCGCCCCTGCTTGTCACAGGAGCATTCGCAGGCATTTCCAAGGAAAAACCGCTTAAACTGTCTCATGTGCTGGCTCTTTGCGGCGAGAATTTTCTTCTCGATCGCAAGCCACTCATTAATGGTGTAACCGTAAAGAGCCCCGTCCATGTTCGAAACCATTACGCCATTTCCGCCCCCGGCCCTGATATGGTCCCGGAAGCGGGCGGGTATGATGATTCGTCCCTTCGGATCTATGGTATGGAATGAGCTCGATCTAAACATTGTTTCCTATACCCACCTTGGCTCTCAACGAATGACATCCACTTTACCCCACTATGTGGGCATATACATTACGAAAACTGTTATTTAAGTCAAGCGAAAAATAATTTTTTTCAAGAATCTCTAATGATTTCAACAGGTGATAAATTTGGGGAGCGAAGTGGAGGGCGAAATCCATTGATTTTCTGAACCCAAAAAAAAGGGGACAAAAAAAGGGGACAGATTTATTAATCTGTCCCCTTATAAAAAATAATCCGGCGGCGTCCTACTCTCCCACAGGGCTGCCCCTGCAGTACCATCGGCGCTAGAGATCTTAACTTCCGTGTTCGAGATGGGAACGGGTGTGGCCTCTCTGCCATTGCCACCGGATTAAACTTGGCTGTTT
>JAAEMK010000709.1 GCA_024225635.1 Desulfobacteraceae bacterium | reverse complement strand
TCCTTGCCTTGTGGGCCTGAATGAGTTGTCATCTCAGGCCCGGATGGCTGTAGAGGCTTATGTCCCTCTTCCTTCCTAACCCAAGCTCCTAACCCCTGTGGTGGGCTTTACCTAACCTAACCTAACCAACCCCAAGCTCCTAACCCCTGCGGGGGGCTTTACCTTACTTAACCTATTCTAACCTAACCTAACTTAACATAACATAACATCCTATGTGTGTGTCCTATCTGACGTTTGTCAATCCTACGTTGGTCTTGGAACCTGAAAAATCGATACACTCTGTAGGCAATACACTATGTAGGCGGTACACTTTGTAGGCGGTACACTTTGTAGAACCAATACACTTTGTAGCGATACACTTTGTAAGAGGCGATACACTTTGTAGGCGGTACACTTTGTAGGGATCCCCTTTTGATGTATGAAAAGTAGCTGGATTTTACCTCAAAAAATGAGCATTTACAACAATGTGTAAAGTTTTGCTAATGGGGTTTAAGCCTTTGGGAAGCATAGATAAAGGGATATAACATTTAGATAAATATAGCAATTGATAAAAGATAATTTACTCTGTAAATCTCTACGCTATTTTTAGTTGTTAATTATCTTTGCAAATTGAGCAATTGAATAAAGAATAATATATTGATATTTTAGGGGTTTCTTACTCTCTAGTTATCTCTATTTTACACTAATAGTTGGAAAGTTTAGCTTATTAGTGCATTATGTAATAAAATGAATTGCATAACAGAGTTATAAAAGCAAATAAGAATGATAATTTACAGGCTGATTTTCAGGAGTAGTAGGTCATAGAACTTTACAATACCGCAGCTACTCTATATATAGGGTCTGT
>JAAEMK010000708.1 GCA_024225635.1 Desulfobacteraceae bacterium | reverse complement strand
TATGATCAAACAGATAGTGAATAGACTATAGAAGTCACACCCCAACTGCTACTGCACTACTGGATCTATTGGGGGTTAGAAAATCGAAATGACAAATGGCAAACCTTGCAGTGCCTGAGGGGGAACACGCAGCAGCACTCGTAAGTCTCCTTGGCGCTAGTAGTTAGGAGCCAGACGGCAACTTCATGCCCCAGCCTGTGCTTAAATATAGCGTTTTCAGGTGCTACAAGGTGTGATCGGTGTGATAATTTCAAATTTTGCGCCTAAACCTGCCATTCAGGCAACAGACTACGGTAGATTTGCATATAATACGCACTAGAATATTTGCCGCCACTGAAATCCGTTCGAGACCCCCGCCAATTCAAACAGTGTGACGCGTCACATCACCCTCTCACTCACGTCACGCGTGATCGTGCTACGCGCGTGATCGTGCTTCAAACCAGTGTGACGCGTGAGATCACCCTCTCACGCAGAACCGTTTCCCTTGGCGTATTTTCGTAATTGCGTCTGTTCCTCGTTGGATTTGCATATACAATGTGCGGATTACTGTAGTTTACCTCGGTACGCGACAGTTTCACCTGCGAGACTCAAACCATGTCACGCGTGATCGCAAAACGAACTGTCGTTCACCGTGATCATCCACTGTCACGCGTGATCATCCAACTCAGCTCTCAAATGAACGTTTGTTTACCTACCATAGTCTTCTGCTCGGGACCCCTGCGTTTCTTAAGATATACACAAGGCGTGTCCACCTACTTCTCGGTTATTGCTGTATTAAGCGTCCCACCCAACGAACGGCAAACTGTTGGCAAACACTAACAAATGGCAGAAGAGAGAAAACGTGTCCTTGTTTGCGGCGAAATGCCCCCTCCCTGGG
>JAAEMK010000707.1 GCA_024225635.1 Desulfobacteraceae bacterium | reverse complement strand
GCGGCGAGTTCCTTACGGACGCCTTTTCCGTTCGTCCGTGTGTCTGTGTGTCTGTGTGTCCGAGGAAAAAACGAAAAAAGTAAGCAAGGGGAAGTGTGTAGGTCGGTCAACTCGACATCGCTGATCACCGTGAGGTGGTCAGATTTTTGCCAAAAATTTTCAAAAAAATATTACGAGCTTTTTAAATTAATAAAATTAAAATATCGAAATTCGAAAACGGGCACTTTTCGGGACAAATTTGGTGTCGAACGAAAGAGAAAAATACGCCGAGCATTAATAGGGCGTCAAATTATTTTTGCAACTTTTCAAAAAAAAATTACGAGCTTTTTAAATTAATAAAATTAAAATATCGAAATTCGAAAACGGGTACCTTTCGGGGCAAATTTGGTGTCGAACGAAAGAGAAAAATACGATGAACAATAATAGAGGGTCAAATTATTTTTACAGCTTTTCAAAAAAAAATTACGAGCTTTTTAAATTAATAAAATTAAAATATTGAAATTCGAAAACGGGCCCCTTTCAGGCAAATTTGGTGTCAGACGAAAGAGAAAAAATACGCCGAATACGAATAGCTGGTCAGAGTTTCATCAAAAGTTTGCAAAAAAATTTATGGGCTTTTTAACTTGCGTAACTAAATTAAAATTTCAAAATTCGAAAACGGGCACCTTTCGTGGCAAATCTGGTATCAAACGAAGGAGAAGAATGAGCTAAGTACGACTGTGACAAGTATAGACCATTAGGTACGTCTGCAAGCGCCAAAGCGTCCAGGAGCACGGCATTACGTGAGCGTTGCGTACTACAGTGTGCCTGTGTGTGCGTCGAGTCACCAATTGAGGCGGGCGCATCGCGTAGAATGTTGAAGCGTCGCTGTTCTTCGTTTCCGTTGTCGATAAGGCGGGCCATTTCCACAAGCGTGCAAACAGCGTGCAGGCGCACACCGCACACGTGAACGTGCGCTACTCGTCCAGTAGCGATCAATTGAATCGGGCACCTATGTATAGGTGAGGCGGGAACGTTGTTGTTCTTCGCTACAGAGGCAGTCGTTGTTGACAGTAAGTACAATTTCAGGGTACATTTCTATTAAAATCACGCGCTGCTGCAAGCGATTTGCTGTGTTCTTGTCTTTCTATGTCAACTTTTTTGTGTCAGCTTCCTTTTTACGTCAACTTTTCCTCTTTCTTGTCTTTTTTCCCAGCTTTCTTTTTTACGTAAACTTTCCAACTATTTCAAACTTTTATGTCAACTTTTTTACACAATATTTGCTTTTTCTTGTCTTTTTTGTGC
>JAAEMK010000706.1 GCA_024225635.1 Desulfobacteraceae bacterium | reverse complement strand
ATACGCATACGCATACGCATACGCAAACAGACTTCCAGTACGCATACGCAAACAGAGGTCGATACGCAAATGGTTTGCGTATGCGTACAGTGTCTACTTTGCCGCCCCAAGATGGCATCTGTGATGACATTCATGCAGAAAGTTTCCCAATCACCCAGAATTTCGAACATGCTCCAACAATTTGTGCATTTCTTCCGTGTTGCTTCTACCATTTTGGCAAATTGTGGCGACATTCTTTGAAGTCATTCCCTTAGGAATATTGAATGCAGT
This sequence comes from Desulfobacteraceae bacterium, assembly GCA_024225635.1. Classification (GTDB taxonomy): domain Bacteria; phylum Desulfobacterota; class Desulfobacteria; order Desulfobacterales; family Desulfobacteraceae; genus Desulforapulum. The sequence continues at coordinate 329 of JAAEMK010000706.1, read as the reverse complement.
GGTAAAACTGGAGAATCTATCACCGCTAGTGACTTGATTAGTGATTACTATGTTGTATAGAAAGGACGCTGTGCCTGACAGTGTCGCTTGTAACAACGAAATCCTTATATTAGGTACCGTATTATAGAATCTACATCGCTATCAGAAGCATGAATACCTCATCGTACTCCATATATGTAATGCCCATAACAATGATACGAAAGCCGTGAGGGAAAGCAACCGCTGAGATGCTGCCCTGATAATTGGATGAATGGTTAGGCCAATTCAGAAACACATCAACACTGCATTAGGGTCACTGGGGTCCCGAAAATTTGACATTTGGGGATTTT
>JAAEMK010000705.1 GCA_024225635.1 Desulfobacteraceae bacterium | reverse complement strand
GTGGCGCTTATTCTTCGCGTCTGCTTACGAATGCCATTTCTTGGCCCACAGTGAAGCATAGACGCAGCAGCTGCGTGCCGTTGAGAGGTGTGTCGCGAGAAAAGCAATTGGCATATGACTCGTGACTACAGTAATCCTTGTTACAGTGGACACAGCACACACGAATCGACAGACACACGCACGCACTGAACGAAAGACACTTTGCAGACTGAAGCAATTCATGTAGGTACATAGGTACGCAGGCGTACGCAGTACGCACGCAGCATTTCAAGAGTTTGAAAGAGGAAAAATAGACAAGTGAACTGCGGACTGTGAAAACAAATATCAACAGCAACGTGATCGTAATCAAAACCTTCCAACTGAACATAGTTGCTCGACAAACAAAACAATTTACCAGCACGCTTGCTGTTTCCTCGTTCAGTCCAGTCATTCACATACGGTGCGTACTTTATTGCTGAGAACGCGCCAGCGTTCGTAAGCAGTAAGGTCAAGGTCGGTGAGTGCGCGCTTTCGCGAAACGGAATCCTGCATAGCTTGCCAACCGCTTGACGAAACTTGATGAAACTTACAGATATCATTGAGTATATCGATATGCAGATCGTGTAGAAATTTCAGCTCAATCGGTTGAAGATTGCGGAAGTTACGAACCTTTTAGTAAGTTTCCC
>JAAEMK010000704.1 GCA_024225635.1 Desulfobacteraceae bacterium | reverse complement strand
CGTAGCCCGTAATCTTTTTGCCACTTGAACTTATGGCAATAAATCCATGAGTTAAAAGAGAAGTCTGTCTCAGACAGACACAATGGATTTGTTATTTATTTATCATTTTCACAAACTATATTTTTGGGAAATCTCGCTTTAATTGTTTTGGTGGTCCTAAAAAGGACCGATTGTTTTGAACTTCAGGGTTGCTTTCGGATTTACTTGGCAGCCTTGTCAGACTTCTTGGGCAGGAGGACAGCCTGGATGTTGGGGAGGACTCCACCCTGGGCGATGGTGACTCCGGCCAGGAGCTTGTTCAACTCCTCGTCGTTCCTGATGGCAAGCTGGAGGTGACGGGGGATGATCCTGGTCTTCTTGTTGTCACGGGAAGCATTACCGGCCAACTCGAGGACCTCAGCTGCGAGGTACTCCATGACGGCGGCCAGATAGACGGGGGCACCAGCTCCAACACGGGTGGCATAGTTTCCCTTGCGGAGGAGACGGTGAATACGTCCAACGGGGAACTGGAGACCAGCACGGCTGGACCTGGACTTGGCCTTAGCCTTAACCTTTCCACCTTTACCACGTCCGGACATTTTGACTGTTTGATGTTTGGATTCAAACTGATGGCGGCTGTGGCGGGTGCCGGGTTTATATCCCCTCCCCCGAATCATGACCCCGGCACTAACGGTCAAATTCAAATTTCCCGCGCCCGGGCTCTCGACACAGAGAGAAGCCCGGGAACTCGGGCCGAGGGGACGCCATCACCGGCTGTCTCGCAAGCGGGGATAAATACCCCGCCATCCCGACACATCCCCGTCAGTTTCACTGTACAACTCATCGCATCAACATGCCCCCCAAGGTTTCCGGTAAAGCCGCCAAGAAGTCTGGCAAGGCCGCCAAGGCCATCCAGAAGGGAGACAAGAAGAAGAAGAAGCAGAAGAGGAAGGAGTCCTACGCTATCTACATCTACAAGGTGCTGAAGCAGGTCCACCCCGACACTGGTATCTCTTCTAAGGCCATGAGCATCATGAACTCTTTCGTCAATGACCTGTTCGAGAGGATCGCCGCTGAGGCCTCCCGTCT
>JAAEMK010000703.1 GCA_024225635.1 Desulfobacteraceae bacterium | reverse complement strand
TTCTTCCATAGGGGGTCGTATTCCATGAAAGGTCACCTTCATTTAAAATTTACAAAGCATTTGGGTTGATACTATGTATAAGCCTACATTTCAAATTTGAGTAAGATCGGAGAAGTGGTTGCTGAGATCATGCTAGTTTATATTTCTGAGGTCTTCTTTCACAGGAGCTCCTCTTCCATGAGAAATCGTCTTCATTTAAAGTTTCTATAAAATTTGGTTTGGTCTTAAAAGCCTATGTTTCAAATTTGAGCAAGATTGGACCAGTGGTTGCTGAGATATTTCAAGTTTTAATTTTTGAGGTCTTCTTCCACAGGAGGTCATCTTCCATGAAAGGTCGTCTACATTTAAAGTTTCTATAACATTTAGTTTGGTCCTATAAGCCTACATTTCAAATTTGAGCAAGATTGGACCAGTGGATGCTGAGATATTTCAAGTTCTAATTTTTGAGGTCTTCTTCCACAGGGGGTCTTGTTCCATTAAAGGTCATCTTCATTTAAAGTT
>JAAEMK010000702.1 GCA_024225635.1 Desulfobacteraceae bacterium | reverse complement strand
TGTGCATCCGCAAGTCTGACGTCATTTATACAACCGAACAAAATGCACTGCAGAGAGCCGCGTGGGGGGGGGGGCTATACGACGAGCATGCATGCATGATACAGTAACCGCGCATGATGGATAAAATGACCTGCGCTTAGCCTTTTGGTGTGTGATACAGTAACCCAACGAACAAAATGCACTGCAGATAGCCTCTCAAGGGGCTATACGGCGAGCGTAAATGCATGACGTCATCGGACCGAATTTGCATATAATACACGCACAGCAACCGAATTTGCATACAATGCGTTGCGAAGAGAGCCTCTGGCGCACCGGCCTGGGCCGTGCGAGTCTGTGTCAGGCGTCAATGCATTTTGATCGAGTTGAAGAACGTCCGCTGCACTTTTTTCGAAAGGACCACCAAGTCTACCTACGTCATCAAATACCAGACACAGATGGAAACTTTTTATAACTAGGCACAGCTGTCATCACAAAGCACAAACAACTAAGGGACATTAATCATCCAAAATATACGGTATACATAT
>JAAEMK010000701.1 GCA_024225635.1 Desulfobacteraceae bacterium | reverse complement strand
TTGGCGGAAACACTCTGGATTCACCTCGTATCACTACAGTAGTTAACAGGCACGGTGACTCGTAGAACACGTGTGGTATGTGTAATGTCACGTGTTCTTTCATCAATTTTTAGGGCAAATTATGCCTTCTAGTACCCATTTGACTTCAGTTATGGCCCTGCCACCCCCCCCCCTATCCCGAAAATCCGCCACCTAAAAATCTCAAAGTGGGCAATTTACTCCCCCCCAGAAATTTTGGCCAGTTACACGTATGATCGACGACGAATGGGATCTGAATCGCTCACTCTGTCGAGACAACGCCTGGTATCCCATCTGCAGAATCTGACTGCCGCCGGCGTCGCCGTCTTCTCCGCCGGCACATCTCTCAAGGGACTCCGAGCTTGTTCGAGACGTTTTCTCGAGACCACTTCTCGACTTCTGAAGCCGAATCGAGAGTGAACTACGTACAAGCCAACCATGTGGCAATCGTCATTTGGACTCTTCATCGTGGAGAGCGCGAGCGCTCCCCACAGTTGTGGGGAGGGTAAGCTGGAGAGCCCCCTACCTATACAGTGCTAACCGGGTGTTGCGGACTTTTCAATAGGGGGCTCCAGGCGAAGTCGAGATTGCGTAGGCCGATCGGGCTGATTTTTTTACTGAAGATGTCACTTGTTATGGGCGATAATCGTGCAAAATTTCAGCCCGATCGGTTGGCGCAACCCTGACCTATGGGCGAAAAACGAGTTCATTTTTTGCAATCTCCGCCTTCGGGTGGAGCTTCCGGCGCCTGCCGCCGACGCGTACGTGATCGCAGAGCTTTGAAATTTCGCACGTATGTTCGGCCAGTAGTAGCATATTTTGTATTA
>JAAEMK010000700.1 GCA_024225635.1 Desulfobacteraceae bacterium | reverse complement strand
GTCCGCGTTTCTCATCGATGATTATGTTCACCGTCCACTTGAAGCCCGGTGGGCCTTGGTAGACCTTGCCCCGCCCGTGTCTCAGGGACCAGACCCTGAGCTGGAAATCAGGGCCGATGACCTCTTGGATCTTGGCGCCGTCGCTCATGTCGTGTGGTCCCGTGGCCGAGATGCCCGCGCGCTGCACCAACTCCAAGGCCTTTTCTTTCTGAAATTGAGTGGGTGGTGATATGTCAAGTGACATGCCACTGCGAGCAGTTGGGCATGTATGAAAGTTACCCGTGCAAAGTGTGTTTCAAGATAGTACCCAGCTCTGCTCGCAGACTGGGTACCACCCCACTTGCACCCACCACAATGTACCTGATAAGACCTCCTCCTGTCCGAAATGTATTTCCACTCTCGCCTGTGCTTGTCGTCGAGGTCCCTTGTGACCCACGCCATCCCCACCGCGATGGCTCTGCAACATGGGCTAGTAGGACTAGTGGAGGTGATGGAGGAGCTCTACCTTGGCAGACAGAGTTTGTCCTTTGGGTTGATGATCTTGTACTGGCCCCTGGAGAAGGTGTCCAAGTTGCACGGTTGGGGGATGCCACCCACCGGGTCGATGTTGTCGACCACGACCGCCTTCACGTCCAACCCCTCCAGGGTCACGTCCTGTTTTAGTAGGGTTTCAGTGATGGGGAACTTTTTGGTTGCAAGCAAGCAAAAAGTGAAAAGCTAAGACACAAAGCACCCCAAAAGAACCCACCTGGTTGCTTTGGATGACCGCCTCCAGGATGCCGAGCACCTTCTCGGTGTTCAAGGCATCCCTGGTGGAGAACGGGATCAGGATGGGCTTGTCCATGGCCTCGTGCCGCAGCTCGAGGCCGACCATGGCCTTGGGGTTGGCGTCGACGAAGGCCGTCTCGATGACGTTGCTGATGGCGCCGTTGAGGTCGCCCCAGGGGTCCCCAGACGCAGCGTCGGGGTTGATGACGAGGGTGTAGCGCTTGCCCTTCGTCTTGAACTTCTTCACATGGATTTCCTCATACTGGTGCAGTCGAGAGAAGGCTGGAAGAAAAAAATTTGAAAATGGTGGGAAAAGCAATAGCGTAATGAAAAAAATTTTCATACCCAGTGCGCCGCCGATTTGGTCTGTGGGGGAGTATGGGTCCTCGACGATCTCCAGACGACCGGGGCTGGGGCTGGCCACTTCGCAGGTCGAAACCTGGCGTCCTGAAGAGGACGAGCCGTCACCCTCCACCTCCGCGAAGTCTGGTAGAACGTCTCTCCAGAAGATGTCGTCTCCGAGTCGAGTTGTGGCTCCGGTGGCTTGAAGTTGGGCGAATCGCCCGATCAGCTGATCGTCGAGCCCCGGGACGAGTCGGTAGACGCGCGCGCTTATCAAGCTGTTGAGCTGGGCGACGGTTTCGAATTGACTCAGATCCATTGTGAAGGAAAAAACTCAAGAATTGCCAACTTTAGCTGTATTTATACTCCCGCCCGCTGCGTGACGTCATTAGGCGCTGATTGGTTGATGAAATCGTAAAAGACGCAGCAACAATGCATCATTCAAAACGTAGTGACGTCATTGGCACGTTGCCAACTTTGCGCGTCATTGGCCGACGAAATTGTAAAAAACGCAACAACAACGCGTCATTCATTGGACGCTACAGAATTATTATCCAATCAGCGGCGCAGCAACAAACAATGCGTCGTTCATTATTGCTAATTGGATACGATAAAATTATTATCCAATTAGCGGTGCGCGTAGTGACGTCATTTCACTGCGTCCAATCAGCGGTGCGCGTAGTGACGTCATTGGCACGTTGCCAATTTTGCGCGTCATTTTTTCCCTATAAAAGCGCCCATTTTTCCCAGACAATCTCATACTCTCTCAGTTTCCCGAAAATGAATACCGTCTGCTTGTCCCTCAACACCTGCTTCAAGAATCTCTACTTCCACGCCTTGGTGAAGGAGCTCGCCCTCGCGGATCTGCAAATCGACGACAGGAGCCCCGAACCCGTTGACGACTTCGAGGAGCTCATGCTCGTGGCGGACGAGATCGACGTGGACTGCGCCTTCTTCACCATGGGCACCGCCCTCGGTCACGCGGCCCACACCTTGCACGACTTCGTCACCTTCTACTGCCCCTTCGAGGGTGTGCGCCAGATCAACTGCCCGCACTGCAAGGCGCTCGTCGTCACCTGCGCGCGCACCAAGGCGGACGAGATCAACGCTCTCGACTGGTGATCGTGCCCTGATCCCCCCTCCCCCCCAACCCAACGGTCTTCTTCAAGACCAGCCGATTATTTGTGTTTTTGTTTTTTATTTTTTTTTGTTTTTTATTTTTTTATTTTTTTATTTTTTGTTTTTTATTTTTTTTTGTTTTTTGTTTTTCTCTGCCGGCGTGAAATAGGTTTCGCCTCCCCCGCCTCCCAGGCTCTCTGGGGGGGCTCCCCCCGCCTCCCAGGCCATGGGGGGTCTCCTCATCTACTGTTCAAAACTCTGTTGAAATCTGCGCCACGCTTGTTGAGATTAGCGGGATAGCCATCCCGCT
>JAAEMK010000699.1 GCA_024225635.1 Desulfobacteraceae bacterium | reverse complement strand
TTTAGGAGTACAAGCAAAGTATAGATTACAGAAGCAGCAGAAGCCCTTTGTTTTGGTTCATTTCTCTTCCTGAGCTAGCCTGGAAAATAATGTAAACAAACGGACTTCCATCTATCCTGTAATTTAACATTATGAATTTATCCATATTTCAATGAACAGTAAAAGTTTGAATTCCTGAGCAGAAAGGGAAAAGAGTTATTATAGGAATGCAATGTAACCAGAAGATTTTGCTTTAGTGCATACAATTTTCAATATCTCTACAATCTTCTTCATTATGAGCTAAGCTTCCAAGACCACGAGTCTGACAGTTTGTGTCAGGTGTCAGGGTTGTGACTTGTTCCGTTTGATTCGCCCCCAGTGTGCGGAGCGCGTCTTTCATATAAAAAAAAAAAAAAAAAAAACTCCCAAAATGCATTTCAGGCCATATAGAGTCATTTAAGACACACTTGTTTTTAGGTGAAAATAGAGGGGGTACCCCCATACTTAGACATTTTTGCCAAATTTGGCTGAAATTTCACGAAATTTGCAAATTTTTCTAAGTATTTGAGCATTTCAGGTGGAAAAAGAAAAAAATATTTCTTTGTCAGAAGTGCTTAAAAATGGATTCTAGAAACCACAATT
>JAAEMK010000698.1 GCA_024225635.1 Desulfobacteraceae bacterium | reverse complement strand
GCACCGTCTCGAGAGTCTCTAGGTACTGCTCGAAGGTATTTGTCGCGATCAGTATGTTGTCTAGGTACACGAACACGACATCTTCCAGACCCCTCAACATGGTGTTCATCAGCTTCTGGAACAGCTGGGCCGACACGTTACAGCCCATCGGCAACCGAAGGAACTCGTAGTGCCTACGATGCGACCGGAAAGCTGTCTTGGCAACGTCTTCCTCCCTAATCGGCATTTGGTAGTAAGCCTGCTTGGCGTCTAGTTTCCCTAAGTACCGTGGTTTCAGACGACCTACTTGCCCAAGCAAATCGTCGCACCGAGGGAGTGGGTAGACTGGTGGGTGGGGAACATCCTTGTTCAACCGACGCATGTCCGCCCCTATTCTCACACCCCCCCCCCTTCTTGGGAACAGCCACGAGACAAGAGGACCAGGGACTGACTGACTCACGAATGATACCCATCCTCTCCATCTTGTCCAACTCGTCGTCGATCATGGCCTGTTTCTTGAACGGTACTCTCCTTGGTGGCTCGACGAAGGGAGGCGCATCTCCGGTCTCGATTGTCGCCTCCATGAAGTTGCAGCGACCCATCTCATTGTCTGTAAGAGCAAATGTATTCGAGTACTTGCAACAGAGCTTGAGAACCGCCTTTTGCTCCTTCGAATCGCTAGCCTCGTCGAAGCACAACTTCTCCGACAGTAGACGCCTCCTCTCATCTGGATCCGTCACCTCCAGATGAAAAGTGTCACGGTCCTCACTTACTTTGGCAACCCTACCGTCGTCCTCGGAAGAACGCGACTGCTTCAGATAGTCCTGGACCGACAACACACCTTCCACTTCCTCCATCGTACCTAGAGACTTGCCCTTCTCCAGATACACTTTAGCTTGACCAGCATTTGCAACTGAGAGACGGAAACGACCCTTCCTATCCACGTCCACCAAAGACTTGTCCACCAGCAACTGCTCACTCAGTTCTGTAGACGGAGAGAAGAGGTACGCCTTTCCCTGTCCCTTCTTGCCGCCCTTTGGAGGATGTGAAGACCCCAAATCGACTTTCAACCTCACCTTCGAAGCCGACTCAAACAACACGAACTGATCTTTGGCG
>JAAEMK010000697.1 GCA_024225635.1 Desulfobacteraceae bacterium | reverse complement strand
TTTATGCTTATTTTGGGTCCGGTTAGGTTGGGATTAGGACAAAAGGCATAATGTGTTATATCTTTTTTTCATCTTTCTGTTTTCCGTAAATTATTTTCTCTCAAAATTTCAAGCAACCTCGCTACTTATTGATGTTGTCATCCTTGTTTAAAATACATTTATATGTATGTGTATTGAGTATAGCTTGTTGTTTATATGTTATCCCTAAATTATTACTAGGGATTGAAAACTGCCGAATTTTTAAGTGGACTCGGATTCTCACGAAGAATCCGCCAAAAAAAAGGCGGATTAATCCGCGGATTGCTGATCTTGGATTTTTTGCGGATTGCAAATCTTTGGATTGTGGGTTCCGGATTTTAGTATTTTTTTAAAGGTCTTTTATTAATAACAAGAATGACAACATTCATAAAAACGAAGTTCAAGATATCAGATTATCAGACTAATATTGAATTAATCTTACAACCAATCATTATTACAAACTTTTGTGGTTCAGAGAGTCATTTGAGGTAAAGTACAATATCGGATTTGGAATCACCATCGAATTTCCAAGTCAAAGAAAAAAATTTTTTTGAATCGGTCCAGAAATAACAAAAACAAGGAAATTGAACCTTTTTGGTCTTAAACTCATTTGGGGGAAAATACAATATATTTCTCTCTCTCTCCCTCTCCCTAACT
>JAAEMK010000696.1 GCA_024225635.1 Desulfobacteraceae bacterium | reverse complement strand
TTTTCTATTGTTGTTCATTGAAAGTCTCCTTTTCTGTGATCTTTGAGCGGTTCACAGTTTGGGAGACTTTCTTATATTCCCGCAAATGTCAAACTTTGGGAGTCTCCCCGGCAAAGCCGGGGGTTTACCTTTGATTAATTACAATTTTGTGCTACAGGCAAAGACAATCCCACAGGCTGAGCCCATAAACACTATAAACAGCTCCGCCCCTTCACTTACATTCTCGCCACAGATAGAGGTAAGCAAACAGGATAAACATTGATTCGTTATATAAAGGAGGTACCATAAAATCAACAAGAAAAAACCTTAAGATGAAGCAGAGGTTGATACGGGGGTGGAACGGAACAAGGAGTACCGTCAGGACGGTTGTTCATATCTTCGTGTTTATTGAATTTTCATGGTGGGTCATGTTGGGCTCGAACCAACGACTCTCTCCTTAAAAGGGAGATACTCTACCAACTGAGTTAATGACCCATGAATTTTAGAAGTGGATTTCTTTCTAAGAGAAGAATGTCTGGTGGGCGAAACAGGGCTCGAACCTGTGACTTCAACCTTGTAAGGGTTGCACTCTACCAACTGAGTTATTCGCCCGAAGACCCGGAATATTTACCCGTTTCAGCCCCTGGTGTCAAGCATCTTTTTCATTTTTTTTAATGTTATCGGAATGAAACTTGCTAACAGGCTATAATTCTTAAAAAAACGCCCGCCCTTATTTTTTCAAGGAACGCCCGGCCCGCCTCATCATGAAGAGGGAATCCGCCGAATACAGGGCCAGAGCCGCCCAGATCATAACAAAGGTGACCAGCTGTTTTGAAGAAAACGGCTCGTCAAAGACAAAAACAGCCAGCATAAAGCTCATGGTCGGAGCCATGTACTGCATGAACCCCACCGTGGCAAGGGGCACCTTTCTTGCGCCCATGGTGAAGAGAAGCAGGGGCAATGCCGTGACAAGGGTTGTTCCCAGGAGCATGAGATCGGTGCCGGTGCCCATGGCGAACATGGCTCCCCTGCCCTGAGTGTTCAGGAAGATCAGGTAGGCCATGGCCGGGAGGGTCAACAGCAGGGTCTCCACGCAGATGCCGGTCACGGAGGTCACCCGGGTGATCTTGTGGAACAGGCTGTAGAACCCGAAGCTGACGGCAAGGGCAAGGGCGATCCAGGGGAACCGGCCAAGTCCGACGGCGTAGTAGACAACCCCTGCGGTGGCGACCAGCAGGGCCAGCCACTTGAGGGGAGTCAGCCGCTCCTTCAAAAAGAGCATGGCCAGGAGCACCATGATCAGGGGATTGATGTAGTAGCCGAGGCTTGTCTGGAGCACGTGGCCGTTGTTCACCGACCAGATGAACAGGAACCAGTTGAACGCCAGGATCAGGGTGCTCCCCAGGAGGGATAAAAGGGTCCTGGGGCTTGTAAGCGCCAGGGTAAGCTCGCTGGTTTTTTTCCGGAGGACAACGAGAGCCATCAGAAAAACAAAGGACCACACCGTGCGGTGCAGCAACAGCTCCAGGGCCGGGACCTGGGCCAGGCACTTCCAGTATGCAGGGGAAAGACCCCAGATGGTGTAGGCCGTGACAAGGAACGCGTACCCCTGGCTGCCTCTTTCTTCTTCCGTCATGATACCCGCTCCGGTATTTGTTGTTCCTGGTTCTGTTCATGGCCCTGGCCCTGGTCCTGGTCCTGGTGGGCCCTGACATGGACGCCCACGATGTTTCTTACCCGGGAGGCGATCTCCTCCTCTTCAAGATTGGAAAACCGCTCGTAGGGGATCTCGTCCAGGATGTCCAGCTGGGACTGGTGGTTTGAGGCGATCATGGGTGAACCACCTTTCCCACAAGGGTGGCTGCGTCAACGCCCCAGTCATCCATGTAGGCGTTGAGGGACCCAAGCCCGGTGAGGGGCGTCCCGGAGGCGGGCACACAAAGGGGGGCGGCTTTGCCCGGCAGGTTGAACCCGGGCAGGCCGGAGGGGTTGTCGACCCGGTTCCAGACCACGCTCCTGACCTGAATGTTGTTGTTTTTAAGCTCGGAAACCGTGCGCTCCGTTTCCGACACGGAAAGGGTGTCGTTGTTGGCGACCACGGAGATGGTTGTGGTTTCCCTGTTCCGGAAGATCGTTTCAAGATTGAGATAGTATTCTTTCATGGCTCTGATTC
>JAAEMK010000695.1 GCA_024225635.1 Desulfobacteraceae bacterium | reverse complement strand
TATGCTTTGAGGAACAATGCATTGCAGCAATATCATATTATTGGCCTGCATGAGCAAAAAAATAACCAAGCCATTTTTGACTTAATCGCGCAAAATCAATGTAGTTTTCACAGCTATCAAGCTATTAATATACGCCGAGAAATATCACTAACCGATGCCGTACAGCACGCCTTAGCAGCGTTTAATAATGCGCCACTTGGTATTGAACTCGACTTAGACAGTATTTCATTTTTACCGGCCAGCGCGTATACATGCTGCGGCTTTAGCGTTAGTGATGCTGAGCATTATGTGTATTTAACAGCAAAACACAGCACTGCCCGCTACCTACATTTGTGTGAAGCTGCACCGCTAAATCACCCAGCTGGGTTAACAGCAGGTATGCAAAGCTGTGGGCAAATTATTAGTGCATTAGTTAATGCCTACTTACATGCAAAAACGCATTAGTTGTAATTAGCTTACTTAACCGCTGCATTTTAAAGCCGCTGAATTACGTTACTGGCATAGCTAAAAATGGTGATTTAATTGAGCTTACTATTGGCAGGTGTATAACTCACTTTTGCACGCTATAGGCTTATAAGTGAGTAATTCTATCGCAGCGAATTGCTGAATTTTCCTTACAAAATAATTATTGCAGCTTGGCAAAACTTATTGAGTTTGGCAAAACTTATTGAGTTTGGTGAGCCTGCCACTGCTTTAGCCAACTCATTAAGCCAATGCTGCTTAACGGGTGGCCAAAATAATAACCTTGTGCTGCGTGCGCTTTTAAACTTTTTACAAACTTTAATTGGTCTAAGGTTTCAACGCCCTCAAAAATAACCTTG
>JAAEMK010000694.1 GCA_024225635.1 Desulfobacteraceae bacterium | reverse complement strand
TACTCTTCGGGTTGTCCTTTAGAAGACATTTTGGATCGATCGCGTCTTTGCGATTTTTGACGGGTGAGTTGTGCAGAACCCGTGCGTTTGCGGGCATTGCTGGCAGTTGCCGGTCGACCTCTCTCCTGGTGGCCCTCACTAGTCTGACTAGAGGCGCCTTTAGGTGGAGGACGGAATTTCTCAATGCCGGGTTCCAAATATGTGAGATCTTGATCTTTATGATGTTTAACGATCTCATCATAGATATGCCAACTCTGGCATGGTAGGTAATTCTTTTGGCGTCTGCAACACACCGAGTGCCACAGTTCCAAATGTTCTTCTTTTAGCATTTCAATACCGCCAGGCGGCCATTGAATCGCCAAGTTTGGGTACCATCCCTTGTAGCGAGGGTCATCTTTCCTCGGGATAGGTTTGGGCTGGTTGTCTTCGTCCTCATCAGAGGGGTACTGCACAACCTGACCAAAATCGACTTGTCGAACATTCTCAAGTCGGGCTGCAGAGGGCCCACTCTTTTGGCTCTTTTGTACCTGTACATCGTCAGGTGCCGGAGGCAGAGGGGTCTCCACAATTGGTGCATCAGTGTCCATCCCCGCGGCTTCGTCAGCTAGGGGAAGGTTAGCCTGTTGCATTTGCAGGTCGTGTGCTTCCTGCTCTTGAAGTTGGCGAAGCTGTTCAGCTTCATCTTCATTTTGTTTGCGGAGAGCTTCTTGCTGCTGCAGGAGTTCTTCCTGCTGCTTAGCTTGTCGCTCTCGCAATTCACGTTGTTGTTGTTCATGCTGTTCTTGCCTTTTTCGAAGAACAATGTGCATGGACGATGTAAATGATGTGGTGGGGGCTGTCGCTTGCGTCTTTTTGGACGTGAGGTACTCGACCTCAGCAGCGTGAGCAACCACCTTAGGTTCCACCGAAGCTAATTGCTTAGGTGATGTTGAGTCTTGAGGTCCCGGAGGAATG
>JAAEMK010000693.1 GCA_024225635.1 Desulfobacteraceae bacterium | reverse complement strand
GTCTGTCTGATATAGCATGCCTATTGTGTTAACCTCAAGCGTCAGTATGTGAGTCAACACAGAAAATCTGGCTGGCGCTCATCGCGCGATTCCTTCATCATATCACTGCACAGTGTGTGATCACTCATGGAGCGAGGTCAAAACGAACATAGAATGATATCATTTGTTCACAACGTGCTTTGCATGTCTGCCATAGCATGCCGGTGGTAACAACCTCAAGAGTTTGTTCGTGCCTGAGCACAGCAAATCCGGCTGGCGCTCATCGCGTGATTCAATCATGATATGACTGTACATGCTCTGCTCACTGATGGAGAAAGCTAAAAGCCAACATAGAATGACTATTTTTTGTCACAGTGTATCTTGTCTGTCTGATATAGCATGCATATTTTGTTAACCTCAAGTGTCGATATGTGCGTCAACACAGAACATCTGGCTGGCGCTCATCGCGCGATTCCTTCATCATATGACTGCACAGGGTGTGATCACTCATGGAGCGAGGCCAAAACGAACATAGAATGATATCATTTGTTCACACCGTGCTTTGCATGTCTGCCATAGCATGCCGGTGGTAACTACCTCAAGAGTTGGTTCGTGCCTGAGCACAGCAAATCCGGCTGGCGCTCATCGC
>JAAEMK010000692.1 GCA_024225635.1 Desulfobacteraceae bacterium | reverse complement strand
TAGAATTTCGGCCAGTTACACCTATGTCGGCGGCAGATTCAAAAGTTCAAATAATAGATTTCAAAAGTGTCACTGACTTCTCTAGAGACGGCAGCCATCATGCCTTCCTCCATTTGGCACTCGGTGACGACGTCCGTTAGAGAGCCCCCCGCCAAGTACTCCATCACGACCTGAACGCGTGATCAAGGATACAAAGACGACACGAATGCGACGACAGAACGATCTAACGGTGTCTGAGGAAATACGATTTGTCGTCTATGTCTCCCTCATCAATCGCCGTCGTCTTTCGTCGTCGTCGTCGCCGTTGTCGTCTTTCGTCGTCATCGTTGCCGTCTTTCGTCGTCGTCTTTCGTCGTTGCCGTCTTTCGTCGTTGCCGTCTTTCGTCGTTGTCGTCTTTCGTCGTCGTCTTTCGTCGTTGTCGTCTTTCGTCGTTGTCGTCTTTCGTCGTCGTCTTTCGTCGTTGCCGTCTTTCGTCGTTGCCGTCTTTCGTCGTTGTCGTCTTTCGTCGTCGTCTTTCGTCGTTGCCGTCTTTCGTCGTTGCCGTCT
>JAAEMK010000691.1 GCA_024225635.1 Desulfobacteraceae bacterium | reverse complement strand
GTCCTTTCCTTAGAATAGTTTTTGTTTGGCGCAATATCTATTCACAGACCGGGCTAACTTTGTCTACATATTTTTTTCCTGAACTGCATTTTTTTTCAGCATTTTTGAGAGGCCTTGTGGCCGATCTTATGATCAACCCCGATTTTTGTTACCGGGACGTGCCCCTGGATGTGGGGGATGCCCGTATCGCCTTTGTGCTGGGCCATGAGCTGGCCCATCTTGCCAAGGATGATTTCTGGCATCTTGCCGCCTTTGACAGCATTCAACGGTTCGGGCGTGACCCGGACAGGTCCCGGCAAACCCTGAACCTGTTGAAGAAAACGGCGGACCTTGGCAACACTTCCCATTCACGGGATATCGCAAGGCGAAAAGAGATGCAGGCGGACGCCTATGGCCTTTTGTATTCATCCATGGCCGGGTATGATCCAAAGTGCATCGTGGATGAAAAAGGGCATAATTTCATAAAGGCCTGGGGGAACCAGATCGCACGGGTGATACCGGAGAACGACGGGATACATCCTGATCCCGGCCTGCGGGCGGATTTTCTCCTTACCAATATCCGGTCGGTTCGAAATGACCTGGATCTCTTTCATCTGGGCGTTCGCCTGTACCAGATCGGGAGATACCGGGATGCCCTGGATTTTTTTTCGGCATTTCATGAGAAGTTTCCCAGCCGGGAGGTGTTCAACAACATCGGGTTGATCCATTACCGGATCGCCATGGAGCAGCTTACTTTGCGTGATCCCGGAAAAACCGTCCGGTTTAATCTGTCGACCATGGTGGACATGAAAACCCGGGCCGATCAGTATCGCGGAGGATACGGCGGCTCGCTTTTCGGAAAGGCGTTGAGGCATTTCAGGGCGGCCTGTGAAAGGGACCCCACCTATCTTCCGGCCCGTGTCAACCATGCATCGGCCCTGATCATGGCTAAACGGTATTCCGAGGCGCTTGCGGTGCTGGATGAAGCCATGAAGCTCCAGAAGGGAGCGCCTTCCCTCCTCAATAACCGGGCCGTTGCCGTCTATCTCCTGGGACCTTCCATTGGTACGGATATGTACCGCCAGGCCGTGGCCCTCCTGAAAAAGATCATTGAAGAAAATCCTGATTTTCCACCGGCCCATTTCAACCTGGCAAGGCTCCAGGCGGAGCGGGAGCGGAACTCCAATGCAAGGAAGACCTGGAATCGGTACCTGGAAATTCAGCCCAACGGCCCATACGCGGATGCGGCAAGGAAGATTCTCGGGATGAAAAAAACAAGGGCCGGGTCGGAAAAAATATGTACTCCCGATTTCATCCCGCCCCCGCCAGTTATGCCGGGAAATCTCGACCAGGCGGGAATAAAGCTGTTCAAGGGTCTGGCCCGTCATCAGCTCGATCCGGTTACGGCATACGGCGATTACTATTCAGGGGAGAATACCCTGGTGCTGGTGCTGGAGGATGTTGTGGAGCTGGTGGAGCAGAAGGTCAACCTGGAAACAGGCGAAAAACTCCTGTCCCTGGGACGGCCCAACAGGGTTCTGGCCGGTTCTTCCAAAACCAGAAGCTATGTGTATGATAATTTCGTCATTGATGTGGAGGGCGACAGGATCACAGGGATCGTTCATTTTGCAAAGGGATATGATTGACAATGGGGTTGCAGGGAAAGGTATGGCAAAACAACACTTCACGCTCATCTTAATCTGTATTGTGATCCTGTTTCCCTCCCTTGTTTTTGGGGAGGTGAGCACGGACGGCTCCCTCGGTCCTGGGAAAGAGATTTCAGGTCCCCGTTACGGAATTTCAGCCGACCTTGGCAGGACCGTGGGCGGCAATCTTTTTCACAGTTTCAAAACCTTCAATGTCGGAGAGAACGAAAGCGCCGTCTTCAGCGGACCCGGCTCGATCCGGAACGTTATCGCCCGGGTGACCGGCGGCAGTGAATCCCATATCGACGGAAGGCTGTTTTGTACTATACCCGGTTCCGATCTCTATCTTCTCAACCCATCCGGGGTTATTTTCGGGAAAAACGCGTCCCTGGATATTCAGGGTTCCTTCCATGTTTCCACCGGGGATTATCTTTGCCTGGGGGAGGATCATTATTACGCAGGACCCGGTGAATCCGGGATTCTCTCGGCAGCTCCTCCCGTAGCCTTCGGTTTCATGGACGAAACACCGGGTTCGGTCATCATTAAAAGCAGCCTGGAAAATAACGGTCCTTCCGGCGGTAAAGGGCTTTCCGTATCCCCGGGAAACACCATTTCAATTATCGGCGGCAATATTGTCATGGAGACGGGGGCGGCTGTCACGGCCCCCGGCGGAACCATTCTCATGGCCGGGGTCGGCTCCCCCGGCCAGGTTACGCCCACTGAATTGAGCCTGGAGGTCACCTCCCAAACCGGCGGCAATATCTCTCTCAAGGAAAACGCCCGGCTCGATGTCAGCGGAGATCCGGCGGGTCAAATTTATATCCATGGCGGAAGGGTGGCGCTCCATGGCGCTGAAATACGATCCGAAAACCTTGCCCAGGATTGTGAATATATGGATGACGGTTATGGCGGGGCCGGAAACATCGGCATTTGGGCAAAAGAGTCCATCCGGCTGGAGGATAAAAGCGCCGTTTCCACCGCATCCTCAGGGGAGGGGGCCGCAGGGTTTACCCTGCTCGATGCCCGGGAAATATACCTTGGCAACGCATCCGGCATAACATCGGAAAGCGTTCTTCCCGGTGCCGGGGGGGATGCGGGCAACATTGAAATCTTAAATTGCGATATCCTCCGGCTGGAAAAGGAGAGTTTTATTTCCACGGCCAGCCGGGGACAGGGATTTGCCGGAAGTATATTGGTAAACGCAAAGGATATCTCCTTGCTGGACAAGGCTTACATCTCCTCTTCCAGCAGGTCCGTGGAGCAGGGCGGGGATGCCGGGTTTGTTCAGATAACAGGGGCCCGGGATGTCCGGCTCGGCAACGGAAGCACCACCACCACATCGAGCAAGGACCTGGGGGCGGCAGGGTATCTTTACATCGACACCGGCGGCCTTGATCTTTATGGCGGGTCATCCCTTTCATCGGCCAATGTGTCCGGGACCGGTTTCTCCACCGGTATTCCGCCGTTCTTTCCATCGGAACCGGAGAACGGGAACGAGTTTGAGTTTGTTCCCCCTGAAGGCGCTGAGCTGCCTGGATATATCGGGATCAATGCCCTGGACCATGTTTTCATGGATAACAAAAGCAGTATCAGCACATCCACTTCAGGTTCCGGTATTGCCGGAAATATCGAACTTACAAGTCCCGTATTCGATATCCGGGGGGGCTCTTCCATTCTCTCTTCGAGCACCGGGGCAACGGAAGGGGGCAGCGCCGGTACCATCTCCCTTACCGCAAGTGATACCCTCCGGCTCCGGGGCGGCAGTGTCATCGCCACCGAGGCGGTGAGCGGCATCATGGGGCTGATTGATATCCGTGCGGACAATTATGTGGAGATCGAAAAGAGCAGGATCTCCACCGATGTGAAGGGGGGCACAGGGCCCAGCGGGGACCTGTTCATGGAAGCGTCCACGGTGGTGGTGAACAAGGGGGAGATATCGGCAAAGGCGGATCAGGGAATAGGGGGGAATATTCTTATTCAATCGGGTTTGTACCTTGCATCCTCGGACACTATTGTGACGGCTTCATCCGGCATCGGCATCGACGGCGAGGTGGCCATAGAATCCTTTGAGCCGGACATGCCCTTCAGCCTCCCGATTCAGCCCCCGGCTTTTTCGGATGTCACCGGCTGGGCAAAGACGCCCTGTCACGCCCGTTCCGGGGAGAATATCAGCAGCTTTTTCGTGTCTGTCATGGATACGGCTACCTGGGTTCCGGGGGACTGGCTGCCGGCTCCCTTATCCGGTTCTTACGTACCCAGGGCCGCTGACCCGTCAACCGGTGAACCCGATTGTCCCGGGGACTGCGACGCCCCGGCTCAACCAGGGGGCCAAAGCTATTGACGGCCACAGGGGTTCTGGAAAAATGGCGGCCCTTGAAAGGATTTTGCCTTTGGGGGCTTTTCCTGGCGGTCCTTATCACTGAAAATGTCCTGGCTTTTTCCCTGCCCCGGATAGATCCCCTCCATGGCAATCTGTCCGCCATGGATTCCTTGTTTGTGAATAAAATTGTTCTTTCGGGCAACACGGTGTTTTCCGACGCGGAACTGGGTAAAGTTACCGGAGCCTATGAAAACAGGGCTGTCAGCGCCGAGATGCTCCAGTCGTTAAGGCTTGCCCTTACCCGTATGTATGTGGATCAGGGGTATGTCAATTCCGGGGTGGTGATCCCGGATCAGCGGATCAAGGAGGGCGTTGTCCGGCTGTCGGTGATTGAAGGAAAGCTTGGGGGGACCTCCATTACCGGAAATCACATGCTCAGGGACGGATATATAAAGGACCGGCTCGACCGGGCGATCCTCACCGGGGATACGCCCTTGAATGTTTTCGTGCTCCAGCGTAATCTCAAGCTGTTAAAGGATGATCCCCATATCAACGTCCTCCACGGGAGGGTGGTTCCCGGAAAACGAAAGGGGGAGGCGTTTCTCCATCTGGAGGTGGAGGAATCCCCCCGGCATAGTGTCGTTCTCGATCTGAATAACCACGGGTCCCCGGGAACCGGCAGCACCGGGGGAGAGCTTTCTATGAACTACCGATCATTGCTGGGCATGGGGGATGATCTTTATGCCGCATACCTGAAAACCGAAGGGGTTGACAGCTGCCGGTTGAAATATACCCTGCCTGTCAACCGGCTTCAGACAAGCCTGACCGCCGAGATCGACCGCTCCCGGACCCGGGTTGTGGCGGAACCGTTCAGCTTCCTTGATATCACCGGGGAATCCGGGGGGGAATCCCTGTTTCTCAATCATCCCTTTTACAGATCCCTTTCCACCGATTTTTCAGCGGGACTGAAGATTGAACGGCGCTTCAGCAGGACCTTTTACCAGGGCAGGGATTTTTCCCACGGTGACGGCGCCGTTGATGGCGAGAGCCGTGTCCTTGTGCTCAGGTTCATTCAGCAGTGGCGGCATCGAACCCTTGATCAGGCAGCCGGTTTTGATTCCACCTTCAGTTTTGGGGTTGACGGACCCGGGGCGACATTTTCCGGCAAAGAGCCGGACGCTCGGTTTTTCTCCTGGTTCGGCCAGTTCCAGTGGATCAAAAGATTGTCCTTTGCCGACTCCCAGGTATCCGTGAGGCTGCTGGCCCAACTCGCTGACGATCCCCTCCTGTCCATGGAGAAGTTCGTGATGGGGGGCGCAAGAACCGTTCGCGGCTACAGGGAGGACAGCCTCAGTGGAGACCAGGGGGCTGCCGCGTCCCTGGAGTGGCAGGTGCCGGTGGGCCGATTCCGGATTCCCGGGATCAGTACGGCATCCACGGACGGCATTCTATCAATAGTGCCCTTTTTTGATTGGGCAATCGCGGACAACAGGAAAAAGGGCGCTGATGATCCCGGGAATCTTTGCAGTGTTGGAATCGGGGCCAGGTGGAAGGCCGGGAAACGCCTGCACGCCGAGGTGTTCTGGGGAAAGCCCCTGACGTCCATTGAAAGGGTGGGGGATCATGATCTCCAGGATGAAGGGATACATTTCAGGATCACCATGGAGCTTTTCTGAAAAGATGGAGAACATGGGAAAAAGGCGACTTAATCCAGGCTTGAACGCCAGGGTCATAATTCTGTCGGCGCTGTTGTGCCTGTTGCCTGCTTTCAATATCCAGGCAATGGCTTTCCCCCCGTCAGCAGACAGGGAACAGGACCTCCATCTCCTTGAAAAAAGGCTGGAGCAGGCCCGCCGTTCCCAAAGCCGTGCCGTTATCGGCACCCTGCTGAACAACCTGGGAAACGCCCATGCCGTGGAAGGCAATTATGACAGGGCGGCCGGTTTTTTTGAGGAGGGGCTTGAAATCTGCGGAGGCGGAAGCGGAACGCCGGAGGACCGGGAGCTTGCCTTTTTGACACCCGCCATTCGCATTAATCTCGCTATGGTAAGATACCGAAACAACGATACCGACGGGACGATTCAAATCATCATGAGGGCAGGGGAAGAGATCGAAAAGCTGCCGGATTCCGCTGAAACGGCGAGGCTGCTCATCTCCCTTGCCGTTACGGCCCGGGAGATCGATAATCCTCCCCTGGAGTCCCTCTCCTTTCTCCGGGGTGTTGTGTGGCATGCCCTGAAAAGGGCGGAGGGAATCGGGAAAACCGGTTCCAGTTCCCGGCTCTTATCATTGGCCCTGGGGTACCTGGGCCAACTATATGAAGGGGAAGGGCGGTATTCCGAAGCCCTTACTCTCTCGCGAAGGGCGCTCTTTCATGCCCAGGAGGGCGGGGATTCGGATATCCTCTACCTTTGGCAATGGCAGCTGGGCCGCATTTTCATTAAACTGAACCGGTACGATGCCGCGCTTACAGCCTACAGGGACGCGGTTTCCACCTTGACCCGGGTACGGCGCGTCCTGGTTGAGGGCCGGATGAGGAGGGAAGCGTTTTTCAGTTCCAGGATCAGGCCCGTGTATGCGGGCCTTGCCCGGCTTCTTCTCCGGGATGGAGCCTCCGGGGCCGATGAAACCGGGAAGCATGAACGGCTGATAGAGGCGCGGGATACCATGGAAATGCTGAAGAACTACGAATTGGAGGATTTTTTCTGTGACGAATGCGTCACGGCCAGCCGGTCCGGCATGGTGAAGCTGGACCGGGCATATCCCGGAACGGCGATCCTCAATCCCTTACTTATTGAAGACTCCCTGGTTCTGCTCCTGACCCTTCCCTCCGGCATGATAAAGGTCCATGTGCCCCTGGAGGAGGGGGGAAAACTTCTTTCACTTTCGGTAAAGCGGTTCAGGGAACGGCTCCAGGACCCGTCCGGCAACCGGTACCTCTATTATTCAAAGCGCCTTTACCGCCTGCTCATTGCCCCCATTGAAGAGGAACTCCGGAACCGGCGGGTTAAGACCCTTATCATCTGCCCCGACAGTGTGTTTTGTATGATTCCCTTTGCCGCCCTCCATGACGGAAAACAATTTCTCGTGGAGAAATACGGTATCGGAGTGATTCCCGGCATGACCCTCATGAAACCGGCCCCATTTCCCCTGAAAAACGCCAATGTGCTCCTGGCCGGCCTTTCAAGGACCACGGGAGATAAAAATGTGCTTCCTTTTGTGTCCAGGGAACTCAACGAGATCAAGGGGATCATCGGGGGAAGGATCATCCGGGACCGGGGGTTTACCCTGGAGAATCTCACCGGCGCATTCAAACAGACCGATTATGCCGTGGTGCACATGGCCACCCATGGCTTTTTCGGCGGCAAACCCGGTCAAACCGCCCTTCAGACCTATGACGGCAGGCTCACCATGGATCGCCTGAATCGCCTTCTCAGTGTCGGCAGGTTCAGGAAGCGGCCCGTGGAACTTCTCAGCCTCTCGGCCTGTCAGACGGCCCTGGGAGATGAAAGGGCCGCCCTTGGACTTGGCGGCATCGCCCTCAAGGCCGGGGTCAGGAGCGCGGTGGCGACCTTGTGGTCCGTCAGTGACCGGGCGGCCACAACGGTGATGACGGAGTTTTACCGCAGCCTTTCCCGGGAGAATGTCTCAAAGGCAGAGGCCCTGCAAAGCGCCCAGAAGAAAATCCTCCTGAACGGAGAGTTCCGTCATCCCGCCTACTGGGCTCCCTTTCTGCTCATCGGCAACTGGATGTAAGAATATTCTTTTTTAAAATTCATTTTTTCCGACCCTTTTTTGTGTTGTGCCCGTCAATATAAGAAATCATCTGTTTTTAAGATGAAAAACAACAATTTTACAAAGGAGGGTTTTATGGAAAAATTTGCCAAGCGTCTTTTGAATGGAAGCGTCCGGAGTATTTTGCCTCTGCTCCTGGCCCTGGTTGTCCTGTTTACAGCAGGGAATGCGTCAGCCAATAATGTTAAGGGGACAGGTACAGGCACGGACACTTATGACGGTGTTCCGGCGTCCGGTCCCGAGGACACGACTTTTGAAGACGATGATTGGTCGGACATGGGGACAGGCACGGATTTCGAAGAGATCTGTGTGGAGGTTACCGGAATTACAGGGGAGGATATTGAATTCATCATGGTTCCCGCCAATGTGCCGGGGCCGGGTGAAAAAGGGTTTGACCTGGACGCCTTTTTCGACAAGATGGTGGGCGACGGAGAGCTGTTCGAGGGGGAACTATTTGCATACTATTTCGGTTCCGAAACCGGGCTGACCGACCCCGGCGTCAAAATTTACAGTATTAAATACGACGAGTCGGTCGAGGCAACCACCGTATCCTTTGAGGAGTTCATCAAGTCCGTCAAATTATCCCTGATTCCAAATACCACCGTGAAGAAGATCGATTGTTCCGATTCCCTGCCGGAATTCGAAGAGATCTGTGTGGAGGTTACCGGGATTACCGGGGCGGATACTGAATTCATCATGGTTCCCGCCAATGTGCCGGGACCGGGTGAAAAGGGGTTTGACCTGAACGCCTTTTTTGACAGGATGGTGGGCAGTGGAGAGGTGTTCAAGGGGGAGATCTTTGCATGTTATTTCGGTACTGAAACCGAGCTGACCGATCCCGGCGTCAGGATTTACAGTATTGAATACGACGAGTCGGTGGCGGCAACGTCGGTTCCCTTTGAGGATTTCATCAAATCCGCTAAAGTATCCCTGATTCCAAATACCACCGTGAAGAAGATCGATTGCCCCGATCCCCAGCCGGAACCCGGAGCCGTCTGCGTGGAAGTGTCCGGTATTGAAGGGGAGTATGTGGAATTTACCATTGTTCCTGCCAACCTCCCCGGTCCGGGGGAAAAAGGGTTCTCCAAGACCGCGTTTTTCGACAACAGTCTTGGTGGCGGCGTCCTCTACGAAGGGGAGATATTCGCGGATTACTACGGCACCGAGGAGCAGCTTAAGAATCCGGGCGTTAAAATCTATAAATTCGAGTATGATGAAAACGCCGCAGCCGGGGCAACGGAGACGGAAGAGACGGAAGATCTGTTGGACAATGTGAGCTTCAAGCTGATTCCCAATGCAAAAGTCAAACAGGTCCAGTGTACTGAAACCGTACCGGAAGATGATGAAATCGATTGGGATGATTCAGGATGGGATGATTTGGAATGGGAAGATCAGTAAACCTCAAAATTCGTGATACCAACCATTAGCTTTTTTCATGACCATGGGCTGCCGCTCCGGAACCACGGAGCGGCAGCATAAATTCAGGAGAGACCTTCTCTGTCCCATTGTGGCATTTTATTCTTCTCCATTTGCTGAATAGCCAACCGGCATGACCAGTAACGGCTCATGCGTCCGGGGCAGGTTCAGGACCTTGGAGAGTTTCGTATCATGAAAAGCCCCGACAATTCCGGCCTTGAGTCCCAGGGCCTCGGCCTGGAGAAAGATGTTCTGGCCGATATGGCCTGCTTCGATCATTGCATATCGAACACCCCGTTCCCCGTATTTGATCCCCACCCGGTTGTACTCCGCGGTGATAACAAGGTTGACCGGCGCTCCTGCCATCCACATCTGGGAAAGTGATGCCCTGGCAAGATCATCCCTCAAGTCGTTTTTCGCCACCCGTGACAACATGTGCCTCCCGGCTTCATAGTGGTAAACCCCTGCTTCAAGCTGGCCCACACACCCCTGGCCCGCCGCAACATAAATATCCATGGGATACAGGGCGCCGGCGGACGGGGCGGCCCGTTTGAAACCATCGTTCCCGGTAATGCCCTGGGCGGACCATAGCAATTGCGCCAATTGATCCAGGGACAACATCTTTGGCAGAAAGGACCGGACCGTTCTTCTTTGATTCATCGCCTGCTCAACGGCCACCGTTCCCTGTGTTGTTGGTTCCGGCAATTTCATAAGATTCTCCTGGTTTTGTTTATTCCCTTTTGCAAAAGCCCATCCAAGGGGGCGGAACAATCCAAGGCAGAAAAAAAGTATTGTCCTGCCAAGACCGGCTATAACCTTTCTTCGTGCGCTGAATATTTTCTTTTTACCGCTCATCTGTTTCCTGATCAGGTTACAATTTCGTATTTGTCACAGAATTGCTCCGTGATCTGCCAAAGCTCTTCCGTCAGGCTCTCCTTCACCTTTTTCAGTATGTGCGGGGCGACAGGGCCGTAATAGGCTTCGGCAATGCCGCCCGTGATGCAGGCAAGGGTGTCGCTGTCGCCTCCCAGGGAAACCGCGTTGCGTACGGCGTCCTCATAGGAATCCGAGTCTAAAAAGGCAATGATGGCTTCCGGCACGGTCCCCTGGCATGAAATATCAAATTTGTAGGAAGGCCTGATCTCTTCCACGGTGCGATGGAGGTCGTAGCCGAACCGCCGGACCACTTCTTTCCTGATCAGGGCCTTGTCCCGTGCGGTCCTGGCGAGGTAAATGCTCAACGCCGTTGCCTGTGCCCCCTTCACGCCTTCAGGATGGTTATGGGATATCTCCGCCGTACGCCCGGCCTCCCGGAGGACCTTGTCAACCGTGTCAAAGGCAAAACCCACCGGACTTACCCGCATGGCGGCTCCGTTGCCCCAGCTGTTGTAGGGTTCGGGGTTTGCCGAATGAAGCCAATGGATGAACGTCCCGCCGTACCCGGCGTTGGGATACCTTCTGCCGATTTCCCGCATTGCCTTTAAGTAATCCCCGTCTTCCAATATGGCTTTTGCAATGGCAATGGTCAGGACCGAATCGTCCGTGAAGCAACACTCAGGATGGAAAAGGGGAAACTCTTTTGTTTTAATCGGAAAATGCTCGTAAACCGATCCGATGATGTCTCCTGCTATTGCGCCAATCATACTATCACCCTCCTTTGGAACATGGTCTCACCAACTCAATATGATGCGATCCCCCTTGAAATCAAGTATCGCGTCCCCCGAATCGAAGATTTCTATGACGGCTACTCTAATACACCCAGAGTATTGAGAAGCATCAGAAAGGCTAAACTCAGACTTGATGACATAAGTAGCACATAAAAGATTGTTCCTAATATTTGGTCGAATTTGTTGGTATGTTTTTTTAATACGTCATAGTTAGCATGAAGTGCTGATAATGGGCTGTCTTTGAGTTTTCGAGCTATGAAGGTAGGCAAAGCTAATGCTTGCGCTACGTTAATAATATCCCCGCCGCTAATGAACTCAATGCCCAGTTTGTCCTTAGTTTCAGGATTGTTTCTTAGTTTTCTTACAGTGATCTGACCAAACAATACATAGAGAATTAGAGCAACAAGAATTGCAGTACTCGCAATTGCTAATAATGTGGAAAATAAACTCATAGCGATCCTACCTTTGAAAGTTGATTATAACATTGGCCTCTTTGTGCCATTTTTTTTGATTTCAGTGTCTAAATTCATCGAAGTTATAGCTGCGACGCCTGCAACGACAACTATCCTGCCACATAGGGGCACTGGCTTTAACCAATGCGTTTCCCCTTGAAATCAAATACCGTGTTCCCCGAATCACAGGAGAAAGGCCAAAATAATTAGGGTAAGGCCTGAAGGTAAAAATAGTACATAAAAAATGGTGCCCAATATCCTGTCAAATCTATTGGTGTGTTTTTTTAATACATCTTTATCCGCGTAAAGTGCGGATAAAGGGCTGTTTTTGAGTTTGTTGGCCACGAAATTTGGCAATGCTAACGCTTGCGCCACATTAATAATATCCCAGCCGCTCACAAATTCAACACCAAGCACCTCTTTGGTTTCTGGATTTTTTCTGAGTTTACGTACCGTGATTTGGCCAAACAATATAAAGATAATTAAGTTAACAAAACATACGGCACAAGTAATCATAAACAGTGTCTCAACTATAGTCATAATGTACCTACCCCTGACATAATCCAGTCATATAAAGCTCCTCCATTATTTTTGAGCTCATTGTTTACAAGCATTGATGCCCTTGCTGCTGTGCCTGCAATAGCAATCCCGCAGAGGATTATAACTAACGGGCTCAAAGGTGTCGCAGCCACCAGAATGCCAAGTGCGGCAGTCCCTGTGAGCATTACATTTGAGCCTGCATATGCACTT
The DNA here is from genome assembly GCA_024225635.1 of Desulfobacteraceae bacterium. Taxonomy (GTDB): domain Bacteria; phylum Desulfobacterota; class Desulfobacteria; order Desulfobacterales; family Desulfobacteraceae; genus Desulforapulum. The sequence continues at coordinate 76,244 of JAAEMK010000691.1, read as the reverse complement.
GCGGCAAAGCTAAGGGATTCAATGAATAATTCCCGTTCCCAGTTTTCGCCGGCCCGGTAGCTATTGTGTATGTTGCCCACACGGCTCCCAAAATCGATTACCGCGAGCCCATTGCCAAAAAGCTTCAGGTTCTGGCTCAGCATGACAAGATTGTTGGCCTGAACCTGGCTGGTGATATTCAGCTTGGTTGCCCGCCGGCTGCTCCTGGCAATGTTAAGTCCTCTTTTAATATCGGTCAGTGGAATTCCTTTACGGGATTTGGATTGTGCCGTTATTGAGGCCAGGGTGTGGCGAAAACGGCCTTGCATGTTTTTAAACGCTGCCCGGGCATTCCTTTCGGCTAAAGCGCTGGCCACGGGATTGGTTTTTAGCACTTTGCGATACTCCATGAGGGCTGCCTGGTATCTTTCTACGGATTTAATAAAGGAGTCGACCTGATTGATATAAAGGCTTGAGGATGCACCCATAAGCCCTGGTCCGTGTTTCTGCAATATCGCGAACATGTCGGCAAGGGCGGTGACGTTCTCCTCTCCCAGGGAGAGGGCCAGGTCGGTCAGGTTGCGGGAGATGGTTATTGGTGAGAGCTGGCTGAGCAGGCTTTCACCGATATGGGGTGATTTCTGTCCGACCCTGTATGGTGTGTAGGGTTTGAGCATGGTGGGGTTGGAGTCGGCAACTCCTGTGATTTCGTTGCCGTTGATGCCCAGGTCTTTTGCCAGTGAATCTGTTTGCATGGGTTCCTTGCATAAAACTAGTTCTAACATTTTGAGTCCCCTTGGGTTGATTGAGATTAATGGTTCTATTGTTTTGAACAATAGGCTTTCTCAACAAACAGGGATCGGCATGAAGTGCGGATAGCCGCGCTCTTTGGGTGTGCGGGATGTCGGGCATCGGCAATGCTGAAACTTGCGCTGTATCGGGAATCTCCCAACCGCAAACGAACTCAGGATCTTATGTTGACGCAAAAAAATACTTGAAAATCAGGGTGTGAATTTATGAATTATAATGAACTGCCGATACTCTGTCAACAGCGCTTGAGCTTGTACCTGTGAATGGTTCCGACCTCAATCTTTGTCTGCCGTTGCGGCACATAAGTGCGTATGGGTGTTTGCCGTTAATTGAAAATCGTGGTAAAACAGATGGACCTGTTAAAATAGAGATGGGTTGCAAAGGAGTGTGGGATGAATAAGTGGAGCTGTCATTGGCCGGGAATGAATTGGCTGGGGTTGACCATGGAAACCGGCGTATTGAAAGGTTTGGTAATAGTGGACGGGGATTTTAAAAAAAAGGCTGTATTTTAAATGGTTGAAAAAGAACTGGATAAGGTTCTCAGGGAACAAACCCTTGACCATCTTGGGTTCAGTCCTGATGTGCCGGGATTTAATGTCAGTATTGCCGCCTTTTCATGCATTTACCTCATACGGAGCCGGGAAAAGGAAATTGCCTGTTCCGAGGGGTGCGCTCTTGAAAGGTATACCAGTGAAACCCTTTATGACGAGCTCTCGGATATCGGGGTCGTTGACGGTGATTTTGATGAGATCCTTTGCCAGATAAAGGCGGAAGAGTATATTTCCGTTGACGATGAGGACAGGTACTATTCCGGGAAGCTGTCCAACATACTGGTCTCGGTTCTCAGCCTTGTCTATCCGACCATGAAGGGGTTGCTGCTGGTCGCCTATTTTACCCAGACCGCGGAAGAGGTGAAGTCCTTTCGAAAGACCCTGGAGGAGGCTATCAGGCAGGTGGAGAACATCCTGGCAAAACAGGGGGTGGGCCTGAGCTTGAATGAAATATCCGACGGGGACAGGCTTGGACTGAAAAAAATCGCTTTTCATCTCCGTGAAACCGTTCAAGAGGTCCAGTCCGGCAGCGCTTCATTCCGGGCTATTTTCAAGGAACGGGCAATCAAAAGAGATAAGACCATCGACCATATTGCCAAGAGTATGAAAGAAAAGGGAGAACTGCCCGTGCTTCCCCTCAACGGCAAGTATCTCAAGCAGCAGATGAGCCGGTCCTTATACGCCACGGCGGATATCTCTGACATCATCATCAGTGACGTGGCCATGACCGTGAATCTTTTGAAGATGGTCAATCAGAAAACGAAGGGGAGGTCCGTTGCAACCGTATCCCATGCCATCATGCTCATTGGCCATGAAGTGATGAAGAAACGGGTTGATGAGTTTGTGACCCTGGACGATGTTGATGATGACGGTCTGAGAAAGGAGCTGGAATATATTTTTGTCAGTTCTTACATGAGCAACAGCATTGCCAGGAATTATGCCATCAAGGCGGATGTGAAGGATACGGAAGAGTTGTGTATCAGTTCCATGATCCATAACATGGGTCAGATGCTTGTCCTGTATTATTATCCTGAAGCGTACCATGAAATAAAAAATATGATCGGCAAGGATTGCAGTAAGCGAAAAGCCGCCAGAAATGTCATCGGCACAACCTACGATAATATCGGTATCCATTTTGCCAGGCAATGGAATTTCCCGTTTATCACCGTTGAAAGTCTACGGGTCTGTTACTTTAACCGCATCGGGACAACCAAGGATAACCTCGTTGTCAATCTTCCCTTTTGCTCGGCGGAGTTGTGCGCCTTTACCGGCGGCGTCCTTGATCGCAAGCAGACCGTCCGGCTGAGGGGGCTCATCAACAGCTTGAATATGTTCTCCAGGGACCTTTCCGTTCTTCTTGAGAGAGCCTGGGCGGATGTTCAATCTTTCTCAAAGAAGCAGAAGATTCCCATCTCCAAGCGTGACCTGTCTGAAATTGCCGCGGCAGGGTGATCCCGCATCCTTAGGTTTAACCGTATCCCGCCTGTAACTAATTCTTGATTCTTAAATTTTAAAAAATTCCCATGGGGACGGCCCATCATTATGCGGTGGGCGGGGCAGGGCGGCTGAAACTAAAAAAGGGCTTATAATTGCAATAATTATAAGCCCTTTTAAAAAATGGTGCCCAGGAACAGAATCGAACTGCTGACACGGGGATTTTCAGTCCCCTGCTCTACCGACTGAGCTACCTGGGCTCAATCAAAAACAAGGCGTTTATATGTGAAATCCGGGATTGTGTCAAGGATTATTTTTGCCAAGGTCTCCGAAAAGATGTTGCACCAGGGCGGCGGAGGTGATGGAAGCCGTTTCAGCCCTGAGTATGCGGGGGCCTAAAGAAAATGAATTGAATCCATTTTTTTTGGCCTCTTCAATCTCATCCTTGGAAAAACCGCCTTCCGGACCGATCAGGACAATGATCCTTTTTACGGCGGGCCGGTCCTGGTGTTGAATGCCGCCGATGGGAGCCGTGGCGTTTTCCCAGAAGGCGATTCTTTCATCGAACTCGGTTGCCCGTGCCAGCAGGTCCGTGAACCGGAGCGGTTCTCCAATGACGGGCACCATGCTTCTGCCGCACTGCTTGAGGGCCTCCCGGGAGATCCTGTTCCATCGTTCCATCCTGGACTTCAGCCGCTTGGCATCGGGCTTTGGGATGGATCTGCTGGAAAAGAAGGGCTGCCATTCACAGATGCCGAGTTCCGTGAGGTGGCGGATCAGCATGTCCATTTTTTTGTCCTTGAGCATGCCCTGGGCAATGGTGATGTGGACCGGGGATTCCGATTCGGCCTCTGATTTATCTACTATGGAAAGGGATGCGAGCCCGGGGGTGACCGATTGGAGCTCTGCCGTGGCCTTGGTTCCTTTGCCGTCCACAAGCTCGACCCTGTCGCCGGGTTTGAGACGCAGCACCGTTGCAAGGTGTTTTGCGTCCTGGCCTGTGATGGTTGCCTCGTTGCCGCTGATGGCCTCTGTTGTAATGTAAAATCTATGCATGGGAACCTTATAAAGCAAAGCTTGCCCATTGGCAAATAATTTTCAAGGTTTAAGGGGGTGTCCCATGGGTTTAAAGAACTTGACACAATGCTACCCCTCTGATATTTTTTTAACCGGTTTAAAAACTACTAATTTTAGAAAATGCCTGATAGCAGGGCATTATGGGAATCTTTGTTATGACAGATACAATCGACCAGAACAAAGGCTTTTCAGATGACGGCGAGGATATTATCGAGCTAACCGATCCTATCAAAGAAGGACTGGTCGAGGAAGGGCCGGACGATGGGTCGAATGCAGACGTGGTTCTTGAAATGGAAAAACCGGCCGGTGCTGTCGATACGGGCAATGCCATCCCGGTTCCATCGGATGAGGCCCTTGAAGCGGCTCTCATCAGGATCATAGAAAAGAAGTATGCTCAGCGCCTGGACGCCCTTTTTGTCGAGACGGTCGAAAGAGTGGTGGAAAGAGAAATAGCAGCGATCAAAAAGAGCCTGCTCAAGGATCTTTCCTGATCCGGAATGCAAGCAAATTTGCCTTCCGGTTAAAAATCTGTTTAAGAAAGATAACCAGGGGATAGTTGATCCCCTTTTTTTATTAATGTGCTTTTAGGAGTTAATTTATGAGTTCTGATTCTCTTGACAAAGGATATGATCCTGTCGGGATTGAGAAGAAATGGTATGAATATTGGGAAACACAGGGATCTTTTGTCGCCCGGGATACGAGTGACAAGAAAGCATATTCAATAGTTATACCCCCGCCCAATGTCACTGGGGTCCTTCACATGGGCCACGCCCTGAATATCACAGTGCAGGATATCATGTGCCGCTTCAGAAGACTCATGGGAGACAATGTCCTCTGGATGCCCGGAACGGACCATGCCGGCATTGCCACCCAGAATGTCGTTGAGCGGAATCTCGCACAGAAGGGAGTGACACGGGATCAGCTTGGAAGAGAGAAGTTTATCGAAGAGGTGTGGAAATGGCGTGAGCATTCCGGCGGCGCCATCATCAACCAGCTTAAGAGGATCGGAGCCTCCTGCGACTGGGACCGGGAACGATTCACCATGGACCAGGGCCTGTCCGAGGCCGTGCGTAAGGTCTTTGTAAGGCTTTACAAGGAAGGTCTTATCTACGAGGGCAAGTACATCACCAACTGGTGTCCCAGGTGCAAGACCGCCCTTGCCGATCTCGAGGTCGAATATGAAGAGCAGGACAGCTTTCTGTACTACATCCGCTATCCCTTTGAGAACGGAGAGGACGGACTGGTGGTCGCGACAACCCGGCCCGAGACCATGTTCGGTGATACCGGTGTCGCCATCAATCCCAATGACGACCGGTACAAGGACCTTACCGAGACCGAGGTGATCCTTCCCCTGACCGGAAGGAAGATCCCCGTTGTCCGGGACACCTACGTTGATACGGAGTTCGGAACAGGAGCCCTCAAGATCACCCCGGCCCATGATCCCAACGACTTCAACCTCGGCAAGACCCATAACCTTGAGAGCATCAAGGTGATCGACGATGACGGTAATATGGCCGAAGGTGCCGGAAAGTTTGCCGGCCTTGACCGTTTTGAGTGCCGGAAGGCGGCCGTGGAGGAGCTTGAAAAACAGGGCCTCCTGATCAAGACCGAGCCGTTGAAGAACAGTGTCGGCCAGTGCTACCGTTGTAAGACCGTTGTGGAACCCTGCCTTTCCAAGCAGTGGTTCGTCAAGGTCGCCCCCCTTGCCAAAGAGGCTGCCGATGCCGTTCGCAACGGAAAAACCAGGATCGTTCCCGAGAACTGGTCAAAGACCTATTTTGAGTGGATGGACAACATCAGGGACTGGTGCATCTCCCGGCAGATCTGGTGGGGACACAGGATTCCGGTCTGGAAGTGTGCCGACTGCGGCCAGGTGATCGTGGAGGAGCATGATCCGGATTGCTGCACCGCCTGCGCATCCAAGAAGATCGTCCAGGAGACCGACGTGCTCGACACCTGGTTCTCCAGCGCCCTGTGGCCGTTCTCGACCATGGGATGGCCGGAGCAGACCGATCTCCTGAAAACCTTCTATCCCACCAACGCCCTGGTCACCGGGTTTGACATCCTCTTTTTCTGGGTCGCCAGGATGATGATGATGGGCATCCACTTCATGGATGAGGTACCGTTCAAGGATGTTTACATCCATGCATTGGTCCGGGATGAGCACGGAAAGAAGATGAGCAAGTCCAAGGGCAACGTCATCGATCCCCTCAAGGTGATCGATAATTACGGCGCCGATGCGTTCCGGTTCACCCTGGCGGCCTTTGCGGCCCAGGGCAGGGACGTGAAGATGAGCGAAGACCGTGTGGAAGGCTACCGTCACTTTGTGAACAAGCTGTGGAACGCGGCACGGTTCGCCATGATGCACCTGGATGAAACATCCGGCAACAAGGAGTTGACCGATGCCGATCTCTCCTCCATGGAGAAGTGGATACTGGCACGGTCGGCTGCAACGGCACGGGCCGTGAAAGACGGCATCGAGAACTATAAGTTCAACGAGGCTGCCAGCGCCATCTACCAGTTTGTTTGGCATGAGTTCTGTGACTGGTACCTCGAGGCGGCAAAGCCCGCCCTGTACGAGAAAGAGGGTGCGGAACGCCGGGACACTGCAAGGGCCGTGCTTGCAAAGGTACTGGAGGAGAGCCTTATCATGCTTCATCCCTTCATGCCCTTTGTGACCGAGGAGATCTGGGACAGGCTGCCCACGGTTGAGGGCAGTATCATGCATGCGGGCTTCCCTGTTTCGGATAAGGAGAATCCCGGAATCGAAGCGGACATGGACTTTGTGTTCGGCTTGATTTCAGGCATCAGAAACATCCGGGGCGAGATGAACATCGTGCCCTCCATGAAGCTCAAGGTGATGATGCAGACCCAGGACGAGCAGGAGACAGCCTTGATCGAGGAGAATCGCTCCATGATCGAGAATCTCTCGCGCCTTGAAAGCCTCGAGGTCATGCTGCCGGGGGTTAACAATGTTTCCTCCGCCACCGCCGTTGTCGGTTCCACCACGGTTCATGTATTACTGGAAGGTGTGATCGATTTCGACAAGGAAGAGCAGCGCCTGGAAAAGGATATCGAAAAGGTGACCAAAGAGCTCCTCTCCATATCCAAACGGCTCAACAACGAGAGCTTCCTTGAAAAGGCTCCCGAGGATGTCGTTCGAAAGGTGAACGAACAGCAGGCCGAACTTAAGACCAAGAACGACAAGCTGAGAAATAATCTGGAACGAATTCAGAAGATGAAGGCCTAAGCTAAGCTAAACTACGCTAAGGTCCATTAAGGTAAGGGCAGGCAGGTCAACCGATTCCTGCCTGCCTTTTTTGAACGGTACATGGCCTCGTCCGCCCGCTTGATAAAGGATTCCAGGTTGTCCTCTTGGGAGAATTCGGTGACGCCGATGCTGATGGTGACCGTCACGCTTTCTCCCGGAACCGGGGTGAACCGCCTTTCGGACAGGATGCCCATGATCCTTTCGCCGACAAGGCAGGCTTCTTCCAGCCGGGTTTCGGGCAGAATCACGGTGAACTCCTCTCCGCCGTACCGGTAGGCCGTGTCATTGGTTCTCAGGCAGCAGGTGATGATCTCTCCCATGGCGATGAGCACCTTGTCACCCTCTAAATGCCCCCAGGTGTCGTTGAAGTTTTTGAACAGGTCAATGTCCAGGATCAGGAGGGAGAGGGGATGGAGGTACCGGGTATACCGTTCCATTTCGGTCTTGACCTGGTTGAAAAAATGGCGGGAGTTGTACAGGCTCGTCAGCCCGTCCGTGATGGCCAGCTCCTCCAGCTTTTTCACCATCTTTGCGTGCTCCCTTTGAAGCCGCACCTCCTGTATCACCCGCTTGATGCGAAGATCCAGCTCCTCGAACCGGAAAGGCTTGAAGATAAAGTCGCTGGCGCCGGCATTGACGGCCTCCTCATAGGAGTAGTCCGCGCTGTAGCCGGTCATGACAATGACCGCCGCATCATGGTTTTTCTTGATATACTGGGTCAGTTCAAGGCCGTCCATTTCCTGCATCATGATATCAGTGATAACGATATCCGGAGTGACAGTGTTGAGAAGATCGAGGGCCTCTTCGGCGTTGGAGGCTGAAGTCACGTTGAAACCGGACAGCTCAAGGAATTCTTCGGTGGAGGACTTGACTGCTATATCATCGTCAACAAGGAGAACTGAAATTGTCATGGAATGATCCTGAAAACTATCGGGTTGTAGTTTGTGGTCTGCGTCATCCTTGACACTTTTGATGCCACCTGATAAAAAATGATAAAAATCAAAGTATCATAGAAAAGAACTATATATATCAATAAAAAATGTCAACTCTTTGTTTGAGGTTAATTTGAATATAAAGCGGAAAAATATTAGAAATTTCAGTATAATTGCCCATATAGATCACGGCAAATCAACCCTGTCCGACAGGCTCATCCAGCTTGCAGGCATCGTTGAGGACCGGGATTTCAAGGATCAGATACTGGATACCATGGACATTGAACGGGAGAGGGGAATCACCATCAAGAGCCAGACGGTGTCGCTTCCCTACAAAGCCGAAGATGGGGAGGAGTACCTTCTCAACCTCATCGACACGCCGGGCCACGTGGATTTTTCCTACGAGGTTTCCAGGGCCCTTGCCTCCTGTGAAGGCGCTTTCCTGCTTGTGGATGCAAGCCAGGGGGTGGAGGCCCAGACCCTGGCCAACATCTACCTTGCCATGGAGCACGATCTTGAGATTGTTCCGGTTGTAAACAAGATTGACCTTCCTTCGGCGGAGATCGACTGGGTCAAGGATCAGATCGACGAGGACCTGGGCCTTGACAGCGAGTCGGCCCTTCTTGTGTCGGCCAAGACAGGGGTTGGCGTGGCGAGCGTGTTCGAGGCGGCCGTCAACATGATTCCCCCGCCCGAGGGGGATGCCGAGGCGCCCCTCAAGGCGCTGGTGTTTGACTCCCACTACGATCCCTACCGGGGCGTTATCATTCATTTCCGGGTGTTTGAGGGAAGCGTCGCTCCTGGTGACAAGGTCAGCTTTCTCTCCTCCGGCTCTGCCTACAAGGTGGAGGAGGTGGGCCTCTTTCAGATCAAGCGTGAGCCGGTGAAACGCCTCACGGCAGGGCAGGTGGGTTACATGATCGCAGGCATCAAGATGATCAGCGATGTCAAGATCGGTGACACCGTCACCCTTGCCGATAACAAATGCGACGCAGCCATGGCCGGGTTCCGGGATCCCAACCCGGTGGTGTTTTCGTCCATGTATCCCGTGGCGTCCGACGAATACCCGGAACTCACAGAAGCCCTTGAGAAGCTGAAACTCAACGATGCTTCCCTTGTCTATGAAAAGGATTCGTCAGCGGCACTGGGTTTCGGATACAGGTGCGGATTCCTCGGCCTTCTCCATCTTGAGGTGGTCCAGGAACGCCTGGAGCGGGAGTATGACCTCTCGCTGATCCTGACTTCGCCGTCGGTGCGGTACGAGATTACCCGGACCGACGGAACCGTGGAGATCATCGACAACCCCGCACTCTATCCCGATCCAGCCGAGATCGAGCAGACAAGGGAACCCTATATCAAGGCCTCGATCATCGTTCCGGACAAGTACATGGGGGCCGTGATGCAGGTCTGCCTCGAGCACCGGGGCGTGAGCACCAATTACCAGTACCTGACCAGCAACCGTATCGAGATGAAATTCTCCCTTCCCCTGGCCGAGGTGGTTTACGAGTTTTACGACCGGCTAAAGAGCGTTACCCAGGGGTATGGTTCCTTTGATTACGAGATCGCGGGATACCAGGAGACAGATCTCGTCAAGCTGGATTTCCTTGTCAACGGCGAACGGGTGGATGCACTTTCCCAGCTGGTCCACCGGGACAAGTCCATTGACCGGGCACGGAACGCCTGCAAGAAGCTCAGGGAGGAGATTCCCAGGCAGATGTTCAAGATCGCCATCCAGGGCGCCATCGGCGGCAAGATCATCTCCAGGGAGACGGTGTCCGCCTACAGGAAGGATGTTACCGCCAAATGCTACGGCGGAGATATTTCAAGAAAGCGAAAACTCCTTGAAAAGCAGAAAAAGGGAAAGAAACGGATGAAGATGGTGGGGTCGGTTGAAATTCCCCAGTCCGCGTTTCTGTCCGTGCTTAAATCGGGTAAATAAGGTTCGCTGAAAAAAATGAAATCCCTTGACAAAATACTTGTCATTGACAAATATTTAGCGGTAAGCTAATTTAACAGCTGATTCAAAACGCCCCTGAACTTCCTGTTCAGGGGCGATAAAAGGGGCATCCCCGGCTCCTTACAAAGCCGTAGTTGAACAACAATTAGTCATAAGATGTTAGGTATTCGTAGGCAGTAAATCATTTCCTTAAGGAGGTTTCTGAATGAAGCGAACGTTAATTATCGGTCTTTCCCTGGCTATTTCCGTTGTTTTTTCCCTTGGGTTCATCCCACCGCAAGCTGAAGCTAAAACTACCTTCGTCACCATCGGAACCGGCGGAATCACCGGTGTTTACTATCCCACAGGCGGAGCGATCTCCAAGATCGTCAATAAAAAGCGAAAAGAGTACGGCATCCGATGCACGGTGGAATCCACCGGCGGGTCCGTGTTCAATGTCAACGCCGTAATGGCCGGGGACCTTGAATTCGGCGTGGTTCAGTCGGACCGCCAGTACCAGGCCGTCAACGGCTCCAAGAACTCCGAGTGGGCCGGACGTCCCCAGAAAGACCTTCGTTCGGTCTTCAGCATCCACCCCGAATCCATCACCCTTTGCGCCTCGGTTGATTCCGGAATTAAAACCATCCGGGATCTCAATGGGAAAAATGTCAATATCGGCAACCCCGGTTCCGGACAGCGCCAGAACTCCATCGATGCCCTCACTGCCGTGGGCCTGGACCTGAATAAGGATCTCAACGCCGAAGGCATCAAGGCGGCCGAGGCCCCGGGCCTTCTCCAGGATGAGCGGATCGACGCATTTTTCTACACAGTCGGACATCCCAGCGGCGCCATCAAGGAGGCCACCGCCGGCAAGGTAAAGGTGAGGATCGTCCCCATCACCGGCATCGACCGCCTGCTTGAGAAATATCCCTATTACGCCAAGGCAATCGTGCCCATCGAATTTTATCCCGGCGCCGTCAACAAGGAGGACGTCACCACCTTTGGCGTCAAGGCGACTTTTGTCACCTCGGCCAAGGTGTCCGATGAGGTGGTTTATGCCGTCACCAAGGAGGTTTTTGATAATTTCGACGATTTCAAGAAGCTCCACCCCGCCTACAAGGTCCTGACGAAACAGAACATGCTCGAAGGACTTTCCGCCAAGATTCATCCCGGCGCCATGCGTTACTACAAGGAAGCCGGACTCAAGTAGTCCTCACCTATGGCTCTTGCATTGGAATTGACGCCAATCATATGTGAGACGCTATAATCCGCCAGTGAACCGGGCTGCTGTAACGGGTGTCTGCCGCCCGGTTCACCCCTGTTTTGTTCCATCACTCGTAATCTGCATGGGGCCCGACCCTTTCTTAAGGCCCTGTTTCAAGCGTGGCAGGTGAATCATATGAGCACTGTCGAGGAGTACCACCAGGACGAGGCGGGCCGTAAACTGGCCCAAAAACTTGCGGATGAGGAGGCCGGCATTGGCCGGCGGGTCAAGGGCCCGTTGCGTTTTCTTATCCCGGGCATTGCCGTTATCTGGAGCCTGTTCCAGCTTTCCATCGCAAGCTGGCTGATTCTGGATACCATCTTTATCCGGGCGATCCATCTTGGGTTTGCCCTGCTGATCGTGTTTCTCAATTATCCGGTTCTCAGGGAGAAGCGGTTCGGCCCCGCCTTCCTGTCTGCAAAGAACCGCATTCCGATTATCGATTTCCTGGTCGCCGTCATCGCCTGTTTATCGGCCCTTTACATCATGATCGACTACGGCGGCATCACCCAGCGCTACGGCCTTCCAATCAGCCGGGACATCCTCTTTGGCATGACCTTGACCATCCTTCTCCTGGAGGGGGCAAGACGGGTGATCGGGCCGGCCCTTCCCATCATTGCCATTGGCTTTATCAGCTATTCCTTCCTCGGTCCCTACATGCCCGATCTCATCGCGTTCAAGGGAACCTCCATGAGCCGGTTCGTGGGGCAGATGACCATGTCCTCGGAGGGGATTTACGGCATTCCCCTGGATGTATCCGCCACCATTGTGTTCCTCTTTGTGCTCTTCGGCGCCATGCTGGACAAGGCCGGTGCGGGCCAATACTTTATCAAGCTTGCCCTTAGCCTCCTTGGCGGGTTCAAGGGCGGGCCGGCCAAGGCGGCCATCATGGGCAGCGGGCTCACCGGCATGGTGTCCGGTTCCAGCATTGCCAACATCGTCACCACCGGGACCTTTACCATCCCCATGATGAAAAAGGTGGGGTATCCGCCCACCAAGGCCGCGGCCGTGGAGGTTGCCGCCAGTACCGACGGCCAGCTGGCCCCGCCCATCATGGGAGCCGCCGCCTTCATCATCGCGGAGTATGTCAACGTGCCCTATATCGAGGTTGTCAAGGCCGCTGCGGTTCCCGCCTTTGCCTCCTATGCGGCCCTGTTTTACATCTCCCACATCGAGGCGTCCAAGCTGGGTATCCAGGGACTTCCCAGGCGTGAGCTGCCGCCTTTCTTTGCAACGCTTATGAGCGGGATTCATTTTTTGGTCCCCCTTTTCATGCTCCTCTACGAACTCATTGTCAAGCGGCACTCCCCGGAACTGTCGGCCTTCAACGCCATCTGGGTGATGGCCCTGATCATGATCTTCCAGGAGCCGTTCAAGGCGTGGAGGAATAAAGAACCGATTCTGCCCGCCTTTAAACAGGGCGTTTTCAACATCTTCTCGGCCCTGGCCGCAGGCGGCCGCAACATGGTATCCGTGGCCCTGGCAACGGCGGCCGCCGGCATCATTGTCGGGGTGGTGGCCCTGGGGCTTGGCGGACTCATCACCCAGATCATCGATGTGCTTTCCATGGGCAATATCTTTTTGATGCTGCTGATCACGGCCCTGGCAAGCCTCATCATCGGCATGGGACTTCCCACCACGGCCACCTATATCGTGATGGCCTCCCTGACCGCCCCTGCCATCGTCATGATCGGCGGCGCCAACGACTTCATCGTGCCGTTGATGTCCGCCCATCTCTTCTGCTTCTACTTCGGCATCCTGGCCGATGATACCCCGCCCGTGGGGCTTGCGGCCTATGCGGCCGCGGCCATCGCAAAATCACCGCCCATCCCCACGGGGATCCAGGGGTTCATGTACGACATCCGGACGGCGATCCTGCCGTTCATGTTTATCTTCAACGCCGACCTGATCCTCCACAATGTCACATCCTGGTCCCAGGGCATCCTGATATTCCTCATGGCCTGTTTGGGCAACTTCGCCTTTGCCTCGGCCACCCAGGGGTGGTTTGTCGCGAAAAACCGCTTCTACGAGGTGCCCCTTTTTCTCGGGGTGACCTTCATGCTCATGCGGCCCGATGCCGTGGCGTCCCTTTTGGGGATCGCCCATGGTCAGCGCTACTGGGTCTACCCCATGGGCGTGGCCCTTCTGGGGGTGATCTATCTCATGCAGCGTCCCAGGATTCCGGTCCGGGATGCAGTTACCGCCAATCAGGCGTTTGAAGAATATTAAGTTAAGCTTAAGCGGGGAGGGCAGGATGGAGATAATAAAAACAGTTCTGGTACCCCTGGCAATGACGGATAATTGCCAGGGGGTGTTCGATTCAGCCGCGGCCATTGCGGATAAGTACGGTGCGGATATCCTGGTGGTCAGCGTCATCAACTCGCGGGATATCCAATCGGTGGAGAGCGTTGTCTCCATGGGGTATGATGTGGACGGCGAGCACTATGTGTCCGAGATCAAGAAGGCCAGGAAAACCATGATGGACACCATTGTCGAAACAAGCGGTTTTTCCGGCAAACGGGTAAAAATCCTGTTCAAGCTCGGCCATCCCGTGGATGAGATCCTGGAAACCATTGTCAGGGAATCCCCGGATCTCGTGGTCATGGGGACCCGGGGCCGGTCCGGTCTCAGGAACTCCTTTATCGGGGATGTGGCAAAACAGGTGTTCAAGCGTTCCCCCGTGCCGGTGCTGTCCCACAGGGGAGAGAAATGCCGGGAGCGGCTCATGAAAAGGGTTCGCCTGGATTAGCCGGTGAGGGGGGAAATAGTGCTGGATCTTGGATGTAAACAGTGTTATATTTAAATTGTGTAAACATTGTTCATGTAGTTAAACAATTACCAGTAACGAGAGGGGGTTAGTCATGTTCAGAAAAGCATTGTTGTCCTTGTTAGCATCTCTTTTTGTCCTGTCTTCAGCCATGGTATCCGCAGCCGAGCTCAAGGGGGTCAACTTTCCCGAGGCCAAGAGCATTGCCGGAAAAGAACTCAAGCTCAACGGGGTCGCCCTGAGAAAGGCCCTCGGTTTCATCAAAATTTTTGCCGGCGGCCTTTACCTGGAAAATCCGACCACCGATGCCAGGCAGGCCATCGAGACGGAGCAGGTCAAGTATTTCTATCTCCACTACCTGACAGACCTGGCCACGGCCGAAAAACTCCAGGAAGGCTTTATCGAGACCATGGTAGATACCAATCCGGCCGATCTTGTGGCAAAACACGATGCCGAGATCAAACAGTACGCCTCCTGGCTTGACGTGGACATGGAACCCGGCTTTACCTCGGAATCAATCTATGTGCCCGGTAAAGGCCTCACCCTTATTCTAAACGGTGTTGAAAAGGGAACCATCGAAGGTTCCGAATTTGCCCAGATGTACTACCGGTACAGCCTGGGTGAGAAGGCTGACAGTTCCCTGAGGGACGGCTACCTCGGCCTTTAAAAAAACTGCCGCCACGGGCGGGCTTGCATGAAGCCTGCCCGTATTCTTCTGCGGGTCTTTTATTCTATATTTTCAAAAATGTTGCTTCCCATTGAAAAAAAAGCTATCAAAGATCTGTCATGAACAGAAGAGAATTCATAACAGGAGCGATCCTGGCTGCAGCTTCCGGTTTTTGTCCCCCGGCGTTTGCCCGGGCCCGGTACCTGCCCGGGGAGTCCGTCCGGAGTCTGGCCGTCAGGGATAACCTTCCCGAGATTCTGGGGGTCGATGATATCCACGAGGCGGATGTGTTTCTGGATTCAGGGGAGCTGCCATTGCTTTTGTCCGTGGTGGCCCGGCTGAAGCGGCTCCGGCACACCCTGGGGTACGGCAACTTCTCCCTGATGGGGTTTGATTATGCCCTGTCCAATGCCGCAGCCTATTCATCCATCGGCGCCTTTCCCCCCGCCGAGGCGACGTTCATGGAGAAGATCTTTTATGAGGATGCCTCCATTTACGGGTTCCTGGGCGATAAAAAGCTTTCAGGGATCACGGACACGATCCGCCTGGAACGTATCGTCAAGATTCCTGGCACCGGGAACTGCCTCTACCAGGGAAAACCCCTTGCGACCTATAAAAAAATCATGGCCGATGTGGGCAAGGATGCCGTGCTCACCTCCGGATTGCGGGGCATTGTCAAGCAGATGCTCCTGTTCCTGAACAAGGCGCGGCACCATGGGGGCAACCTCTCCCTTGCCTCAAGATCACTGGCGCCGCCCGGATACTCCTATCACGGGGTAGGGGATTTCGATGTGGGCAAGCGCGGGTTCGGCGTTGCCAATTTCACGGAAAGGTTCACCACCACCCGGGTCTATTCAACCTTGGTCGACACCGGGTATGTGAAGCTCCGGTATACCCGGGGCAACCGTCTGGGGGTCAGGTTCGAGCCCTGGCACATCAAGGTCGTCACTTCATGATTCCCGGAATGTTCATCACCGATCTTGACGGCACCCTGCTGCGGGACGACAAGCGGCTGGCAGACTCCGATATCAGCGCCCTTGAGGCGTTGGGCGCAAGGGGGATCACCAGGGTTGTCGCCACGGGACGCTCCTGGGACTCCTTCAGGGAGATTATGGAAAAACTGGGGTTTATGGGCCCCGGCAGGGTCCTGCCCGTGGATTATGTGATCTTCTCCACCGGGGCGGGCATAATGGCGTTTCCCCAGGCGGACCTGATCCAACAGTATGCCCTGGACCCGTCCGAGGTTGACCGCATTACCACCTATTTCGAGGGCCAGGGCCTGGACTACATGGTTCACAAGCCGATTCCCCGCACCCGGGAGTTTGTGTTTCGTTCCCATGGGCGTTCCAATCCCGATTTCTGGTCCAGGATTGAACTGTACAGACATTGCGCTTCGGTCATGGAACCCGGTAAAATCAACGGGTTCGGCAGGGCCACCCAGGTGCTTGCCATCGTTCCAAAGAACGAGGCCCCGGGCGTTGTATCCCGGGCTCGCCAGGCGCTTACCGGTTTAAGCGTCATCAAGGCAACATCTCCTCTGGACAACCGGTCGGTCTGGATAGAGGTCTTCCCCCGGTCCGTATCCAAGAGCCAGGCGGCTTCCTGGCTTGGAAAGCGCCTTGGCGCGGACCCGGCCAATGTGGTTGCCCTGGGAAATGATTACAACGACCTGGATCTCCTGGACTGGGCAGGGTACGGGTTTGTCGTGGACAATGCCCCGGCGGATCTTAAATCCAGGTTCAGGACCGTTTGCTCCAACAACCGGTGTGGTGTTGCCAGGGCGATATTCGAGGTCTGGGGGCGGGGTGAGAAATTAATGCTTGCATAATGTTCATTGTGTGGTACGGTGTTCTTACAAGGTTTGCCACATTCACCTCCTTGTATTGGTGCATTGGTTTGAGGGTTCTCGTTTAACAGGCGAGAACCCTTTCTTTTAAATGCTTTGGCGAAGTCAAATTTGATTCTTTACGAATCCCAGGTTTTTGGCGGAGTTACACTTTATCAAGGCTTTTCAGGTGAGCTGTCGACTGGGAAACAAGCTGTTTCCATTCAGGCCGTCTTGTTCTGCATCTCTTTTTCGATGGAGTCTGAGAGGCGGGGATCGGTTTCATTGAACTGAACTGCAATCCCGGTTTCCGATACCCTTGTTATCCTGGCTTTGACCTTTAACGGCTCGGGTTCCATGGCAAGGTTGAAGATGAGAAGAATTTCATGGTCAGCGGAAAGCCGCGGGGGCCGGCTGGTGCAGACAAAGGCGCCGCCTTTGCTGATGTTCTCTATTCTTTCGTTAAAGAACCGGTCCTCTTTGACTATCCTGACCGGAATGGATACCCCCCGTCGCTGGTGCATCCGATCGTCACTGTTCAGCCAGCTCTTGATCAGTGTCAACAGTTGCCTTTGTTTGTTGAGCGAAAGCTTTGCCGCCTTTCCCCTGATTTCGTCTAAAAATAAATTATCGGTCATTTGTCTAACCCTTTGTTAAAAAGTTTGACTTGTGCTGCAACAAAAAACCGTTATTGAATATAGTATTATCATATTTCCCGGTGGGTTGTTAAGAAGTTATCCCTTTGTGTCCGGGAAAGTCCCGGTTGAGATATTCATGGGTGGTGGTTAAATATAATCATAATGATTAAATAAAGAATGGGGTGATTTAATATAATCATTGACCAAAGGGGTTTCAAAGGGGGATGTTGTTTTTTTATTGTAAATTCAATGGGTAGCATGGGTTACATTTGGGTTGGCATGAATGTTGTAAATATGGACATGGTGATGGAGGCCCGTTCAGTGGCAGGGGAACGGGAATGGATAGAACTTTTTAGATTGGAATAACAGCATGACACCACAGTCGGAATTTACCAGGGAAGTAATGGTTGGGCAGAACAGCAGCATGGCAAGGCAGGTTAACTTTTTCAGGATGACGATGGTGCTCTCCATGGTGTCTCTGTTTGTCCTGGTAACCTGCTGGTGCCATGCATGGCCCTATCTGTTTTCATCCTCCGCCGAAGCGGCATTCGCCCCTTCGGTGAAAGCGGATGACAGTGCGCCCCGGTATTCTGCTGCAGAGGCAACAGAGCCGGTGCGTTTTATGGAGCCCCCCCGGGAAGCAGGGGAAGAGCCGAACGGCCTTGTATTTGACACCATTCCAAAGGCCTTGGATGATGGGGTGGCGATTGAAACCGTAAATGGGGTTATCCGGAAGGGGGATACCGCATCCACCCTTTTGAACGACTATCTTCCCCTGACATTGATCTATGAGTTGTGCCGGCAGAGTAAAAGTGTCTATCCCCTTACGCAGATCAAAATCGGGCAGCCCTACAACATCCGTGTTCGGGAAAACGCACTGGTCGAATTCGGTTATGAGATTGATCCGGAGAGGCAACTGGTTGTTCAGCGGGTGGATGACCGGTTCTCCATTGAGATCTGTTCCGCTGATCTGGGCTTGTCAAAGGACGTTCGCCAGCTGTAAAAAACTGTCTCTCCCCCCGTGGTTATATGAAGGTCATTTCTCAGGGGCGGGGGTATGCCCCTCAATGGCCTTGATGAGCTGACCGGTCATTTTTCCGACCCTGCCGTCACCAATGGGGGTGGTGTCAACCTGTATCACCGGCACAACGCCCTTGTTGGTTCCCGTGATAAACACCTCGTCCGCCTGGAGAAGCTCTTCCAGGGGGATGGGGCGCAGGTCAATCTCAAACATGGCTTCAGCCAGGGAGAGAATCATCTCCCGGGTGATACCCTTCAACACATTCTCTTTTGGAGTGACGAGCCTGCCCTTGATAAAGGCAAAGAGATTGCTTGTGGTGCCCTCGTTGACAAAGCGGTTTTTGTCCACATAGAGGGCTTCCATTGCGTGGCGTTTTTTTGCCTCTTTGAGGGCAAGGGTTGCCGGTATATAGGAGAGGCTTTTTGCTTCGGGAACCTCCCGTTCCTGGTTGACGGTGATCACCTTGACCCCGTCCCGGTACCACTCGGGCGGTATGGGGGGGATTTCGGTGATAAGGACAAGGAGTCTGGGCGCCCCCTGGGGGGTAAGGAAATCAGGGCTCGAACCGCCGGTGACAACGACCCTGATGTTTGCTTCGTCAACCTCCGGGTTTCTCTTCAAGGTTTCAAGCACAATGGCCTCGATCTCGTCGCGGCTCCATTTCAGGCTGAGGCCTATGGCTTCTGCCGAGCGCTCAAGCCGCCGGATATGCGCCCTTAGAAAAAAGGGCTTCCCCCGGAAGGTTCGCATGAGGTCGCACACCCCGATGCCCCTCAGAACGGCAAGGTCATCCACCGGTATCATTGCCTTGTCCGATGGAACAAAATCGCCGTCAACATAAAAAATTCCCATGCAACCCCTCCTTTAAACAAATATCAAAGCCATTTTTACAAAGGATGTTGAAAATCCTTTGCCAATAGTATAATCATGAAACAGTCAGAGAAAAGGATAAAAATCGAGAGAGGTGTATTGATGGATCTGTTCAGGGGAATTGCTTATAATGTCAAGGGGCTTGTGCTGGGGCTGAGGACGCCTCGCCTTCTTTTTTTGGGAATGATGCGGTTCCTGGTTGTTGTTCTGCTTGCCCTTTTTTTTTCCGGATTGATTCTTTTCTGGCACCAGGAGCTGCTGAACCTTGTGTGGACCATGCCGGAGCCGGGGTGGCTCCTTTATCTGTGGAAGGCGGTGTCCTGGATTGTTTCGCTTTTTCTTTCCGCGTTGGCCTGCCTGTTCTCCTACCTTGTCGCCCAGATTTTCTTTTGCGTTTTTATCATGGATACCATGTCGAGGATCACCGAACGGCTCGTTACCGGTGTTGAAGTCTCTCCCCGGGGGGCTTCGCCGGCAGGGGTTGTTTTTCACCTTATAAAGCAGGAGATCCCCCGGGCCGTTATCCCTGTTCTCGCCATGGTCGTGTTGATGGTATTGGGTTTTCTGACGCCCTTTGGTCCGGCCGTCGCATTGGTTTCATCCCTTGTCGCCGTCACTTTTCTTGCCTGGGACAACACCGACCTTGTGCCGGCCAGAAGGTTGTCCCCTTTTAAAACCAGGTTTGGTTTATTTAAACGGAATATTCTTTTCCATCTTGGATTTGGGCTCTGGTTTCTGGTTCCCTGGTTAAACATTGTTTTTCTTTCCTTTGCTCCGGTGGGGGGGACCCTCTACTTTCTTGAGACGAAAAAGCGGTGAAACCCTGTTGACTCCGGCGGGGCGGTTTTTTCCTCTTTTGTGTTGTGCCGGGTTTGCCCGACCTGATACAATGATTCGATGGCGAAAGTTAAGTAACAGGCCATCAAATTTTTTTAAGCCATGTAAACAAAAGGAGCTGGATAATGCGCGTGAAGTCCTTTCGGGAGAGCCAGCCGGAGGATGGCCTTGTCACCACGGTGATGGACGAGGTTGAAGAGATGGGGGAGGAAGAAGAGGCGATTCTCTGCGGATTCTGCCAGAACTCGATCACGGACACCAGCAACCAGATCACCATGAACGGCTCCCACTCCCACATCTTTGCCAATCCCCATGGGTATGTTTTTGAGATTGGCTGTTACAAGAGGGCGACAGGCTGCCTGACCTCCCTGGAATCATCCCCTGAATTTTCCTGGTTCAGTGGATATCACTGGAAAATCGCCCTTTGCAGAAACTGCTCCAACCATCTTGGCTGGTATTTTTTTTCCGGAAGCTCGTCGTTTTTCGGACTCATCCAGGAGAATCTGATCCTTCCCTGACGAAATACGGGGTTATCTCTTTTTCGCATCAATGCTCCAGGTGCGGGCATTGATGCGATTGTTGGAAGATTTGCGGATAAAGGCGAATTTTCATCGTGACGACAGGTTCGCAAGGGCTTGCCTGGTGCTGCTTTTCGGCCTCCGCAAATAGTTGAAAAATATTTTGACACAACGCAATATTTATATATAATATATGAAGTTACTGTAAAGCAGATTCGAAAAATATGATGGTCGTCATAACAACTTTTCTGAACTTCAGCCTGATTAAAAAACGGATTCTTCCGATTCCTGTTCCACCTGTTCGTTGTCTCTGTTTCAATACATGTAGGATTGTCTATATAAGTGGTAGTCCAATGTCGTTAACAGAAAACCAAAGGAGGAAGAAATGGGGGATAGTGTTTACAAAATCGTCGATCTGGTGGGCAGCAGCACAACTTCCTGGGAAGATGCTGCAAAGACAGCCGTTGAAACAGCGGGCAATTCGCTCAAGGACCTCAGAGTCGCCGAGGTCAACAAACTCGATTTAAAGATTGAAGACGGGAAGGTCACACAATTTAGAACCAATATCAGGTTGTCTTTCAAGTACCAGGCAGATTAGCCGTTACATCAATATGGCAGGGCCCGGTAAAAGCCCTGCCAAAAACGTATCGGAGCATGAAATGGAGAGGCCCCAAAAAGTATATGGAAAACGATCTCCAAAGGATCGAAGATCTCCTGTAGACAGACGGATTGTTAATCTTGGCCCACGATATCCCGGGGAGGACATGCGGAAGAACAGTGATAGAAGGCAAGGCTGGGAAGACAGGTATGGATGGGAGCGCACAAGCCGATGGAGCAGCGCTCCCATCTATTCAAAGATTCCCTGATAATGCCGTTACCTATTCCAGGGCCTTTGACACGATCTCGTAGACATCCCTCGAAGGCTCCTGGATGGTGATAATCCTTTTCAGCTCTTGCTGCATCAGCAGTTGTCTTTTTTGATCGAATCGTTTCCAGCGGTTGAAACACGAGACAAGCCGCGCGGAAATCTGGGGGTTTGATTTGTCCAGGGCAATGATTTGATCCGCAAGAAAGGTGTATCCCCGGCCGTCCGGAGTATGGAAGCCCGCGGGATTTTGAAAGGCGAACACGCCGGCCAGGGACCTGACCCTGTTTGGATTCTTAAGTGAATAATCCGGGTGGTCCGCCAGCCGTTTGACCTGTTCCATCGTATCGGTGCGCATGGAGGCTGCCTGGACGCTGAACCACTTGTCCATGACCAGGGGATCTGATTTCCATTGCTGGTAAAACCGGTCCAGAGCCTCTGTCCTATGGGGGGAATCCATGTGGGAGAGGGTGGTGAGGCAGGCGATCTTGTCGGTCATGTTGGCGGCCATGTTGAAGCGTTCATGGGCAAACTCCGCTGCTTTCTGGGTGTTAAGGGCGCCAATGTAGGAGATCAGCAGGTTCTTGAGGCTTCTTTTGGACATTGCTTCAAACGAGAGATCCGACGCTTTGGCAAGGGAGCACTCGTCGATGATCTCCATTGCCTGGCCGGTGATCTCACGGGCAATGGTTTGCTTCAAAATCTGCCTTGCCCTGTGAATCCCATCCACATCAATTTCCTGGTAGTTTTCCCCGATCTCATTTTCGTGGGGAAGGGTGAGTGCCCTTGCCATGAGTGCCCTGTCCCTGTCAGAATCGCTAAGTGCCTGTTTGAAGGCCGTGATGACATGGGGCGAGACAACAGGCGTTTCATCCTGTTGCAGCTTTTTCAGCAGAAGATCGATCTCCCCCATGTAGAGCTGCTGGGCCGCATCCCACCTGTTGAACGGATCCGTATCCTTTGCCATGAGAAAGGCAAGGTCGGTGTCCGTAAAGTCGGTGGTGATCTTCACGGGTGCTGAAAAACCCCTGAATATGGAGGGGCTGCATCCTTCCGGAACTCCGTCAAATACCACCTCTTCGGTTGCGGATTTCAGGTGGAAAAGACCGCATTGGGGATGATCGATTTCATTGCCGTCTTTGTCCAGCAGGCCCACCTGCATTGGGATGTGCATGGGCAGTTTCTCCCGCTGGTTCTTGTCCGGGGCAATGGACTGGGTAAGGCGAAGGGTGAGTTTCCCGGCGTCATTGTCATACTCCCGGGCCATGGTGATCCTGGGGGTTCCCGACAGGGAGTACCATAGACGGAACTGGCCGAGATCCATGCCGCTTGCCTCTTCCATGGTGGCGACAAAATCTTCGGTTGTAACGGCCATGCCGTCGAACCGCTCAAAATAGAGATCCATGCCCTTTCTGAAACCGTCCCTTCCAAGGAGCTGGAAGATCATCCGGATCACTTCGGAGCCCTTGTCATACACGGTGGTGGTGTAGAAATTGTTCATCTCGATATAGGATTCGGGGCGGACGGGATGGGACATGGGGCCTGAGTCTTCAGGGAACTGGCCCGTTCGAAGGTTTTTGACGTCCTCGATGCGTTTCACCGCCCTGGAGTTCATGTCAGAGGAGAACTCCTGGTCCCTGAACACGGTCAACCCCTCCTTGAGGCTCAACTGGAACCAGTTTTTCAGGGTGATCCTGTTGCCGGTCCAGTTGTGGAAATACTCGTGGGCAATCACTCCCTGGATGTTCATGAAATCGGTATCGGTGGCGGTTTCCTGGTTGGCAAGGACATATTTGGAGTTAAAGACGTTGAGGCCCTTGTTCTCCATTGCGCCCATGTTGAAATCGTTGACCGCAACGATCTGGTAGAGATCAAGATCGTATTCCCTGCCGAACCGCTCTTCGTCCCATGCCATGGATTGCTTGAGGGATTCCATGGCATGGCCGCACTTGTCCCTGTTTTCCGGTTCCACATAGATCTTCAGGTCGATGGTTCTGTTGGAACAGGTGGTAAAGGTGTCCTCGATGCAGACAAGGTCTCCGGCAACCAGTGCAAAAAGGTAGGAGGGCTTTTTAAACGGGTCCTCCCAGTGAACATAATGCCTTCCCCCATCAAGCTCGCCTTTGGCAATGGGGTTTCCGTTGGAGAGAAGGACCGGATATTTGTCCTTGTCCGCCGTGATAATGCAGGAAAATTCGGTCATCACGTCCGGCCGGTCCGGGAAACAGGTGATTCGACGGAACCCTTCCGCCTCGCATTGGGTGCAGAAGGTGCCCCCGGACTTGTACAGTCCGGACAGGGTGGTGTTCTCCTGGGGCTTTATGCGGGTCTTTATTTCGAGCTTGAACTCCTCCGGAACCCTGAAGAGCTTGAAGTGGTTGTCCTTATGCTCATATTCACCCGGGCATAGGATCATATCCTCCGCGATCACCGAAACGATTTCAAGATCTTCGCAGTCAAAAATAAGCGGCGTGGTCGGGGTCGCTGTCTCGGGGTTGCGCCTTATCTTCATGGTCGAGGAGACCAGGGTGTGATCCTCGTGAAGGTCAAACTGAAGATCGATCCTGTCGATCCAGTATTCCGGTTGCCTGTAGTCTTTTAGGTATTTTATCGTGTGCTTTTCCATTTGAATCTAATAATATCAGAACCGCTTTTTGTCAATAGCCGGTGGTTTTCGCCCACAAGTATTCGTTGTTGAAAAATGGACGATTTTTTGATATGTTCGAGGATCATCTGACTCAGAGTCCAATCATACTTAAAATCAAATAGGCAACAAGGAGTGGTAAATAATGAGCGATTTATCCCAAATTACGTTGTACAGTGGTGGTCACAGGGGGGCTGAGGCCGAGTTCGGAAAGTTGGCCGAGCGTTTTGGCATCAATGAGGTGAACTTTAGCTTTGAAGGGCACATCGGTGAACGAACAACGGGTATTACTGTCCTGAGTGATGAAGAACTCAAAAAGGGTGATGTCAGTATGGATATCGTTTCCCAGCGCCTGGGAAGGAATTTTTCCAAAATAGAAAAAATTCGAAAGGTAATCCAGTCGATTTTTCACATGGTCAACAAGGGTTACCAGGTTTTTGTGGTCGGGTGGATACTCCCGGACAACACTGTCAAGGGTGGAACCGGATGGGGAGTTGAGCTTGCCCGGCTCTTCAACAGGCCGGTGTTTGTGTATGAGCAGGACAGAAAGGCCTGGTTCTCCTGGATCAATAACTCCTGGCAGGAAGTCGTTCCCACGATTTCCCACAAGACCTTTGCCGGTACGGGAACCCGTAACCTGACAGAAGATGCCGGAAAGGCCCTTGAAGAGTTGTTTACCAGATCCTTTCAGTAGGCCTTCTTAATAGCGGTCAGATCGGAATGTAAAAAAGGGTGAGGTTCAACCATGGACCTCACCTTGTGTAAACCTGTTGACAGGGGTGCTGTAATCGATTAATTGTTTTTCCATGACAACTTCATCTATTGCTAAACCCCATGGTGACGATAGCGTGCTTGTCGATCTTCTAGCTGATGACGAGAGAAAGGCTCTGTTGAAGAGCCTCACCCCCACCATGCCGGACGTGATTCTCAACGATCGGCAGATTTGCGATTTTGAGCTCCTGGTGACCGGGGCTTACTCCCCGCTTGACGGATTCATGAAGCAGATCGATTACGAGGCCGTGCTGGACCGCATGCGCCTTTCAACGGGAGAGCTTTGGCCCGTTCCCATCTGTCTTGATGTCTCCGAAACCTTTGCCGCAACCCTGGAGACGGGGCAGTCCGTGGTGCTTCGGGACGGGGAGGGCTTTCTCCTCGGGGTGATGACGGTGGAGGATATCTGGCCCCTGGATATGGAGAAAGAGGCTCTTGCCATCTACGGCACCACGGAGAGGAAGCATCCCGGTGTCCGTTACCTTTTTGAAAAATCCGGCAGGTACTACATCGGCGGAGGCATCGAAGCGCTGAACCTTCCCATCCATTCCGATTTCAAGCAGATCCGCAGGCGTCCCCAGGAGGTAAGAAACGTTTTTGCGCGGCTTGGCTGGAAGCGTGTCGTGGGATTCCAGACCCACCAGCCCTTGCACAGGCCCCAGTTCGAGATGACCATCCAGGCCATGCGGGATGCCAGGGCAAACCTTCTTCTCCTGCCTGTGGCCGGGGTGACACGTCCGGGTGATTTTGACCATTACACCCGGATACGGTGTCTTAGGCAGGTCGCTTCCCACTACCCCCCGGACTCTTTTGTCCTGAACCTGCTTCCCCTTGCTCCCAGGATGGCCGGTCCCAGGGATGCGCTCTTGCACATGATCATCGGTAAGAATTACGGCTGCACCCATTTTGTCATTGGCCACGACCACGCAAGTCCTGGAAAAAACAGCAGTGGCGAGCCGTTTTACAACTATGACGACGCCACCCTGGTTTCCAGGGAGGCTGCTTCCGAAGTGGGGGTGGATGTGGTCTCCTTTGAGGAGATGGTTTATCTTCCCTTTGAGGATGAGTACAGGGCCGCAAGTAATGTCCCCAAGGAGACAGAAACCCTCTCTCTCACCGGAACGGATATTCGAAACCGGATTCGGGCTGGAAAAAAAGTGCCTGGGTGGGCGACCTTTCCGGAGGTGGTGGCCGAATTGAGAAAATCATATCCGCCTCCTGCCAACCAGGGCTTTACCGTGTTTCTCACAGGACTTTCCGGTGCCGGAAAATCCACCATCGCAAAGGTGCTCTATGCCAGAAACATGGAGATGGGAACCCGGCCCGTGACCCTGCTTGACGGTGATATCGTGAGACGAAACCTCTCCAGCGAACTTAATTTCTCCCGGGAACACCGGGACATCAATGTACGGCGCATGGGATTTGTGGCGTCCGAGATCACAAAGAACCGCGGGGTCGCCATCTGTGCTCCCATTGCCCCCTATGAAAAGACCCGGGCCGAGGTGCGGGCGGTGGTTGAGGAACACGGCGGCTTTTTCGAGGTCCATGTGTCAACCCCCATTGCCGAGTGTGAAAAACGGGACCGAAAAGGAATGTACGCCAAGGCAAGGGCAGGGCTTTTAAAGGGATTTACAGGGGTGGACGATCCCTACGAGGTGCCTGTCTCCCCGGAGCTGCGCATCGATACCACCGACCTTACACCGGACGAGGCAGCCCAGGAGATCCTTCTCTACATCAGCCAGAAGGGGTTTGTATAACGGTTATTAACTTTTGGGGTTGATCATAACTTCGGCCACTATGTGGCGGTAGCCACCACAACGACAGCCGGGGTCAGGCTTTTCTTATTGTCACCAGCCTGAAGTTTTCCAGCAAAAGGGACAATAAGGAAAGCCTGACCCCAATATGGACTATCCCTTGATCCGTTTGTTCAGGGCCTGGCGTGAGATGCCGAGCATCCTGGCGGCCTGGGCCTGGTTGCCGCCGGATCGTTTCATGGCCTCCTTGACAAGGAGGTCGCAGGCGTCTTTGAGGGTGGGCAGGGTGTGGAAGGTTGAAAATTCGGTTCCGGTTTTCCGGGGTGGTGTTTCGGCCGGTTCCGGTCCGGGTTGGACGCCTGACGATTCCATGTGTTTTTGGAAAACCCCTGTATCAAGGTTTGAGGCCGTGCAGGTTGAGACGGCATCAAAGACCATGGCCTCGAGCTCCCTCACGTTTCCCGGAAAACGGTAACCTGAAAGCAGGGTGTAGATCGCTCCATCCGCACCGGGCGGTTCCTTCTGAAGATTCCGGGATGCCTTTGCGATGAAATGGTCGATCAGAAGGGGAATATCCCCGGGCCTCTTTCTTAACGGAGGCAGGTGCACGTGGTGGGTCATGAGCCTGAAGTAGAGATCCCGCCTGAATTTTTTGCTGTCGTTGAGGTCGCTGCAGGCGATGTTGGTGGCCGCGACGATCCTTGCGTCCGAGTACCGGGTCCTGTCATCACCGATCCTGAGGTATTCACGGTCCTGGATCAGGCCGAGGAGCTTTACCTGGGACAGGGGGGAGAGATCGCCGATCTCATCGAGGAAGAGGGTTCCGGCCCCGGCCTTTTCCACAAGACCCGGCCTTGGGGTGTCCGCTCCGGTGTATGCCCCCTTTGCATGTCCGAACAGGGTGTCTGAAAACATGGTGTCGTCGAGCCCTGCCGTGTTGACCTTGACCAGTTTTCCCTCCCGTTGGCTGAGCCCATGGACGGCGCCGGCGATAAGATCCTTGCCCGTGCCTGTCTCCCCCGTGATGAACAGGGGCTGGCTCGTTGAGGCAACGGAGTCCACATACCTGAAGATGGCTTCCATGGCAGGGTCCTGGGTGATGATGTTTTTAAAGGCCGGGGCCAGGATTTTGCCATTGTCCAGCAGTGTGGTGCTGAGTCGGTTTATCTCGAGCTTCATCTCACCGTATTCGATGGTGTGCCTGCACACGGAGGCCAGCCGCCCCTGTTCCACGGGTTTTGAAAGAAAATCGTGGGCGCCTTGTTTCATGCAGGCAACAGCGGTTTCGATATCGTTGGAGGCGGTGACCACAACCACCGGGACGCTGGGATGGGCCTCGGTTATTTTAGATAGAAGCTCCCTGCCTGAGAGGCCCGGCATCATGAGATCCAGGAAGATCATGCTCACATGGTTCTTTCCCAGGATTTCCATGACTTCGAGTGACGAGTTGCAGGTGATGATGTTTTTGATGCCGTTGTACTTCAGTTCGGCGGAAAAGCCGGTGAGGATATGCTCTTCATCATCCACGATGAGGACGGGTCTTGACGGGAAATTTGCCAAACTACTCTCCTTTCATGGCGGGAAATCCAACAGTGACACGGGTGCCAAGGCCGGGTTCGGATTGAAATTCGATCCAGCCGTGGTGCTCTTTGACGATTTTTTTGGTTATGGAGAGTCCAAGGCCCGTGCCCTTGATATCTGTCTTTGTGGTGAAAAACGGCTCGAAGATTCTATCCAGGCTTTCCTGGTCTATGCCGCACCCTTCATCGGTCACGGTGAGAATTGCATTGTTTTCCCGGGTACGGGTGGAAAGGATGATCTTCCGGTCCGGCCGGGGCAGGGCCTGGCAGGCGTTGAGCAGAAGGTTGATGATCACCTGTTCCAGGCGCTGGGGGATGCCTGCCACGGAGGGAAGCAACCTGTCAAGATCCGTGGAAAAGTGTTTGGTGGATTTTCTTATTTCATTGTTCAGGAACAGAAGGGCGGTCTTGACCACGGCGTTGAGGCAAACCGGGACAAGCGCCCCATAGGGATCGGGCCGTGAGAACGAGCGGAGACTCTTGACAATGATGTCGATCCTTGAAGCCCCGTCGTTGATCCCCCGCAAAAGCTCAGGGATGGTCTCCCGGATCTCCTGATACGTGAAACCTCCGGCCTGGATTCCGGCCGGTTCCAGCCGGTCGTCCATGGTTTCCAGAAGATCCGTCCAGAGCCGTTCAAGGAGGGGGGCGTTTGTCATGATAAACGCATTGGGATTGCTGATCTCATGGGCCATGCCGGCGACCAGGGTGCCGAGGTTGATCAGGGTTGAGGCGTGGAGCATCTGCTGGTCGGTGCACGCCTCTTCCTCCTGGAACAGGTTATGGCGTTCCAGGGCGCGGATATGTCTGGTGATATCCTTCTCCATCAGGGTGAAGGCGCTCAGCCTTCCCTTTGCGTCAAAGGCGGGCCATATCAAAAGCTCCTTGATCCTCTGGCCGTGGTCAAACTGGAACCTGTTTTCGGATCGTTTTCGAATGACCTTGGCAATCTCCTCCTTCCACTCCTTTGCCAGGGTTGGGGGGAGGCGTTCCCAGATGGTGCCGTGGAACAGGTCTCCTTTTTGAAAACCATAGCGTTCCATGGCCGCGGCGTTTGCCTTAAGGAGAATGCCGCTGCCGTTGATGAGGAACAGGGGATCGTCAACGGCATTGATCAAGGTCTCATGGAGTTCCTTTTCCAGGTTGCTCTCCAGAAGTTCCTGTTTCAGGGCGCTGTTTTCAAGTTCCAGGGCCTTAGCCGTGTCCAAGACGTATCTCCTAATCCATGCCCATGGAGGCTTCTACACGTTTGATCTCTTCCTGGATTTCCCGGCGTTCCCTGGGGGTGAGGTCCGATGTTGCCAGCCGTTTTTGAAGGGCCATGAGGATCATCTCTTCCCGGTACTCATTGCATGTGTATTTGTTTGAGGCCATTGTCCGCAATCATCATTTGTATTGTTAATAAGCGTGTGACCTGTTAACGTTGGAATTTACGTTCAACCGCAACAGGCCGGCCATGGTATGGGTGAAACTATAGTATGGATGGAAGGATTAAGTCAATGCGTAAAAGGAGTAAAAACAGTGGGACCGGGCATTGAAAAGGTCAAGGCCCTTGAGAAGCGTCTCAAGGACCTTGGCATAAAACGGGAGGAGATCGAGGAGAAGTTCGTCAAGGCTTCGGGCCGGGGCGGCCAGAAGGTGAACAAGACCTCGGTGGCCGTGTTTTTGCGTCATCTGCCGACCGCCATATCGGTGAAGTGCGGCCGGGAACGCTCCCAGCACCTTAACCGCTTCCTTGCCCTTCGGCTCCTTGCCGACAAGGTGGAAGCCCATATGACCGGCACGGGACCGGACGACAAGAAGATCCAGCGGCTCAGGAAGCAGAAGCAAAGGAGAAAAAAACGGGCACGGGCAAAACACCGGTAACCCCGCTTACCAGGAGAGGATCTCCATTTCGCTGTCGATGATCTGGGCAAGGCCCATTTCTTCCGCCATATTAAAGACCTTGTCCATGATGGAGTTGACGGTTCGCCGGTTGTTCCCGGTAATGGAAAAACCTATCTCGGCCTTTAAAAGGCTTTCGTTGTAGGCTGTCTCTGCAATGGAGACGTTGAACCGGTTTTTTATCCGGTTGATCATGGCTTTGACGATGGCCCGTTTTTCCTTTAAAGAGTTGCAGCCGTGGAGCCGGAACACTATTTTTCCCGTACCTGTTACCATACCTGGATTCTCTTCCCTAAAATGCCCCTAATTGGCAGGGTTTTATCCGAAGCCCCCTGGCTTCGCAGGCCGAAGCGACCTCCATCCGTTTGAGTTTCAGGGTCTTTGCTATGTTCCAGCAGTCACGGCAGGAGATTCGGCCGTCATCTGACGTTTGGTCCAAAAGCTGCGCAAGCGTCTCCGGGACCGTTTCCATGGGGGGAAGGGTGTTGGCGCCGGTGTCATGGCCGAACAGGCCAAGGGAACAGCGTATCAGTCTCAGCTCCAGTAGATCGGCCTGGGCGCCGGCCTCGGCCGGTGTGATGCCGAGCGTTTTTGCTGCGCCATGGACCGAAGCACAGGTTATCTTTCCCTGTCCGGCGCTTGCTTCAAGAAGTTGTTTTGCCTCGGGATCTATCTGTTTGTCCGAATGTTTTTTTGTGTAGTTGCCTCTGTCTCTGTGTGTCATTCCAGTTTCCCATGGGTTGATTTACGATCAATGCAATTGACTCTGCCTGCCTGTTGGGATATATCCCTTTTTCAGCAGTGAACAGTGAGTATGTAACGGCTATGGCCACCCTCACTGACAGCTTATTAATAACCCAATTATTTGATAGAATAAAGGAAAAACAATGGGGTTGGTTGGAGAACTTGCAAACAACAAATTTCATATGATATATATCGCCTCCTGCGGGGAGGGGATCAACGCCTACCATCTGATCCAGAGCGCCCTGGTTCAGTTTCCCAATAACGACATCACCGTTGTCAAGGTCCCCCACATCAGGACCGAATCCCAGGTTGATGATCTCATCGAAAAGACCCTGGATACGGACAGTCTCATTGTCCACACCATGGTGAACGCGGATCTCAGGCGCTATCTGACCGTTAAGGGCATGGAGGAGGGCCTGGTGACCATCGACCTCATGGGGCCCGTGCTTTCCAAGATACAGAATTTCCTTGATGATGATCCCATTGAGCAGCCCGGGCTCTACAGGAAAATCCACCATGTGGACCTTGCCCAGGTCTCTGCCATCGAATATGCCCTGGCCCATGATGACGGGGTGAATCCGGATGACCTGACCGAGGCTGAGATTGTCCTTGTGGGACTCTCCAGGGCCGGCAAGACCCCTCTTTCAATGTATTTGGCTGTTCTGGGGTGGAAGGTGGCCAATGTTCCCCTGGTGATCGGCGTGCCCATGCCCGAGGTACTGAAGAAGATCGACCGCAGGCGCATCATCGCCCTGAACATCAACCTTGAGCAGCTCAAGGCCCATCGAAAGATGAGGCAGGAGAGCCTTGGCACCTCGGACATGTATTCCTATACCTCCAGGGAGGAGATCAGCATGGAGATCGAAAAGGCAAGAAAATATTACATCACCCAA
Organism: Desulfobacteraceae bacterium; assembly: GCA_024225635.1. Taxonomy (GTDB): domain Bacteria; phylum Desulfobacterota; class Desulfobacteria; order Desulfobacterales; family Desulfobacteraceae; genus Desulforapulum. The sequence goes on along the minus strand of JAAEMK010000691.1, from coordinate 44,712 downwards.
GGCTTCTCCATGGTTGATGTCAGCAGCAAGCCCATTGAGACGAGCGCGGAGGAGATCATCGAGATGATCACAAGGCGGTTTAAGTCCCAGGCCCATAAACGATGAGTTCGTACTTCTATTTTATGTGGGTTGAAGGGATGTTTGTTGCGGGTTTGAACTTGTGGTCCATGTTAAGCAGGCTCTCTGCCTGGCCAATGATAAATAATCCCCCGGGAACAAGGGCCTGGTAGAGCTTGTTAACCACTTTTTCCGTTGTGGGGTTGTCAAAGTAGATCATCACATTTCTGCATAGCACCACATCGAATGACTGGGTTGGGATGGGATCTGTTATGAGGTTGAACTTCTTGAAGGCGATGTGCCGCTGAATCTCTTTCCTGACCCGGATAAAACCTTCGCTTTTGCCCGTGCCCTTCTGGAAATAACGGTGAAGTACGGGGGTGGGGACGTTTCTCACCCGATCCACGCTATAGATGCCCCTGGCGGCCGTTTTTAGTACCGAGTGGGAGATGTCCGTGGCAAGAAGCGAGAAGGAGAGGTCCCGTTCAAGCATCTGCACGGTAACGGAGTAAGGCTCGTCGCCGGTGGAGCAGGCTGCGCACCAAAGCTTGAAATTTTTGCTTGTACCGGTGTTTTGTTTGGAGAGGTGTTCGATGATGGCTTCAATGCCCCGGTTCTCCCTGAAAAAGAACGAGTGGTTTGTTGTGACGGTGTCGATGAATTCGGTGATCTCACTTTTATTTTTTTTCAGGTGTTGAAGATAGAGAGAGGTGGAGGAGATCTTTGTTATGCGCATGCGTTTCGCGATTTTTGATTTTAGGAGCTCAAGTTTTCCCTTGTGGATATTGATCCCGCATTCATTGTATACTAATTGAGAAAGTTCATTGAAGTCTTTGTTATTGAGGTCTATGGGTGAGCTCATGGGAAAACTTTAATATAGGATGGTTATAAAAGCAAATGAAAACAGCACAAAAAAATAATATTAGAGACCGGCGTGGGAAGAAGGACGCCTGGACAAGGCTCCTGACTCTTTTTAATGCGCTCTCCTGGGTTGTCATAGCTCTGATCCTGATCGTGACGGAAAGGGCAAAACCCGAGTTTGAGAGTTTTTTTGACAGGGTTTACCGGCTTGATATCAGGACATGGTGGGATATTGAGTTTGTCAGATATCTTTTCTGGCTTGCCTTTGCCGGATCGATAATGAGCAGCATCGGCCTTATGTTGAGTGTTACCAGGGCAAGAAGGCGGGATGATGCCAGCCGTTTTGGCCTGCTGCTCATGGGACTGTTCTCTGTTCTGGGGCTTGGAGGGGTTGTTTTCTTTCTGTTGTAAGCGTTCTTATGGCTCAAGTTGCCGTTGCAAGCTGTCGATGGTTTGGTTTGAACGGTTGTTAAACAAGCTGCCTGTGCTGCAATCCGTACACGGGCGGGGCTTGGGTTTCTATTTACCAGATGGAGAGATGGATATGAAGAGGGTGCTGTTTGTTGCTGTATTTTTGACCGTTTTTGCTGTTCAATCCCAGGCCAGGGATTATATGGTGGGGTTTGTTTCGGAGTATTACCGGGAACAGGCTGCGGATACAGGTTTCATGAAACGGGTGTATCACACGCTTCAGGTGAACTCCGATCTTGGTTCAAGGCTTCTGATCCTTAAGGGAAACGACTTTGAATACAGGACCTGGCTCCGGGAGTATCTCAGCAGCAACAAGCGGCTGATAGCAAAGGTGCCTGATACGGATGACGATTATTTCAGGATCGCAAGGGCCTATGAAATTGATGTGACCCGGATTCACCCCATTGATGAGCAGCGCTGGGAACCCGATGAGATCGGTGCCTCCCCGGGACCTCTGTTTAAAGGGGAACGCCATGTCCTCATCGTTGATTCCAACGAAAAGAGACGGGGGTTGATCGATCTGATCGTAACGGACCTTGGCTATCCTGTGACCGTGTCCGGTAGCGGTACTGATGCTCTTTTGATGTTCAGAATGCAGCCGGACAAGTTTCGAATGGTCATAGCCGACAGCACGCTTGACGGAATTAACGGTGTTCAGCTCGTTAAAAACCTGATCAAGACAGAGCCTCAATTGCCGGTGATTCTCGGAACCGGCTATGGGGATAAGGGCACGGAAGATGATGCTTTAAAACAATTTACCGGATCGGAGTCCGTGGTGGTGAAACCCGTTGTGTTGCGTGAGCTCTCAAAGACAATCCTCTCTCTATTAAAGGAACAGGCATGATTCCCATGATGAAAACCGTACGGACGTATTTTGTAGCTTATGTGGTTTTGATACTATTATTTCCCGGTGTCTCTTTTTCCGAACCGTCGGATTATGAACGGACACGTATGAGTTTTACCAATTTTGTACGATGCGAGTTGACCCGCACCAATGCAAATAACTATTTTAATGGAAAATCCTTTGAAATAACCATGATTAATCTGTATGGTGTACGGCAAGAAGGGGACATTCAGGTTGTCACCGGTGCCGTTGACTGTTTTGTGGAAAAAAAGCATGAACTCCTTTACGTGGCTGCGGGCGTTACATCTTTGATAGGCCATGAAAAGGTCAGTTATTTTGTTGTTCGAAAACATGACTTTTCCATCCTCGCTACCGAGCTCATGAAGTATCCCTACAAGGAACGGTGTGCTTGGTCCCAGTACTGGATCGATATCGATTAACCAACCCCTCTGTAATTCGTTTTTCTTCTATTTTCTATATTTATCGCGTGTTGCTTATTGTTTTTTTAGAAATGTGAAAAAAAGTCGTGATAAGTATGTAAAAAAGGTTACATTGTTGTTAGATGTGGGAAAAAAAATTCATATGTCTTTGGTTGTATATCGGCATGGGAGAATTGGGCGATCTCCATTGTTTCTATTTGAAATACTATAAAAAATAGAAGGGCTAATTAATGAAACGTTGTTTTTTTATTGAGTGGAACGATAGTTGCTTATGAAGTTACATGTATCGACCAAGGGTTGAGACTTTTTTTGATTAAGACAGGGGCATAATGGCAATCACCGATTTTTAACGAAAATGTTAGCGATACGGGAAGCTTTATGGCAGATGGGCCCAACATTCAGACAGCACTAACGCCTGATCAGATTATTGACATAATAATCCGGCGCAGGTGGATTGTTCTTATTCCCCTCTGTATTTCCCTTTCAGCCGGAATTTATCTGGCTTTTACTCTGCCCAGAACATATAAGGCTTCAACTTCCATCCTGGTTCATGCCCAGACCGTTCCGGGAAGTTATGTAAAATCCATCGTATCAAGTGGCATAAATAACAGGATCAGCACTATCTCTCAGCAGGTCATGAGCCGGAGCAATCTTGAGAAAATAATTGATCAATTTGCTCTTTTTGAAGATGAAAAATCGGCAGGCATGTATCTCGAAGATAAGGTCGCGGTGATGCGAAAACGGATCAATGTAAAGCTGACCCGGGCCAGAAACGGCACCGATGCCTTCAGTATCTCCTACAAAGGAAAAGATCCCGCTAAGGTGATGAAGATAACCAACACCCTTTCAAGCTATTTCATGGACGAGAATCTTAAGCTGAGGGAAGCACAGGCGGTCGGCACAAGCGAATTCCTTGATGCCGAGCTTGAAAAGACCAGAAAACGGCTCGTTGAACGTGAAAAAAAGCTGTCAGAGTATCGGGCTAAATTCCTTGGCGGTCTTCCTGATGAGCTGGAATCCAATTTAAGGACCCTTGACCGGCTCCAGCAGCAGCTGAGTGACAAGCAGGCTACCTTGAGGGATGCAAAAAATGCAGTTAATGCCCTGAATGCGCAGATCTTCCAGTTAAAGGAGATGGCACAACGGGGGGGCGAAGGGCAACCTGTTTCCCTTGACTCCATGGATGACGGCTTTGAAGGAACCGAGAACGAAGTTGAACTAAAGCAGGCTAAAAAAATGCTTGAAGCGCTTCTGTTGCGATATACCAGTCAGCATCCGGATGTTAAGAAGCTCCAGGCCACCATTGAGAAGCTCCAGGTAAAGGTAGATGAGGAGGCCAGTGTTTTTGAGGAGGCACGGACATCAGAGCCCGGCAAAAAGACTAAAACCCCAGTGTTAAAGAAAAGTCGCACTCTGCAACAGCTGGAGATGCAGGTGGATCTGATCAAGACAGAAATCAATTCGTTAAATGCCGATATAAAAGCAAATCGTGAGAGCACGGCTATTTATCAGAAACGGGTTGAAGATACGCCCAAGCGTGAGCAGGATCTGCTCTCTTTGAAACGGGATTATGGAAACATCAAGGATGTGTTCAATTCGCTGCTGGACAGGAAGCTCGAAGCCGAGCTTGCCGTGAACATGGAGAAGAAGCAGAAAGGAGAACAGTTCAGAATCCTGGATCATGCCAGGGTCCCTCAAAAACCCATCTCTCCGGATATTAAAAAATTAATCATTTTTTCCCTTGCCGCAGGCATGGGTGTTGCCGGAGGCATTATTTTCCTGCTTGAAATATTCAATGCTTCCTCCATTCGATGGGATGAGGATATTGAAACCAAACTGGGGCTTCCCATTCTGGCTTCCATTCCGCCTCTGAAAAAAGCGGGAGATGGATTAAAAAAGAAGATTGAGATGGTTTTATTCCTTGCTACAGCAAGCTATGTCGCAGGGGTGCTTTGTTTGTTCGTTGTCATAAATCAAAAGGGAATAGGACGGGTTGTCAATTTTATAAAACTGCATTTAACTTAATAGTCCAAGGATTTTGTTGTGGGGAAAATATTCAAAGCTCTTGAAAAACTGCAGATTGCCGATGACAGCAAGGCCCCATTCTGTATTGTTCCGGAAGACCCGTCACATGAGCCGGCAAATGATGGCGAAGAGACCACTCCGACGGAACAGGGAACTGTCATTTCAGGCAATCTCGACCCCTCCCTCCTCACCCACTTTAAGCCCCATTCCCTTGAGGCCGAGCAGTTCAGGATTCTTAAGACCAATATTCTCTTCCCTGACAAAGGGGTGCCTCCAAGATCCATCATGATCACCAGTTCGACCCCGGGGGATGGAAAATCCTTTGTGGCCAGCAACCTTGCCGTAAGCATTGCAAACAGCATTGATGAGTATGTCCTTCTAATGGATTGCGACCTGAGACGGCCTTCGATCCATTCGCGATTCGGTTTTTCCGATATTCCCGGATTAAGTGAGTATCTTTCCGACCTTCGTCCGCTCTCTTCCATTATAAAGAAAACCCAAATCAACAAGCTCTCAATTCTTCCGGCAGGCGTGCCACCGTCAAATCCATCGGAACTCGTCTCTTCCGAACAGATGAGGCTGCTTCTTAACGAGGTGAAAACGAGATATGATGACAGATATATCATCATCGATTCTCCTCCTCCCTACCTGACATCAGAGGCAAGTGCGCTGGCTCGTCAGGTCGATGGTATCGTGATTGTGGTAAAAACCGGTAAGACAAAAAAGGAAGCTGTTCAGGATCTTATTGATACTTATGGTAAAAAGAAGATCCTGGGGGTTGTTAAAAATTTTTCTTATCACAGGCCTGGAAGAGGGTATGAAAATTATGGTTACAAGTAGGTTGCTGTAGATAAATAACTGAAAGTTAAAAAAGGAAAGGTTGAAGATAGAAAAATGTTGAGGTTTCTCAAACAATACTACCCCATCCGGAATATAGTTTTCTATATTATTGAAGGCATCGTTATTTTCGCCTCTGTTCTGCTTGCTACAGTACTTTTAACCTATTCCGACTCCTATTGGTTTGATGTGATGTTATGCCTCAGAATTGTACTCGTCACTATTGTCTGCCAGGCTGCGCTTTATTACAACGATCTGTATGACTTCCAGATAGCCGTCGATCTCCCGGAGATCAGTATCCGGCTGCTGCAATCCCTTGGAGTGACGGCAATCGTCCTTGCGTTTATCTATTTTGTATTTCCGCTTGTTATCATTGATCAGGGCATCTTTGCTTTGAGTATTTTCTTTTTGTTGATCTTTATCATTGGATGGCGATTCGTATATATTTATTGCGTATTGAATAATGGCTACTTTAATGAAAATATTATTATTCTGGGATCAAGCGATCTGGCCGTAGATATCTTTCATGAGATCGAGCAGAAAATTGATTGCGGCTATTCGGTCGAGGCCATGGTCCCTGATGTGAATTCAGAGTTCATAGATGGCGCTGTTCCAAGGAAGATCGTTTCCAGATCAGCCTGGAACAGCCTTTGCCAGACGGTTTTAAAAGCAGGTGCCAAGAAAGTGGTTGTTGCCCTTGAGGAGAGCCGGGGTAATTTCCCGACAAAAGAGCTGCTCGCCTGCAGAACAGCCGGAATAGAAGTCATGGAGGGCAATTCGTTTTATGAAATGCTCACGGGAAAGTTGCTTGTCACTAAAATTACTCCTTCCTGGCTTATTTTTTCAGATGGTTTCAGAAAATCAAAAATTCAAAATTGCGTAAAACGAATTGTGGATATCCTGGCCTCCTTTTCTCTGCTGGTATTGCTTTCTCCTGTTTTCCTTTTTGTGGCGATTTTAATAAAAATCGATTCCAGGGGATCTGTCTTTTTCTCCCAGGACAGGGTGGGACAGCGGAAGCAGGAGTATATGATGCACAAATTCCGTTCCATGGTGCAGGATGCGGAAAAGATCAGCGGTCCTGTCTGGGCCATGCAAAATGATAATCGAATCACCAGGGTTGGGAAAGTAATCCGGAAATTTAGAATCGATGAACTTCCACAGCTCTGGGATGTTCTAAAGGGTAAAATGAGTCTTGTGGGGCCAAGGCCCGAGCGAAGACATTTCACCGAGGAACTTGAAAAAGAGATTCCTTTTTATTCGGAACGATTTGTTGTAAAACCCGGTATTACCGGTTGGGCGCAGGTCTCCTACGATTATGGCGCTTCCATTGATGATGCCATAGAGAAGCTTAATTACGAGTTGTTCTATATTAAAAACATGTCCCTGATGCTGGACGTCGTTATTATTCTTCGCACCATAAAAACGGTCTTTTTTGGCCGGGGGGCAAGGTGAATAATCGCCGAAGGGTTTTAGCCGGATGTATAGGTGCCTGTTTTTGTTGAGCGGTGGCGATTGTTCTAAATAACAATTGGTTGTTGTTGGAAAAAACAGTCGATGTAATCGAAGGGGCGGAGCTATGTATAGTGAAAAATGGTTGATCCGTTTATATCTGGTTTTTGTTGTTTGTGGCGTGTTCGGTTTCCCGCCGTTCTGCCATGGGGAGGAGGCTTTCTTGAGCGACTACCGGGTCGGGGCCGGTGATGTGCTCAAGATCAGTGTGTGGAAGGAACCGGATCTTTCCCTTGATGCCTCTATGGTAAGAACCGATGGTAAGATAACATTTCCGCTCCTTGATGATATACAGGCTTCGAGCCTCACCACTATGGAGCTGAAAGCTGTCATCGAGAAGCGCCTTTCCGAGTATGTTGAAGCTCCCCAGGTTACGGTGACCCTGATCAATCCGGGCAGCCAGAAGTACTATATCCTCGGGGAGGTAAACAGCACCGGAGAATACCCCCTTTTGAAAAACCTTACCATCATTCAGGCATTCTCCATTGCAAAGGGGTTTACCGAGTGGGCTTCTAAAAAAGAGATTATTCTCTTTCGAAGAGAGAAGGGAAAGGAGAGAATCATCAGGGTCAATTATAAGGATATTGTGAAGGGGGATTTCAGCAACAATATTCCGATCAAGGCAGATGATACAATCATTGTTCCCTAACCTTTGATGGAGGTCACCGTGTTCTCAACAGGTTGCTTTCGGAAGTCTATTTTGCTGGCAGCAGGTTTGATCTTTTTGTCCATTGCATCTCCAGCCGTTGGAATGAGAACCGAATTTACGCCAAGCATCTACGTCTCTGAAGATTACAGGGACAACTACAATCAAACGGATAAGAACAGGGAGGAAGAGTTTTTCTCCACCTATGGCGTCAATTTTTTAATCGGTTTTGTGGGAAAGACACAACGGATCTATCTGAATTACAACCCCTTGTACAAAGATTACGACAAGCATGATGAGGATGACGTCTTTGAAAACGATCTTAAGCTTTACGGCGATATCGAACTCTCCAGGCGGGCGGTAATCAATTTTGACATGGGCTACGACGATCACGAAAACACCGATAACGGGATCAGTGATGACAAAGCGTGGGAGCACCACGCTTCGGTTTCCGGAAAATTTCAGGTTGCCCGCCATACCGGCCTTACCATGGAAGAAAGATATACGGAAAGTTTTGACCGGGACCAGAGAACAGGAATTCTGAAGGAACACGAAACAAATACAACCTCCGTGGGCATTACCCATGAATTTGGAATAATGAATTCTTTCGGGTTGAATTGTGAATACTCGTTTGACAATTATGATCAATCCGACGCCGATGAATACAAGGGCTATTCTCCGTCCGCATTCTTTGCGTTCTGGTTCACCCCCCGGCTGGGAATTGATTCGAATTTTTCCTTTGAGGAGAAGAACTTTGATATTTCCAGGGATGAGGAGACCTACAGCGGCGACCTCCGTCTCATCAGAAAAATCTCCAGGCATTTGCAGGCCTACATTAAATACAAACACACTGTTACGGAAAAAGAGAACCTTGATAGCGTAGTCTACAATCCCTCCCTGGGACTTGACTGGGATATCACCGAGGATTCAGGTTTCTCCCTGGGGCTTGGGTACCTGATTCAGGAGTGGGAAGAAAGTACCGACAGAGGGGTGTTTGTGGATGCGGATATCTTTAAAACCTTTGATTTCAGCAGAAGGGGAATGTTAACCCTGTCTGGAGCCAGTGGCTATGATGCCTCCGGCGATGATAATGCAAGCCTTGGGTTCACGGTTTATTATCAAGCGGGATTTCTTTTCGCCTGGCAGCTGACAAAAATGTCTTCCCTTGACTTGACCGGTTCCTGGATAAGAGATGAATATGACGAACCGGGTGTGGACAGGGTGGACAACACCCTGGATCTTGGGGCGGCCTTGTCATGGGCACCCCTTCGCTGGATGAACTTCAGCCTTTCCTATGAATTTAAAAACTATGATACCGATTCGGATAGAAGGGAGGGGTATCATGAAAATCGCGGGACGATCACGATCAGTCTCTATCCCCTGAAACCATTGGTTCTGGATGAGACAAGCTCCAGGGAAGATATTGAGAAACGGATTTTTAAAAATTAGGCTAATCCAAATATAAAAAGGCTCACCATGACCTATAAACGCGTATTCACTGTAGCCGGCATAATGCTGGGTACAATTGTCGTTCTCAGTTTCGCCAATCATTCCGAAACCATAAAGCCTAACCGCTCTTTTGATTCTTTTCCCATGGCAATAGGCGGGTGGAGCGGCATACCATCCAAGTTTGATGAGAAAATTTATGAGATTCTGGGGGTGGATGATTCCATCCTTGCCACCTATCAATCGGACGGGGGAGATACGGTTCAACTCTATGTGGGGTTCTACCAGAGCCAGAAAGAGGGGGATCTCATTCATTCTCCCAAAAACTGTATGCCGGGTTCCGGATGGAATATCATCGAAACTTCCATAGAAACAGTTCCTGTGGAGGATAGCGGGAACCGCAGGAGTATCGATGTCATTCGCCTGAAGCTTGAAAAGGGCGCCCAGCAGCAGGTGATGCTCTACTGGTTCCAGTCCAGGGGACGAATCATCGCGTCTGAATATCTTCAGAAGATATTGCTCGTGGTCGACTCCATAATTCGTCATAGAACCGACGGCTCCTTTGTGAGACTGATTGCTCCGGTTACGACCAGGGAGGATCTGACCCTGGAGCTGCTGAAACGGTTTGCAAAGGATATTTATCCCCATCTAAACGAGTATATTCCATCATGATCTTAAAAATTGAAAAACATCTGGCCATTCAGTGTCTTATCCTTGCTTCGGCATTTTTTCTGCTATACAACCATGCCATAGCAACCCTGGTTTATGACTGGTCCAATAATCCCAACTTCTCACATGGTTTTTTGATTCCCTTTGTTGCCATCTATATGATCTGGCACAAGAAGGAAGCGTTGTCACAAATGGCAAGGAACTCTTCGAGGCTGGGGCTTCCGGTCATTATCCTTGGCATGGTGTGCTATCTTGTTGGAAATATCGGCGCGGAACTCTTTGTCATGCGCTTTTCCATTATAATCACCCTTTTCGGGACAACCCTCTACCTTTTGGGCGGCCGGATCACCGCCGCCGTTGCCGTCCCCCTGATTTATCTTATAATTATGATTCCGATTCCGGCCATCATCTGGAACAAAATTGCATTTCCCCTTCAACTTTTTGCCGCGGATCTTTCATCCAACATGGTTCATCTCCTGAGGATTCCTGTCTTAAGGGAGGGAAATGTGCTTCATCTCGCCAACACCTCCCTTGAGGTGGTGGATGCCTGTTCCGGTCTTCGTTCCCTCACTTCCCTGCTGGCCCTGGGGGGCGCATTTGCCTATATCTCCCCCTTGGGACGGGTGAAGAAATGGATTCTGTTTTTATCGGCGGTCCCCATAGCCGTCGCTGTAAATGTCGTCCGTTTGACAGCAACGGCTGTCATGGCGACCTGTATCGGTCCCGAGGCTGCCCAGGGATTTCTCCATGAAATCTCGGGAATCCTCGTTTTTTTCGTTGCACTTTTACTGCTCTATTTGATTTTTATTGTTGAGATGAAACTTGAAAGATAAACAATTGAATAAATCAATTCTTCTGACGGTTGATGTGGAGGACTGGTTCCAAGTTGAGAATTTTAAGGCATATATTCCGTACTCTTCCTGGAACGACAGGGAACTCAGGGTTGAATCCAATACCCGCAAACTGCTGGATCTCTTTGATTCCTTCCCGTTTCAGCCAAGGGCCACGTTTTTCGTGCTGGGATGGATAGCTGAAAAGCTGCCGCGCCTTGTCCGTGAAATTCAGCAGCGGGGCCACGAGGTGGCATCCCATGGTTTCCGGCATCATATGCCAACCACCCGGTCTTTAAATGAATTTGCCACAGACATCATCGAAAGCAGAAAATTGCTTGAAGATATCATCGGTGAGGCTGTGACCGGTTATAGAGCTCCCAGTTTTGCCGTGAATGGTGATATTTTGAAGATAATAGAGGATGCAGGTTATCTTTATGATTCCAGTTACAACTCCTTTGGCATGCACGGTAGGTACGGGGTGCTTGACCTTCTTGAGAAGGACAGGCAAGGCATTGCCTATCGATTGTCGGAACATTTTTTTGAGTTGCCGGTGACTAATCTCAAGCTTGGCCGGCAATTTTTTCCCCTGGGGGGAGGCGGCTACTTCAGGTTGATTCCTTTTCCCCTGTTTCAGATGGGAGTGCAATCGGTGCTGAATCAGTCCGGGGGCTTTGTTTTTTATTCACATCCCTGGGAATTTGATCCCGGACAACCAAGGCTGACCCATGCGACACCGGGTTTCAGGTTCAGGCATTATATTAATCTTACCAGGACCGAATTCAAGCTCAGGGCGTTGATTGAAAAATTTCGCATGTGTTCGTTTAAGGCCTGCAACACTTACCTAAACACTAAACTATCGGTTTTGCCACAGTGATAATAAGACAATTTACTTCAACGGATGCCGGAGGCTGGGACCATTATGTCCTGAACCATCCCCGGGGCATGCTCAACCATCTTCTGGCATGGAAAACGGCTGTTGAAAAAGCGTATGGTTTTAAATCGTGTTATATGATGGCCGAGAAGGTCCCCGGTGGTCGTATTGTGGGGATACTGCCCCTTATTCATCATCATTTCCCCTTTCTGAAAGGAGAGTTGATCTCTTTGCCTTTCTGTGACTCGGCAGGTTCCCTGGCGGATTCCCCGGCAATCGAAAAAGAATTGATGCGCGGGGCGCTTGAAATTGCCAAGAGCAAGGGAATCAGCCGGATTGTCATTCGATCTTCGACCCCCTTGGGGGCAATTGAAAAAGAAAGGGCGTTAAATGATAACAAAGTCAGGATGGTTCTCAAACTACCTCGGGATTCGGCCACATTGTTGGCTTCGTTCAAGGCTAAGTTAAGAAGCCAGGTGAAAAAACCCATGCGTGACGGGTTGACATCGCAAATTGGCGGGAAAGAGCTCCTCAGGGAATTTTATCCGCTTTTTTCTGAAAACATGCGTGATCTTGGTTCCCCGGTCCACAGCGCCCGGTGGCTGAGGGCCGTTCTTGAAAGCTTTGGTAGCAGGGCTCACCTGTTTCTTGTGCGAATGCCGGACAATTCACCTGCGGCAGGGGGGATCCTGCTGTGTCATCCCAATCAGGTTTCCGTGCCCTGGGCATCTTCCCTGCGCAGGTTCAATCGTTGGAATCCCAACATGCTTCTGTACTGGAGTTTTCTGAAATTTGCCTGTGATATGGGGTATCCGCTGTTTGATTTTGGCCGATCTTCTCCGGGGGAGGGGACGTACCGGTTTAAAATGCAATGGGGGGCCAAGCCCGCCCCTTTGTTCTGGTTCTCGATTGCCGAAAAAATGGCCATAAAAAAGGCCGGCAACGGTTTTAACAGCGGGCTTGCCGCCAGGGTTGGAGATTTCTGGTCCACACTGCCGGTCTCAGTGAGCAGAGGGCTGGGGCCTGCCCTGCGCAGGTATATTGATTTGTAAAAGAGGATATACGCCTTTGATCCTGGTTGATTCACATGTGCACATTTACGGTCTTTTCAACCTTCCCGGTTTTTTGAGTTCAGCCCATGCCAATTTTTACAGGGAGGCGGCAAGGGTAAACAGGGAAAATGATTTCATGGCCGTCTTATGTCTTACCGATACCGATGATAACCGGCTGTTCAACCGGCTTGCCGCCCATGCGGATTCAGGCTCCCCCGGTACGGCGCCCTGGTCATTTCACCATACCGGTGAAAACAATTCACTGTATGCCGAATCCACGAGCCGGGAGCGGCTCTATATCATCGCCGGACGGCAGATTGTCACCAGGGAAAATCTTGAACTGCTTGCCATTGCCATCAACCGTGATTTTGAAGAAAGATTGCCCATTGAAGATTTGATCCATGGCGTAAATGCCAGCGGAGCCATTCCCGTCATTCCATGGGGATTTGGAAAATGGACAGGGAAAAGGGGACGGATCGTCAACGGGCTGATAGATGGCGGACCGCATTTTTTCCTGGGAGACAACAGCGGCCGTTCCAGGTGGCTGCCGTACCCCAGCCAGTTTACCCGCGGGCTGAAAAGGGGGATCAGAATACTTCCCGGCAGCGATCCCCTTCCTTTTGTGTCCGAGTGTCATCGCGGCGGATGCTTTGGCTTTGCCATTGACGGGACACTTTGTCCCGACAGGCCGGCGGATGATTTGAAACGCATGTTATCCGATCCGGGCATCTCCTGCCGTTCCTACGGCCGGCTTGAATCCGGCTGCCGGTTTGTGAAACACCAGCTGGGTATGCAGATATTAAAGAGATTTAAAAAAGGTATGTCATGACCGCAAGAGCACTCATCATTGCCCCCCAACCCTTTTTTTCCCCCCGGGGAACACCTTTCAGTGTTTACTATCGCACCCTTGCCACCGCCGAATTCGGTGTGAAGATCGATCTTCTCACCTATGGGGAAGGAGAGGATCCCGATATTCCCGGTGTCAATATCATTAGAATTCCCAGGTTTAAAATCCTAGGCAATGTAAAAATCGGCCCCTCCTTCCTGAAACTGTTTCTGGATTTTTTTATTGTGATTTGGGCGTTTATGCTTCTTTTCACCAGGCGCTATGATTTTGTCCACGCCCATGAAGAGGCGGTCTTCTTTTGCCGGTTTTTTAAGGGCCTGTTCCGGTTTAAATTGATATATGATATGCATTCGAGTCTTCCCCAGCAGTTGACCAACTTTAATTTCACCCGTTCGGAACTGCTCATAACCCTTTTCAGGAAGCTCGAAGACACCTGTCTGAAATCCGCTGATGCGGTCATTACCATATGCCCTGATCTGTCGGACTACGTAGACGGGGTGATTGACAAGCCGGAAAAGCATGTAATGATTGAAAATTCAATTTTTGACCATGTTAAATTGAAATCGTCGGCCCCGGGCGTAAATAGCCTTCCGGATATGGAAAATCTTCCCGGAAATAAACGGTTCATCGTTTATGCGGGCACCCTTGAGTCATACCAGGGCATCGAACTGCTGATCGACTCGTTTAAAAAGGTTCACGACAAAATCAATGATGCGTTTTTGATCGTTGTCGGCGGCAGTGACCCACAGGTCGCTTTTTATTCGGATTATGCCCAAAAGCGGGGCGTGGCCGACAGCGCCCTTTTTACAGGGCGTGTCCCCCAGGAGCTGGCAAAGAGATATTGTGCTTTGGCCCATGTCATTGTTTCTCCCCGGATTGCAGGGACCAATACACCGTTGAAAATCTATGAGCTGCTGGCCGGTGGAATTCCTTTGGTGGCCACGGATATTTATTCCCATACACAGGTGCTCGATGGGGAGATCTCTTTCCTGGCAACGCCGGAGCCCGGTGATATGGCGGATAAAATCATGGAAGCCATTGTGCCCGATGGCCCGGGAAGGACAAAAGCCATGAATGCCGTCCGCGTTTATGAAAAGAAATATTCGCGGCCCGTTTATATCGAGAAGATGCGGAAAATATTGGGGATAATAGCGTGTGCGGAATAACCGGCATTGCGTCATTCCTTGGCGCTTCTCCTGATCCGGAGTTGCTGCGGTCCATGTGCGACACCATAAAACACCGTGGTCCCGATGACGAGGGGATTGATATCCGGGATAACGTGGGATTTGGCATGCGCCGTCTTGCAATCATCGATCTGAAAGGGGGACATCAGCCTATCTTTAACGAGGATGGTTCGGTTCGGGTGATCTGCAATGGCGAAATATATAATTTTCGCACTTTGCGGGATGAACTGGAAAAGAAGGGGCACCGGTTTAAGACAAATTCAGATACCGAAGTGATTGTCCATGCCTATGAGGAGTACAGGGATGGGTTTCCCCGGCATCTTAACGGAATGTTCGCCATTGCTCTCCATGATTCAACCCGCAAAAAGCTGATACTGGTACGGGATCATATCGGCATAAAGCCGCTCTTCTATTATTTTGATCATCGGGTTCTTGTCTGGGGGTCGGAGATCAAAGCCCTTGCAGCAAGCCGGCTCATCCATAAAGAGCTCAATGTCGATGCATTGGGCGAGTTCCTTTCCTGGGAATACATCCCGGGTGAAGGCACCTTGTTGAAAAATGTGCATAAGCTTGCGCCCGGTGCCATGCTGACTATTGACCTCAGGCGTCCCTCATGCGCACCCTCCACCTACTGGGATGTTCCTGAGGTTTCCGAAAACCGGTTTAAAACCCTGGATGAGTGGACTGAAGAGGTCGACCGCAAGGTTAAAGAGAGTGTCCGGCGGCAGCTGGTCAGCGATGTGCCCCTGGGGGCGTTTCTGTCAGGCGGGGTTGATTCCTCCCTTGTCACTGGCTCCATGGGCCGGGCCCGGACATTCAGCATCGGTTTTGATGACCCCAGTTATAACGAGTTGCACTGGGCGAGAAAGGCCGCGGATCATCTGGGACTCGATCATGAGGATGAGATCATTAAACCGGACGTATCCGGTCTTTTTGACAAATTGATGTATTTCATGGATGACCCCATCGGGGATTTTTCCATTTTTCCCACCTATCTTGTGTCACGCCTGGCCAGGAAGTCTGTTACCGTTGCCTTGAGCGGGGATGGGGGGGATGAGTTGTTCGGCGGGTATGAAACGTATATTGCAGACGAAAAAGCCAGACAGTACCAGTTCCTTCCGGGTTTTTTGCGCAGGAACGCCATTGAGCCCTTCATCAATTCCCTCAAACCGCGGCAGGCCAAGAAAGGGCTTGTGAACAAAGCAAAGCGGTTTGTGGAGGGGCTGGCCCATCCGGAGGAAATCTCCCATGCAAGATGGCGGCTGTTTGCGGGGGAGGCCGTAAGGGAGCGGCTGTTCACCCGGGATGCCCTGAAACAACTGAATACGCCGGCAACAGCACATATCTTTGAGCTGTTCAAGAAAGCGGGTGCCAGGCAACCCCTCAACAGGAGTTTGTATGTGGACCTGAAAAGCTACCTGTGCGATAACTGCCTGGTTAAAACCGACCGTATGTCCATGGCCGTATCCCTGGAGGCCAGGGTTCCTTTCCTTGACAGAGAACTTGTGGAACTTGCCTTTCAAATTCCGGACAGGTTCAAGGTGAACAGCGGAAAAACCAAAGTGCTGCTGAAAAAAGTCGCGGCGCGGCATATCCCTTCCGACTGCGTCTATCGTCCCAAAGAGGGGTTCAGCATTCCCATCAAACAGTGGCTCAGCTTCGAGCTTTTGCCGCTGATGGAAGAACTGCTGGACAGTCAAAGGATCGCGCGGGAGGGACTTTTCCAGCCGGCCGCAATTGAAAAGCTGAAAAGGGAGCATCTCGCGGGGGTTGCAAATCACAGTCACATCTTATGGGCTTTAATGGTATTTCAATCATGGCGGAATCGATGGCTGGAGGGGTGAGATCTTGGGAAAAACACTTGTAACAGGGGCCACCGGGTTTACTGGCTGGAATCTGTGCAAACGCCTGGTTCTTGACGGTGAGAAGGTGGCGGCGTTTGTAAGGCCCGGGCCAATGGTGAAAAAACTAAAGCTGCTCGGTGTTGAATGCAGGGTGACGGATATCACGGATCCTGTCTCCGTAGGGGAAAACTTTGATGACATTGACAGGGTTTACCACATTGCCGCAGCCTATCGCACTGAACACAGCGATCGGGACGAATTTAACCTGGTCAATGTCGGGGCGACGAGGAACCTGCTGGAAGCTGCGGCCAAGGCACAGGTGAAAAGATTTGTCCATTGTTCAACCGTAGGGGTGCAGGGTGAAATTGAAGATCCGCCGGCGGATGAAAACTACCGTTTCCGGCCGGGGGATCATTATCAGGAGTCAAAACTTGCGGGGGAACTGATTGCCCGGGAATATTTCGGTAGCGCTCTACCTGTATCGGTGGTCCGGCCTGTTGGCATTTACGGGCCTGGGGATACAAGGTTCCTGAAATTGTTTCGGCCGATAAACCGAGGATTATTTGTGATGATTGGGTCCGGGGAAGTCTTATACCATATGACATTCATAGACGATCTTGTTGACGGCATCATCCTGTGCGGAACACGGCCTGAAGCGGTGGGAGAGGTTTTTACCATCGGGGGCGGGGGGGACACCACCCTTCGTGAGCTTTGCATAATCATTGCCGATGTTTTGAAAAAGCCATATCCAAAATTGAGTGTGCCGTACCGGCCTGTATACCTTGCTGCCGAAATATGTGAAAAAGTGTGCCGCTTGGCCGGAATCAATCCGCCCCTCTATCCCCGGAGGGTGGAATTCTTTGCCCTGGACAGGGCCTTCAGCATCAAAAAAGCCGGAGAACTCCTGGGGTACCAGCCCAAGGTCGGGTTAAGGGAGGGGGTTGCCCGGACGGCTGAGTGGTATAAATCCAAGGGACTGATCTGATGGAATATGCGGAACAAAAATATGATCTGATCATCATCGGGGGGGGTGTTTACGGTATCATGCTTTCCCATGAAGCAGCCCGGAAGGGACTGCGTTCCATTCTCCTTGAAAGGGACGGCTTTGGGGAACATACCAGCGCAAACAGCCTGCGCATCATCCACGGCGGCTTCAGGTACCTCCAGACATTGAATTTGCCGCGTTTCCGGGAATCGGTAGGGGAGAGAACTTGGTTCCTTAAAAACTTTCCCGAATATGTCAAGCCTTTGCCGTGCCTGATACCGCTCTATGGGAAAGGGTTGCGGCGGCCTTCGGTTCTGAAAACAGCTCTGGCCGTGAACGATATTCTTTCCTGGCAGCGCAATCAGGGGGTGAGGGATGACCGGCGCCTTCCCCGGGGCAAGGTGGTCAACGCCGCTCAAACGGATACCATTTTCCCGGCGGTCGATAAAAACGGGCTTGTGGGGGCAGCCCTTTGGTATGACGCGTTCATGCCGGATTCCAACGCACTGCTTCATCATATTCTGGAAACCGCACGGCAAAACGGGGCGGCCGCTTTGAACCGGTGTGAAGCCGTTGAACTTGTAACAAGGGGAAACACCGTGGCCGGAGTCAAGGTCGTATCCCAAAAAAACGGTGAGAAATCGACTGTTTTCGCAGATGCGGTCGTGAACGCCGCAGGCCCTTGGAGCCGCGGTCTCACCCGTATATTTGGCAGGGAAATTCAAAAGCTGTTTTACCCGTCATTGGCCTGGAACGTGCTGTTTGACCGGGAGGCCCTTTCCGATCACGCTGTGGCGGTAACCCCGAAAAAGAAAAATGCCAGGACATATTTCATTGTTCCCCTTAAGGGAAAACTGTTTGCCGGCACAGGGCACGCGCCATGGGAGTCCCCTGTGGGCAAGGCAGCACCCGGGCCTGGGGCTTCCCAGCTGGAAGGGTTTATCTCGGAGATAAATGACGCCGTCCCCGGATTGACTCTTGATAAAAGTGAAATAACCGCAATTCATGCGGGATTGCTCCCGGTAAAAACCCCCGGCCAGGTGAACCTGTCCGAGCGGGAAGAGATCATTGATCATGGGAAAAACGGGGGCGTAAAAGGATTATACAGCGTTTGCGGGGTTAAATTCACGACGTCGAGGCTTGTCGCTGAAAAAACCCTGAAGGTTATTTTTAAACAGGGTAATCCCCGGCGGGCTTGAAAAAAGGAAGTTATTTTGAAGATTTCTAAAGCATCACTTGGAAATCAGTTGCATCATGAAGGGGTGTCTCTCCTGAAAAGGTACCAGAAGAAAGTTGCAGGAGAGCATGGTCTTCCTGACTTAATAAAGTTTGAACTTGTTACCCTGCTTTTCAGCGGTTTGCCCGGCGCCTTGGGCTATGGCCTGAGGAAATGGGGCTACCGGACCCTTTTTAAAAAATCTGGCCGGGGAATAATTATCAGCAAGGGCGTCTCTTTCAGGGGCCCGGGGAACCTTTGCATGGGGGACCGGGTTGCCATTGATGATTGTGCCCTGATCGATGCCGTGGGCAGCGGTGGAATCGGCATCAGCCTTGGAAATGATGTCGCAATTTCAAGGAATTGTGTGATTCAGGTAAAAGCCGGACCCGTTGCGGTTGGCGACAGGACACATATCGGCTGCAACACGGTAATCTCTTCCATTCAAGGCATAACCATCGGTCGGTCTGTCATGGTAGGGGCCAATTGTTATATCGGGGGGGCAAGGTACGTGTGTGACTCAAGGGAAATATCAATGCTCGAACAGGGAATCTGGTCCAGGGGGCCTGTTCGCATTGAAGATGATGTCTGGCTTGGCGCGGGAGTGATCGTTCTTGACGGGGTTAAAATCGGAAAAGGCTGCATTATCGGCGCGGGGGGAGTTGTGACAATGGATATCCCGGATTATGCCATTGCGGCGGGGACCCCGGCAAAGGTTATCAAATACCGAAAATAGAAAAGGTTCAAATGATTGTACTAGGCATTTCAGACAGTTTTACGTGTGGCGCATCGGTCGTGATTGACGGGAAAGTGGTCGCAGCTGTAAACGAGGAACGTCTTGACAGGCAAAAAATGAGCATGGGGTTCCCCCGGTTGAGCATTGCCGAGGTGATTCGTCTTGCCGGCGTTCGGCCGGATGATATCCATGTGGTTGCCGTTGCGACCCAGAATCTTTTCTGGAGGCCCGAGGCGGTTCCATACCGGGATTATTTCAGGGAAGAGAAGGGGGGGCTGAGGGATTTATATCTCTCCCTCGGGGCTGCATTCTCAACGGTGGTCGGGAATTTTAACTTTGCAAAAAAGACCTATTACGGATTGAAACGGCTGCTGACCCGGGACAGGCGCAAGAAGATGAGATCCCTTCTCAAGAATGAGTTCGGCATCCTTAAGCCCGTTGTCTTTCTGGATCATCATCTTTGCCATGCGGCATCCGCTTATTTTACAAGCGGTTTTGAGGATGCCACCGTGATTACCCAGGACGGTGCGGGGGACGGGAAATGTTCCCGGGTTTACAGGGTGAAAGCCGGTGTATTTGAGCCCCTCAGCATGCTCGACAGTTATGATTCCATCGGCAACTATTATTCCTATGTAACCCATATATGCGGGTTCCAGGCCCATAAACATGAAGGCAAAATCACGGGGCTTGCCGCCGTCGGGGAACCGGAATATGCCGATATGTTGAGAAAAATGATCCGTAGCCACGACGGTATTATCCACAATTCCGGAAAGTGTTTTGACCATACCGCCATAGTTAAACTTGAAAATTCTCTTCCTTCCGGTTTTTCCAAAGCCAATCTGAGCGCAAGCATTCAGACGGTCCTTGAGGAGGAGGTGTCCGAGTTCTGTAACCACTGGGTACAACGGACCGGGTGTTCGGATCTGGCCCTGGCCGGCGGTGTCTTTGCCAATGTCAAGCTGAACCAGAGAATTCACGAGCTGGATTCTGTACGTAATATTTTTGTTCATCCCGGTATGGGCGATGAGGGCCTTGCCGTCGGTGCCGCCTTGTTTGAAGAGAACCGGCTGGCCGGCCCCGGGTTCCGGGAGATAATCCGGGATGTCTATCTCGGCGGAAATTTCAGTGATACAGAAATCGAGAACGCCCTGTTGCGCAATGGCCTGAAACCGGTAAAACTGAATGGTTCGATTCAGGCCGAAACCGCAAGGCTCCTGGCCGACGGAAAAGTGGTTGCACGATTTGATGGGGCCATGGAGTATGGGCCAAGGGCCTTGGGCAACCGGACCATACTCTACCAGGCAACCGACCCGACGGTGAATGACTGGCTGAACAAAAGACTCGTGAGAACCGAATTCATGCCCTTTGCCCCTGTCACCCTCTGGGAAGAGAGGGAAAAATGCTATAAGGGTATTCAGGGCGCCGAAGATACGGCGCGCTTCATGACGATCACATTCAACTGCACGGATGCCATGATAAAGAGTTGTCCGGCCGTGTGTCACGTGGATAACACGGCAAGGCCTCAGCTGATCCGAAGGGAGGATAATCCAGGCTACTACGAGGTCTTGAAAGAATACCAGGCGATTACGGGGCTTTCCACCTTGATCAACACAAGTTTCAATATGCATGAGGAGCCCATTGTATATACCCCCGAAGACGCTGTCCGGAGTTTCAAAAACGGAAATCTCGACGCCCTTGCCATTGGCCCCTATCTGGTCCTGGCTGAATAGTCCCATGGAAAAAATAGACGCATTCATAATTAATTATAACGGAAAGAAAACGGTCCTGGAAACCATCCGTTCTTTGTATGATTCGGAAAGTGTACGGGTGAATATCAGTGTCTTAGACGACTGTTCAACCGATGACAGTGTCGAAATGATCAAAAAGGCGTACCCCGGGGTTCGAGTATACGAAGGTTCGGTAAATACGGGGAAACCCAACATCCTGCGTAACAGGGCCATGGCTATGGCCAGGACATCCAAAGTCCTTTTGACCGATAATGATATCCTGTATGAGCCCGGATGCCTGAAGGAACTTGTGGGAGGGATGGGGCAAGGCCATGGGGTTGCCGCCGCCATTCCGCGGCTGATGTATTGGAATGAACCGGAAAGAATCTATTTGGCAGGGTCCCGGGTTCATTACCTTGCCACGTCGGTTGGAGACCGGAGGGATCAGCTTCTGGAAAAGGTGGGGGGAAAACCGGAAACAAGTACCGGCGGGGGGATTGTACTTCTGGATAGGGAAAAAGCCTTGGCCCTGGGTGGATTTGATGAAGATTATCTCCATGGCTGGGGGGAAGATGGCGAATTCTACCAGCGCTTGATGCTTGCGGGATTGAAAAGCTGTTATGTCCCTTCGGCGGTTGCGTATCATGAAGCAAAACTGAACCAGACCCGGCCTGCAAGGGCAGAGGGGCAGATTTACAACCGGTGGCAATACATCCTGACCCATTACTCGAGCATGACCATCTTTTATATCCTGCCGGCATTGATGCTTTATGAGATGATTCAGGTACTGTTCATGGTTCTGAAAAAAATGCCGAGGCTATACCTGAAGAGTACTCTCATGGCAATGGTAAATATTCCGTTTTTTCTGGAAAAGAGAAGGCGCATTCAACGTGTGAAGAAGGTGGCGGATAAGGATCTGCTCTGTTCCGGCATGATATATGTTTCTCCGTTTTTGACGGACAACAGCAGGATACTGGGTCTCGGATTAAAAATGATCTCCGCCTTGTTTGGCATCTATTGGAAATTGGTCGGGAAACTTTTGCCATGAAATTTTCCCTCGGGAGCCAGATTCTCGGAGAAGTCCGTTCGGTACTGTACGGATATCCGGATTTCGTTTTCAGCGGCAGGTCAAAAGACCTGAAAAACGGGATTCCCGTCTTTGTGTACCATACGATAGATCCTGGTCAATTTGAAGCCGATCTTATCTTCCTGAAGGAAAATGGTTATCGAACGCTTTCCATGGACGGGTTCATTTCCATTTTGAACCGCAAGGGTGCCCTTCCTGAAAAATCGGTCCTGTTAACCGTTGATGACGGAAGATCGAGTTTCTGGCGCTATGGATTCCCGTTGCTTGAAAAGTATGGGATGAAGGCGACCTTGTTCGTCAATCCCGGATGGGTATTGGATGCCGGAGCCTGCAGGAAAAGCCTGAAGGATGTATGGAATGGGGACGCCAAACTCCATGAAATTGACGGGCTCGATCCCGGTGACACTATTCTGTGCACCTGGCCGGAGCTTAGGGCCGTGTTGAATTCCGGGGTGGTAAATATCGAATCCCACACCCTTTTTCACAAGGAAATTTTTATCAATGATCGAATCGTGGATTTTATTGATGATAAAACATCTTTTGTTCCCTACTGCACGCCGGTAACCGCCTGGTTAACACCGGACGATATCGGAAAAAGCATAATCCCCGAAAAATATTACGGGCTTCCCTTGATGATGTCGGCTCCGCTGATGCAGGGGCTGCCCGGGTTGAAAATACCAGAAGCCGTCAAGGCGTTTTGTACTGCCCGCTATGCCGGCAGGCCATGCAAGGACGATAACAACGCATGGAAAAAAGCGCTCTTCCATGATTTGAAAAGATCGGGGCTGCTGAACGGAATCGAGTCCCAGGATGCCGAGGCGATTTTTAAAGACGTTCGCCAGGATCTTTCCATTGCACGCGACATCATCCAGCACAAATTAGGTCCGGACGCCGGCAATCATCTCTGCATACCGTATTCCATGGGCAGCAGCGTCGCGGAGCAGGCAGCCATAAGTCTTGGTATCAAAAGTTGTTTCCTTGGGGTCAGGGCGGGAAAAAGGATAAATTCTCCTGGAGACGGCACCTTGCGTATTGTACGCCTGAAACACGATTTTCTTCATACTCTGCCGGGAATCGGAAGAAAAAAGCCTTCTTCGGTATATTGGATTAAAGTTTACCGAAGGCTTCGCAGAATTTCGGTTTATTAATTTCATAATTTTTAAATACTGGTCTGAAGTGGGCAATTCAAACAGCAGTCATAATGACAATTTGAATGATCTGTTCTCTTTTTTCAAGGGAAGCGGTGTGATCACCCTGGGGATGGCAATTAAACTGTTGCTGGTCTTCGGAACGGAAGTGATTGCGGCCCGGATCCTTCAGCCTGAAAGCTATGGCTTGATTTCATGGAGCCTTTTTTTACTTAATTTGATATGCATGTTTACCGGGTTGGGATTGAATACGGCAATCAGAAGATTTTTGCCCATGTACCGTCAACAAGAAAATTATGCAGCAGTTAAGGGGCTTTTATACTCTGCCATTGGCATCGGTTGCGCGGGAGGTGTCATTGGAGCCTTGTTGCTATTTGGCGGGGCCGACTGGCTGGCCCGGTATGCCATAGGGGACGACAGGGGAAAAATAATCCTTCGGATATTGGTTTTTGCAGTACCTTTCTGGAATTTGCAAAAGATATTAATGGCAGTTTTTGCCGGATTTGAGCGCCCGCTGAACAAGGTACTGATTGAGGATGTCCTGATGCCGGCCGGATTTCTTATTGTCGTCACTTGTGCATGGGCTTCAGGATTTGGAGAGAAAGGCATAACCACCGGATATGTGATCGTTTATACCTTGTCTACGGCAGTGTCCGCTTATGTGTTGAAAAAATACAGCCCGTATTATGGTCTCCCGCGAATCTCGGCCCAATACAATTTTGGGGAAATTTTGAAATTTTCATGGCCGTTGGTTTTCACCGAACCCCTGGGAAAGTCAACCGGCCTGATTGATATTCTGATTGTCGGAGTGCTTGCGACAAGCTACGATGTGGGCGTGTTTAGAGCTGCTTCGGACATTGCTGCAATTATGTCGATCATTTTGATGTGTTTTGGTTTCATGTTTCTTCCTGCCGTATCGCGATATGCGGCAAATAAAAACAGGGCAAAATGGAATGATTTGAACACTAGGGTTGCCCGATGGTGCATGCTTGCAAGTTTTCCCATTTTTTCAACCATGTTTTTTTTCCCCCATGAGATCATAACCCTGGTTTATGGTGCAAGCTATGCTTCTGCCGTGCCGGTTCTGAGAATTTTATCCCTGGGTTATTTCTTTAATGTAATTGTCGGACTGACAGGTATTAATCTTGTAGCTTTAGGGCAGACAAAAATATTGCTGGCAGCACATTTGTCTGCATTTGTGATGAATTTATCCGGAAATTATTTGTTGATTCCCCATTGGGGAATAGAGGGCGCTGCGGTGGCGTCATTGCTCAGTCTCTGGATTTATAATGTGATTTGCCTGATTGTGATGAAGATCAAGATTCATATTTTTCCTTTTAATCAACGTTATCTTTTTAATCTGTTGTGCCTTATAGCTCTTCATCTTTTAATGGCCATTTTAATAAAAACGATTAATTGTTCATCCGGTATTATTACTGTACTCTTGTTCTTTAGTCTTTGTTCTGTTTTGGTTTTGTCTTTGATCAAGTATGGGGTGCTCTCTGACGCTACGGATAAGAAGCTTGTTCAAGTCCTCCTTCGAGAGAAAACAGATTTAATCGGGTAAAATGGTGAGATCCATCGAGTCGCTCAGGAATCTGCCGCTGCTGTAATTTTAAATTATGCGAAATTATAATACATTCTCGGAAGTATCACCTGTTTTTATCATCGGAGCAGCCCGTTCAGGAACCACCTTGCTTCAGTTGATGCTGAATGCGCATCCTGATATATCCATAATGGGAGAGGTGCATTTTTTTGATCAGGTAATGCGAATCAAAGAATATGTTCCGGAAATTGTATCAGAGAATGATGTCGAAGCCTGTTTCGATCAATTGGAAAAGGTTTATTCATTCCAGTATCTCCCCGGTATTGAGAATATTCTTGCGGTTGTGAAAGCCAGATTGAAGAAGGAAGGCGGTATCTCGTATGAAAAAATATACAACGCACTGATGGAAGAGACCGGCAGATTGGCCGGGGCCAAAAGGTACGGAGAGAAAACGCCTGAAAATATAAGGTATCTCGATCAACTGGTGCGTACGTTTCCGAATTGTAAAATAGTACACATCATACGTGACCCCCGCGCCGTTGCGGCATCAAATCAGAAAGTTCCATGGACTTCCGGAACCGTTATTGCGAGCGCACTGAAATGGAAATGCGAGATGTACGCCAGTTCTTCTTTTGCAAAAAAATATAAAAATTATTATGAACTTCGTTATGAAGATTTGATCTCTGATACTGAATACGAATTAAGAAATGTCTGTCGTTTTATAGAAGAACCCTTCGATTTTTGTATGTTTGACTTTTACAAACAGTCTGAAAAATTTCTCAAGAATGAGCCTTGGAAGAAGGGTGCTTTGAAACCGGTCGGTACAGATCCCATGCTGAAATGGAAAAGAGAGCTTTCCTTATTTCAGTTGGCAGCAATTGAAGTGATTGCGGGGCGTCTCATCGGGAAATACGGCTACGGATATTCCCGGAACAGCATTGAGAAAAGTATTATGTTTCCAGTGGTTTTTATTGGTGAGATGTATAAATATGTCAAATATATTCTCGGAAAGAGGCGTGACCGTACTTCGGAAGATTCTGATTTAATCGCTCCTGAAGAAATGACCTTGCTTAAACTTGTGCTGAAATATGCCTTTAAATGATTATAACGAATAATGCCTTTACCTGTTGCCCATTCAGCGGTTGGCGCAGCCGTTTATTTTTCAGTGCCAGCTATTTATCGAAATGAAATGTCTGGGATCAGGCGGTGGTTACTGTTTGGCTGTCTGGTGTTTCTTGCCAATGCCCCTGATCTGGATTTTTTGCCTGGTCTGCTGATCAATCAGCCAAACAGATTTCATCATGGCGCATCACATAGTCTGGCGTGCATGGCGGTTCTATCCCTCGGGGGATGGTTCATGTGTCATTCCTGTTTAGGTGAACTGCCGGGCAGGATATTGATGCCTGCACTTCTGGTGGCTTCGGTTTCTCATATTATACTTGATTTCTTTTCGTTTGATGGCAGCGTCCCATATGGGGTTCCACTTCTATGGCCTTTTTCTGCCGAATACTATGTTTGCAGTTTTCCTTTTTTCAGGGAAGTGATGAGGTCCGGGAATTCCAATGCCCTTTTTTTTCAAACATTGATAAATGAAAACAACCTGTGGGAAATAACAATTGAATTCGTTTTTTTTGTTTTTCTTCTTTCAATGGTACGTCTGAAAAGAGAACCGTTCAAATCCGGACAATACCTTCTTCCGAGTTCCATCGCTGCGGTCTGTTTGATCTTTTGGTATTCCGTACAGATCGAGCCAAACTGGATAAAGGTCAATGAATGTGAATTGAAAAATGAAGCTCTGACTCACAAGCTGAGGATGGTTCATTTGTCGGATTTGCACCTGAACCGCATTTCCTTTCGAGAAAAACGGGTTAAATATATGCTTGAAAGAGAGATTTTACCTGATGTTCTAGTCTTTACCGGAGACACCTTTGATCCATTTGGCGAGGATCAGAAAATAACGTTGTCTCACAATTTGAAAAAACTTGTTGAATATATTTCAGGTCTGCCTGGAGAGAAATTCCTGGTATGGGGTGAAGGAATCTGCAATAACCGACATCAGCTGAGCCGTCTTTTAAGTTCAAAAGGAGTGACCGTACTGGAAGATGGGTCGGCTGTTTTAAAAAATCATCCTGGATTGACCATTACGGGTAAATTGCCGGAGCTTGCTGATTTTTCCTTGACACCTGTTGAAAATAGTACAACGTTGACCGCTGGCAGTACGTTCCTCAACAGCTTCATACATTTTCATTCTGAAGAGTCCAGACAATTCAAAAATTATGAATTCACCGGAGATTTTTTTTTCAGTTCCGATTCTGGCGGGATGGGCTTGACATTCTATTCTCAATATACTCCTTTGTCAGATCGGTTTTATCGAATCCGGTGGTCCGGCAACAATCCTGAACCTGCGATATCGTCCCACGGAACAGGTCAGCTCTCGGGGAAATTGATTTCAAAAATAGCCATGGAATGTGATACGCTAATTTCGTTCAAATTAAGGGGAACCACGAATCAGGTTGAAACAGTTCTCAAAGCAAAATTCTGGGAGAGGGGGACCCCTGAACCGGATGACTGGAATATCCGTGCCTTTGACCGTTCCGGTCATCGCTTAAAATGCGGTACCGTTGGGGTATGGGTGAACGGTCCGGCAGGACAAAAAAGATTTGATAATTTTAAGGTGATCAGTCTCGATGAGCCCATGCAGGTGCTGGTCAATGAAACTTTCGAAGATGATATCGCATTCCGAAACTTGTGGCGAACCGAACGGGTTTTCAGGACGGCCATCTTCCCGCAAATGCCTGGCAAAATCAATATCCTTCTTTCTCACTCTCCTGAAATAATAGATGATTATGAATTGAAAAATTTTGATTTGATATTGACAGGTGATACCCATGGCGGTCAGGTGTGCTGGCCATGGAAGAAACCGGTTTTCAGAAACATGAAGTTGCAGTCTGAGTGGTATTCAGGTCTGCATTTTACCAGGGATCAACAGATGATCTATATCAATAAAGGTATTGGCACGTCCCGGATACCAATGAGGCTGTTCTGTCGACCCGAAATCGCTGTTTTCAATTATGAAATTTGAATTTTCCGAATATGGACTTTTTAAAAGAACATCATAAAAAATATTTGCTTTATGTGCTTCTGCTTGGGGCGGTTCTTCGTATATGGGGAATCTGGCATGGGTATCCATATTCCTTTTACCCGGATGAGGCGCATTTTGTGAAAAGAGCCTTATCTTTCGGTTCTGGAGATCTTAATCCCCACTGGTTTCACAAACCCGGATTTTTGATGTATCTCCTCTTTTTTGATTACGGACTTTTTTTTGTTTTTGGTAAAATATTGGGTGTATGGCATACCGTAACCGAGTTCGCGGTGTTTTATGTGAAAAACCCTGGTCCGTTTTACATTATCGGCCGTTTGACAATCGTCTTGTTCAGCCTTGGAGCTGTCCTGATGACCTATCTAACCGGAACAAAGCTGGGCAACAAGGGGACAGGTGTGATCGCCGCTCTTATCGTTGCGGTTTCATTCGGGCATGTGCTGGTCACAAAAGATATCAAAGCAGATATCCCCTGCGGTTTTTTCACAATTGTTTCGGCTTATTATTTAATCGGTTTTCTCAAAGATATGAAGATACGCAATCTGCTGCTCTCTGCTGCATTTGCAGGTGTCGGCACCGCGACCAAAATGTATAGCCTCCTGATGCTGGCGCCTATTACCGTCGCGGTCGCAGGCATGGATGGGTTTCGAATTTCAGGGCGCTTTCTTTATAAGGTGAAAATGGTTGCGTATTGCATTCTCCTCTTTTATTTTTCCTATTTTATTTGCGCTCCATATAATTTCATAGATCCACTCGGTAGAAAAGCCACTTTTCAGCCGTTTCACTCTTTGTTCAATAAAATTGAAATGGTTGTAACAGGGGATAAAATCGATAAAGAGCTTCTTGATAAAAATTTGGCTGAAAATATTCAAAAAACAGAGATCTCCCTGCTCGTATATATGGAAGCGATGGCTTCATATTTGAAAGTATTGCAGAAAGGCGTCGGCGTTATCGTGCTTGTCTTGTGCGCTGCAGGTTTTTTTTATCTGCCTTTGCGAAGGGAACGATCGGAAATCATAGGGGCACTTTTGTATCCATTCCTTTTCTCTTTCTGTGCTGTTTTTATCAATCCCGGGTATTCCGAAATCAGGCACCAGGTCGTCATGTATCCGTTTCTGGCCATTATTTCTGCCATGGTTCTTGTGAAAATATCAGAGAGAATTCCCGGCAAAATTGGCTTAATGATCGTATGTTTGCTGCTTTATCCTGTATATGGCATTTTTTTGTATAATATTGACATCTCGGGGGAAGATACGAGGAATCTTGCAAAAGAATGGATTGAAAAAGAAATTCCTGCAGAAACAAAAATTTTGGTAAATGAAAATGGTCCCAGGCTTAATACGAGCAGGGCGAAACTGTCCGCCTTGATGCTGGAGGCACGGAGAGCGGATCCCAACGGGCAGTTTACCGCCCATTTTGATAAATATGTCGATTATCAGCTTGAGGCGGCCAAAAAACTGATTGGTTATGGAATAGATGAAATAAGACTCCCTTGGTGGAAAGAGCGGGAGGAAAAGCCAGGTATCCATCACCTGAATTCGGAACATGACAGGGATATGGGAAATCCGCTCAAGCCTGTTGGGGTTAATCCCTACGGATACTATGTGAAACATGGCTACAAATATGTGATCGTTCATAGCGAACAATACGGCGCATTCTTAAATCCGAAATCTACATTATCGGAAAAATTTCCAATGTTTCATCAATTCTATACCGAGCTGTTTCAACATGCCGTACTTATAAAAGAGTTTGTCCCGCAGAAATACAAAACCCAGGGTCCCGTCGTCAAAATATTTCGAATAGGATAAATCCGTAATGTCAATCTACCTCAGCATCGTTATTCCGCTTTATAATGAAGAAGAATCCGTATCGGATCTGATTGATTCGGTGCTCAGTGCCTGCTGCCGTTTTGATCAAGATTATGAGATCATACTTGTGGATGATGGGTCTGAAGATAAGACCTGGGAGCTGATTGAAGTTGCAGCGCAGAGCTGCCGGCACTTGACCGGAATCAAATTGTCCACCAACTGTGGGCAAACGTCGGCAATGGTGGCCGGCATAACCTATTCCTCGGGTGAGATTATCGTCACCATGGATGGAGACCTGCAGAACGATCCCAATGATGTCCCTAAGCTTTTGAGTAAGATCGAGGAGGGGTATGATATCGTCAGTGGATGGCGGAGGGATCGAAAAGATCACTTTTCAAGGGTGTTGCCGTCGAAAGTTGCCAATTGGATCATCTCAAGGACAACCGGTGTCAAGCTCCATGATTATGGATGTTCGCTGAAGGCCTATCGTTCGGAATGCATTAAAACCATCGAAGCGTACGGGGAAATGCATCGTTTTTTTCCTGCCCTTGCAAGTATGACCGGAGCAAAGGTTACAGAACTTCCCGTGAATCACTATCCAAGACGTTCAGGGGTGTCAAAGTACGGATTTGAGCGTATTTTCAAGGTGCTTGCAGACATCCTGTCCATCAATCTTATTATTCGGTTTTCGTCCATGCCCCTGAAGGGCTTTTCCATACTTGCCATTCCGTTTTTTCTGATAACTTTTTTTTTCCTGTTTGCCGGCGGATGTTCTTCCGTTTTGGACTGGACCTCAGGAAAATCTTCCTTTTTCGTATTTACCGGATTTTTATCCTTTATGGCATCGGTTCATCTTCTTGTTCTTGGAATTTTAGGTGAGTTAGTCGTAAATACAAGTGATCTTTCATTCACTGAAATGCCGGAAGTAACCAAAAAAAATCTCAATGGATCTACTGGGAAGAATTTGTGGAACTAATAGCATGATATTATATTCAATAATAATAATTCTTGACGAAAAAAATGATGATATAGTCTCTTTTGTAAGCGATCTGAATCAATTTTTTTCCACTCGCTATGAGTCTTTTGAGATCATTGCGGTGATTAACGGATATGAAGGGTTCTATAAAAATAAATTCAACCGGATCGATAATGCCGCCATCCCAATAAAAAGTTATTCCCTTTACAGAAGGACCACCCAGGCGGTTTGCATCAAGGCTGCTCTCAAGGAGTCTAATGGTGAGGCCATTGTCGTGTTCGGCGCTTATCAGCAGATAACAATGGAAAGTCTTGGTAACGCGATAGAAGCCTTTGATAGTGACGTCGATATTGTCATTCCATGTCGAAGAAAGAGAGTTGATCCCTCTTTCAACCAGATTCAATCTCGATTGTTTAATTGGATGGTAAGGAAAATTACCGGGGTCGGATTTACGGATTTGAGCTGTACCGTCAGGATTATTAAAAAAGATGTTCTTAGTAATCTTGATTTTTATGGCAACATGTATAGATTCCTTCCGGTGGTGGCCGCCCTGAAAGGCTTCAGGTACAAGGAGATCGATGTTGACCACCACAGGGAAATGGGGAAAACCGGTTTTTACAGCGTTTCGGAATATTGCCTGAGAATTCTTGATATTCTGTCTCTGTTTTTTTTAATTCGCTATACCAAAAAACCCTTTCGTTTTTTCAGTTTCATCGGATCCTTTTTCCTGGGGGGCGGGCTTATCTTATCCGGATATGTTGCCATTGAGAAGATCGTTCTGGATATTCCCATGGGAAACAGGACAAGCTTGATGATGGGCATTCTGCTTATTGCTCTCGGGGTTCAATCTGCTGCTACAGGTCTTATAGGAGAGATCATTTCCTTTGTCCATGGCAGAAAAAGAAAAGAATATACCATTGACCGGATCGTCTCCATGTCGTTTTCAACCAACGAGAGACGTAAGTGCACTGAACGAAGACAAATAAGGGACAGACGAAGGAACGTGTAAGCGCTATGTGTGGAATCACAGGTAAATTTAATTATGGAACAGGCGAACCTGTTTCCGGACAATTGATTCAGGCCATGTGCGACAAGATTGTTCACAGGGGGCCTGACGACAGTGGGGTGTTCATTGACGGACCCGTGGGCCTGGGGCATCGGAGACTGAGCATCATAGATCTTTCGGAGCAGGGGCATCAGCCAATGGGATCCCGGGACGGCCGGTATTGGATAACATATAATGGCGAAGTCTATAATTTCCTGTCACTTCGAAAAGAGCTCATTTCCCTTGGTTATGAGTTTCAGAGCCGATGCGATACCGAGGTGATTCTTTATCTCTACCAGGAATATGGAAAATCCTGTCTTGAGCGTCTCAGGGGAATGTTTGCCTTTGCAATATGGGACTCAAAGGAACAGTCGCTTTTCCTTGCACGGGATCGTATCGGGAAAAAACCGTTGTTTTATTACAATGACGGCAGAATGTTCGTATTTGCTTCCGAGATGAAATCCATTCTGGAGGACAAGTCCGTCAAACGCGCAATCAATTATCAGGCATTCTATGATTACTTCAAGTATCTTTATGTTCCTGATCCGAAAACCATCTACCGCAATATGTATAAGCTTCGACCCGGCCATTACCTCACTTGTTCGAAAGATAGGATCCACGAACAGGAATATTGGGATGTTTCGTTTGCCCATCCAAATTTAAAATCCCGTGATGAAATTTCGGAAGAGCTTTATGATATTCTGGATCAAAGTGTTAATTACCGAATGATCAGCGACGTGCCGTTGGGGGCTTTCTTGAGCGGAGGAATTGACTCAAGCTGTGTGGTGGCAATGATGGCATTGCGTAATAATGATCCGGTTACCACCTGTTCCATTGGTTTTGATTCTGAAGAGTATGATGAAGTTCAATTTGCAAAGACCGTCGCAGATATCTACAAAACCGATCACCATGAGCTAACGGTGAAAGAGAATGTGGCTTCCGTTATAAAAGAACTTCCGCATTATTTTGACGAACCCTTTGCAGATGCTTCCGCCGTTCCCACCTATTTCGTATCCAAGCTTGCCCGGCAGAGGGTGGCCGTTGCACTTGCGGGGGATGGGGGGGATGAAAATTTCGCGGGCTATGAAAAGTACCGGCTGGACGATATTGAAAACAGGTTTAGAAACTCGATTCCCGAATGTATCAGGAAATCACTGTTCCCCAGCCTGGCCCTCTTATTGTCCGGGGCGGACAGCCCTGTTCTCCAGAAAGGAAGAACCCTTTTAAACACGCTGGGGCATGATTCGGGATATGGCTTTTATCTCACAAACACTGAGATGGAAGATGGCTTGTGGAATCAGTTGATCAATGATGAAACAAGAAAAAACATCGGGGATTATGATCCTTTCAGCGTAACCGAGCACTATTATAACAAAGCCGACACGGACAATCATCTGTCTAAAATATTATACACCGATTTGAAAACCTATCTTCCTGGAGATATTCTCGTGAAGGTGGACAGGATGAGTATGGCCCACTCCCTGGAGGTGAGAGCCCCCATTCTTGACCATAATGTGATCGAGTACGCCGCTTCCATCCCGGTTGCACTAAAGTATAACAAGGGTGAAAAAAAGTATATTTTGAAGCGAAGCCTTGCAAAAGTGCTGCCTGAAGAAATCCTTTATAGAAAAAAAATGGGGTTTTCCGTACCCCTGGCGGAATGGTTCAGGAACGAAATTAAATCGGAAGCAGAAGAGGTATTGTTTGGAGATGATTCAAATCTTGCGGTCTTTTTTAATATTGATACGGTAAAAAAAATCTGGAAGAGCCATCAAACCGGCCTGAGAAATTACGGTTCGGTTCTATGGGCTCTTTACTTGTATGAACTCTGGTTCAGGGGCTGTCGTTGAGTATGATTGAAATAATAATTGTTTTGATATTCTGGTTTGCTATTTTTTTTGTGTCGTACGTCTATTTCTTTTATCCTGTAATTATATGGGGCTTATCCCTATTGATCCATAAACCGGTCGTCAAATCTGTAAAATCGGATGCCTTGCCCAGGGTCAGCATCATTATTGCCGCCTATAATGAAGCCAGGCATATTGAAAAAAAAATCGTGAATTGTCTGTCTCTTGAATACCCGGCCGATAAAATGGAAATAATTATAGGTTCCGATGGTTCCGATGACGGGACCAACGATATCATAGAAAAATATGTTTCCAGAGGGATTCTATTTTTTCCCCATCAGGCAAGACGGGGAAAGATGGCCGTGGTGAATGATGGTGTTGAAAGCGCAACCGGCGACATCTGTATTTTCACCGACGTGTCGGAATTGTTTGATAGAAACGCGGTCTTGAAGTTGGTCCGGAATTTCAAAGATAAGGAGATCGGCGCTGTTACCGGCAATCATATCTACAACAGATCCGATTCAGAGCTTGGAAAAGGAACTTCGCTTTACTGGAAATATCAGCGTTTTATTCAAAAATGCGAGAGCAGGGTTGCTACAATTTTGTCATGCGACGGGACCATCTACGCATGCCGGAGAAGGTTGTATCGTTCGCCTCCCCTTGGCACCATCAATGATGACAAGGCGGTTCCCCTTGGAATTGTCAAACAGGGATACCGGATAGTCTTTGAACCCGAAGCCGTGGCAAGGGGCGATGTGCTTGAAAGGACCCTTTCCTTTTATAATCAAAAGGTTCGAAGCCAGGCAGGAATGTATCAGCTTTTCTGGGTGTTCAAGGATATGTTCAGGTTTAAAAACAGGATTGTCTGGTTTATTTTCATGTCCCATACGGTCGGACCTGTTGCCGTGCCCTGGATGATTCTCCTCATTTTTCTTAGCAACCTCTATCTGCTCTATTTGCCGTTTTATTCGTCTGTCTTCGTTTTTCAGGTCGGGTTTTACCTGTTGGCCCTGGCAGGGGCATCTGCGCAGAAACGGACAACAAAATTCCCGTTACTTTATATCCCTTATTATTTTACCATTGCCAATATCGGGTCGCTGAATGGATTTCTGGCGTATTTGAGAAATAATCAAGCAGCCACTTGGACGAAAGTAGAATAGGTGTTATTACCGATGATTATACTATTGTATCATGACATTGACACTTCGGATGATCCGTCTGAAAAGACGGATGCGGCCACCCTCGGAACCGTTGCAAGGCTGACCGAGTTTGAGGCTCAGATGAAATTCCTTTCAGACAATGGCTATAAAGCGATATCCGTGGAACGTTATCTTGAAAATATGAGGCAAAATGATGTTTCGCCGAATCAAGTTGTGCTGACTTTTGATGATGGCCATGCATCTAATTTCAAGTATGCGTTTCCCATATTGAAAAAATATGGCTTTAGCGCCAGCTTTTTTATCATTGCAGATCGAATCGATCAGATCCATCATATGACCTCCGCGCAAATAAGAACGTTGAGAGAGAATGGAATGGAAATCGGATCCCATGGCCTGACTCACACCTGGCTGCCCCTGCTTGATAGAACCAACATTGTCCATGAGCTCAAACAATCAAAATTATTCATTGAAAAGAAGGTGCGAGCTCCGGTCACAACCTTTGCCTATCCGGGGGGGCATTATACTGGCGCCATGATGAAAGAAATACGTAACCAGGGGTATCGTGCTGCCTTGTCATGCATCCTTGGCATCAATACCGGAACGACCGATCCTTACCTCCTGAGACGAGTGGAAATCAGAAGAGGAACCGGTTCGGACGATTTTGAAAAAGCCCTGCAGCCTTTTTCCATAAGGATGTATTCTGTCATTGATCAAGCGAAAACTGCGTTGAAACAGTTTGCCGGCCTTGAAAGGTATGAAATCCTGAGGCATCGCCTATACCAATTCTATCCATTTAAAAGGTAGTTACATGACTTTGATTAAACTATTTTTCTGGCTTTCGATTTTTGCCGTGATGTATACGGTGTTGTTTTATCCGGCACTGCTTGCGATGATTGGTCTGTTTGTAAAAAAAAATGTCCGGAGGGATGACAGGGCTCGCTCCGTGACCATGATCATTCCCGTGTACAACGGGGAAAAAGAAATAGAAAGAAAACTTCTTAATTGCCTTGAATTTGACTATCCGGACCATGCGCTGTCGATCATTGTGGTTTCAGACGGATCTGACGACAATACCGTTGATATCGTAGGGGGATTTGAATCACAGGGTATTGAATGCGTTTCACTTTCCCGGCAGCATGGCAAGGTCGTTGCCCAGAACAAGGTACTTGAAACCATCGAATCGGAGATCATTATTTTCACTGATGTGTCCATCCTGATGCAGGCTGATGCCCTGACCGCTATAGTATCCAATTTTGCAGATCCGTCGGTGGGCGCTGTGAGCTGCCGAGATCAGATAGAACAGTCAAACAGTGAAAATACCGGTGATATCATTTATATCAATTATGACATGCTGGTCAGGAAATATACCACGAGAATCGGCACCTTGATAGGCGTAACCGGCGGTTTCTATGCGGTACGCAGCGACATCGCCCGGGGCGGATGGGAACCTTCGTTTCCGCCGGATTTTTATGCGGCATTAAGATCCATCGAGATGGGGTTTCGTGTAATTGAAGATGACCGGGTCATTGCCAAATACCATACCCCGACATCCAGCAGGGGGGAAATGAGCCGCAAGGTGAGAACGATTACCCGGGGAATGTGGGCATTGATATCCAATCTGAAACTTTTAAATCCGTTTAAGTACAGAATGGTTTCGTTTCAGTTGTTCAGTCATAAATTGTTACGATGGCTGCTCCCATTTTTTCTGATGGCTATTTTTGTGTCCAACAGTTTGATTATCTTCCTGGAGGATTTTTTCTTTTACGCAATAACCTTCTGGATGCAGGTAGGGGTTATCCTGCTATCGGTTCTTTCATTTGGTTTCGTTTCGTATAAAGAGAAAGCAAATGGTTTATTAAAAATTCCCGCCATGTTTTTCATGTTTAATTTGAGTCTGTTATTGAGTTGGAAAAACGTCCTGGCAGGAAATAAAATCGTAAAGTGGGAGCCTACCAAAAGGATTTAAGTCATGGATGTATCCATTATTATTCCAGCTTTTAACGAAGAAAAAAATATTTCATTGTGCCTGGATTCTATATTTGAGAATAATTTTCCTCGGAACAGATTTGAGGTGATTGTGGTTGACAACGGTTCAACGGACAGAACAAGAGATGTCGTCTCTGCATACGATGTGACACTTCTGAGAGATGATGATAAAAATATTTCCGGATTGAGAAATATGGGTGCATTATCAGCTAAAGGGGAAGTCATCGCTTTCGTAGATGCGGACTGTATTGTATCTCCATCTTGGCTTTCTGCGGCAGAAAAGTATTTTGATACCCCAGGCATTGTTGCATGGGGAACACCGCCCTTGATACCGGAGAATCCAACCTGGGTTCAGAATGCATGGTATCTTGTCCGGCAAAAGGAGAATAAAATCCAGGAGGTTGATTGGCTGGAGTCTATGAACCTTTTTGTCCGAAATGACCTTTTCAAGGAGATTGGTGGGTTTAACGAGAGTCTTATTACAGCTGAGGATGTTGATTTCTCATACAGAATATCTGAATTTGGAACTATCATTTCAGATTCAACGATCAAAGTTTATCATATGGGGGAAGCCGCCACCATTACTCAATTTGTGAAAAAAGAGTTATGGAGAGGTATTGGCAACCTTAGCGGTATAAAAAGTCATGGGATCAGACTGAATGAAATTCCAAGTCTTATTATTCCAGGGTATTTTGGTCTGTTTCTGCCCCTGATTGTCATTGGAGCCGTCATAACCCGGATGAATCTCTTTTGGTATTTTTTTGTCTTCTTTTATGTGATGCCTAACTTTGTTGTTCTATATAAAGTGATAAAAAATAAGACCGTTGATAAATTGATACTTCTTGGACAATTAGTTGTTTTGCTTCAATTCTATTTTGCTTGTCGAACCTTTGCTGTAGTCAGGATGATATCAAAATAGAGTTGATTGTTTTTTCAAAAAGAGGAAAATTGTTTTGAAAATATTGAAACGAATACTTACGATTAGCTTGGTTATGGTCTCGCTCTTTGTTGTGAGCGTGATGGGGCTCAGCATTTCCTATGAAACGTCTATTAAAAAGGTTGTCGGAAGAGCCTCCAAAAGGGTCGTCCTGGAAGCTATAGAACTTTGTGTCCATATCTATGATCCGTCTGAACCGAAAGTCGCTGTTTCTAAACCGTTTCTTTCTAATTCCGATAAAGATATAATTAGAGACTTTGTGAAGATTGAGAAAACCGTCAACAGTATCAATGGCTTAATGCTTGTTAAGCATGGAAATAAAGATATTGAAACAAGTGATTTTAGCTTTAGTTATCAACCCTTTGAAGAGCCTGAACTTCAGATGCTAAGGGAAAAATATCATTTGGATGATGTGGTTTCGATAGCAAAAGATGAGTTCGAAAAAATGGTTTTGCTGAGGCAGTGGTGCAGAAGTCAGTTTGAACGTGACGATTATCAGTCTTTTATGAATAATTTTAGTGCGTTGAAGATTCTTCAGAGAAAAGTAAAAAAAAATAAAGTAGCTTCTGCTTACAGACCTTGTCATCTCTTTCCTTTGCTATATGCTCAGGTGTTAGCCAGTATGGGGTATACTGCACGGTTGGTCACAATTTCTTTCCATCCTGATTATGAAGGACATGGAAATGTTGAGGTATGGTCAAATCAGTACGACAAATGGATTGCCATGGATGCCGATTTAAATTTACATTACAAACGAAAAAATGTCCCTTTGAATTTTTTGGAACTGCATAACATCAGGTATGAATCGCCCGATGAGTTGAAAATTATTTACGGTTCGCATGGTTCTGACGGTTTGACAACGGTCGAACAGGTAATAGAGGAAGAGAAGCTTGATCCTGAAAATATGGTTAATTACTGTTCCTACTTTTCAGTAAGGGATATGAGGAACGACTGGGCTACAAACCACTACTTTAAAGGTCATCCTGTAAGAAGTTCCGTTCTCTTGTGGGTGGATGAAAAAATGTACCGGGAATTTATGCCTTTTGATAAAACTTCATTTAAAAAAGACTTTTACTGGTCCTTGAATCGAACTGAGATTAATTTAAGACCGGATGACGGTTCCGATGAGTTGGAATTGTATTTTGATACCTTCACACCAGGTTTTGATCATTTTGAGATAGATTGTGATGGAAAGGGAAAAATCATATCAAAACAACCCTTTTATAAATGGAAACTTCATGTTGGTAAAAATAGTCTGTCTGTAGTTTCTGTAAATAAATTCGGGGTAAGAGGTGTGATAAGTTACGTAGAAATAGAGCGTAGTTTGAATGCCAAGCTTACCATGTGATTAATTAAGGAACGAGGGTTTATTTAGTTATAATTCTGTAGTTTTGTGTTATACAGCTTAAACTTTGAATTATCGTTGACAAATGAACCCTGATTTCTGAATTGAGTTGTTATTGTGAAAAAATACCCTGTTGAAGTTGAGCTGATAATGCAAAAATTTTTCTTGTCATTGCCGGAACATGAAAAACGTAGATACGCTGCCGTCGAATCCATAAAGTTAGGCTATGGTGGAAAAAAATACATTTGTGACCTATTGAAATGCAATCATCGAACATTAGAACGTGGTTTGCAGGAACTTAAAACACAGGAAATTCTTGATACGGAGCGCATTAGAAGGCCTGGTGCAGGACGCAAATATTATATCGAAGAACACCCTGAAATTAACGATGCATTTCTTAAAGTTGTCGAAGAACATACAGCTGGTTCACCGATGAATGAAAATATCAGATGGACTATAGATATGAGCACATGAATTGATGCTCTTTTCATCATTATAAATAAGCGGAAGGTGTCAATTCATGTGCCCTGAGCTATAATATGTCTCGGCAGCAATTAGCAGATGCATTGGGGCAAAAAGGCTTCAATGTAAGCGTCACTGTTGTTGACCAGTTGCTTAAAAAAAAACAATTTCCGAAGACGTAAAGCTGCTAAAACCGTTGCTGGCGGTCAAGTGAAGAACAGGGATGAACAGTTCAAAAATATTGCACAGCTAAAAGCCAAATACATTGAAGAGGGCAATCCGGTGCTCAGCATGGACACTAAAAAAAAGAACTGATCGGTAACTTTTATCGAGAAGGTCAATTACTCACTCAAGATCAAATCAATGTTAATGATCATGACTTTAGATCTTTGGCAGAAGGAATAGCAATACCGCACGGACTGTATGATATAAACTTTAATTTGGGTTATATTACAATCGGTAACAGCCATGACACAAGTGAATTTGCATCCGACAGTGTTTGTTTGTGGTGGCAGAACCATGGACGATTCCTTTATAAGAGTCCCACTTCAATCTTAATATTATCAGACTGTGGTGGAAGCAATAACGCAAGGCATTATATTTTTAAAGAAAAACTTCAAGCTTTAGCGGATAAAATTGGAATTGAAATACGAATGGCTCACTATCCTCCCTACACGTCGAAATATAATCCAATTGAACATCGCCTCTTTCCGCACGTAACAAGAGCATGCAAAGGGGTTGTTTTTAAATCCCTTGAAATCGTAAATGAACAAATAGGGAAAGCTAAAACAAAAACGGGGTTAAAGGTCTTTTCATCCATTCTTGATAAGTTCTATGAAACTGGTAAAAAGGTTGCTGATGATTTTAAGGAAACAATGAAAATTGTATTTGATGATTTCCTTCCAAGCTGGAACTATAGAGCAATTCCTTTAGTAAAGTAGAAACGGATTTAATTAAATCTCCGTTCCTAAGCGGAGCCTTCGATGCCCAAAAAAATGTTTAAGGTGGTTAAAAATCCCCCTGTGTCAGGATAGTTGTCAGTGTGCCATGAAGGCTAAACATAGTTGATCAGTTTAGCCATGCTATACCAGTGATGAGAGTAGGCCTCTCGGTGTCGTCTATCAGGAGAAGATACCAAACTGCCTTGAGCTGCATCCGTAAAGAGCGGTTGTGGTGAGCGTCAAAGGAAAAGGCGGGAATAATCCCGCAAGGTGTGAACGAAGGAGACGAATACAAGTGAACCATCGAAGAAGTGTCGATAATTGCAATCGATGTCAAAACCGGGATCTTGACATCATCCCGGGACAAATCAGACGGACACCTGAGTTCTGGTCTGGTGGCATCCGGCATAGAGGTGGCGTGAACTTCGTATCAGGCGCTGATATGGAACTTGGGAAGCTGTCGTTCCGATGTTAAGGGAGCCGGTCAAGCAGAGAACCTGCAAGATCCAGAGTACCGATGCGGAGCACAGCGGCGGAGTCATGCATAGTAGTGATGAGAACGCTGTAATGGCGGTGGAGCGAAGGCATGACCTTATTCGGCCAAAGGAGGGTGACAACTGTGAAACAGGATGATCCCCGGCCCAAGGCCAAACCTTTTGAGATACCCAAAATCTTGATCTATAATGCCTGGAAATGCGTGGCCGCCAATAAAGGTGCACCGGGCGTGGACAAAGAAAGTATAAAGGCATATCAAAGCAATTTGGGAGGTAATCTTTACAAACTGTGGAATCGTATGAGTTCAGGCAGCTATCATCCCCAACCTGTACGACAGGTCCTGATCCCCAAAGGAGATGGATTTCGTTCATTGGGAATACCAACTGTGGCTGATCGAACAGCACAGATGGCGGTAAAGATGATACTTGAGCCCAGGCTGGAGCAAATATTCCATCCGAGTTCATATGGCTACCGTCCCGGTAGGGGGGCTAAAGATGCGATTGCACAAGTGCGTCGGAACTGCTGGCGTTATGATTGGGTATTGGACATGGATATCAAGGCTTTCTTTGATACCATCGACCATGAACTGATGATGCGGGCTGTAAAGAAGCACGTTCCAGAGAAGTGGATACGGATATATATACGACGTTGGTTGGAATGCCCGATCCAGTTGGAAAAGGGTGAGCTGCAAAGCCGATCTTGCGGAACGCCGCAAGGTGGTGTGATAAGTCCGCTATTAGCGAATCTTTATATGCACTATGCTTTTGATCACTGGATGAGGCTGAATAATCCGGGCATATTGTTTGCGAGATATGCCGATGATGTAGTCTGCCACTGCCGGACCAGAAGAGAGGCGGAAACACTGTTGGAAAACCTGAAGGAGAGACTGGGAAATTGTAAATTGCAATTACATCCGGTCAAAACGAAACTGGTTTACTGCAAGGATAACAAACGGAATGGAACATATCCCCTGACCCGGTTTGATTTCCTCGGCTTCAGCTTTCATGGAAGGACAGTTCAGGATCGAAAAGGCAATTTATTCACAGGTTTCAACCCTGGAGTCAGTAGAAAATCTCTAAAACGCATGAACGAAAGTCTTCGAAAGCTCAAGATTAACCGCAATACGCGATCAACATTGCCAGATTTGGCTGAACAAATCAACCCAATGGTAAGAGGATGGATTGCCTACTACGGAGCCTTTTATCCAGAACCTTTGAAAAGGTTTCTGATAAGGATTGAGTTAAGACTTGGACGATGGGCCAGAAATAAATATAAGCGATTGCGCGGACATAAACGCCGGTCGTGGAACTGGCTGAAGAGATACCGTGCCACATCCCCCAGAATGTTTGTACACTGGGACTACCTGTTTCTAAAAGGTCGTGGATAAGAAGAGCCGGATGAACCGAGAGGTTCACGTCCGGATCTGTGAGAGCCCGAGGGGGAAGTTCCCTCGGGCCACTCGACCCTCCAATGAACGCTAAAAGCTGGGGGCATTGAGGTGATAATGATGGGATACCCTATCGAAATGAAAGAAGCTGTGATAAAAAAGGCTCTACTGGGTGAAAAGCCCCAGCATGAAATCGCAAGAGAGGCCGGTATAGGGCGGTCGACCTTGGGCTACTGGCTAAAAAATTACAAAGCAGATGGAAACATACAATTGACCAAAAAAGAAAAACGCCCTCAGGATTGGACCGCAGAAGAACGTATTGCAGCATTAATTGAAACAGGCTCCATGTCGGATGAAGAATGCGTTGCCTGGTGCCGTAAAAAGGGGATCTTTGCCCACCATCTCAAGCAGTGGAAGAAAGATGCCATCGCCTCACTAACGCCGAAATCAACCAAGGGAAAGTCAAATGAATCCCGGCGGTTAAAAAAAGAGATTGCAGACCTAAAGAAGGACCTATCCCGGAAGGAAAAAGCCCTGGCGGAAACAGCAGCCCTGCTGGTTCTAAAAAAAAAGCCGACTCTATCTGGGGGGAACCAGAGGACGATTAATTTGTGAGAAGGATAGAATAGAGGCGTTGGAACTGATCACGGAGGCTTGCAATGCAGGGGCTCGAAAACGTAAAGCCGCTGAGTTACTGGGTTTGCCCGTTCGTACTGTTCAACGCTGGGAACAACATGGCCTTTCTGACAACCGCAAAGGGTCCCGTGCTGTTCCAGCCAACAAAATGTCAGAAGCTGAAAGAGAGCGGATCATTGACGTATTGGAATCTCCTGAATACGGTGATTCCAACCCTAACCAGATTGTTCCGAAGCTTGCTGATCAAGG
Source organism: Desulfobacteraceae bacterium (assembly GCA_024225635.1). GTDB lineage: Bacteria > Desulfobacterota > Desulfobacteria > Desulfobacterales > Desulfobacteraceae > Desulforapulum. The sequence continues at coordinate 1,454 of JAAEMK010000691.1, read as the reverse complement.
GATATACTTGGGCTCGGAGTCAACCATGTACAGGATCTTGAGGGATTTGAAGATGAACAAACACCGTCAATCCAGCCAACCTTCGACCCGTAAGCGTCCTGAACCTTATGTTGCCATCGGCCCGAATCAGGTGTGGTCGTGGGACATCACGTATTTACCGTCAAGCGTAAAGGGCTCCTTCTTTTACCTCTATATGATTATGGATGTATACAGCCGCAAGGCGGTGGCCTACCAAGTCTATGAATGTGAATCCGGCGAGTTGGCAGGCGAGCTGATCACTGATGCCTGCTACCGGGAAAAGATCCCGAAAGACCAGCTGGTTCTCCATTCTGATAACGGAGCCCCCATGAAAGCGGTAACCATGCTCGCAAAGCTCCAAGAGTTGGGAGTGATGCCATCATTCAGCCACCCCTCGGTCAGTGATGACAATCCCTATTCCGAGTCGCTATTCCGAACGATGAAGTATCGGCCGGAATACCCTGAACAACCTTTTGAAGAACTAAAGGATTGCCGGGAATGGGCAGACGGTTTTGTCCATTGGTACAACAATGAACATCTTCATAGTGGCATTCGGTATGTAACCCCGACAGATCGGCATCAAGGGAAAGATATTGAAATTTTAAAGAAACGCCATCAGGTTTACCTTAAGGCAAAAGCTGAGAATCCAAAGCGTTGGTCGAGAAAAACGCGGAACTGGAATCACATTGAGGAAGTGTTATTAAACAAAGGGAAAATCAAAAAAGTACCATCCGCAGAGGTAAATGAGGCAGCCTGACCCGGTATGAAACGAACATCTTGAAATTGACGACAAAAGGAGCAAAAAATTCCCATGACCGAGAATGGGCCCTCAAAAACCCGTCGGAGGGCATGGGAAGTTTTTTGCGGGCAGAAACGATATCTTTATGGTGATGAAAAGGCATCATCTATTTTTCAAGTTTAGGCGACAACTTGCTTGACATCTACCGGGCCAGAAGGAAGAAAGTGCCCGTTTTGTGAATCCCAGAGGGTTATCCGAAGAGGATTTGATGAAACGGATTCTGCCAAGCAGCGTTATGAATGTAAAGAATGCGGAAAACGCTTCGATGATCTTACCGGCACAATTTTCTCTGGGCACCATCAACCTCTCAAAGTCTGGATACTGTGCCTTTATTTCATGGGGCTGAATTTGTCCAATGAACAGATTGCAAAAGAGTTGGATCTGAACCGCAGCGACGTGCATCAGATGGTCACCCAACTTCGTGAAGGGGTTGTAAAAAAAAACCGGACGTAATCCTACAGGACATTGTTGAATTCGATGAAGTCTATGTTGTAGCAGGACATAAAGGTAACCCAGACGCTGTAGCCAAAAAAAGTAGAGAAGGCCGCAGGAATAGGCTAAAGGGCGCTCGCGGTCGGGGGACACTCGAAAAAGAAAAGCCACCCATTCTCGGGATGATTCAACGATGTGGAGATGT
>JAAEMK010000690.1 GCA_024225635.1 Desulfobacteraceae bacterium | reverse complement strand
GTAGCCGTGCGAGCCGGAAACTGTGCGGGATTGGTAGAGCTTACCATTCTGAACAACTTTTGTTCAGCAACTTTGCCGAATTCGGCCTCCGATCGGGTCGAATCGGCGATTCGGCGAACCCCGAATTCGGATTCGGACCCCGATATCTCGAGAACGGCGAATCGCAGCTCAAAAATTCCAACGCCAATCGTCTTTTTGACCCAAAGTTAGTTGTGCCGCGAGAGAGGGAACGCGCTCCGATGCACCAAAAAAGTTTCCGACCCCCCCACTGGCACTTTTTGCGGTTTTTGACGTTTTTGGCGAAAATCGACGTTGGTTTTTCGACCATAAAACTTTAACCGGCGATCCGATACCCGGACATATTTATATCATTCGGGTCGCCGGGACCTAAGGAATACACTCATGGAACGGGATTTTTGATTTAAGCCTTCTGAAAAAAGTCGATTTTTTTAATTAGCTAATTAATTAAAATTTTAATTTTTTTTCAATATTATCAAAAAAAATTTTTTTTTGATTAGCATCGGGCTTGACCCCCTGATCATTTTGATACTTACATTTATGGGTCTACGATGCCTGTATCAAAAGTTATTTCCAAAAAACACCCAGTCTCAATCGTTTTGAGCTGTACTTTAGTCTTGCCTTTAATTTAAAACCAACCTCACTCAAAACACTTGAGTGGTTCTCGAGAAATGACGATTCTTTATTGTACATACAATTGTGCGCCACCCTGTATATATAACATGGCGCCGCGCTGTATTACACATAAATATCTTTATGGAACATCAACTTCACAGGTTCTCGAAATAGGC
>JAAEMK010000689.1 GCA_024225635.1 Desulfobacteraceae bacterium | reverse complement strand
GGAGTGGGAGTTTCTGCAGGGGCATGTTGTCCAGGAAGGTATGCAAGACGCACTTCGATTTCTCAGATGCATTGTACTTGGAGTTGAGATCCCCTGCAACCACTGCTCTCCATCCCGCATGGTGGGTGGTGAGGGCTTCGCCTAAAATCTGTGCAATGGTGGTTTTGCGGTTGTCCCTCGCCGTTTTCCATATCCGACTGCCCGTTGGTGGGATGTACGTACCTGTAACTTGTAATTTGCTGCGATGGAAAAGAACGCGAATGGAGAAGTTGGTTTTGTCAGGGATGACGGTGATTTTTCCAACTAAGCTCTTGCTGTAATACAAGCAGATGCCTCCTGCATTGAGTAGCCATGGTGGAATTTGGACCTTGCGCATGCCTTGGATGTCGGGGGAATTCTCTTCGCGAGTGTCGAGTACGAAGAAGATGTCCGTTTGTGTTTTGGCGAGGCTTTGGGTGAGTTTGGGGCGAGTGTGGAGTTTGTCAGTCCATCCGCCGTTGGCATTCCAGAGTTGAAATCGCAGAGTTTTCCACGGCTCCGTCGTGCTTTCAAGTTTCTTTTGCAGCTTGTCCGCCGGATTTAGGAATTGGATTGGTGGGTCAGGTGTGAATTTGAGTGGGTTGGCGGGCGCCTGTAGATTGGTGTTATATGTAGAGTTGGGGGGGAGTTTGTTGAGAGATTGTATTTTTCTCAGACCTAGGATTGCCGCTATTGGTGATCCAGAGACAGATGTGAGAAGGGCTCGCGCTGCTTTGAGGCGTGCTCGCATCTCTGTCTTTGTAGTCCGTAGCTGCTTTGGGCTGCTCTTGTGTAGCCTGGGTGCCCCGTGTCCGTGGAACCGGCATGGTTGGGGGGGTGCGACAGGGAGCGGGGGATTGGCAGGTTGTGTGGGGGATCGGGTTCGGAGGCGAGAACGGACCGTTTCTTCCATAAGATTCCTCACCGCTGACGGGTGAATTGCAGGGTGTGCTGTAAAACAAAAACAAATTCTGTATGCCATTCGTCCAAGCGGGGCTAAGTCAGGGAGAGTGATATCATAACAGCCGAAATAAAGGGATAAATATCTGTGGCATGCTTTGCAGTCAGTGTGACTTCCCACTGCCGCGCTTGAAACTGGGTGTGTGGCCGAGACGTCGGCCAAAGAACTATTCCCCCGCGATCGACTTTCCCACCCTACCCACTTGCTCTTCGTTGCCTCTCCAGTATTTATGTTCGCGAATCTGTGTGGGATTTGTTCGGGTAATCCCCATAGGTCTCCGCCTTCCTGCTTACCTTGGGAGCTTTGACTCGCAGTGATGACGTCACTTAGTCGGGGTATTTTGGGAGAAGGGCCACTTGTCTGCGATAGTGGCGCCCTTTTCCTTTTTTCGCCAATGATCGTTGGCCTCCATTCCCTGAAGAACGCTTGTTCCCGGATCTTGAGTTCTCCTATGCTTGCCATAACCTCGTATTCTTTCGCGCTGAGTTTCGTGTCCGCGGGAGGGGGCGTTGGCGTCTCCTCGAAGTGTCCCCATTGGGTTTGCCTCACTGGGGCAGCGTCCTCTTCTAAAATCTCTATCTTTTTATAGAATCGATCAATGTCGATGTTTGGTCTCCCTTTGCCTATAAAGAGGACTCGATGAAGGTTGCCTTTGCCTGCCTCACTCAGCTGTTTCATCAGTGTGGGCGTAT